>CAYTEO010000041.1:0-22962 GCA_964436825.1 uncultured Fibrobacteraceae bacterium | reverse complement strand
GACAGGAAGTCACGGCCAGGCGTCTCTCTGCAGGGAGGGGGCACCACTCGGACGGAGGACACCTGGTCCTTGTCCGGTCCGTTCTACTCCTGCTCGTCGTCCGCGCAGGGGAGGTAGAACCTCTCGGCGTACTCGTCGACCATCCGGTCGGAGGTGAAGCGGGGGGTCGCGGTGGCGACGGCCCGGAGCATCATCTCCACCCAGTGGCGGGGGATGCCGTCGTCGTCGCGCTCGTAGAACAGGGGGACGACCTCCTGTTCCAGCAGGTCGAACAGGCGGGCCGAGTCGAGGCGGTCCTGCTCCTCGGGGGGCATGTCCTCGGGGTGCTCGCCGAAGCCCCAGCCGTTGGGGCGGCCGGGATCGAACGCCTCGCACCACCAGCCGTCCAGGACCGACAGGTTCAGTCCGCCGTTGGCCGCGGCCTTCATGCCGGAGGTACCGCTGGCCTCCAGGGGGCGGCGCGGCGTGTTCAGCCAGACGTCGCTGCCGCGGACCAGCAGCCGGCCCAGGGCGAGGTCGTAGTTCTCCAGGACGACGAACCGTCCCCGCACCTCGGGGCGCTGGGTGAACTCCCAGATCCGGCGGAGGTTCTCCTTGCCCGGCACGTTGCGGGGGTGGGCCTTGCCGGCCATGACGATCTGCAGCGGGCGGCGCGGGTCGGTCAGCAGCCGGATCAGCCGCTCCGGGTCCCGCAGCAGCAGGTCAGCCCTTTTGTAGGGGGCGAAGCGGCGGGCGAAGCCGACGGTCAGGATGTCCGGGTCGAGCAGGGCGTCGGCGGCCGCCACCGCGGCGGGATCGGCGCCCAGGCGCTCCAGGCGCAGGCGGCTGCGACGGCGGGCCTCCCGGACGAGCTCGCGGCGCAGCTCGTTCTTGCGCCGCCAGACGGCGGCGGCATCGGGGCGGCCGTCGCGACCGGCCACGGCCTCCCCCAGCCCGCGGTCGAGCCAGGTGGGCAGGTGGACGCCGTTGGTGACGTGGGAGATGGGGACATCGTCCAGGGACCGGTCCGGCCACAGGCCGTGCCACATCCGCCGCGAGACATGGCCGTGCAGCTCGCTGACCCCGTTGGCGAAGCGGGAGAGGCGCAACGCCAGGACCGTCATCTCGAACCGGCCCTCGCGGCCGTTCTGCATGTCGTGCAGGCCGAGGGCCAGCAGTCGCTCGACCGGTTCGTCCATGGCGGCGGCCAGCGGCTCCAGGTAGGGGCGCAGGACCTCCTGGGGAAAGGCGTCGTTGCCGGCCGGGATCGGCGTGTGGGTCGTGAACACGTTGCCGGAGCGGGCGTGGGCGCACGCCTCGTCGAAGGTCATCCCCCCCTCGCGGCGGTAACGGCGCACCTGCTCCAGGGCCAGGAAGGCCGAGTGGCCCTCGTTCATGTGCCGGACGGCCGGGGCGATCCCCACGGCCTCGAGGGCCCGCAGTCCGCCCACCCCGAGCACCAGCTCCTGGCGGATCCGGGTGTGGATGTCGCCGCCGTAGAGGTGGCCGGTGATGAGGCGGTCCTCCTCGCTGTTGCCCTCGACGTCGCTGTCCAGCAGGTAGAGGGGGACGGCCCCCACGTCGACGCGCCAGATCCGCAGGCGCACCTCGCGGTCCAGGACCGGAACGGTCACCTCCAGGGGCGCGCCCTGCGCGTCGCACTGCAGCGCCATGGGCAGGCGGTCGAAGTCGTTGCGGTCGTACTGCTCCTGCTGGTAGCCCGACGCGTCCAGCAGCTGGTGGAGGTAGCCGAACCGGTAGGCTAGCCCCACGCCGACCACCGGCAGGTTGCGGTCGCTGGCCGACTTGAGATGGTCCCCGGCCAGCACGCCCAGCCCGCCCGAGTAGATGGGCAGCGACTCGTGGATGCCGAACTCGGCGCAGAAGTAGGCGATGGCCCGGCCGTTGAAGTCGAGATCCAGGGGCTGGGTCCGGACGTGGAACTCGTCACGCCAGCGGGCCAGGATGCCGTCCAGGCGGGCGAGGAAGTCCCGGTCCTCCGCCAGGGCGGCCAGCCGCTCGGCGGGCAGGCGGTCCAGGACCTCCAGGGGGTTGTGGTCGTGACGTTCCCACAGCTCCGGGGAGAGCTCCCGCAGCAGGGCGCAGGCCTCGTCGTCCCAGCTCCAGCGGAGGTTGCGGGCGATCTCGACCAGCGGCGACAGCGGTGTCGGCAGGTCCGGCTGCAGACCGTAGCGATCGGTGCTGGACATCGGTCCCCCTTGGCTCGGATGCTCGGGTTGCCGGTTCCGGGGCGAGGGAAGATAGTCGCCCGGCACCCCGGCGCGCCAGTCATTTCCCCCGGGAATCGGTCGGGGATCAGAACAGTTGAGGAGGAACGAGCCGGTCGCCGTCGACGGTGTGTCCCTCCAGGCGCAGCAGCTGTGCCTTGGCTGCCAGGCCGCCCGCGTAGCCGGTCAGGCGACCGTCGCTGCCGATGACCCGGTGACAGGGGATCAGCAGCGGCAGCGGGTTGGCCGCCAGGGCGCTGCCGACCGCCCGGGTGGCCTGGGGCTCGCCCACCTCGCGGGCCAGCTGGTGGTAGGTGCGCAGCTTCCCCGGCGGGATGCGCAGGACGCGGTGCCAGACGGCCGTCTGGAACGGCGTGCCCCGGATGGCCAGGGGGATGCCGGACAGGTCGCCCTCGCCGACGAAGTAGGCGGCCAGGCGGCGGCGCAGTTCGCCGAAGGCGGCGGGGTCCTCGCGCGGCGGCTGCGTCTCTCCCAGGCGCACGGCGATGGTGTGGGCGCGGGTCGGGGCCTGGAAGGCCCGGGGCAGGAACTCCAGGCGAAACAGCCCCTCGTCGCCTGTGACGGCGAGCAGGGGGGAAAGCACCGTGCGTAGAAGGGCATAACGCAACATCGTTCCGGCGCCGGGGGCCGCCAGCCGGCCGCCTCGGCGCTCCGGGAACCTTACCAGATGCCACCGCGGGAGGAAAGACGGATGATCCGGTTGCTCGCCCCGGGGCCGGCGGCCGCACACCCGGCCGTCGTGGCGGGGAACATCCTCGACGTGCGCGAACCCGCCGCCTTCCGGGCGGGACATGCGGCGGGGGCGGCCTCGTGGCCGCTGCCGGCGGCGGAAGGGCTTCACGACGACGTCCTGGCGGCCTGGCTGCCGGGCCACCGGTTGCCGCCGCGTCACGAACCGCTGCTGGTCGTCGGTCCGGATTCGGACACGACCCGGCGGCTGGTGGAGTTCCTGCGCCGGGGAGGACGCCTTGCCGACGGGACCGTCTGGTGCGCGGAGCTGGCGGCGGCGCTGCCGCGGGAGACGGGACCGGGCCGCACCTCCCTGTGGCGGCCGGCCCCCTTCCTGGTCGACCAGGCCGGCCTGCTGCCGCCCCCGGCGGCGGGTCCGGTCCTGGACTGCGGCAGCGGCAGCGGCCGCAACGCCGTCTGGCTGGCGCGGCGGGGCTACGCGGTGACGGTCGTCGACCGGGATCCGGAGGCGTTGCGGCGGGCGCGGGAGCTGGCGGCGGAGGAGGGCGTCCGGCTGACTTCCCTGGTGCGCGACCTGTCCGATCCCGCCCAGGTGCCGGCCGGCCCCTGGGCGCTCCTGCTGGCGATCCGTTACCTGGAGCGGCCGCTGCTGCGCCGCGCCCCGCAGCTGCTGCGGCCGGGCGGGGTCGTGCTGGTGCGGACCTTCCGCTGGGTGCCGTCCGCCGCCGAGAGGCTGCCGCGCCGGCGCTTCTGCCTGGAGCCCGGGGAGCTGCCGGCGCTGCTGCCGTCGCCCCCGTTCACCCATCTCCACCTGGCCGAGGACGACGATCCCGACGGCCGACCGGCCGCCGGGATCGTGGCGCGTCTCGGTGCCTGAGCGGTCCCGCCCGTCAGCTCTCGTCGCAGTCGTCGACGTAGCAGGGGTAGACCGGCTCGTACATGTTCTCGCGGACCTCGGCCAGGATGTCGTCGGGGCGCGGGAGCTCGGTCAGGCCCTCGTCGTAGACGATCTTCGCCACGGCGGCGGCGATGTGGGCCGAGACCTCGCGGATGTCGGTCAGGGGCGGGTAGATCGTCCCCCGCGCCAGGTCGTCCTCGGAAACCAGGTCGGCCAGGGTCCTGGCCGCGGCGTAGAACATGGGGTCGGTGACCCGCCGGGTGTGGCTGACGATGGCGCCCAGGCCGAGGCCGGGGAAGATGTAGGCGTTGTTCCCCTGTCCGGGGACCAGCGTCCGGCCGCCGATCTCCACCGGCGGGAACGGGCTGCCGCTGGCGAAGATGGCCCGTCCCTCCGTCCAGGTGTACGCCTGCTCGGCGGTGCACTCGGCCTTGGAGGTGGGGTTGGAGAGGGCGAAGATGATGGGCCGCTCGTTCAACCGGCCCATCTCCTTGACGATCTCCTCGGTGAAGACCTGCGGCACGGCCGAGACGCCGATCAGCGCCGTCGGCTTCAGCTCGCGGACGGCGTCGGCCAGGTTGTCGATCGGGGCGTGCTCGTGGGCGTAGGGGAGCTTGTGCTCCGCCAGGTCGGTGCGGGAGGCGACGACCAGGCCCTTGGAGTCGACGTACCAGATCCGCTGCATCGCCTCCTCGCGGGGCAGTCCCTCCAGCTCCATGGCCGAGACGATCAGGTCGCCGATCCCGATGCCAGCCTCGCCGGCGCCGTTGAACAGGATCATCTGCTCGGTCAGCGGCTTGCCGGTGATGCGCAGGGCGGAGAACAGGCCGGCCAGGGTGACCGCCGCCGTGCCCTGGATGTCGTCGTTGAAGCAGGCCAGCCGGTCGCGGTACTTCTGCAGCAGGCGGAAGGCGTTGTGGTTGGCGAAGTCCTCGAACTGGATGACGGCGTGGGGGTAGACCTCGCGGACGGCCGTGACGAACTCCTCGATGAAATCGTCGTACTCCTGTCCGGTCAGGCGACGGTGCTGCAGCCCCACGTAGAGGGGATCGTTGAGCAGCTCCTCGTTGTTCGTCCCGACGTCGAGGGTGATGGGCAGGCACTGCCGGGGATGGACGCCGGCGCAGGCGGTGTAGAGGGAGAGCTTGCCCACGGGGATCCCCATGCCGTCGGCGCCCAGGTCGCCTAGGCCGAGGATCCGCTCGCCGTCGGTGACGACGATGATCCGCACGTCGTCCTCCGGCCAGTTCCACAGCAGCTCCTCGATGCGCCCGCGGTCCTGGGCCGAGATGAACAGCCCGCGCGGCTTGCGCAGGATGTGGCCGTACTCCTGGCAGGCCTGGCCGACCGTCGGCGTGTAGATGATGGGCATCATCTGCTCGATGTGGTCGATGATGACGCGGTAGAAAAGGTTTTCGTTGCGTCCCTGCAGCGAAGTCAGGAAGATGTAGCGTTCGATGTCCGTCGGTTTCTTGCGGTAGTTCTCCATGACCCGGGCCACCTGTTCCCTCTGGGTGTGGACCCGGGGCGGGAGCAGGCCCCGCAGGTGCAGGACGTCACGTTCCTTCTCCGTGAAGGCCGTCCCCTTGTAATGGCGGGGGTCGTGCATCAGCTCCATGCGCGACGGGATCCCGTTGGCATGGGAACGCTTGCCCTTGTACATCGCCTCATCCTTTCATTGAAAGGTCGTCAACCGTTTGACAGCCCGAAGGTACGCTTCCGGCGTGGGGAAGCAACCGAGAATTCTGGTCGTGTTGCGCCGGGACGGGGCGCCCGTTATCATCGCTTCGCGACCGACCACAGCCAACGGGGAGACCTGCCATGCAGATCGGGATCCTGGGTGTCAAGTACAGCGGCAAGACGACCCTTTTCAATGCCGTCACCGGGGCCGGCGCGCCGGTGGGTCAGGGGGGCGTGGAGCCCCATCGGGCGGTGGGCAAGGTGCCCGACCCGCGCCTGGACCGGCTGAGCGAGATGTTCCGGCCGCGCAGGACCGTCCACGCCAGCGTGGAGTGGGTCGACATCCCCGGCTTCGACCCCGGGGGCGGGGTCGGCGGCGAGGCCGTCCGTTTCCTGGAGCACGCCCGCAAGGTCGACGCCCTGGCCCAGGTCGTCCGCTGCTTCGCGGACGGCATGTCCGAGCCCGATCCGCGGGCGGAGATCGAGGACGTGGCCCTGGAGCTGACCGTCGCCGACCTGCAGGTCGTCGAGAAGCGCCTGGAGCGCCTGGCGAGCGACCGCCAGAAGAAGGGGAAGGTCGACAACCCGCTGGAGCCGCCCCTGCTGGAGCGGTGCCGCGAGCGGTTGGAACAGGGACTGCCGCTGCGCGATCTCGAGTTCACCGAGGACGAGCGGAAGCTGCTGAGCGGCTTCTCCCTGCTGACGCTCAAGCCGCTGCTGCTGATCCTCAACGGGGACGAGGACGGCGTCCCGGCCGAGGTCGTCGAGGCCGCACGGGCCGGCGGCGCCGAGGTCGTGGACCTGTGCGCCAAGCTGGAGGCGGAGATCGCCGAGCTGGCTCCCGGGGAGCGGCGCGAGTTCCTGGCCGACCTGGGGGTCGAGGAGCCGGCCGCGGACCGCCTGATCCGGGCCGCCTACCGGGCCCTGGGTCTGCAGAGCTTCTTCACCGTCGGCGAGGACGAGTGCCGGGCCTGGACGATCCGCCGCGGCACGCTGGCGCCCCAGGCGGCCGGGACCATCCACTCGGACATGGAGCGCGGCTTCATCCGGGCCGAGACCTGCGCCTACGACGACCTGGTCGCCTGCGGGGGGCTGGCCGAGGCGCGCAAGGCCAACAAGGTCCGCCTGGAGGGGAAGCACTACGTGGTCCAGGACGGCGACGTCCTCAACATCCGCTTCAGCGTGTGAACGGCCACCGCCGGCAGCAGCGTCCGTCGGCCCGGTTCGCCTGGTGGCCGGTCCTGCTGGCGGCCGCCGCCATGATCGTCTTCTGGTCGGCGACCTGGCACCGGCTCGACCAGACAGCCCTGACCAGGGTCCCGGTCCTGGACGAGGCCTACTACCTGCGCCGGGGGGCCGCCATCGCGGGCGGGGAGAGGGTTCCCCGCCAGCCCTTCTACATGTCTCCCCTCTACCCCTATCTCGTCGCCGTCACCGGCAGCGGCCGGACCCTCGACGCCCACCGGGTGCGCGTGGGACCGCCGCCGACCGGGATCCGGATCCTCCAGGCGGCCTGCTGGGCCTGGGTCGCGGTGCTGCTGGGCGTGCTCGGTCGGCGTTTCCTAGACCGTCGTCTCTGGTGGTTGCCGCCCGCGTTGTGGCTGCTGTATCGCCCGGCCGCCGTGCTGGTGACGACGGTCCTGCTGGAGATCCCCCTGACCGCGGTGGTCACCGGACTGCTGGCCCTGCTGACCCTGCCCCGCGGACCCGCCGGCCTGCGGCGGGCCGCGCTGGCGGGTCTGCTGATCGGCCTCGCGGGACTGCTGCGCGGCCACACCCTGCTGCTCTGGCTGCCGGCGGCATGGGCGCTGCGCGATCCGGCCGCCGCCACCGTGTGGCGGCGCTGGCGGGGGGCGCTGCTGGCGGGCGTCGTCGCGGCCGGCATGCTGCTGCCCGCCGTCGTGGTCAACAGCGTCCGCAGCGGCCGGCCGGTGGGGCCGAGTCTCAACGGCGGGATCAACCTCTACATCGGCAACGGGCCGGAGGCCAACGGACTGTTCATCACCTTCACGGGCTTCGACGTCGAGGCCGATCCCACCGGCGCCGCCTTCCTGAGCCGCCGGCTGGGACGGCACGTCCCCGACGCCGCGGCGGCCGACCGGACCTGGGCCCGCGAGGCCTGGCGGAGCATCCGCGCCCGCCCCGGCCGCGCCCTGCGGCTCTGGCTCCGCAAGGTCCACCTCCACCTGACGGCCGCCGAGTTCCCCCAGATCTCGCCCCTGGAGGCCTGGCCGCGCTACGCGCCGACCCTCCGTCCCCTGGTCGTGCCGTACGGCCTGCTGTCGGCGGGCGGCCTGGTGGGGCTGGTCCTGGCCCTGCGCCGCCGCCGACGCTGGGTGCTGGTCTGGATCGCCGCCGCGACGCTGCTGGTCGCCGGCGGGAGCGTCTTCTTCGTCGTCAGCCGCTACCGGCTGGTCCTGGTGCCGGTCTGGGCGCTGCTGACCGGTCTGGCGGCGGGGGAGGTGCTGGCGGCCGGCCGCCGGGAGCGCCTGCTCGCGCTGGGTCTGCTCGTCGCGGCGGTCCTGGTCGTCCAGCCCTGGGGACTGCGCCCCCTGCTGGTCCGGCTGCAGGCCGCCGGACTGGTCAACGAGGCGATCCGCTGGCAACACCTGGGCGATGCCGGGCGCACCGCCGCCGACCCGGCCGCGACGGCGGACCTGCAGCGGGCGGCCCGTCTCTACGAACACGCCCTGGAGCTGGATCCCCGCCTGACCCAGGCCTATCGCGGCCTGGCCCGCCTGCGGGTCCTGCAGGGGCGGGAGCAGGAGGCGGTCGCCGTCCTGCGCCGCGGCCTGGAGCGGGCCCTGGAGCGCCCCCTGGTGGAGAAGGACCTGATCAACCTGCTGCTGCAGCGGCGCGAGATCGACCGGGCCATCCCGCTGCTGGACGACTACCTGCGCCGCGACTCCGACCCCACGCTGCTGCACAACTACACCGTCGCCCTGCTCCACGCCGGCCGCCCCGCGGCCGCCGAGCAGGCCGCCCGTCGGCTGCTGGACGAGCATCCCGGCGACCCGCGGGGCTATCTCGACCTGGGGATCCTGCTGGCCCGCGCGGGGCGGCTGCCGGAAGCGGCCGCCGTCCTGCGGCGGGGACTGGGCGTCGCGCCGGCCGACACGTCGCTGGCCGGCAATCTCCGGCGGGTCGAGCGGCTGCTGGGACTGGACCGTTCCGGCGGGCCGCGGTGACCCGCCACAGATCGCCGCGCAGGAGATGACGTCCCCGTGCGTTGTCAGGGATGAGAACACCGGTTCCCAACCGACAACACGACACGGGAGGTTTCGCGATGAACGGACGCCACGGTAGAATGATCCTGATCCTCGGCGCGGCCCTGCTGGTCGCGGCGGCCGTCGCCGCCCAGCCCGCGCCCGATCCAGTCTGGCCGGGCGGGGGTCCCGGCGGCCCCGGCGCCGGCCCCTGCTGGCGGGGCGGGCCCGGGACCGGGATGCAGTTGATGTTCGACCGGCTCGACTTGTCCGACGAGCAGCGCCAGCAGATCGAAGCCCTGGTCGAGGAGGGACGCAAGCAGCGGCTGGCCTACCAGAAGGATCTGCTCCGCCTGCGCCACGACCTGCAGGGCGAGATGCTCAAGGACGCGCCCGACGCCGGCAAGGTCCGCAAGCTGGCCGCCCGGATCGGCGAGTTGCGCACGCAGATGCAGACCAGCTGGCTGGAGCAGCGACTGGCCGTCCGCAAGCTGCTGACGCCCGAGCAGCGGGACCAGTTGATCCTGATGCGCGCCCATGGTGGCCGGGGAGGCCGCTGCGGGATGGGCCCCGGCGGCATGGGCCCCGGCGCCGGTCCCCGCGGGATGGGGCACGGTGCGGGCCACCGCGGGATGGGCCCGGGAGGTGGTCCGTGCGGAGCCGGCCCGCAGGGCGCGGGTCCCCGCCATCCCATGTGGTGGTGACGAACGAGTGACCGGACGGAGATCCGGCGATGACCAGGCGTCCGCAACGACGATGGAGCCATGGCACCGACCGACGACGAACTGATGCGGCGCGTGGCGGCCGGCCAGGAGGCGGCGTTCGATCTCCTGGTCGGCCGCTGGCAAGGCGAAGTCATCCGGTTGTTGTGGCGCCTGACCGGCTCGCGGGAGGACGCCGAGGACCTGGCCCAGGAGACCTTCCTGCGGGTCCTGCGCTCGGCCCCGCGCTACCGGGCGGACGGTCGGTTCCGCGCCTGGCTGCTGAGCATCGCCACGAACCAGGCCCGCAGCTGGGGGCGCCGCCGGTCGATCCTCTCGTGGCTTCCCTGGCGGTTGGAACGGGATCGGCGACCCGATCCCGCGCCCGACCCCCAGCAGCGGCTGGATGCCGAGTCCGACCGGCAACGTGTCCGCGCGGCGCTGGCGCGGCTGCCGCAACGGCAACGCGAGGCCCTGGTCCTGCGCCGCTTCCACGAGCTCTCCCTGCGGGAGATCGCCCGGGTCCTGGACACGAGCGAGGGGGCGGTGGAATCGCTCATCAACCGCGCCCTGAAGGGACTGCGCCGGGAGCTGTCCGCGACCGAGGAGGACGACGATGAACCACGTCGATGACCTGCTGGCACGCCTGGTGTCCGGGGAGCTGACCGACCACCAGCGCCAGGAGATGCAGCGGCACCTGCAGGGGTGTCCCCGTTGCCGCGACCTGGTCATGGAGACCGGTCACCTCTGGGAGCGCCTGGGCGTGGCCGATGTGCCCGTCCCGGACAGCGATCTGCGCCCGCGCCTGCGCGCCCGCCTGGCGCGGCGTGAATCGCCGGCGGTGCGCCTGGCGTTCCGGGCCGCGGTCGTGGCCGTGGGCGTCCTGGCCGCCTGGCTCGGTTCGCACCTCGAGGGTGGGCCGGTGGACCCGGCCGTCGCCTCGGGGCTGAGCGGTTCGCTGCTGTGGGAGGAGGGGGCCCTCACCCTCGACGCTCTGCTGGTCGTGGCGGAGACGGGAACCGGGAACGACGCGGCCGGGGGGGAGTCGCCATGAAAAGGTTGCTGGTCCTGCTGCTGGTGGCCTCGCTGGGCCTGAATGTCGGCCTGCTGTGGCAGCGACACCGCCTGTCGCAGCCCACCCCGTGGGAAGGGTCGATGCCGCTGTGCGATCGGCCCGGGACGGCGCCGTTGCCGCGGCCGGGGATGTTCCCGGGACCGCCCGGCGATCCCGGCAGCTGGGTCCGGGAGGTGGCTCCCCGGGTTCACGAGCAGCGCCTGCAGGTCCGCCGGGCGAGACTGGCCCTGCGCCGGGCCCTGGCGCGCCCCGAGCTGGACGAGGGCGAGATCGGCCGCTGTCTCGGTGCGCTGGCCGCCGCCCAGCAGCGGCTCGACTCCCTGGTGGCCTTCTCCCTGGTGGAACGGTTGCGGCCCCTGCCGCCGGAGGAGCGCCGCCGCTGGCTGGACCGGTTGCCCTGGGGCAGCCCTCCCGGTCGGGGGCACCGCAGGGGAGGGCGTATTCCCGACCCGGTTCCTTCTCCTTGACAGGACAGGGGCTTTGGCGTTTACTTTCCCCATGACTGCGCGACGTCCGTGCGGTCGGGCGGCGTCGCTTCCGGCGCCGGTCACATGACGAAACCTCGACCCCACCCCGGCAGATCCTGGCCCGTTCCAGCTGAGACCGCGATCCGCGTGTAGCAGGGGGAAAACCGAATGAACTCCAAGCGACTGCTCGTCCTGACGGGAGTGTGGGCGATGGCCGTGCTGGCCGGTTGCCGCTCGGCCCATGTCACCAGCGCCATCCTCTACATCGATCAGCAGCTCTACGACAAGGCGATCGCGGTCCTCAACGAGGGGCTGGAGTACAATCCCAACGAGCCCGATGCGTTCTTCTACCTGGGCGAGGCCTACTCCCACAAGGCCGAAGAGGCCATCCGGGACAACGACTATCTCGCCGCCAGGAAGGATTACCAGATCGCCTACAACTACTACCGGAAGGCCCTCGAGCTGGATCCGAACCTGAAGGACAAGGTCCAGGAGTCGCTGCTCTACAACTACGTCAACCGCAACAACGACGCCAAGAACGAGTACAAGCAGGGCTACTACGAGGCCGCCGAGGGCTACTTCCGGCTGGCCTACGCCGCCCTGCCCGACTCCATCGCGCCCATCAGGAACCTGGCCCGGATGAAGATCAAGATCGCCCCGGAGACGGAGGATCCCCAGCGGACCCTCCAGGAGGCCCTCCAGCTGCTGGACCAGGTCCTGGGCGAGAATCCCGGCGCCTACTCCCTGCTGGCCGACAAGGCCAACGTCCTGAGCCAGCTGGGCCGCAAGGAGGAGGCGGCGGCCCTCTACGACAAGCTCCTGCAGGAGCATCCGGACGATCCTGGCCTGCTGATCGACGTCGCCAACCTGGCCCAGGAACAGAACCAGTACGGCCGTGCGGCCGACCTGTTGACCCGGGTCATCGACATCTACGAGAACGACGACGACGTGGCCAACGACGACCAGCTCAAGCCGCTGTCGCTGCAGGTGGCCCTGCTCTACAGCGACGCGTCCGTCCTGCGCTACGAGGACGCCCTCCGCTACTACGACAAGGCCCTCTCCCTCGAGGACTTCCCCGAGGAGAACACCCTGCTGCAGAAGCTGATGGTCCACTACAAGTACGCCCGTTCCCTGGACGACCAGGCGAGCCGGGAGACCGATCCCGGGCTCAAGCAGGAACTGGAGCAGAAGGCCAAGGAGCAGTACCAGAAGGGCGTCAACGTCGGCAATTCCCTGGTGGAGCAGTTCCCCGGTTCCACCAACGGGTATTTCTACCTCTCGCTGTGCCAGGCTGCCATGGGCGACACCCAGGCGGCCGACGAGAACATGAAGATGTACCAGAAGCTGTCCGGCGGCGCGTAGGAGGGGAGCGCCGGCGACGGTTTCACGGCGGACCGAGGCGCGTAGGCACGGTCCTTGCCTGAAGATTCCCGTTCGACACCTGCGACCGTGATGGCCGCCAGGCCCGCTGGGGCCGTGGCGCGCCTGGAGACCCGGAACCCCGACAGTCGATCAGTCCCCCGTGGTCGCGGCCCGCGCCGGCGACCGCAACCCCCAGGAGAGTCATGGACATCAAGGAACTGCAAGAGAAGAGCATCACCGAGCTGGTGGAGATCGCCAACGAGCTGAACATCGAGAGCTTCAGCAACCTGCGCAAGTCGGAGCTGATCTTCCGCATCCTGGAGGCGCAGACCGAGAAGAACGGCCTGATCTACGCCGAGGGTGTGCTGCAGGTCCTGCAGGAGGGGTACGGCTTCCTGCGCTCGGCCAAGTACAACTACCTGCCGGGGCCGGACGACATCTACCTCTCGCCGTCCCAGATCAAGAAGTTCGACCTCAAGACGGGGGACACGGTGGCCGGCCAGGTGAGACCGCCCAAGGACAACGAACGCTACTTCGCCCTGCTGAAGGTGGAGTCGGTCAACGGCGAGGACCCGGAGAAGGCCAAGCACGTCACCCTGTTCGACAACCTGACCCCGCTCTATCCCGACGAGCTGCTGAACCTGGAGACCAAGGACGGGGACATCACCACCCGGCTGATCAATCTCTTCGCACCCATCGGCAAGGGACAGCGCGGTCTGATCGTCTCGCCGCCGCGGGCCGGCAAGACCATCATCCTGCAGAAGATCGCCAACGCCATCACGGAGAACAATCCGGAGGTGCACCTGATCGTCCTGCTGATCGACGAGCGGCCCGAGGAGGTCACCGACATGGCGCGGTCGGTCAAGGGCGAGGTCATCAGCTCCACCTTCGACGAGCCGGCCGAGCGGCACGTCCAGGTGGCCAGCATGGTCCTGGCCAAGGCGCGGCGGCTGGTGGAGCACAAGCGGGACGTGGTGATCCTGCTGGACTCCATCACCCGCCTGGCGCGGGCCCACAACACGGTGGTGCCCCACTCGGGCAAGATTCTCTCCGGCGGTGTGGACTCCAACGCCCTGCAGAAGCCCAAGCGGTTCTTCGGGGCGGCGCGGAACATCGAGGAGGGCGGCTCCCTGACCATCATCGCCACCGCCCTGATCGAGACCGGCTCCCGCATGGACGAGGTGATCTTCGAGGAGTTCAAGGGGACCGGCAACATGGAGCTGGTCCTGGACCGCAAGATCGCCGAGAAGCGGATCTACCCGGCCGTCGACATCTTCAAGTCGGGCACGCGCAAGGAGGACCTGCTGCTGGACAAGAAGGACCTGAACAAGATCTGGGTCCTGCGCAAGTACCTGAGCGACTACAGCCCGGTCGAGGCCATGGAGTTCCTGATCGACAAGCTGAGCAAGACCAAGACGAACGCCAAGTTCCTGGCCGCCATGAACGCCTAGGCCCCTTCCGGGACCTCCCGGAAGGTGACAAAAAATTTGCTCTCGGGGCCGCTGCTGCTTATCTAGAGAGCTCCGCAGGCATCGAGACCCGAAACGAGGTGACTGGCGATGAAGAAGGGCATCCATCCCGAGTACGTGGACTGCGAGATCACCTGCCTCTGCGGCAACGTGATCCACACGCGCTCGACGCTGCCGAAGATCAACGTGGAGATCTGCTCCCAGTGCCACCCGTTCTTCACCGGGCAGCAGAAGATCGTCGATACCGCCGGCCGCGTGGAGCGCTTCATGAAGCGGTACGAGGGTGTCGACTACACGAAGAAGAGCCGCAAGAAGCACTAGCGTCGTCGTCGCCTGCGCGATGGCGGCCGCTTGCGACGTCTCCGGGGGGCGCCGGGTCCAGGCCGCGGCGCCCCCTGCTTTTTGAGCGGTTCCCAGCGAGGCCGGCCCGGTGCCGGCACAGGAGGTCGGCATGAGCGAGAAGGGCGCCACCGGGACCTGTCCCCGGGATCTGGACCTGGCCGTCGGCGGCCAGGCCGTCATCGAGGGCGTCATGATGCGCTCGCCGACGGCCATCGCCACGGCGGTGCGCACGCCGGAGGGGCGGATCGTCGTCCAGAAGAAGCCGTTTCGCAGCTTCCTGGCCCGGTTGCACCTGACCAGGGTGCCGGTCCTGCGCGGCGGGCTGCACCTGATCGAGTCGCTGGGGATCGGCATCGGGGCGCTGATGTACTCGGCCGAGCAGGCCGCCGCCGACGAGCGGGTGGACAACCAGGGCCGCAAGCTGGGCGACACGCTGCTGATGTGGGGCTCGCTGCTGGTCGCCTTCGCCCTGAGCATGGGGCTGTTCTTCTACTTCCCCCTGCTGGTGGCCGACTGGCTGGGCGTCGAGCACCGGATCTGGTTCAACGTCACCGAGGGGCTGATCCGGATCGTCCTGTTCCTGGCCTACCTGCTGCTGATCGGGCGGATGCCGGACATGGCGCGGGTCTTCCAGTACCACGGCGCCGAGCACATGTCGATCCACGCCTTCGAGAACGGGCGGGACCTGAGCGTCGAGGAGGCGCGTCCCTTCACCACGCTCCATCCGCGGTGCGGGACGAGCTTCCTGTTCTTCGTCATGCTGATCGCCCTGGTCGTCTTCAGCTTCCTGGGCCGGCCCGAGACGGTGGGCGAGCGGCTGCAGCGGCTGGCCTGGATCCCGGTCATCGGCGGACTGGCCTACGAGGCGATCAAGCTCTCGGGCCGCTATCCGGACTCCTGGCTGATCAAGCCGCTGATCTGGCCCGGCCTGATGCTCCAGAAGATCACGACCAGCCGTCCCGACGACGATCAGCTCGCGGTGGGCCTGGCCGCCCTGCGGGCCGTTCTCGCCCCGGAGGCCGACGGCTTCCGGACGCGCACCTACTACGAGCCGCAGGAGGAACCGGCCCCGGCCGCGGCGGACGCGGGAACCGGCGTGCCGGCCGGCGCCGCGCCCGGGGAGGAGGGGTCGTGAGGGAGATCGTCGAGCGCCTGGAGGAGCGGTTCGCCGAGCTGGAACGGCAGCTCAGCGATCCCGACCTGGTCAAGGACATGAAGCGGTACCGGGAAACGGCCCGCGAGCACGCCCGCACGCGCGACACCCTGGAGATCGGCCGCCGCTGGCTGGACCTGGATCGCCAGGTGGCCGAGCACGAGCAGATGCTGCGCAGCGAGGAGGACCAGGAGCTGCTGGAGCTGATCCGCGAGGAGCTGCCCGACCTGCGCGAGCGGCGCGACGCCGCGGCGCAGGAGCTGGAGGTGGCCCTGCTGCCCCGCGACCCCAACGACGACCGCGACGTCATCCTGGAGGTGCGGGCCGGGACCGGCGGCGACGAGGCCTGCCTGTTCGCCGAGGAGATCGCCCGCATGTACACCCGTTACGCCGAGCGGCAGGGGTGGAAGGTGGAGTTCATCGACGCGACGCCGGGCGGCGCGGGCGGCTTCAAGGAGGTCAGCTACGCCATCCGGGGCGATGGGGTCTACGGGATCCTGCGCTGGGAGAGCGGCGTCCACCGCGTCCAGCGGGTGCCGGTGACCGAGAGCCAGGGCCGGATCCACACCTCGGCCGTCACCGTGGCCGTCCTGCCGGAGGCGGAGGAGGTGGACGTCGAGATCGAGGAGAAGGACCTGCGCATCGACGTCTACCGCGCCTCGGGACCGGGCGGGCAGTCGGTCAACACCACGGACTCGGCCGTCCGCATCACCCACCTGCCCACCGGCCTGGTGGTCCAGTGCCAGGACGAGAAGTCCCAGCACAAGAACAAGGCCAAGGCGCTGATGGTCCTGCGCTCCCGCCTGCTGGAGATGGCCATCCGCGAGCAGGAGGAGGCCCGCTCCCAGGAGCGGCGCTCCCTGGTGGGCAGCGGCGACCGCAGCGGCAAGATCCGCACCTACAACTTCCCCCAGAGCCGGGTCACCGACCACCGAATCGGATTGACGGTCCACAACCTCGACGCGATCATGCAGGGAGAGCTGGACGAGATCATCTCGGCCATCCAGGACCACCGTCGCCAGGAGGCGCTGGCGGCGAGCCGCTCGCAGCAGGGGTGATCCCCGCGACGGCGAACAGAGGCGCCGTCACGTCATGCCCGCACCCTTGAAGACCGTCCGGGAACTGATCCGGGTGACCACCGACTGGTTCGCCGGCAAGGGGATCGATGCGCCCCGGCTCAACGCCGAGCGTCTGCTGGGCGAGGTGCTGGGGATGACCCGCATCGACCTCTACCTGAACCACGACCGCCCCGTCACCGCCGACGAGCTGGACCGCTACCGCGAGCTGGTGCGCCGCCGCGCCGCCGGCGAGCCGCTGCAGCAGCTGCTCGGTGAGACCGAGTTCTACGGCCGCAGCTTCAAGATGCGGCCGGGCGTGTTCATCCCGCGCCCGGAGACCGAGCTGCTGGTGGAGACCTGCGTGGGGCTGCTGCGCGACGAGCGGATGAGCCTGATCGCGCCGGTGGCCCTGGAGATCGGCTGCGGCAGCGGGGCGGTGGCCGTCACCCTGGCGGCCGAGCTGCCGCGCCTGCGCGTCCTGTGCAGCGACACCAGCGCCGACGCGGTGGAGCTGACCCGGATCAACGCCCACCGCCTGGGGGTGGCGGCCCGGGTCGAGCCGCTGCTGGGGGACCTGGACCGGCCGTTCCCGCGGGAGCTGCGCGGCAGGGTCGACCTGCTGGTCAGCAACCCGCCGTACGTCCGCACGGACGAGATCGACGGCCTGCAGCCCGAGGTGCGCGACCACGACCCGCGCACCGCCCTGGACGGCGGACCGGACGGGTTGCGCTTCTACCGGGCCATCGCCACCCACCTGCGCCAGTGGCTGCGGCCCGGCGGGGCGGTGGCCTTCGAGATCGGGGCCGACCAGGCCGACGCCGTCCTGGAGATCGTCCGCGCGGCGGGAATCGCCGAGCCGCAGGTGCGCCGCGACTACGCGGACCTGCCGCGGATCGTCTACGGCTGTCTGCCGGGGGACGCGGACGGCGCCGGGTCGGCGACCGGCACCGGCCCCGCGAAGGAGGCATAGATGGACCGCTTCGTCGTCGAGGGACCGACCCGCCTGCAGGGCGAGGTGACCGTCAGCGGGGCCAAGAACGCGGTGCTGCCGCTGATGGCCGCGGCGCTGCTGTGCCGCGGTGTCAGCGAGATCGAGAACGTCCCCGACCTGCGGGACGTGCGGACCTTCATGCGGCTGCTGGAACTGCTGGGGGCCCGCTGCGAGCTGGAAGGCGGGCGGCTGCTGATCGACACGACGGACGCAGACGGCATCGAGGCTCCCTACGATCTGGTCAAGACCATGCGGGCCAGCATCTACGTTCTCGGCCCGCTGCTGGCCTCCCGGGGCGAGGCGCGGGTCTCGTTGCCGGGCGGCTGTGCCTGGGGGCCGCGGCCGGTGGACCTGCACCTGGAGGGGATGCGCAGGCTGGGAGCGGAGCTCAACCTGGAGGGCGGCTACATCCACGCCGTCGCGCCGCGGGGGCTGCGCGGTGCGGCGTTCCGCTTCGAGCCCAGCTCCGTGGGCGCCACCTGCAACGTGCTGATGGCGGCCGTGCTGGCCGAGGGGGAGACGGAGCTGTCCAACTGCGCCGTGGAGCCGGAGGTGACCCAGCTGGCCGAGGCGCTGCGCGATGCCGGGGCCGGGATCGAGGGGATCGGCACCACGACCCTGACCGTCTCCGGCACGGCCTCCCTGCGGCCGCTGCGCTGCCGCGTGATCCCGGACCGGATCGAGGCGGGCACCTTCCTGGCGGCGGCCGCCATCACCGGCGGCGAGATCGTCGTGCGAGGCTGCCGGCCAGACCACGTGGAGGCGCCCCTGGCCGTCCTGCGCGACATGGGGTGCGACCTCGCGGTCGACGGCGACGTGGTCCGCTGCTGCGGTCCGGACCGCCCGCAACCGGTGGAGATCGTCACCCGGCCGTACCCGGGCTTCCCCACCGACATGCAGGCCCAGCTGATGGCCGTGGCCTGCCTGGCCGACGGCACCACCCACATCACCGAGACCATCTACCCCGACCGCTACACCCACACCGCCGAGCTGCGCCGCCTGGGGGCCAACATCCGCCTGGACGGCGCCACGGCCACCATCTTCGGCGTCGACAGGCTGGACGGGGCGCCGGTGATGGCCACCGACCTGCGCGCCAGCGCCGCACTGATCCTGGCCGCCGCCGCCGCCCACGGCACGACCACCATCGATCGCGTCTACCACATCGACCGGGGCTACGAGCGGATCGAGCGGAAGCTCGCCGCCCTCGGGGCCCGTATCCGGAGGGAGAGCGCGTGAGCGAGCGGCACCTGATCCTGGGCACCGCGGGTCACGTGGACCACGGCAAGTCGGCCCTGATCAAGGCGCTGACCGGCACCGAGACCGACCGCCTCAAGGAGGAGCGCGAGCGGGGGATCAGCATCGAGCTGGGCTTCGCCGAGCTGCCGCTGGACGGCGGGATCACCCTGGGCGTGGTGGACGTGCCGGGCCACGAGCGGTTCGTCCGGCAGATGGTGGCCGGGGCGGGCGGTGTGGACCTGGCCCTGCTGGTCGTGGCCGCCGACGAGGGCGTGATGCCCCAGACGGTGGAGCACCTGGAGATCCTCCAGTCCCTGGGCGTGCGCGGCGGCGTGGTGGCCATCACCAAGACCGACCTGGTGGACCAGACCCTGGTCGAGGTGGTGGCCGAGGAGGTGCGCGACCTGGCGGCGGGGACCTTCCTGGAGGACCGGCCGCTGGTGCCGGTCTCGGCCGTCAGCGGCGCCGGCCTGGACGACCTGCGGCGCGTGCTGCGGGAGCAGGCCGCCGCCGTCCCCGAGCGCGGCGGCGAGGGGCCACTGCGACTGCCGGTGGACCGGATCTTCACCCTGCCGGGAGCGGGCGTGGTGGTGACCGGCACCTGCTGGAGCGGCGAGGTGCGCGTGGGCGACACCCTGGTCCTGGAGCCGGGCGGCCGCAAGGTCCGGGTCCGGGAGGTGCAGTCCCACGGCCGCGACGTGCCGGTGGGCCGCTCGGGGATGCGCCTGGCCCTGGCCCTGCACGGGGTCAAGCGGGACGAGGTGGCCCGCGGCGACCAGGTGGCCGCCCCGGGCGCCTGCACGGTGACCCGGCGGCTGGACGCGCGGGTCCACCTGGTGCCCCACTTCCGAGGCGTCATGAAGCACCGGTCCCGGGTCCACGTCCACCACGCCGGCCGCGAGGTCCTGGGCCGGGTGGTCCTGCTGGACGCCGAGCAGCTGAGCCACGACAGCGGCACGACGACGGCCCTGGTGCAGCTCTTCCTGGAGGAGCCGCTGGTGGCCCGGCCCGGCGACCGCTTCGTCCTGCGCTTCTACTCCCCCCTGGACACCATGGCCGGCGGGCGGATCCTGGCCGTCGACCCGCCCCGCCGCAAGCGGTTCCGCGAGGAGGACCTGCGGGAGCTGGCCGTCCTGGAGAAGGGCCGGCCCGAGGAGATCTTCCTGCAGCGGCTGGCCGAGGCGGCCGGGGAGGGCCTGCCGGCGGCCGGCAACGAGGCGTTCGCCGACCTGGACCCGGTGCTGGTGGTGGGCAAGCGGCTCTACCACCGCGACTGGGCGCGGCGGACGGCCGACGCCGTGGCGGCGCTGCTCGCCAAGGTGGTGGCCGAGCGCCCCCTGCGCGGCGGCGTCCCGCGGGAGGAGGCGCGGCGCAAGGTGGGCTTCCCCGGTGGGGCGGCCGAGTGGGCGGCCCTCTGCGCGGCCATCGGGCCCGAGGCCGGCTGGGAGGTGGCCGGCGACCGGATCGTCCCCCGTGGCGGACTGGTCCTGCCGGACGCGCTGCAGCGGACCGTCGACGCGGTGGAGGCATGGCTGCGCGAGGCGGGTCTGGTCTGGCCCGGCGAGGCGGCCCTGACCGACGCCGTGCCGGAGGTCGCCGCCTCGGGCTACCGTCCCGACGAGTTCCTCCGCTACCTGCAGGCCCGCGGGTGTGCCGTCGCGGTCACCCCGGACTATCCTGTCCACGCCGATGCCCTGGCCGATCTGCGGCGTCGCCTCGCCGAGCGCTTCGCCGCGCAGCCGCGGCTGTCGTTCGCCGACTTCCGCGATCTCAGCGGCCTGAGCCGCAAGCTGGGGATTCCCCTGCTGGAGTACCTGGACAGTGTCGGCTGGACCCGCCGCGACGGCGACGAGCGGATCCCCGGCCCCAACCTGGAAGGGTGAGATGAGCACCCCAGCCGACGACCTCGTGATCACCGCCCCCCGCCGCCCGACCCGCCGCGTCGAGGTGGGCGGGGTGGCCATCGGCGGCGGCGCCCCGGTGCGCGTGCAGTCCATGACCAACACCGTCACCGCCGACGTCCAGGCCACCCTGGACCAGATCCGGGAGCTGGCCAGCGCCGGGGCCGAGCTGGTGCGGGTGACCGTCAACGACGCCCCCGCCGCCGACGCCCTGACCGACCTGGTGCGCGAGAGCAACGTTCCCCTGGTGGCCGACATCCACTTCCAGCACCGCCTGGCGCTGCGGGCCATCGACGCGGGCATCGCCAAGCTGCGGATCAATCCCGGGAACATCGGCTCGCGGGAGCAGGCGCGGGAGGTGATCCGTGCGGCCCGGGACGCCGGCGTGCCCATCCGCATCGGCGTCAACAAGGGGAGCCTGCACCGCCGCTACGAGGACCTGGCCCGCCGCGACCCAGCCGGCGCCCTGGTCCAGTCGGCCCTGGACGAGCTGGAGCTGATCGACCAGGTGGGCCACCGCGACGTGGTGGTCAGCCTCAAGAGCAGCGAGCCGCGCGAGGTGGTGGCAGCCTGCCGCCGCTTCGCCGAGCTGAGCGACGTGCCCCAGCACCTGGGGGTGACCGAGGCGGGGACGCTGCAGGCGGGGATCAGCCGCTCGGTGGCCGCCATGAGCGTGCTGCTGGCCGAGGGGATCGGCGACACGGTCCGCATCTCCCTGGCCGCCGACCCGGTGGAGGAGGTGACCGCCGCCTTCCACATGCTCCAGGCCCTGGGCCTGCGCGAGGGGAGGGCCCGCGTGGTGGCCTGCCCCACGTGCGGGCGGGTGGAGGTGGACGTGGTGGGCCTGGCCCGCCGCGTGGAGGAGCTGGCGGCCGACCTTCCAGGGGACATCGTCATCTCCGTGCTGGGCTGCATCGTCAACGGCCCGGGGGAGGCCAAGGCGGCCGACCTGGGCATCGCCGCGGGCCGCAGCAAGGTGGCCATCTACCGCCACGGCGAGCTGGTGCGGCAGGTGGACAAGGAGGAGCTGGAGCGGGTGCTGGAGGAGGAGATCGAGCGGCTGCGGACGGGGGGGTGAGGCGCAGCGCCCAGTCCGGGCCGCGACAGAGGGGACCCCGGCAGGGGACGCCGCCGCGTCACGTCCTGTGACGCGGCGGCTCGACGCTCCGGCCCCTTTGCCCTCCTGGCTGCGGGGCCTGCGCGACGCCCCTGCCGGGGTCCCCTCTGCCGCGGGCCGGGCCGGTTGCCGTGCCTCACCCCCCTGTGGGTTTCCATCGTTTTTTCACATCCGGTCCCGAGCGGTCGGGCTATCATTCCCGCGCCGGACCGGTGCCAGTGGGGGCGGCGGGCGGACGCGACCGACCACGACACGACGAGGTGACACGGATGGGACGCTGGTTGCACGGGGCGATTGTTGCCTTCCTGATCATGGCTGTGGGCGTGGCCGCGGGGCAGGACGCCGGCCGCATCAGCGGCTACATGTTCGGTGACTACTACTGGGTGGCGTCGGACCACGACCGGTCCCTCGAGGACGCCAACGGCTTCTGGTTCCGGCGCATCTACCTCACCTACGACCGGGAGCTGGACCCGGGGACCGACGTCCGGCTGCGCCTGGAGATGGCCAGCGAGGGCGACTTCCGCACCAAGGCCAAGCTCGTTCCGAGCCTCAAGGACGCCTACGTGCGGCGGGACCTGGGCGGCGGGCACCGGCTGACCTTCGGCATCTCGCCCACGCCCACGTGGGAGAAGCTGGAGAAGGCGTGGGGCTACCGCAGCGTGGAGAAGACGCTGCTGGACCTGCAGAAGTTCGGCAGCTCCCGCGACTTCGGCGTGGCCCTGGCCGGCGGCCTGGGCGGCAGCGGCTGGTACCACGTCATGGTGGCCAACGGCAACGGCAACGCCAGCGAGACCGACGACGGCAAGAAGGTCATGGCGTCGCTGGGGGCCAGCCTGGGCGACCACCTGGAGGTGGAGGTCTACGCGGACCACGACACCCGGCCGGACCACGCGAGCCGCGCCGTGGTCCAGGGGTACGCCGCCTGGCGGACCGCCGCGTGGCGGCTGGGCGTGCAGGTCGACCACGTGACGCGCCACCAGGGACCCGGCGCCCCGGCGCTGACCTGGGACGCCGTCTCCGCCTGGGGCGCGGCCCGCGTGTCGGCGGCGGTGTGGCTCTTCGGCCGCTGGGACCACCTGTCCGACCCCAACCCGTACGCGGCGGAGCAGGACTACCTGCCATTCGCCCCGGACGCCCGCAGCGACTTCTTCCTGGCCGGGCTGGACTGGGCCGTCTCGCCCCGGTTCCACGTGATGCCCAACGTGGAGGTGGTCACCTACGACGCACCCGGCGCCGGGGCCGATCCCGACACCGACGTGCTGCCGCGGGTGACGGTGTTCTACGAGTTCTGAACCCGGCCCCCGACCCTCGCTTCCACCACAACGGATCGATCGTGTTTAAGCAAAGCCAAAATGTCCCCTCACGGGGCCGGTGCCGGTTTCGAGCTG
>CAYTEO010000040.1:0-23272 GCA_964436825.1 uncultured Fibrobacteraceae bacterium | reverse complement strand
CCATCCGCGAGGGCGGCCGGACCGTCGGCGCCGGCGTCGTCAGCAAGATCATCGAATAAGAGGACCGCTGCCGCCGCCCGGTCGTCGGGGCCGGGCGGCCTGATCGTCCGCGGGACGGTCGGCGACAGGCGAGCAGGCGCCCACGGGGCGAGGCTGGAGTAGCCATCGCAGAGAAGGAGAGAGACTGTGGCCAGACAGAAGATCAAGATCAGGCTCAAGGCCTACGAGCCGGCGGTGCTCGACCGCTCCGCCCAGATCATCGTCCAGACCGCCATGCGGACGGGCGCCCTGGTGCGGGGACCGGTGCCTCTGCCGACGAAGCGGTCCGTCTACACCGTGCTGCGGTCGCCGCACGTGGACAAGAAGTCGCGGGAGCAGTTCGAGATCCGCATCCACAAGCGTCTGATCGAGATCGAGAACTCCACGCCGCAGACGACGGAGTTCCTCAAGAAGCTGACGCTGCCGGCCAGCGTCGACGTCGAGATCAAGGTCTGAGCCGGCACAACGTCGGGGAGCAAGCATGAAGGGATTGATCGGCAAGAAGATCGGCATGACCCGCCTCTTCGACGAGGACGGGCGCCACGTGCCGGTGACGGTGATCCAGGCCGGACCCTGCTACGTCACCCAGGTCAAGTCCGAGGAGAAGGACGGTTACCGGGCGGTGCAGCTGGGCTTCGGTGATCGCAAGCCGAAGAACACGCCCATGCCTCTGCAGGGGCACTTCCGCAAGGCGGGTGTCGAGCCCCGGCGGATCGTGCGCGAGTTCGCGCTCGAGGACGGCGACGAGCTGAAGCCGGGCGACAAGATCGACGTCTCCGTCTTCGCCGACGTCGAGCGCGTCGACGTGACCGGCACGACGAAGGGGCGCGGATTCACCGGGCGCATCAAGCGCTGGAACCAGCGACGCGGTCCCGCCGGCCACGGCAGCAAGAACGTCCGCATGTCCGGTTCCATCGGCATGCACACCAAGCCGGGACGTGTCCTGAAGAACACGCACATGGCCGGCCAGTACGGCAACAAGCGCGAGACCAAGAAGAACCTGACGGTGGTGCGCGTCGACCCCGAGCGGAACCTGCTGCTGGTCAAGGGCAGCGTGCCGGGGAGCAAGAACGGGATCGTGCTGATCCGGGCGAGCCGTTGAGGCGGGTCCCATCGCAGACGACGAGGTAGGAAATGGCCAAGGCGAACCTCTACAACCAGGCTGGCGAATCGATCGGCAGCGTCGATCTGCCCGACGTGCTGTTCGGTCAGCCGGTGCACAAGCAGGCCCTCTACCAGGCGGTGCGGGTCTACCTGGCCAACCAGCGCCAGGGGACCCACGACACCAAGACCCGGGCGGAGGTGGCCAAGTCGGGTGCCAAGCTGTACCGGCAGAAGGGGACCGGTCGCGCCCGTGCGGGCAGCGCCCGCTCCCCGGTCCGCATCGGCGGCGGCCGCGCCTTCGGTCCCCATCCGCGGGACTACAGCGTGAAGCTGCCCAAGAAGATGCGGCGGCTGGCCCTGCGCTCGGCCCTCAGTGACCGGGCCAACCACGAGCGCGTCAGCGTCGTCGAGGACTTCTCCCTGGAGGCTCCGAAGACGGCGACGGTGGCCCGCCTGCTGCAGGCGATGCAGCTGCCCGGCCGCCACACGCTGGTCGTGCTGCACGACGGCGCGGAGAACCTCTACAAGTCGCTCCGCAACATCAAGGGCGTGCGCACGCTGCGCCACGCCGAGCTCAATGCCTACGCGGTCCTCTGGGCGGACAATCTCGTCTTCACCCAGTCGGCGCTGAGCGGGGCCGAGGAGGTGTTCGGGTCGTGAAGGATCTGAGCCAGGTGATCCGGCGCCCCCTGATCACCGAGCGGGGGACGATCGCCCGGGAGGAGAACAACCAGTACTTCTTCCAGGTGGATCCGGCCGCCAACAAGCACGAGATCAAGCAGGCGGTCGAGCACTACTTCGGCGTCAAGGTCGAGTCGGTGCGCACCATGAACATGCGCGGCAAGGTCAAGCGCCTGGGGCGGTTCAGCGGCAAGCGCGCCGACTGGAAGAAGGCGATCGTGACCCTCGCCGAGGGCGACACCATCGACATCTTCGACAACGTCTAGGCCGGTCGCCGCGGCGGTGGCCGCGGCCATAGCAGGGGTGGAACATGGGGATCAAGAAACTCAAGCCGGTGACTCCGGGCCAGCGCTTCCGGACCGTTTCCGACTTCAGCGAGCTGACGACCGACAGGCCGGAGAAGTCGCTGCTGGAGCCGCTGACCAAGTCGGGCGGCCGCAACAACAACGGTCGGATCACCGTGCGGCACCGGGGCGGCGGCCACAAGCGTCGCTACCGCCGGATCGATTTCAAGCGCGACAAGCGGGGCGTGCCCGCCCGCGTCGCCACCATCGAGTACGATCCGAACCGGAGCGCCCGGATCTGCCTGCTCGTCTACGCCGACGGCGAGAAGCGATACATCCTCTGGCCCAACGGCCTGAAGGTGGACGACACCGTCATGGCGGGCGAGGAGGCCCCGTTCACCGTGGGGAACGCCCTGCCGCTGCACCGGATCCCGCTGGGAACCCTGGTGCACAACGTGGAGCTGCAGATCGGCCGGGGCGGCCAGATCGTCCGCAGCGCCGGTTCCTTCGCCCAGGTGCTGGCCAAGGAGGGGGACTACGTCACCCTGCGCCTGCCCAGCGGCGAGGTCCGGATGGTCCACAAGAACTGCTATGCCACCATCGGCGAGGTGGGTAACGCCGACCACGAGAACATCGTGCTCGGCAAGGCTGGCAAGTCCCGCTGGCTTGGCCGCCGGCCCAGCGTGCGCGGCGTGGCGATGAACCCCATCGACCACCCCCACGGTGGCGGTGAGGGCCGCACCAGCGGTGGTCGCCACCCCTGCACGCCGTGGGGCATGCCGACCAAGGGTTACAAGACCAGGCGTCGCAAGCCGTCCGACCGGTTCATCGTGAGGCGCCGCGGTAGCAAGTAGCTTGTCAGCGCCCCCCGGCGGGTCGGCGCGTGACGAAGGATGGGAGCGACATGGCTCGATCGATCAAGAAGGGACCGTTCGTCGATGACCACCTCATCAAGAAGGTCATCGCCATGAACGAGAAGGGCGAGAAGCGGGTCATCAAGACCTGGTCGCGCCGTTCCACCATCGTGCCCGAGTTCCTGGGCCACACCATCGCCGTCCACAACGGCCGGCAGTTCATCCCGGTCTACATCCAGGAGAACATGGTGGGGCACAAGCTGGGTGAGTTCGCGGTCACGCGGACCTACCGCGGCCACAAGAACAAGGACAAGAAGAAGAAGTAAGTCCGCAGGCGGAGGTACGAGGACATGGACGGCCGTGCGAGCAGTCGGTTTGTCAGAGTGTCGCCCCGGAAGGCCCGGATCGTGGCCGACCTGGTGCGGGGCAAGCGCGTGGACCAGGCCCTGGCGATCCTGGGCCTGACCCCGAAGAAGGCCTCGCCCATCCTGCGCAAGACCATCCTGTCGGCCGTGGCCAATGCGCGCCACATCGCCGACGAGGGGGTCCAGCGGGAGGACGACCAGTTCTACGTCAAGGAGATCCGGGTCGATGTCGGCCCGACGATGAAGCGGATCCGTCCGCGGGCGCAGGGACGCGCCTACCGGATCCTGAAGCGCACCAGCCATATCGAGGTCACGGTCGCGCCCCTGGGTTGACGGCGCGACGTCCCATCGCCGCGGGCGCGGGCCGGCGGCGGGACAGGAAAGGACGAGCATGGGTCAGAAGACGCATCCGATCGGTTTCCGCCTGGGAATCGTGAAGGACTGGAACTCGAGCTGGTTCAGCGAGAAGCACTACGCGGACTGGCTGGAAGAGGACCTGCTGCTGCGGAAGTACATCATGACGCGCCTGGCCAGGGCCAGCGTGGCGGCGGTCAAGATCCGCCGCTACCGGGAGAAGGTCAACGTCATCGTGCAGAGCAGCCGGCCCGGTGTCGTCATCGGCAAGCGTGGCGCGACCGCGGAGCAGCTCCGTGCCGAGCTGGAGAAGATGGTCGGCAAGCCGGTCAAGTTCGACGTCGAGGAAGTCAAGAAGCCCGAGCTGTCGGCGCCCCTGGTCGCCGAGCACGTCGCCAGCCAGCTGGAGGGACGCGTCTCGTTCCGCCGCGCCATGAAGAAGGCCATCGCCACCGCCATGCGGATGGGTGCCAAGGGGATCAAGATCCGCTGCGCCGGCCGCCTGGGCGGCTCCGAGATGGCCCGGGTGGAGTCGTACCACGACGGCAGCGTGCCGCTGCACACCCTGCGCGCCGACATCGACTACGGGACCCGCGTGGCCCGCACGACGTACGGCACCATCGGGGTGAAGGTCTGGATCTGCCGCGGCGAGGTCTTCCCCGCCGACTTCAAGGAGAAGCTGCGTTCCCAGGTGCACGAGGAGCGTTCCTGACCGCTGGACGGCCTGAGGGCCGGGCGACTGGAGAGGACGTGACGCCATGTTGATGCCGAAGCGAACCAAGTACCGTAAGACCCAGAAGGGGCGCATGAAGGGCACCGCCTACCGCGGCAGCACCGTCGCCTTCGGGGACTACGGTCTGCAGGCCGTCGAGCGCGGCTGGATGACGAGCCGCCAGATCGAGGCCGCCCGTGTGGCGATCACCCGCAAGATCAAGCGCATGGGCAAGGTCTGGATCCGGGTGTTCCCTGACAAGCCGATCACCCTCAAGCCGGCCGAGACGCGCATGGGCAAGGGCAAGGGGAATCCCGAGTACTGGGTCGCCGTCATCAAGCCCGGGCGCATCATCTACGAGATCAACGGTGTCAGCCCCGAGCTGGCCAAGGAGGCGTTCCGCCTCGGCGCGGCCAAGTTGCCGTTCAAGACGCGCATGGTGCGCCGGCAGGGAGAGTAAGGACGATGAAGAAAGCCCACGAGTTCCGCGAGATGACCATCGAGGAGCTGGAGAGCCTCGAGCGCGAGAAGGCCGAGGACCTGCTCAACATGCGGATGCAGCTGAAGATGCGACGCAGCGACAACCCGCTGGCGGTGCGGGTGGCGCGCCGGGAGCTGGCGAGGATCAAGACCATTCTGAACCAGAAGCGCCAGGAGCGCTCGTGACCGGCGCCGGCCGCGTACCGGACGCACACAGGGAGTAGGAGACGATGTCGAACACGCAGAGGAACCTCAGGGCCGTCCGGATCGGGACCGTGGTCTCCGACAAGATGGACAAGACAGTCGTCGTGCGCGTGGACCGTCGGTTCCAGCACCCGCTCTACAAGCGGATCGTCACCCGACGGGCCAAGTTCGCGGCCCACGACGAGAACAACGAGTGCCGGGTGGGTGACGTGGTGAAGATCATGGCCACCCGACCCTTCTCGAAGACCAAGCGTTGGCGGGTCGCCGAGATCCTGGAACGGGCCAAGTAGCCCAAGGAGAGGGACCGATGATTCAGGAATACACGATGCTGAACATCGCGGACAACTCGGGCGCGAAGACCGCCCAGTGCATCCGCGTGCTGGGCGGGACGCGGCGCCGCTACGCCCGGGTCGGCGACATCATCGTCTGCACCGTCAAGTCGGCCATCCCCAACGGGAAGATCAAGAAGGGGACGGTGGTCAAGGCGGTCGTCGTGCGGACCCGCAAGGAGATCGGCCGCAAGGACGGGACCTACATCCGGTTCGGCGAGAACGCCGCCGTCATCGTCAACGACGACAAGGAACCCGTCGGCACCCGCATCTTCGGGCCGGTCGCCCGCGAGCTGCGCGAGAAGTCGTTCATGAAGATCGTCTCGCTCGCGCCGGAGGTGCTGTGATGCACATCAAGAAGAAGGACAAGGTCCGGGTCATCGCCGGCAATCACAAGGGGATGGAGGGGGAGGTCCTGAAGGTCTTCCCCAGGACCCGGCGCGTGATCGTCGAGAAGGTGAACCTGGTCAAGCGGCACATGCGCCCGACGCAGGCGCTGCCCCAGGGCGGCATCATCGAGAAGGAAGCGCCCATCGACATGAGCAACGTCATGCTGATCTGCCCCAAGTGCGGGCAGCCCGCCCGTACGGGCAGCGTGCAGCTCGGCGATGGATCGCACGTGCGGACGTGCAAGAAGTGCGGCGAGATGCTCGCCAACTAGCCGGCCCGGCAGGAGGAAACGGAACGATGGCGAAGCCGAGGATGAGAGAGATCTACGAGCGCGACGTCCGGCCGGCGCTGCAGGAGAAGTTCGGGTACCAGAACCCGATGATGATCCCGAAGCCGACGAAGATCGTGCTCAACGTGGGCCTGGGGCGCGCCCTGCAGAACCCCAAGTCCCTGGAGAACGCCTTGCGCGACCTGGAGACGATCACCGGGCAGAAGGCCGTCAAGACGACGGCGCGCAAGTCCATCTCCAACTTCAAGGTGCGCGCCGGGATGAACATCGGCGCCCGGGTGACCCTGCGCGGCGACCGCATGTGGGAGTTCATGGACCGCTTCCTGAACTTCACGCTGCCCCGCATCAGGGACTTCCGCGGCGTGCCGACACGGCTGAGCGGGCGGGGGGACTACACCCTCGGCCTGAAAGATCAGCTGGTGTTCCCGGAGATCGACTACGACAAGGTGGACGAACCGCGCGGCATGAACGTGACGTTCGTCACCACCGCCAGGACGGATGAAGAGGGCCGGGAGCTGCTGCGGCTGCTCGGCATGCCCTTCCGACGCTAGGAGGAGGATCGAATTGGCCAAGAAGTCGCTGATTGCCAAGGCCAAGCGGCCGCCCAAGTTCAAGGTGCGAGCCTACAACCGCTGCCGCCGGTGCGGCCGTCCGCGGGCCTATTACCGGAAGTTCGGCATCTGCCGTCTCTGCTTCCGGGAGCTGGCCCTCCAGGGCGACCTTCCGGGCGTCGTGAAATCGAGCTGGTAACTCTCTGTCGGGAGCTGGAACCATGAGCATGACCGATCCCATCGCGGATATGCTGACACGTATCCGCAACGCCATCCAGGCGGGCCACCGCAAGGTGGAGATCCCTGCTTCGCGGACGAAGCGGGCCATCGCCCGGGTGCTACTGGAGCAGGGCTACGTGGCCGCCGTCGAGGACGTCGACGAGGGGCCGCAGGGCAAGGTGCGCATCACCCTGAAGTACTACGATCACGACGGCAAGCAGACCGGCGTCATCGAGGGGATCCGGCGCGTCAGCCGGCCGGGGCGTCGCATCTACGCCGACAAGAACGGGATCCCCAAGGTCCGGGGCGGCTACGGGATCGCCATCATCTCGACCAACCAGGGGATCATGACCGACCACCAGTGCCGTCGCAACGGCGTGGGCGGCGAGATCCTGTGCGAGGTCTGGTAGGGTCGCGCCAAGGAGAGGACGACAATGTCGCGCATCGGACTGAAACCGATTCCGATCCCCGAGGGGGTCACCGTGAAGATCGAGGGGAACACCTCGATCGTCACCGGCCCCAAGGGTGAGCACCGGCAGCACATCCCCGAGGGGCTCGAGTACGAGATCACCGACGGGGAGCTGCGGATCCGCCGGCCGGACGACACTCCCGCCATGCGGTCCCGCCACGGGCTGGTCCGCGCCCTGATCGCCAACCAGGTCAAGGGCGTCACCGAGGGGTTCGTCAAGTCGCTGGAGATCATCGGGGTGGGCTATCGTGCCCAGGTCAAGGGCAAGGTGCTCGACCTGCAGCTGCAGTACAGCCACCCCATCGAGTACCCGATCCCGGACGACATCGAGATCGTCTGTCCCGATCAGAACCACATCGACGTCAAGGGGATCGACAAGCAGCGGGTCGGCCAGGTGGCCGCCGAGATCCGCGCCTACCGCAAGCCCGAGCCGTACAAGGGCAAGGGGATCCGTTACGTGGGCGAGGAGATCATCAGGAAGGCCGGCAAGGCCGCGGCCAAGTAACAGGCCGGGAGGACGCAAGCCATGAAGGACACAGCACGCGATCGGCTCGTCGCACGGCGGAAGCGGAAGGTCCGTGTCCGCAAGCGGGTGGTCGGCACCCCGGAGCGGCCACGCCTGACGGTGTTCCGCAGCCACCGGGCCATCTACGCGCAGGTGATCGACGACCGTGCCGGCCGCACCCTCGCCGCGGCGGACAGCTGGCGGACCGATTCGGCCGAGGTCCCCGAGGGGCTGGCCGGCAAGCGGGCGATCGCCTACCAGGTGGGTCGCCAGATCGCCGAGCGGGCCAAGGCCCAGGGGATCACCAGGGTCGTCTTCGACCGCAACGGCTATCTCTATCACGGTCGGGTGGAGGCCCTGGCGCGCGGCGCCCGGGACGGTGGACTGGAATTCTAGGAGTCGGCAGGGACTCAGCACAGGAGCAAAGCGATGACCGATATGCCCAACACCTCGGGACAGGGACCGGCCGCCGGGGCCGGCAGCCGGCAGCACGGCGGCCCGGGTTCGCGTTCGCGCGGCGGTTTCGGCGGGCGACGGGACGGCGGACGGGGCGGGCGCCCCGACCGTGGACGCGGTCGCGGCCGTGATCGCGAGGCCAGCGACATGCTCGAGACCGTCATCGCCATCAACCGTGTGGCGAAGGTGGTCAAGGGCGGACGCCGGTTCAGCTTCAACGCCATCGTCACCGTGGGCGACGGCAAGGGGAAGGTCGGCGTGGCCCTCGGCAAGGCCAACGAGATCGCCGACGCCATCCGCAAGGCCAGCGAGGGTGCCCGCGCCAGCCAGATCAAGGTGCCCATGGTGGGAGACACGATTCCCTACCAGGTGGAGGGCCGGTACGGTGCCAGCCGGGTCGTCCTGAAGCCCGCGGCGCCCGGTACAGGTGTCATCGCCGCCGGCGGCGTGCGCGCCATCCTGGAGGCGGCCGGCATCAAGAACATCCTGACCAAGCAGCTCGGCTCGCGGAACCCCCACAACGTGTGGAAGGCGACCATCGACGGGCTGAGCCAGCTGCGGTCCGTCGAGGAGATCGCCCGCAAGCGGGGGATCTCGGTCCCCGAGGTCTTCGGCCTGCCGAAGCCGCAGCGTCGGGCCGAGGCGGCCGCCCCGGCGGAGGCGCCGGCGGCGACCGACACGCCGGCCGAGGGCCAGGAGGCGCAGAGCGATGAGTAAGTTGAAGATCACCCAGGTGCGCAGCACCATCGGTCGTCCGGAGAAGCACCGGCGGATCATCACCGCCCTCGGCCTGCGGCACCACCAGGCGACGGTCGTCCACGAGGACACACCGTCGATCCGGGGCATGGTGCAGAAGGTCCGGCATCTGGTCCGCGTGGAAGAGGTGGAGTGACCCATGCTGAAGCTGAACAACATCGGCGCCCCCCGGGGCGCGAACCGCGAGCGGAAGCGGCGGGGCCGGGGGCCGGCCTCGGGCAACGGCAAGACGGCCGGCCGCGGGCAGAAGGGCCAGAAGGCCCGCTCCGGCGGCGGGATCCCGCCCTGGTTCGAGGGCGGTCAGATGCCGCTGAACCGTCGTGTCCCCAAGCGGGGGTTCACGAACATCTTCCGCAAGACGTACCAGGTCGTGAACCTGGAGAGCTTGAACCGCTTCGCGGAGGGCTTCGAGATCGACGCCGCGGTGCTGGCGGACGCCGGCCTGGTCAAGCACTCGGACCGGCCGGTGAAGCTGCTGGGCCGCGGGACGCTCGAGACCCGGAACCTGACCATCAAGGTCGACAAGGCGAGCCGCAGCGCCGTTGCCGCCGTCGAGGCGGCGGGCGGCAAGGTGGTCGTCGCGAAGTAGCGGTGCGCCCGGAGGACCTCTCGGCAAAGGAAGCGGCGTTTTGAACATCACCGGCAGCTATCAAAACATGTTCAGGATCCCAGAGCTGAAGAGCCGGATCCTGTTCACCGCCATGATCCTGGTCATCTACCGCCTGGGTGGTCACATCACGACGCCCGGCGTCGACCTGGAGGCGATCCGCAAGATCTTCGAGGGGCAGCAGGGGACGCTGGTCGGCCTCTACGACCTGTTCGCCGGCGGCAACCTGCGCAATGCCACGATCTTCGCGCTGGGGATCATGCCGTACATCAGCGCCTCGATCATCCTGCAGCTTCTCCAGGCGGTCGTGCCGTACTTCGAGAAGCTGGCCAAGGAGGGCGAGGAGGGCCGCAAGGTCATCAACCAGTACACCCGTTTCGGGACGCTGGCGCTGGCAGCGATCCAGTCCTTCGGGATCAGTTTCGCCCTGGCCCGCATGGGCGTGGTCAAGCATCCGGGGATCGGGTTCACCCTGATGACGGTCCTGACGCTGTCGACCGGCACGATGTTCGTCATGTGGCTCGGCGAGCAGATCTCCGACCGGGGGATCGGCAACGGGATCTCGCTGATCATCTTCATCGGGATCGTCGCCCGCTACCCCAACGACATCCTCAACACCTTCCAGGCGTTGCGGACGGGGCAGCTGAGCGTCATGACGGCCCTGATCGTCGTGATCTTCATGATCGTCGTCATCGCCGGGATCATCGCCATCACCCAGGGGGCGCGTCGGATCCCTGTCCAGTACGCCAAGAAGGTGGTCGGGCGGCGGATCTACGGCGGGGCCAACACGCACATCCCGCTGCGGGTGAACACGGCCGGCGTCATGCCGATCATCTTCGCCCAGTCGATCATCATGTTCCCGGGGACCCTGGGGGCGTTCTTCAAGGAAAGCGCCTTCATGGACGCCCTGACGGCGATGTTCCAGCCGCCGCACTTCGTCTACATCGCGAGCTACACGATCCTGATCGTGTTGTTCACGTACTTCTACACCGCCGTCGTCCTCAATCCCGTGGACCTGGCGGACAACATGAAGAAGAACAGCGGGTTCATCCCGGGGGTGCGGCCGGGGCGCAAGACGGCCGACTACATCGACCGGATCCTGACCCGCGTCACGCTGCCGGGCGCCGTGTTCCTGGCCGCCATCGCGATCCTGCCGGATCTGCTGATCCACTACATGAACGTGCCGTTCTACTTCGGCGGCACGGGGCTGTTGATCGTCATCGGTGTCGGCCTGGACACGCTGCAGCAGATCGAATCGCACCTGGTCATGCGCCACTACGACGGCTTCATGTCCAGGGGGCGCCTGCGGGCGCGGAGGTAGTCCGGTGAACCTGATCCTGTGCGGTCCCCCCGGCGGCGGGAAGGGGACCCAGGCGGAGCGGCTGGTCCGTGACTTCTCCCTGGAGCACATCTCCACGGGGAACATCCTGCGGACCTGCCTGAGGGCCGCCGAGGGCGATGCCGCCGCCCGCGCCGCGGCGCCGCGGGGACTGCTGGATCGGGTCGACGAGATCGCCGCCGTCCTGCGGGCCGGGGAACTGGTCCCCGATGCCGTGATGATGGACCTGATCAGCGAGGTCCTGACGGACCTGCCCCCGGAGAAGGCGGGCTGGCTGCTGGACGGCTTCCCGCGGACGGTGCCCCAGGCCGAGGGGCTGATCGAGCTGATCGACCGGCTGGGCCAGGAGCAGCCGCTGATCCTGGTGATCCGGGTGCCGGACGAGGAGATCGTCCGTCGACTCTCCAGCCGGCTCGTGTGCGACCGCTGCCAGGCGGTGACGGTCGCCGGCGAGCACGTCGAGGGGGAGCGCTGCCCTCTCTGCGGCGAGGGCACCCTGCGGGTCCGCGAGGACGATCGTCCCGAGACGGTCCGCCACAGGCTGGCCGTCTACAGGGAGCGGACGAAGCCTGCGCTGGCGGTGCTGGCGCGACGTTACCGCGTCGTCGAGACGGACGGCGTCGGTGATCCCGACCAGGTCGCGCGGAGGATCGCAGGTGCGCTGGCAGCAGACAGTTAACGTGAAGTCGCCGGCGGAGATCGAGAAGATGGCCGCCAGCGGCAGGATCCTGGCCGAGGTCTTCGTGGCCCTGCACGAGGTCGTCGTGCCGGGGGCGACGACGGCGGACATCGATGCCGCGGCCGAGCGGCTGATCCGGCAGGCCGGCTGCACGCCGTCGTTCAAGGGGTACCAGGGGTTCCCGGCGACCTGCTGCATCTCGGTCAACGAGGAGGTCGTCCACGGGATCCCGGGACCGCGCGTGTTGCGCGAGGGCGACATCGTGGGCGTCGACTGCGGCCTGATCCGCGACGGCTGGCACGCCGACTCGGCCGAGACCTACGCCGTCGGCGAGATCGCCCCGCAGGCCGCGACCCTGCTGCGGGTCACCCGGGAGTGCCTGGAGCGGGCGATCGCCCAGGCCCGGCCGGGCAACCGGGTCAGCGACATCGGCGGCGCGGTGGAGGATCACGCCAGGGCCCACGGTTTCGCCGTCGTGGAGACGCTGGTGGGTCACGGCATCGGCAGGAGCCTGCACGAGGAACCGCAGGTGCCCAACTACCGGTGCCGACACCTGCCGGACCCGGAGCTGCGGGCCGGCATGGTCATCGCCATCGAGCCGATGATCAATGCCGGGACCAAGGAAGTGGTCACGGCGGCCGACGGCTGGACGGTCATCACGGCCGATCGCAGCCTGTCGGCCCACTACGAGCATACCGTTGCCATCACCGCGGACGGGCCGCGGGTGCTGACGGCGCGCTGAGAGCGCGAGAGGGACGACCCATGCCGAAGGAAGAGGGAATCACCGTCGAGGGGACTGTCGTCGAGGCGCTGCCCAATGCCATGTTCCGGGTGGAACTGGAGAACGGGCATCTCGTCCTGGCACACGTCTCGGGGAAGATGCGCATGCACTTCATCCGGATCCTGCCGGGCGACAAGGTGACCGTCGAGCTGTCCCCGTACGACCTGACGCGGGGCCGCATCACCTACCGCTACAAGTAGGGCCGCGGCCGCAGGAGAAGGAGTCGCCATGAAGGTGCGCGCATCCGTCAAGAAGATCTGCCCCAAGTGCAAGATCATCCGGCGTCACGGTGTCGTCAGGGTGATCTGTGTGAACCGCCGACACAACCAGCGGCAGGGCTGATGTCCGGGCGGCGGGCGCCGAGCGCCGCCGCAGCGTAGGAGACGAAAGGAGCCGAGGTGGCCAGAATCGCCGGTGTTGACATCCCCAACGAGAAGCGGATCAGCACCTCACTGACCTACATCTATGGTATCGGACCGCACCGGGCCCGTGTGATCTGCGAGAAGGCCGGGATCGATCCGGAGACCAAGACGCGCGACCTCTCCGAGGAGGAGACGCGTCGGATCATCGGGATCATCGACAAGGACTACCAGGTGGAAGGGACCTTGCGGACCGAGGTCAACATGAACATCCAGCGGCTGATGGACATCGGGTGCTACCGCGGCTTGCGCCATCGCCGCCGTCTGCCCGTCCGCGGCCAGAACACCAAGAACAACGCCCGGACACGCAAGGGCCCCCGGACCCGCCCGGGTGGTAAGAAGAAGTAGTTCCCAGGAGGTTGATGCTCGTGGCTGGACCCAAGGGCAGAAGGACCAAGCGAGTCAAGCGGAAGCTGGACGTCAACGGCATCGCGCACGTGAAGTCGAGCTTCAACAATACCATCATCACGATGACCGACACCAAGGGAAACGTCATCACCTGGTCGTCGGGCGGGCACCAGGGCCGGTTCAAGGGCAGCCGCAAGTCGACGGCCTTCGCGGCCCAGCTGGCGGCCCGCCACTGCGCCCAGGAGGTGTTGAGCGGCGGCATGCGGAAGATCGAGATCTGGGTGCGCGGTCCCGGCTCCGGCCGCGAGGCGGCGATCCGGACCCTCAAGGCCGAGGGCCTCGAGGTGACCCGGATCAAGGACGTCACCCGGATCCCCCACAACGGCTGTCGCCCGCCGAAGCGGCGGCGCATGTAGGACGACCGACGGTCGACACGGGACCTCGCGCGGCGAGGCGGACAAGCGCAATGGCAAAGGGGTAACCAGGCCATGAAGTGGATCAATATGATGATGCCGTCCGGCGTCCAGGTGGAGAAGCAGACCGGCAACTACACCGAGCTGGTCATCGCTCCCCTGGAGCGCGGTTTCGGTCATACACTGGGCACGGCGCTGCGGCGGACCCTGCTCTCCTCGATCCATGGACACGCCATCACGGCGGTCCAGATCGACGGGGTCAAGCACGAGCTGAGCACCCTGCCCAACATCCTGGAGGACGTGACCGACATCGTCCTGAACCTCAAGGAGGTCGTCTTCCAGCTGTCGGACGTGCCGTCCCACTGGGCGACGATCGAGGCGACCGAGCCCGGTCCCATCACCGCCGGGATGATCAGCGGTCACCCCGAGCTGGCCGTCGCCAACCCGGACCACGTCATCTGCACGATGACCGAGCCCGGCACCTTCCGCGCCAAGGTCTACATCGACACCGGCCGCGGCTACGTGGAGCGCGAGGTCCACGAGATCCCCGACGAGGTCATCGGGGTCATCCGCCTGGACGCCAACTTCTCGCCGGTGCGCCGGGTCAGCGTGCGCGTCGAGGACACCCGCGTCGGGCAGCGGACCGACTACGACAAGCTGATCCTCGGCATCGAGACCAACGGCAGCATCGCGCCGGAGGATGCCGTCGCCTTCGCCAGCAAGATCCTCAAGGACCACTTCCAGGTCTTCATCAACTTCGACGAGGCGCCCATCGACGCCCAGGAGGACGAGGTCGACGAGGAGCAGGAGCAGCTGGTCGAGCTGCTGTCCCGCAACGTCGAGGAGCTGGAGCTGTCGGTCCGGTCGGCCAACTGCCTGAAGGCCGGCAAGATCCAGACCCTGTTCGACCTGGTCACCAAGACCGAGCAGGAGATGCTCAAGTTCCGCAACTTCGGGCGCAAGAGCCTGAGCGAGATCGCCGAGATCCTCGAGGGGATGGGCCTGCAGTTCGGCATGACCTTCCCCGAGGAGGTCGCCGAGAAGGTGCGCGAGCGCGCCGGCGTGGAAGCCTGATCCGACGGAGACGACCCTGGAGAACCCGGCCCCGGACGGCCGACGCAAAGGAAGACTGATATGCGGCACAACGTGCGTGGAAGAAAGCTGAACCGGACCGCGAGCCACCGGAAGATGATGTTCCGGAACCTGGTGACCGACCTGTTCCGGTACGAGCGGGTGCGCACCACGACGGCCAAGGCCAAGGAGGCCCGTTCCCTCGCCGAGCGGCTGATCACCTACGCCAAGGCCGGCGATCTCAACTCGCGGCGCATGGCGGCGCGGCGGCTGACCGACCCCGCCGTCCTGAAGAAGCTGTTCGAGGAACTGGGGCCCCGCTACCAGGACCGGCCCGGCGGTTACACGCGGATCCTCAAGCTGGGTCAGCCGCGCCACGGCGACAACGCCGACATGGCGATCCTGGAGCTGGTCGGCGGCGAGGAGAAGCCCAAGGCCCGCAAGCGCGCCCGCAAGAAGGCGGAGCAGGAGCAGCCGGAGGAGGCTGCCGCCGCGGCGGCCGAGGAGACCCCGGCCGCCGAGGAGACGGCGCCGGCGGACCAGGAGATCGCCGACGAGGCCGCCGCGGAGACCGCCGACGAGGAGCCGGCCGCCGAGGGCGACGACGCGGCCGACGAGAAGCCCGCCGAGTGACCTTCGCGGCCTGCCGCAAGCGACGACACGACACCCCCCGGCCCGCGGTCGGGGGGTGTCGACCTGTCCCGCGCTCCCTCATTGACATCCCCTGTCGATTGGGTTTGCTTTGAGGGGCTGCGGCCGCCCGGGACAGGGGCGGTCGCTCCGGATTCGCCCCTCGCAAAGGAAGCACACGATGACGGAGCGTACCCTGCTGACGGCCGGGATCACCGGCGTGGGGATGGCCTTCCCCGACAAGAAGCTCACCAACGCCGACCTGGAGCGGATGGTCGAGACCAACGACCAGTGGATCGTCGAACGGACCGGGATTCGCGAACGGCGGATCGCCGACCCCGGCGTGCCCGCCTCACACTTCGGCGCCCTCGCCGCCGAGGCGGCCCTCGCCGACGCCGGCCTGACGAAGGACGACATCGACCTGATCGTCGTACCGACCGTCACCCCGGACATGATGTTCCCGGCGACGGCCTGCGTCATCCAGGACAAGCTGGGGATCAAGGGTGCGTGGGGGTTCGACGTCAGTGCCGCCTGCAGCGGGTTCATCTTCGCCCTGCAGGCCGCCCGCGCGCAGATCCAGACCGGCCAGAGCCGCCGCGCCCTGGTGATCGGGACCGAGATCATGTCCTCGATCATCGACTACACCGACCGCAACACCTGCATCCTGTTCGGTGACGGCGCCGGGGCGGTCGTCGTCGAGGCGGTCGACCCCGCCCTGGGCGGGATCATCGACAGCGTCAACTACATCGACGGGGTCGGCGGCAGGCATCTGCACATGAAGGCCGGCGGCAGTCTCCATCCCGCCAGCGAGGAGACCGTCCGCAACAAGATGCACTACGTCTACCAGGAGGGGCGCGAGGTCTTCAAGTTCGCCGTCCGGGGCATGGCCGACGTGGCCATGGAGGTCCTGGAGCGCAACGGCGTCGACCCGTCGGAGGTCAAGCTCCTGGTGCCCCACCAGGCCAACATCCGCATCATCGAGGCCGCCCAGCGCCGTCTCGGACTGTCGGACGAGCAGGTCGTCGTCACCATCGACCGCTTCGGCAACACGACCTCGGCCAGCATCCCGTCCGCCCTGCGCGTCGCCAGGGACGAGGGGCGTCTCCGGAAGGGAGACCTGGTGGTGCTGGTCAGCTTCGGCGCCGGGTTCACCTGGGGAGCGACGTTGTTGCGCTGGGTCCGTGACTGACCGGCCGGGAACGATGATCCGCGTCCGGGGGCTGACCCGCCGGTTCGGCCCGCACGTGGCGCTGCGCGACGTCTCGTTCGAGGTGCCGGCGGGGGAGATCGTCGGCCTGATCGGCCCCAACGGCGCCGGCAAGACGACGACGATGCGGATCCTGACCGGCACGCTGCCGCCCAGCGCCGGCACGGTCGAGATCGCCGGGCACGACGTGGCCCTCGACCCCCTGGCCGCCCGTCGCCGTCTCGGGTTCATGCCCGAGCGCGTGCCCCTCTACCCCGACGCCACGGTCGACGAGCTGCTCCGCTTCGTGGCCGACCTCAAGGAGGTCCCGCCGCGGCGGCAGCGCTCCCACCTGGACGGGATCGTCGCGCGGGTCGGCCTGGAGGAGGTCAGGCACCGGGTCTGCGGACATCTCTCCAAGGGATTCCGCCAGCGGGTGGGCCTGGCCCAGGCCATGGTGGGTGATCCGGACCTGCTGATCCTGGACGAACCGTCGGCCGGGCTGGATCCGCACCAGATCATCGCCTTCCGGGAGCTGATCCGGGGCCTGCGCGGGGAGCGGACCGTTCTTGTCAGCAGCCACATCCTGGGCGAGATCGCCCGCGTCTGCCAGCGGGTCCTGATCCTCCACCGCGGCCGGCTGGTGGGGGCGGGGACGCAGGCGGAACTGGGAGACGATCTCGAGGCTGCCTTCCTGCGCCTGACCGGCGGGCCGGCAGGCGGCGGAGAGGAGGCGCCATGAGGACGGGCCGTGCCCTGGCCGCCATCGTCCGCCGCGAGATCGGCGGGTTCTTCCACGCCCCCATGGCGCCGGTCCTGGTGGGCGGTTTCCTGCTGCTGGTCGGTGTGGCCTTCGACAACATCCTGCTGGACTACAGCTCCCTCTCCCTGTCGGCTCTAGAGTCCGGCAGGACCGTGGGGGCGGCCCTCAACCTGACCGACGGCGTGGTCCGTCCCCTGGTCTCCAACATCCTGCTGCTCCTGACCCTGCTGATGCCGGCGGTGACGATGCGGCTGTTCGCCGAGGAGTACCGCAGCGGGCGGGCCGACCTGCTGATGTCCTATCCCGTCCCGGACCATGTCTGGGTGGGGGGGAAGTACCTGGGGGCCCTGGCCGTGGCCGGGGTCCTGCTGGCGGCGACGGCGGTCCACGGTGTGGTGATCGTCCTGCTGGGGGGACCGGAGCCGGGGCCGCTGGCGGCGGCCATGCTGGCACTGGTGCTGGCGGCGGCGCTGGCCGCTGCGTGGGGCCTGTTCTTCTCCGCCCTGGTCACGTACCAGCTGGTGGCCTACGTGCTGGCGTTCGGCTTCCTGACCCTGCTGATGATGGTCGACAACCTCCTGCCGCACCTGCCGGGGCCGCTGGCCTCCCTCGGCGGGCACCTCTCGTTGCCGGCCCACTTCCTGCGTCTCTCCCGGGGGGTGGTCGACAGCCGGGACCTGGTCTTCTTCCTCGGCTGGACCGCCGTCGGGCTGCTGGGGACCAGCGCGGCGGTGGCCGGGCGGCGCCTGGCCGGCGGCCGGGCCGTGGCCCGCTGGACCCCGCCGCTGCTGATGCTGGTCCTGCTGGCCATGCTGACCGCCATCGCCGAACGGGCGCCGGTCCGCACGGACCTGACCAGCAACCGGCGCTTCAGCCTGGCGCCCCAGACCTGCCAGGTCCTGGACGCCCTCGACCGGGACGTGACGCTCACGGCCTTCTACCAGCGGCTCGATCCCCGCCGCAAGGCGGCCGAGGACCTGCTGGCGTCGCTGCGGGACCGCAGCCGGCGCATCAGTTACCGGATCGTCGACCCGGATCGCCATCCCGCCCTGGTCAAGGACCTGGGCGTGACCGTGGCCCGCACGGTCGTCGTCCAGGCCGGCGACCGGCGGCGCGAGCTGCTGGACCCCGACGAGGGAGCGCTGATCAACGCGGTCTTCCGGGTCGTCTCCGGGGAGCAGCCGGTCGTCTACTTCCTGAGCGGCCACGGCGAGCGGGACATCGCTTCCCGGGACCGGCCGGGATTCGCGGCCTGCGACGCGGCCCTGCGGCGCCAGGGGTACATCGTCCGGCCGCTGCTGCTGGCGGAACGCGCCGAGGTCCCCGGCGACGCCGCCGCCGTCGTCCTCGCCTCGCCGACCCGCGACCCGTCCCCCGCGGAGCTGAGGGCCCTGACGGCCTACGTCGCCCGGGGCGGCAGTGTCCTGGCGCTGGTCGATCCTGGGACCCCCGCCGGGCTGGCGGACTGGCTGGCGAGCTACAACGTCGTCGTGGGCGAGGATTTCCTCGTCTCGGCCGACGGGGCCGCGCGGCAGTTCGGCATGGACCGCCAGGTCCTGGCCGTCCTGGAGTACGGTCCCCACGAGATCACGCGTTCCCTGGGCGGGATGTTCACCTTCTATCCCTACGCCCAGTCCCTGCGTCCCCGCCACGGGCAGGTCGCGGGCCTGACCGCCAGGACGCTGGTGGCCAGCGGCGAGCGCAGCTGGTCGGAGCACGACCTGGACTCGGTCCGCCGGCGGCAGCCCCGCTTCGACGAGGGGGTGGACGAGCCGGGGCCCTTCCCGGTGGCCGTCGCGGTGGAGATCGACCTCGACCGCTTCCGCCGCCGCGCCACCGCCGACACGTCGGTCACGTCCGGCGGGGACCTGGCCGTCGGCGCCGACGCCGGCGGCCTGGCGCCCTCGGTCTTCCGCCGCGAACGCACGGCCCGGCTGGTCGTCGTCGGCGACGCCGATTTCGCCAGCAATGCCTACATCAACCTCTACGGCGACAGGGACCTGCTGCTGAACATCGTCGGCTGGCTGGCCAGGGAGGAGACCCTCGTCGCCGTGCGCGCCCGGGAGACCCTCAGCCAGCCCGTCGTCCTGACGACGACCTGGAAGCGCTGGCTGGCCTGGGGCGGGGTGGCCGGCTGGCCGCTGGCGATGACGGTCCTCTCCGTGCTGGTCGTCGTCCGCCGGCGCCGCGTCGCGTGAGGGAGGAACCGTGAACGGTCGTCTCGCCTTCCTGCCCCGCAGCTCCCTCTTCCTGCTGCTGGCCATCGCCGCCGCGGCGCTGTGGCTCTATCGCGGCCGGGGCGGGCCGCCTGCCGCGCAGCGACAGGTCCGGTTGTTCCCCGTCGCTGTCGACTCGGTCCGCGAGCTGCGGTGGCAGACCCCGGAGCGGTCCGTCGTCCTGCGGCGCGCCGGCGCGCGCTGGTCCCTGTCCGGCGACGTCGACGACGTCGTCGATCCGCGCGAGACGGCCGACCTGCTCGCGGAGCTGACCGGCCTGACCGCCGAGATCATTCCCGACGCGCTGGCCGACACGGTCGTCTTCGGCTTCCGCCCCTTCTCGCCGCGCCTCGAGCTCGTCGACCTGGCGGGCCGGCGCTGGCGCCTCAGGCTCGGCCAGCAGAACCAGGCCACCGGCCGGGTCTACGGCCTGCGTGACGGCGTGCCCGCCGTCCTGGCGTTGCCGGGGGACCTGGTGGGGCTGGTCGGCGCGCTGCCCGACCGGGTCCGGGCCCGCGAGCTGTGGCCCGGGTTCGCGTGGCAGGCGGTGGAGACCCTGGCCATCCGCCCGCCCGGACGCGCGGCATGGGACCTGTTCGTCCAGCGCGACGGTCGCTGGTGGTACCGGGTGCGCGGGGATGCCGCGGCGCGGGTCCCCGACTGGTACCGCCGCCACCAGCGCTGGTACGACGACCGCCGCCTGACCGGCACCGACGGCACCTGGTGGCTGGCGGCCGGCGACGCCGTCGACGAGCTGCTGGTGGAACTGGCGACGGCCAGGGTCAAGGAACTGGTCCCGGCGGGGGCGGCGGCGGAGACCCTCGCCGTCGTCCGCGTCGCCGACCGCTACGGCTCCCAGCGGCACCGCCTGGATCTCTGCCCGCCGACGGTCGCCGGCAGGGCCGACGCCTGGCGGGACGGGAGCGCCGACGCGGTCCATGTCATCGGCGCCCTGTCGCGCCTGGTCGCCCGACCCCTGATCGACATGCTGGCGACCTCGGTCGTCACCTGGAGCGTGGTCCGCGCCGATTCCCTCCGTTGCGTCTGGGTGGGGCGGGACAGCTTCCGGGCGGTGCGCCGCGACGGGGGGTGGGAGGTGCCCGGCGCGCCCGACGGCGGCGGTCACCCGACCCCCGGGGAGACGGTCCACGACCTGGCCCTCCACATGGAGCGGCTCGCCATCCGCGACGTCTCCCCGCCCGGGGAGGCACCCCGCGACTGGTCGCCGCTGTTCCGGATCACCATCTGGCGCAGCCTTCCCGGTGCGCCGGCGCGAGAGGTCCTGCTGGTCGGCGGCGAGGGCCTGCCGCCGCGGCCCGCCGCCTGGTCGCCGGCCCTGCGCCGGCGCTGCGGGATCGACCGCTCCCTGCTGACGACGCTGACCGCCATCTTCGCCTCGTCCTGGTTGCGGCACTGACCCGTCGCGCACGGACCCGGTCCGTCGCGTCGTCGGGCCGGTGGGATCCGGCCGGGACGTCAGCGGGTCAGACAGGCAGCGATCAGGACCACGGGCGTGGAAGCGGCGGGTGCGTCGGTCCGGGCCGGTGGCCGCAGCGGGGAGGGACCATCGCGCAGGACGACGGGGGAACAGTCGTCGGGCAGCGACGCCAGGGCGTAGGCGTAGGGGGCGATCATCGCCAGGAAACGGTTCCGCTCGGCCGCCGGGACCGGTTCACCGGCGGGCAGGTCGAGCCGGCGCGGATCGACCCAGCGACCGTCCTTGCGCACCCGGAAGTCGAGGTGGGGACCGGTGGCCAGGCCCGTGGCACCGACGTAACCGATGACCTGCCCCTGGCGGACCCGGACCCCCCTGCGGATCCCCCTGGCGTACCGCGAGAGGTGGAGGTAGTAGCTCTCGTAGCTGCGGTTCGTGTGCCGGATCTTGATGTAGCGGCCGTTGGTCTTGCTGTAGCGGGCCTCGACGACGACGCCGTCGCCGGCAGCCCAGACGGGCGTCCCCACCGGCGCGGCGTAGTCGACGCCGTAGTGGGGGGCCCACTTCTTCAGGACGGGGTGGAAGCGGCGCAGGGAGAAGGAACTGGAGATCCGCGAGTACTCCAGCGGCGCCCGCATGAGCTGCTTGGCCAGGCTGTGGCCGTCGGGATCGTAGTACCCGGTGTCCCCGTCGCGGGTCGTGTAACGGTAGGCGCGGTGGACCTTGCCCCGGTTGACGTACTCGGCGGCGAGGACCGAGCCGGTCCGGATGATCCGCCCGTCCCGGCGGATCTCCTCGTAGAGGATGCGGTAGGTGTCGTCGGGACGGCTGTCGCGACGGAAGTCGATGTCCCAGCCCAGGATGTCGTTGAGCTTCGTGGCCAGGACCGTCGGGGCACCGTGGTTGCGGAGGCTCTCGTAGAGCGAGCGGCCCACGCGGCCGCCCACGCCGACGACGTTGCGCTGGACGGGGTAGGTCAGCTCGTAGACGGTGTAGCCGCCCTCGTCCCGGTGCTGCAGGGCGATGTAGGACTCGTCGTCCGTCAGATCGAAACGCAGCCGCCAGAGGGTGCCGTCGGACAGCACGACCGTCCGGAAGCGGTCACCGCGGTGCACGCGTGTCAGGTTGCGGTAGGGACGGCAGGCCTTGACCAGCGCCATGATCTGGGCATGAGGGACGCCCCTGGCGCGCAGGGCGTCGTAGAGGGTCTGCCCGCGACTGATGACCAGCTCCTGCTCCTGCGCACCCGCGGGCAGGGGCGGGAGCGAGGGGGCCGTCCCGTCCGCCGGCGCGATGGTGGGAGAGGGTGGAGCGGGGGCGTCGTCCCAGGTACTGTCCAGGGACGCGGCGTGGTCTGGGGGTAGACCGGGAACGGCCGCCGCGACGGTACCGGTCGCCTCCGCCCGGCCGCGCTGTCGCCAGCGGGGGACCAGGGCGATCCCCACGACGAGAGCCACCAGCAGGATGAGACCGACCAGGGAGGTGCGCTCCCGGGACCTGCGTCCTGGATCCTGTTGCCCTGCTGCTTTCATCCGCAACAAGATGCCCCCTGGCAGCCCCGGGAAGCAAGTCCTATTCTGGCCGGGACCATCAGCCCGCGCGTCGAGGGAGGCAGATGCGACCGCTCGTCGAACTCCATGTCCACCTGGAGGGTTCCGTGCCCCCCGCCCTGCTGTGTGAGCTGGCCGATCGCCACGGCCGGCCCGACGTGCCGGCGGCCTGCCTGGACGCCGGCGGCCGATCCTATCGGCGCTGCAGGGACTTCGGCGACTTCCTGGAGCTCTACAAGGCGGTGACGTCCGTCCTGCGCACTCCCAGCGATTATCATGCCGCGGCCCTGCAGCTGGGCAACTCCCTGGCCGGGGAGGGGATCGTCCATGCCGAGGTCACCGTGGGGTACGGCATCCTGCAACGGACCGGTCGTGCCCCCCTGCCGTTCCAGGAGGCCCTCGCCGAGGCGGCCGCCGAGGTGGCCCAGCGCCACGGCGTGACGCTGTCGTGGCTGCCGGACAGTGTCCGGCAATGGGGCGTCGACGCCGCCTGGCGGGACCTGGAGGCCGCCGTCGCCGCCGGCCCGCGGCTGGGGGTCGTCGGCTACGGGATCGGCGGCGACGAGACCGCCCTGCCGGTGGCCGACTTCGCGCCCGTCCTGGCCGCCGCCCGCCGGGAGGGGCTGGGGACTGTCTGGTATAAACATCTCCGAGCCCACGAGACAGGCAGAAATCTCGTATGCAGTCGTCTGCGTGAAAAAAAAAAAAAGACAGCAGGTAGAAAACAACGCACAACACGAGATCCATAAGATTGACAGGAGCAGATAGAGAAGCTAACAGAAGTATGTCGTAGA
>CAYTEO010000039.1:0-23414 GCA_964436825.1 uncultured Fibrobacteraceae bacterium | reverse complement strand
GGCCGAGGCGGCCCTGGAGGACGCCCTGATCCGGCGGTTCGGCCCCGGGCCCCAAGCCCCGAAGGACCTGGTGCTGCGCAGTGACAACGGGCTGGTGTTCCGGTCACGCAGCTACCGGGCGACGGTCCGGGACTATGGCCTGCGACAGGAGTTCACCACGCCGTACACGCCGGAGCAGAACGGGATGATCGAGCGGTTGTTCCGCACCCTCAAGCAGGAGTGCGTATGGCTGCACAACTTCCGTGACCTGGCGGAAGCGGAAAGGGAGATCGGCCGCTGGATCGAGAAATACAACACGCAGCGGCCGCACGAGGCGCTGAACTGGCTGACACCGGCGGAGGCGCGAGAGAGGCAGGCAGAACAAGCTGCCTAGTTGTACAGAAACCGGGGGGACGGTACACGGCTTTGCCAGTGGACGCGGACCCGGGGTGTGCGGCCCGGGTCCTCTTCTTTCCATTGACTTGCCGCCACCACCCGGACGGTTGTGCTATCTTTCAACGCGGGGAAGCATCTGGCCGAGGAAGGACGAACGCATGTGGGCCGACCTGCACGAGCAGCCATGCTTCGCCGCCTGCGGGCGGGGGCTGGAGCGGCTGCTGGCCGACGAGCTGACCGGCCTGGGAGCCACGGAGGTCCGCCCGGCGGTGCGCGGCGTCGCCTTCCGCGCCGACCACGCCGCCCTGGCGCGGATCGTCCTGTGGACGCGGCTGGCGACCCGTGTCCTGGCACCACTTGCCTCGTTCGCCTGCCACAGCGACCGCTACCTCTACAACCGCCTGCGCGATCTGCCGTGGGAGGAGCTGATGACGCCGGACGAGACCCTGGCCGTCGTGGCCAACGTCTCGTTCAGCAGGCTGCGCCATTCGCAGTTCGTGGCGCAGCGGGTCAAGGACGCCATCGTGGACCGCTTCCGGGACCGGACCGGTCGTCGGCCCGGCGTCGACCGCCGCTCGCCGGACCTGCTGCTGAACCTCCACCTGCGGCGCGACCACGCCCACCTGGCCCTGGACCTGGGCGGCAGGTCCCTGCACCGGCGGGGGTATCGGCTGCAGACCGTCGAGGCGCCGCTGCAGGAGACGGTGGCCGCCGCCATCGTCCGCCTCAGCGGCTGGGACGGAGCGACGCCGCTGGTCGATCCCATGTGCGGCTCGGGAACCCTGCTGGCCGAGGCGTGGCTGGCGGGAGCGCGGATCGCACCGCAGCTCCAGCGCCTGGCGGACCGTGCGCCCCTGCTGCGCTACCCGGGATTCCCCCGACGGGCGTGGGACGAGGCGGTCGCCGCCGCGAGGGAGGCGGCCCGCCCCCTGCCGCCGGAACTGCTGCGCGGCGCCGACAGCGATCCCGAGGCCGTCGCGGCGGCCCGGGAGAACCTGGCCGCCCTGCCGGGCGGACCGCGGATCCGCGTCGAGAGGGCCGATGTCCGGCGGCTGCAGGTCGCGTCCGGCACGACGATCGTCTGCAACCCGCCCTACGGCGTCCGGCTGGGCGAGCGGGAGCAGGTGGAGCAGCTCTACCGTGACCTGGGCGACACCCTGAAGCGGAACTGCCGCGGCGCGACGGCCTGGATCCTGTGCGGCGACACGAAGCTGGTCGGCCACCTGGGGCTGCGCCCGCGGCGGCGGATCCCGCTGTGGAACGGAGGACTGGAGTGTCGGCTCGTCGAGCTGGACCTCTACTGAGCGGGCAGCGGACGGCCGGTGCCGGTCCCCGCAGCGCCGTCGTCCGTCTCTACGCCGAGCTGAACGACCTGCTGCCGCCGGGCTGGCGCCAGCGACCGGTCACCTACCGCTTCTCCGGCACTCCCGCGGTCAAGGACGCCATCGAGGCGCTGGGGGTCCCCCACACCGAGGTGGAGCTGATCCTGGTCGACGGCCGTTCGGTGGGATTCGATCACCGGCTGTCCGGCGGCGAACGGGTGGCCGTCTACCCCGTCTTCGAGCGGTTCGACGTCACTCCCCTGCTGCGGGTACGGCGCCGCCCGCTGCGCGAGGTCCGCTTCGTCTGCGACGTCCACCTGGGCAAGCTGGCCCGACGACTGCGGATGCTGGGCCTCGACACCGTGTGGCGGAACGACCTGGAAGACGCGGAGATCGCCGGGCTGGCGCAGCGGGAGCGGCGGATCGTCCTGACCCGCGACCGGGGTCTGCTGAAGCGCAACCGGATCGAGCGCGGCTGCCTGGTTCGCGGCGAGCGGGTCCGTGACCAGCTGTCCGAGGTCGTCCGACGCCTCGACCTGGCGGGCAGGCTGCGGCCGTTGACCCGTTGTCCCCTCTGCAACGGCGCAGTGGAGCCGGTTCCCCGCGATGCCGTCCTGGACCTGGTACCGCCGCGGGTGCGGCGGGAGCAGGAGGAGTTCCGCCGCTGCGCCGGGTGCGGGAAGATCTACTGGGCCGGCAGCCACGTGGACCGTTTCCGGCGCGAGCTGGCGGACCTCCTGGACGGTGGGGGTGACGGCAGGGATCGGGCGTGACGGTCGGGAGGACGGGATCTGGACAGGCGTGAGTCGGTTCCCCATCGTGGCTGGTGCAACGCCTCCACCGGAAGGAACCGCCGTGCCCCACGCCCTGTTGCCTGTCGTCTTCTTCGGTATCGCCTTCGTCTTCTCCATGCTGGGCATGGGCGGCTCGCAGATCTTCATCCCCCTGCTCTACTGGGCCGGGCTGGACTTCAAGACCGAGGCGATCCCCCTGGGTCTGCTGCTGAACATCGTCAACAGCACGACGGCGCTGGTCACCTACGCGCGACGCCGGCTGGTCGACTGGCGCGTGGGGATGCTGTTCGGCGTGGCGATGCTGGCGGCGGCTCCCGTGGGGGCGCACGTGAACACGACCGTTCCGACGCGATTGCTCATCCTCATGTTCGCCGGGCTGACAGCCGCCTCGGCGATCATGGTGGGGGCCGGTTGGCGACCGGCGCGCGTCCCGGGGAGGCAGGGCCGCATCCTGCTGGGCCTGGGCGGGGGGAGTGCGCTGGGACTGGTTGCTGGTCTGCTGGGTCGCGGCGGCGGGTCGTTCGTCGTGCCGCTGCTCTTCATGGCGGGTCTGGATCCCCGGGTCGCCGCAGCCACCTCGACCGTCGCGATCACCTGCTCGGCCGCCTCCAGCCTGGTGGCCCACCTGGGCCTGTCGGCCCGGCCCGACTGGATCCTCTGGGGCGGCTGTGCGCTGGCCGTCTACCTGGGCAGCCTGCTGGGTTCCCACGTCATGGCGGCACGCCTGGACCCCCGCGCCGTCCGCCGCGTCTTTGCCACCGTCCTGCTGATGGTGGCAATCCTGCTCGTCGTGATGGACCGCTAGCAGGGCATCCCGAGGGTGGCCAGGCGAGATCGACGCACGCCGGTGCCGGCCCCGGGAGAGAGCCCACCGTTACCGGCGATTTCGCTTGCGCATGAGCCGGAAACGGGGGCTCTCTCCCGGGACCTCGACACGCCCGTGCTAGAAGAAGAGCTTGGCCACCTTCAGGATCCCCTGCTTCCAGGGGACACGGTGGGAGACGCCGCTGCGGCCGCTGAACTCGTCCAGGTGCTCCAGGTACCAGCGGAAGTTGCGGACCAGGGCCTCCTTGTTCGAGTACCTGGGGTCGAATCCCAGCACGCGCTCCGCCTTCTCGATGGACACGAACGAGTCCTCGCAGGCGGTCTCGTAGACCCACTTGTAGAGGGGCGAGAGGTGGAGCTTCTCCAGCAGGCGCAGGGTCTGGATGGCGGGCCAGGCGGGCAGCGGGACGATCTTCTTGCCGAACCCCGCCTCGTCCAGGACGGCCTGCCAGTCCTCCCGCATGGTCGTGAACTCGCGGGCCCCCAGGTTGAAGACGTCGTTCACCTTGTCGGCCGGGCCGGTCAGGCAGAGCCAGATCCCCTGGCAGATGTCCTCCACGTCCGCCAGCTGGTAGCGGTTGCGGCCGCTGCCGATCATCGGGAAGCCGTGGCCGGTGCGGGCCCAGTCGTAGAACAGGGCGAACACCCCCAGCCGCTCCGGCCCGATGAACGACTTGGGCCGGACGATCGGCACCACCAGTCCCTTCTCGCGGAACCCGGCGCAGATCTCCTCGGCCTTGACCTTGCACTCGCCGTAGGGACCGACCCCGTCCAGGGGGTCGTCCTCGTGGAGGGGATGGTGGTCGGGGATGCCGTAGACGGCCGTCGAGGAGACGTGGACGACGCGCTCGACGCCGTGGTCCAGGGCCGACTGCAGCACGTTGCGCGTTCCGTCGATGTCGGTCGTGTAGATGTCGCGAGGCTTGTACAGGGGCAGGGCCGCGGCGCAGTGGACGACCAGGTCGGCGCCCTCGACGGCGCGGTCGACGGCGGACCGGTCCCGGATGTCGCCGGTGACGATCCGCACGCGGGGATCGTCGCGCTCCGGGTAGTCGAACTCCGCGATGTCCAGCGAGGTGCAGGTCCAGCCCCGCTCCAGCAGGTAGCGGATCATGTTGATGCCCAGGAAACCGGCCCCGCCGGTGACCAGGACGTGCTTCGTGGTCGAAGTCATCGGAGATCCTTTCGTCGATGGACAGAGAACAAAGATAGCCCTGAAAGATCGGTGTCAACGGTTTCTTGCGGGAGCACCGCCGCCCTTGCCGCTTGCCGCCCGGTCCGCGACCGCTATTTTCCCTGCAACAAGGAAACGATTAAAACGTAATCGTTTTATCGTCTCAACGGGAAGGTCGAGGGCGATGGCCGAGCATGCACTTGGTGACAAGAAGTTGCAGTTCTTCCGGGCCGCCGAGCCGCTGTTCGAGCGGTTCGGCTTCCGCAAGACGACCGTCGAGGCGATCTGCCGCGAGGCCGGCGCCTCCAAGCGGACCTTCTACGAGCTGTTCGACGACAAGGCCGACCTGTTCGTCCAGCTGATCGTCCATCTGGCGACCGAGGAGGTGGCGGCCTGGGAGGCGTCGCTGCCGGAGGGAATGGGCGCGGTGGCGAGGATGGAGTCGTACCTCGACGCCTACGTCGAGGCGGGCCGGCGCCACCCCGTCTTCAGGCTGAGCCTGGACGACCCGGAGGTTCACCAGCGTTTCGTCGGCTGTTCCATGGAGAAGGAGTTCCGGCCCCTGCTCGACACGCTGACCCGGATCATCGCCGACGGCGTCGCCGGCGGCGAGTTCCGGCCGGTCGATCCCGGGGCGGCGGCCTGGATCGTCGACGCCCTGCTGGACAGTCTGTACTACATCCTGCCCGGGTGCTACGGCGAGCGGGGGGCCGGGGACGACCCGGTCCTGGCCGCCGAGGCGCGGGCCTTCATCATCAACGGACTCCGTGCGCGGGAGAGCTGAACGATGTCCCATCGCATCCTGGTGACGACCTGTTGCCTCCTCGCCGCCGTTGCGGCGGGGGCTGCCGGACCGCCGGCGGTCGCCGCGCGGCCGGCGGGCGCGCCCGGTGACTCCGCGCTCGTCGGCGGGGCGGTCGTCGTGGCCCGGCCCGGCGGTGGCGAGGTCCTGGACCTGGCAGCCTGCGTCCGGCTGGCCCTGGACGGCAACGACGCCCTGCGGGCCGAGCGGCTGAAGTTGCGCGAGCTGTCGGGCAAGAAGCTCCAGGCGCTGTCGACCGGCCTGCCGACCATCGACGCCACGGCCGAGTGGAACCGCGGCCGCGATCCCACCTTCGCCCTCGACTCCACCTTCTCCGGCGGTGGCGGGACGACGGGCAACGCCCTGATCGACAGCCTGTTCGGGGGGTTCGACTTCCTGCCCGACCCGCAGGACATTCCCGCCCAGACCTTCTGGCGGACGAGCCTGAACCTCCACTGGATCCTCAACCCCGTGAAGGTGCTGGGCGCGGTGGGGGCCGCAGGGCAGAGCATCCGGCGCCAGGAGCTGCTGATCCGGGACCTGGAGCACCGGACCGTCGAGCAGACCGTCGTCGCCTACCACGACGTCGTGCTGGCGGCCGAGCAGCTCGACGCCGCCCGGGCCCGGCTCGCCGACCAGCAGGAACTGCTCTCCATCCTCCGGCTGCGCTTCGAGCTGGGACTGGCCAGCGACCTGGATACCCTGCAGGCGGCCGTGGCGGTGGCCAACCTCGTGCCGGAGGTCAACCGGGCGCGGGCCGGGCTGCGGCAGGCCGGGGCGCGGCTGAACGCCGTCATGGGGCTGCCGCCGGACGGACCGGTGGCCGTGGTGGCCGACACGAGCGTGGAATGGGATCCGGTGGACCGCGAGCGGGCCCTGGCGCTGGCCATGGAGCGGCCCGACCTGCGCGCGGTGGACCTGCTGGGAGCGATGCTGCGCCAGAACCGGCGGGTCCAGAAGTCGGAGATGCGACCCTACCTGAGCGTGGACGGCTCGTACGGGCTGGTCGGCCGCACCCTGGACACGCTCGACGACACCGGCCACGACTTCTGGCGGGCCACCGTGGCGCTGAACGTGCCTCTGTTCGACGGGCTGCTGACCCGCGGCAACGTGCGCGAGACGGAGGCCTCGATCCGGCGCAACGAGGTGGCATCGGCCGGCCTGCGCCGCCAGGCGCGGGTGGAGGTGATGAACCTGCTGGACGAGCTGGCGACGGCCCGGCAGAACCTGCGGGCCGCCCGGCTGAACCTGGAGCGGAGCCGCCGCCTGCTGGAGGCCAACCGGCTGCGGCTGAAGCTGGGCAAGACCGACTACCTGACCGTCCTGCAGTCGGAGACCGGCCGCGCCCAGGCGCGCAGCAACCTGATCCGGGCGCGGCACGACGTGCTGACCCTGACCGCCGCCCTCAAGCGGGCGATCGGCGTCTCGCCCCTGGTCCCGCTGGCCGCCGTGCCCGGGCTGGTGAAAGGAGCATCGTGATGGATCGCGTCACCGAGAGGAACCGCCGTCCCGTCCGGCGCCGGGCGACCGCCGCGGCGCTGCTGTCGCTCGCCGTCCTGCTGCTGGCCGCCGGCGGCTGTCGCCGCGACGGCGCCGGTCCGGAGCCCGAGGTGCCGCGCAACGTCCGGATCCTGGTCCTCGCGCCGGTGGACTTCACCGAGGCCCTCGAGTTCAGCGGTGTCCTGCGCCCGGTCCGCGGCACCGACCTGGGCGCCGAGGAGGGCGGGACCGTCGTCGCCATCCCGCGCGACAAGGGCGAGACGGTCGCCGCGGGCGAGATCGTCGTCCGGCTGGACGACCGCCTGGCCGCCGCCGAGCTGGAGCGCGCCCGGGCCGAGCTGCGGCTGCGGGCGTTCGACGCCGACCGCACCGCCCGCCTGTTCGCCGCCGGCAAGGTGAGCGAGCGGGAGAAGCTGGCCGCCGAATCGGCCCGCGACCAGGCCGCCGCCGCGGTCCGCGCGGCCGAGGTGCGGCTGGACCACATGCGGGTGACGGCGCCGTTCGCTGGGATCGTCGCCGCACGCGACGTCGAGCCGGGCCAGCTGGTCCTGCCCGGGGCGCGGGTCGCGCGGGTCGTCGCCCTGGACACCCTGAAGGTCGTCGGCGGCGTCACCGAGCGGGAGGTGCCGTGGATCCGCGCGGGCGCGGCGGCCGAGATCGTCCTGGACGACGGGACCCGGTCCGCCGGCACGGTGGCGTTCGTGGCCCCGGAGGGCGATCCCGTCGACGGGAAGTTCGCCGTCGAGGTCGTCGTTCCCGACACCGGCCACGTCCTGCGCCCCGGCGTCGTCGCCAGGGTCCGCCTGGCAAAGCGGGTCCACCACGGCGTGCTGGCCATCCCGCGCGACGCGGTCATCACGACCCCGGCCGGGACCGAGGTCTACGTCGTCGAGGGGGACCGGGCCCGCCTGCGGGACGTCGTCCTGGGACCGGGCCAGGGACTGCTGGTCATGGTCCGCGAGGGCCTGCGGCCGGGCGAGCGGCTGGTCGTGCGCGGCCAGCGCGACCTGGTCGAGGGGGCGCTGGTGAGCGTGACCGAGACGGCGGCGCGGCCCGACGGCTCGCTCGCGCCCGCGGCGACCGACAGCGGGGAGGCCGCCCGATGAAGCTGACCGCCGGCGCCATCGCCCGCTACCCGATGGTCTTCGCCTTCATGGTCGTCATCGTCCTGGTGGGCTTGGACTCGTACCTTGGCCTGCCGCGCGAGTCGAGCCCCGACGTGAAGATCCCCTACGTCATGGTCGTCACGCCGTACTCCGGCGCCAGCCCCGAGGACGTGGAGCACCTGGTGACCCGCAAGCTGGAGCGGCAGCTCAAGGGCCTGCCCGACCTGAAGGAGATGACCAGCACCTCGGTGGAGGGCGTCTCGACGATCGTCCTGGAGTTCACACCCGACGTCGACATGGGTGATGCCCTGCAGCGCGTGCGCGACCGCGTCGAGCTGGCCAAGCCGGACCTGCCGGAGAAGCCGCGCGAGGACCTGATGATCCACGAGATCAGCTCCGACGACTGGCCCATCATCCAGATCAACCTGGCGGCCGGCTACGGCGAGGAACGCCTGAAGGACGTGGGCGAGGAGCTGCAGGAGCTGCTGGAACAGGTGCCGGGCGTCCTGAAGGTGGAATTGCGCGGCGGGATCGAGCAGGAGGTTCGCGTCGACGTCGATCCCGACAAGCTGGAGCTGTACGGCCTGTCGTTGCAGGACGTCCAGGACGCCATCGCCCTGCAGAACATCACCATTCCCGGCGGCAAGATGTCGCTGGGGACTTACGACTACCAGGTCAGCGTGCCGGGGGAGGTGGCGGTCGCCGAGCGGATCGGCGACTTCGTCGTCAATCCCGGGGCGCCGACACCGGTCTACATCCGCGACCTGGCCACGGTCACCTTCGGGCGCAAGGACCCCGAGACGATCGCCCGGGTCAACGGCCTGCCGGCGGTGGTCCTGTCGGTCAGCAAGCGCAGCGGCGAGAACATCATCGAGATCACCGACGCCATCAAGCGGATCCTGGCCGAGCAGGAGCCGCGGCTGCCGCCAGGCACCCAGGTCAGCATCATCGGCGACCGGTCCGAGGACATCCGCACCATGGTCGCCGAGCTGGAGAACAACATCATCAGCGGACTGATCCTGGTCGTGGCCGTCCTGCTGCTGTTCCTGGGGCTGACCAACGCCCTGTTCGTCGGTGTCGCCATTCCCTTCTCGATGCTGATCAGCTTCATCGTCCTGCGGCTGCTGGGGATCACGCTGAACATGGTCGTGCTGTTCTCCCTGATCCTGGCGCTGGGGATGCTGGTGGACAACGCCATCGTCATCGTCGAGAACATCTTCCGGCACCGCGGCCAGGGGAAGGGTGCCGAGGAGGCGGCGCGGTTCGGGACGGCGCAGGTGGCCGGCGCGGTCATCGCCTCGACGCTGACGACCGTCTGCGCCTTCTTCCCCCTGCTGTTCTGGCCGGGGATCATGGGCGAGTTCATGAAGTACCTGCCCATTACCGTGATCATCGCCCTGTCGGCCTCGCTGCTGGTGGCGCTGGTCTTCAACCCCGTGCTCTGCTCGCGCTTCATGCGCCTGCCGCGGCCGCGGCGCCCCCGCCTGGGCGACCGGCTGATGGAGGCGGGGCTGCGCCTCTACGAGCCGCTGCTGCGCGGCGCCCTGGCCCACCGCTTCCCGACCCTGGCGGGGATGGGCGGGCTGCTGGCGCTGATGCTCGTCCTGTTCGGCCTGTTCAACAAGGGGATCGAGCTGTTCCCGGACACCGATCCGACGGTGGCGTACGTGGGGATCGAAGCGCCGTCGGGCACGCGCATCGAGGTCAGCGACCGCTACACCCGCCAGGTGGAGCGGGCCGTGGCGCAGACGCCGGACCTGAAGGCCTACACCGCCCAGGTGGGGGCGGCGCTGGGGGGCGGGCTGACCGGTACCAGCGAGGCGCCGGCCAACAAGAGCGTCGTGACCATGGAGTTCGTCAAGCGGGAGCGGCGGAGCCGGTCGTCGCGCCGGTCGGTGGCCGAGCTCCGCGAGCGGCTGCGTGACTTCACCGGGGCGCGCCTGGTCATCGACAAGGTCGAGGAGGGGCCGCCCACCGGTCCGCCGGTCAACATCGAGATCTCCGGCGACGACTTCGACGTCCTGGGCGAGCTGGCCGCCCGCATCGAGGACCGCATCCGCGACATCCCCGGCCTGGTCGACATCCAGGACGACTTCGACCGCAGCCTGCCCAAGGTGGAGATCGTCCCCGACATCGACAAGGCGGGGCGGTTCGGTCTGCGGACCTGGGACATCGCCGGGACGGTCCGGACGGCGCTGCACGGTGCCGAGACGGCCAAGTTCCGCATCGGCGAGGACGAGTACGACATCCGGGTCCGCTACCGCCGCAGCGACCGCGACGACGCGCGGGACCTGGAGAACCTCAACGTCTTCTACGAGGGACGGCAGATCCCGCTGTCGGCCTTCGCCAAGGTGCGGTTCACCAGCGGGATCGCCGCCATCAACCGGATCGACGCGCGGCGCGTGGTCACCGTCAGCGCCGAGGCCGCCGAGGGGTACAACGGCAACGCCCTGCTGCGGGAGGTGCGGCGCCGCCTGGCCGACCTGCCGCTGCCGGAGGGCTACACCCTGGACTACACGGGCGAGAACGAGGACCAGCAGGAGTCGTCGGAGTTCCTCTCCAGGGCGTTCCTGCTGGCGCTGCTGCTGATCTCCCTGGTGCTGGTCAGCGAGTTCAGCTCGGTGACCGTGCCGCTGGTCATCATGTCCAGCGTGGTGCTGTCGCTGATCGGGGTGTTCGCCGGATTGCTGGTGACCGGCACGCCGTTCGGGATCATCATGACCGGCGTGGGGGTGATCTCCCTGGCCGGGATCGTCGTCAACAACGCCATCGTCCTGCTGGACTACACCATCCAGCTGCGGCGCCGCGGCCTGGAGAAGACCGAGGCCATCGTCCGGGCCGGCATGACCCGTTTCCGCCCCGTCATGTTGACGGCCGTCACGACGATCCTGGGGCTGATCCCCCTGACGACAGGCCTGTCGGTCGACTTCGCCGCCCTGGCACACGGGCGGTGGGGCGACGTCCTGGTCACCGGCGGCGAGTCGAGCCAGTGGTGGGGCCCCATGGGCGTGGCCGTCATCTGGGGGCTGGCCGTGGCCACGTTCCTGACCCTGGTCGTCGTGCCGGTCATGTACTCGTCGCTGGACCCGGTCAAGCGCGGCCTGCGGCGGGTGCTGGTGGACTGGTGGTGGCGCGGCGGGGCGACCGCCTGAGGAGACACGGAAGAGATGTCCGGCACAGGTGCCGGGCAACAGGACTGGGAGGATGACCGATGAGACACGTGCACCTCGGCCTGCTGGCGATCCTGCTGCTGCTGGCGGTTCCCGCGGTGGCCCAGCTCGACGCCGACCTGGCCCGCGTGCGGGCCGACTCGCTGCTGGCCGCCTACGGCCGCCGCGATGCGGCCGCCTTCCGCCGCGACTTCGCTGCGCAGATGGCCGCGGCCCTGGGGGAGGAGAAGGCGGCCGGGATCCTGACCGGTCTCTGGCTGCAGTACGGTGCCGTCCGTGAGGTCGGCGATCCGGTCCTGGACCCGGTCAACCGGTCGGCCACCTTCCCGGTGACCTTCGCCGGCGGGAAGCTGGGGCTGAAGATCGTGCTCGACGCCGGCGGGAAGATCGCCGGGCTGTGGTTCGTCCCGCCGCCGGCCGCTGATCGGGACGTCCCGTCCCGCAACACCGTCGTCCTCGACTGGCCGGTGACGGGCTGCTGGCGTGTCCTCTGGGGTGGTCCGACACGGGAGCAGAACCAGCACCACGACGTGCCCTGTCAGCGCTTCGCCCTGGACCTGGTGGCCGTCGACGCCGCCGGACGCGACCACACGGGTGACGGCACGCGCAACGAGGACTACCTGGCCTTCGGGCGGCCCGTGCGCGCCCCGGCGGCCGGTCGGGTCGTGACGGCCATCCGGGGCGTCCCGGACAACACCCCCGGCTCCATGAACCCCTACTCGGCCCTGGGCAACTGCGTGATCCTGCGCCTGGGGGAGAAGCAGTACCTCGTCCTGGCCCACCTGCGGCAGGGAAGCCTGCAGGTGGCGGCCGGTGACAGCGTGGCCCGCGGGCAGACGGTGGGGGAGTGCGGCAACTCGGGCAACTCGTCCCAGCCCCACCTGCATGTCCACCTCCAGCACACGGCGACGCTCCAGGACGGCGAGGGAATCGAGATGCGCTTCGACCGGCTCCGCCTGCGCACCGGGACGGAGACGCGGACCGTCCGGGACTACGCTCCCGTGCGGGGGGATGTCGTCTGCGCCGGGGGGGGATGACGATGCGAAGGAGAAGCGTGCTCCGGTGGGCGCCCAGGATCATTGGCATCCTGTCGGTGCTGTTGCTGAGCCTGTTCGCCCTGGACGTCTTCGCCGAGGACTACGGTCTCGCCCGGACCGTCCTGGCCCTGGTGATCCACCTGGTCCCTGCCCTGATCGTCCTGGCTGTGCTGCTGGTCGCCTGGCGGTGGCCGCGGGCGGGTGGCTTCCTGTTCCTCGCCCTGGCCGCGTGGTACGTCGCGATGACCGGCGGGGACGCCTCCCTGGCGGCCTACCTGGCCATCGCCGGACCGCTCGTGGTGGCGGGGGCGCTCTTCCTGGCCGACGGGTTCGCTTGCGCGGGGGGGAAGGGGTGACGGACCGGGTCGTCGATGCCCGCGGCGAGACACTGCCCGGGCGGCCGGTCCGCCGGGTGGTCTCCCTGGTCCCGAGCCTGACGGCCTCGGTGTGCGACCTGGGGGCGGGGGAGCGGCTGGTGGGGCGGACCGCCTACTGCGTCGAGCCGCCCCCGGTCCGTGCCGTGCCGGCCTGCGGCGGGACGAAGAACCCCGATCCGGTCGCCATCCTGTCCCTGCGCCCGGACATGGTCCTGGCCGCCCGCGAGGAGAACCGCCCCGAGGACGTGGCCGCCCTGGAGGCGGCAGGCCTGCCCGTCTACGTGACCGACCCGGTGACCCTGGACGACGCCGACCGCCTGCTGCGGGACCTGGGCCTGCTGCTGGGCGCGACCGGGGCGGCGGAGAGGTACCGCCGGGAACTGGCGGCGGTGCGCGCCGACCTGGCCGATCGCCGGCGCGGCCGCGATCCCGTTCCCGCAGCTGTCCTGGTCTGGCGCGAGCCGTGGCGGGCCGTGGGCGGCGGCACCTACGCCGATGCCGTCATGGCCGCCGCCTGCCTGCGCAATGTCCTGGCCGACCGGCCGCGTTACCCGGAGACGGACCTGGAGGAACTGCGGCGGCGACGGCCGCGGCTGGTCCTGCTGCCGGACGAGCCGTACCGGTTCCGGGAGCGGCACGCCGCCGAGCTGGCGGCGGCGGGAGCGGTGGCGGACGAGAGCAGGGCCGTGCCGGTGCCGGGGTGGGCGCTGTTCTGGTACGGGACGCGGTCGGCGGCGGGGCTGCGGCTGGTGGCCGCGCTGGCGGGATCCTGAGTCCTGCGGCCGCAGGGGGGGCTGGATCAGCTCACGCCACGGGGACGTTGAAAACGAGAAGCTGATAACACGCCGACGATATTTGTGATTCGTTTGACAGATGCGGTCTCATGTCCCATATCCCACTTGAACCCGGGCACCAACCCAGGCAGGAGGCGCCATGGCACCCGACAGGATCGACGACCTGCTCCAGCGGCGAGAGCGGCTCTATCTGGGCGGCGGTGAGCAGCGGATCGCGAAGCAGCACGCCGCCGGCAAGCTGACCGCCCGCGAGCGGCTGGCCCTGCTGCTGGACGAGGACACCTTCCAGGAGACCCACCTCTTCATCCGCCACCGTTGCCACCGCTTCGGGATGCTGGAGAAGGAGTTCCCGGGCGAGGGCGTGGTGACAGGCAGCGGGCTGGTGGACGGCCGGCCCGTCTACGTGGCCAGCCAGGACTTCACCGTGGCCGGCGGGGCCGTGGGGGAGGCGACGGCCCGCAAGATCCAGGCGATCATGGACGATGCCCTGAAGACGGGCGATCCGTTCATCTTCATCAACGACAGCGGCGGGGCGCGGATCCAGGAGGGGGTCGACGCCCTGGCCGGCTACGGCGGGATCTTCTACCGCAACGTCCTGCTCAGCGGTGTCGTCCCCCAGATCAGCATCATCGCCGGACCGTGTGCCGGGGGGGCCGCCTACTCGCCGGCGCTGACCGACTTCATCATCCAGATCCGGCGCGAGGGGCAGATGTTCATCACCGGCCCCCAGGTCATCAAGCAGGTCACCGGAGAGGAGGTGACCATCGAGGACCTGGGTGGCGTCTACGCCCACACCCACTACTCGGGTGTCGTCCACTTCGAGGCCGAGGACATGGCCGACGCGGCGGCCATCACCCGCCGCCTGCTCTCCTTCCTGCCCAGCAACAACACCGAGGACCCGCCCGTCTACCCGCAGCTGCACCAGGACGTGATCGGGCCGGTCCCCGAGCTGGACGACTGCGTTCCCGAGGATCCGCGACAGGCCTACGACATGCACCGGGTCATCCGGCTGCTGGTCGACGGCGGGGACTTCATGGAGATCCAGCCCCACTGGGCGCCCAACATCGTGGTCGGGTTCGGGCGGATCGACGGCGGGACCGTGGGCGTGGTCGCCAACAACCCGCAGCAGAAGGCGGGCGTGCTGGACATCGACTCGTCCGACAAGGCGGCCCGCTTCATCCGCTTCTGCAACGCCTTCAACATCCCGCTGCTGACCCTGGTCGACGTGCCGGGCTTCCTGCCGGGCCTGCAGCAGGAGTACGGCGGGATCATCCGCCACGGTGCCAAGATGCTGTTCGCCTACGGGGCGGCGACGGTACCCAAGATCACCGTCATCGTCCGCAAGGCCTACGGCGGCGCCTACCTGGCCATGTGCGGCAAGGAGATGGGCGCCGACCGGACCTGCGCCTGGCCCACGGGCGAGATCGCCGTCATGGGGGCCGAGGGGGCCGTCGAGGTCCTCTACCGCAAGGAGCTGGCGGCGGCCGAAGACCCGGCGGCGGTCCGGGCAGCCAGGGTGGCCGAGTACCGGAAGCAGTTCGCCAACCCGTACGTGGCGGCGGCCAGCGGCATGCTGGACGACGTCGTCGCGCCGTCGGAGACCAGGGCCTGGATCGCCGCCGCCCTGCAGCTCCTGCGGGCCAAGCGCGAGCTGCGTCCCCAGAAGAAGCACGGCCTCATCCCGCTGTAGGGGGGACCCGATGCAGGAGACGCTGCGGCAATCGCTGCCCCTGGCCGTCGTCGGGCTGGTCATCGTCTTCGTCGTCCTGGCGGTCATCTCGCTGGTCATCGGTTGGATCCGGCAGCTTGACGAGCGGTGGCGCTACCAGGAGAAGGCCCGCGACGCCGCGCGATACGACCGCGCCCCGACGATCGACGACAGGACGCTCGTGCTGATCTCCGCCGCCTGCGCCACGGTGCTGGTGGGCCGGTTCCGGATCCGCAGCATCCGCCGCCTGCTGCCCCCCGACGCGCCCCGCAGCCCCTGGTCCTCGCAGGGACGTTCCCTGGTCCAGGGTTCCCACGTCATCACCCGCCGCGTGCGGCGCACACCGCCGCTGCGCGACGTCTCCCGGAGGAACGGACGATGAAGCTGAAGATCACCGTGCACGGGGTCTCCTACGAGGTGGACGTGGAGGTGCTCGACGCCCGTCGCGACGAGTTCACGGCGGCGGCTCCCCTGCCGCCCGTCCCCCCGCCCGTCTCCGCCGCCGGCGGGCGCGCCCCGGCCGGCGCTCCGCCGCGTCCGGTTGCCGGACCGGCCACCGCCCCGCCGCCGGCGGGAGGCGGCGAGGCGGGCAGCGTCCTGTCGCCCCTGGCCGGGACCATCGTCGAGGTCAAGTGCAAGGCCGGTGACGAGGTGGCCGAGGGCCAGGAGCTGCTGGTCATCGAGGCCATGAAGATGAACACCGGCATCGCCGCGCCGCGCGCCGGCCGGATCGCCAGGGTCTGCGTCGCCGCGGGGGACAGCGTCCGGGAGCAGCAAACCCTCGTGGAGTTCGCCTGATGGACGTCCTTTTCGACTTCCTGCGCGTGGGCGCCCTGGGCCACTTCACCTGGGGCAACCTGGTCATGCTGGCCGTCGGCTGCCTGTTCATCTGGCTGGCGGTGGCCAAGGAGTACGAGCCGCTGCTGCTGGTGCCGATCGGGTTCGGGATCCTGGTCGGCAACATCCCGTTCGCGCACGGGCTGAACATCGGCGTCTACGAGGAGGGGAGTGTCCTGTCGATCCTCTACCAGGGGGTCCGCCAGGGGTGGTACCCGCCGCTGATCTTCCTGGGGATCGGGGCGATGACCGACTTCTCCTGCATGCTCTCCAATCCGCGGCTGATCCTGCTGGGGGCGGCGGCCCAGGCGGGGATCTTCATCACCTTCTTCGGGGCCCTGCTGCTGGGGTTCAGCATCGAGCAGGCGGCGTCGATCGGGATCATCGGCGGCGCCGATGGCCCGACGGCCATCTTCCTCTCCTCCCAGCTGGCGCCCGAGTTCCTGGGTCCCATCGCCATCGCCGCCTACTCCTACATGGCGCTGGTACCGGTCATCCAGCCGCCGATCATCAAGCTGCTGACGACGCGCCGGGAACGGCTGATCCGCATGCGCCCCTCCCGCCCGGTCAGCAGGCGGCTGCGGGTCGCCTTCCCGGTGGTGGCGTTCCTGCTGTCGGCCCTGATCGCGCCGGGCGCGATCACCCTGCTGGGGATGCTCTTCTTCGGCAACCTGCTGAAGGAGAGCGGCGTGACCGAGCGGCTGGCCAAGACGGCCCGCAACGCCCTGATCGACAGCGTGACCATCCTGCTGGGGCTGTGCGTCGGCGTCTCGACCGACGCCAGCCGTTTCCTGACCCCCCAGTCCATCAAGATCTTCATGCTGGGAGCGGTCTCGTTCGCCGTGGCGACGGCTGCCGGAGTCCTGTTCGCCAAGGCCATGAACATCTTCATGCGCGACAAGATCAACCCGATCATCGGCGCCGCAGGCGTGTCGGCCGTCCCCGACTCGGCCCGCGTCTGCCAGATGGTCGGCGCGCGGGAGGACCCGCAGAACTTCCTGATCATGCACGCGATGGCGCCCAACGTGGCCGGGGTCATCGGCTCGGCCGTGGCCGCCGGCGTTTTCCTGGCCAGCCTAGCCAAGTGACCCTCTGCTGACTAACTTCCCCGCCACCTGTACGTGGCAGGGAGGGACCACATCACCGGTCCCTCCGGTCCGCCGCGGCCGGGTGACGAGGAGGCTGTCATGAACGGGATCGAGATTCTCGGTTATGCGGCGTCGGTGCTGGTGGCCGCGTCGCTGACGATGCGGTCGGTGGTCCGGCTGCGGCTGCTGAACCTGGTGGGGGCCGTCCTGTTCACCCTCTACGGGCTGGTCCTGCACGCCTATCCCGTGGCGGCGGTCAACGGCTTCATCGCCGTCGTCAACGTCGTATACCTGGTGCAGATGCGTCCCGGGCGGCGACTGGAATACTTCGAGCTGCTGGAGATCCCCCGCCCGGACAACCGCTACCTGCAGCGGTTCCTGGAGTTCCATGCCGAGGACATCAGGCGCTTCTTCCCCGATTTCTCCCTGGCGGGGAAGACGCCTGTCTGCATCGTCTTCATCCTGCGGGACATGCTGCCGGTGGGGCTGGTCGTCTGCAGGGGTCGGTCGGACGACGAGCTGGAGATCCTGCTGGACTACGTCATCCCCGCGTATCGTGACTTCCGCTGCGGGCGCTATTTCTACGCCGCCCGGAGCGACGAGCTGGCCGCGGCCGGTTACCGGCGCTACGTCGCCAGGGCCGCGACGCGGGAGCACGCCAGCTACCTGGAGAAGATGGGGTTCCGCAAGGAGCGGTTGGCCGACGGCGAGTGGTACGTCCGGCCGACGGCGGCCTGACGCCGGCCGCCGCCCGGTCACGGGGCACGAGAAAGGCGGGAGCGCCGCGGCGCTCCCGCCTCCTCCTGCCGACCGGCGGGCTAGAAGCCCACTGTCATGCCGGTGCTGAGGATGGTCAGCGTGCCGTCCAGGTCGCCATAGACGTACGGCTGGTCGTCGATCAGGTCCAGGTAGGTGATCGACCCGTACAGCCGCGACGTCCTGCCGACGCGGAAGTTCACGCCGTAGGTCAACTCGATCATCTGGTAGTCCAGGTCGCTGTACTCGTTGATCATCGAGTAGTCGAGATCGGCATTGGCCACCTCGCCGTCCACGGGTTCCAGGACACCGAAGGAGTCGAAGCTCCCGGTGGACTTGGTGTAGGTCCCGTTGAAGATGAAGTGGAACCGATCCGACGCCCGCAGGTCCGCGTTGGCGTACCAGACATTGAACTCGCTCGTGTAGTCGCTCTCGGCGCTGGGAGAGGTGTAGTGCTCGAGCTCCGAACCGGAGCCCTCGATGCTACCCGCTCACCCACCGAAGAGCGGTGGACAGAGCACCGCGTTGGACTCGACCCTGTTGAACGCGTACCCCAGGGTGAACATCAGACGGTCGCTGGGGGCCGTCCAGAGGTCGATCCCCGGCGAGTAGATGTCCCGGTCCAGGGAGTAGCTGTTCATGCTGTCGTTGCTCTCCCACTGGCCGTTGAAGTACGCGTTCAGCGACAGCCGCGGGTTGACCTGGTACGAGGTCCGCCAGCTGACGCGATGGACCTCGTCGGGCAGGGCCGTGGCGTTGCCGATCCGGTCACGCTGGAAGTACCAGGTGTAGACGTTGTCGGCCAGGGTGTGATCCTCGCCGCGGAGGCTCTCCTCGCAGATCCCCGTCAGGTTGGCGAACGGCTGGTCGATGTGCGTGTAGGCGTAGGTCAGCCGCATGTTCCCCTTCATCCCCAGGCGACGGTGCAGCGACGCGCGGAAGCGGTCCGTCGTCGTCTCGTAGGGGATGGCCGTCGACGGTACCATGACGTTCTCGCCGGTGGTCTCGTCGAGGTAGTAGGTGGTCTGCGTCTGGTTCATCGCGTCCCGGTCGACCACCTTGTGCCGCCAGTCCAGGTTGAACGACGTCTTCCTACCGAGCTTCGTCCGGTAGACCAGGTCGGCTTGCCAGACGTCGCGGTTGGCGGCGGAGACGCGCGTCCAGTCGAAGTCCAGGCTGCCGCCAGTCGCCCCGTCGCGGAACGGGTTCAGGTCGACGTAGGCGTCGTCGGCATCGACGGAGTAGCGCACGACCCGTGCCGTCAGCCGGCTCTTCTTCCCCAGCCGGGCCAGCCAGCCGAACGCGAACCCGTCGAACTCGGTCGACAGGTTGTTGTTGCTGTTGTCCACCCGGGAGTGGGAGTAGGAGCCGCGCACGTCGTTGCGGTCGTTGATGTTCACCTTGGCGGTGATCTCGTGGGACCGCTTCTCCGTGTTGGGGCCGACGTGGTAGGGCAGGGTCACGTCCTGGAACTGCAGGCGCGAGGCGAGCTCGCTGTCGGAACCGCCGGTGATGGGGTGCTGGGCGCGGGTCCAGTGACGGGTGCTCGTCGGGGCGTGGTCCAGGTAGTCCTGGGCCGTGAACTCGTACCCGAAGGTGACCCGTCCCATCCGACCCTCGACGCCGGCCTTCCAGGTGCGGGTCTGCTGGTCGATCACCTGCCGGTTGCCCTCGACGTGGCAGTAGGCGCAGTGATCGATCGTCAGGGCCTGCTTCCAGCCGTGCCGCCGCTGGTCGTCGTAGCGGACGTAGGCCTTGCCGTTGCGGATCGAGACCAGGTCGTACTCGACGCTGCCGCTCATCCGCTCGTAGGTGAGCGAGTAGCGGCCCAGCGGATCCAGGTCGTGATGGAAGACCATCTTCCCGGCGGGCGCACCGTCGCCGGTGGCCTCGCGGGCCTGGAGGTTCTCCAGGTTGTCGTGGTCCAGGTTGTGGAGGAAGGACTGGTAGTCGAAACGCACCTTCACCGGACCGTCGGCATCGGCAGCGAACCCGAAGGACTTGGTGTCCTTGTCGAAGTAGCTGCCGTAGAGGTCGAAGAGGCTCTTGTCGGTGGCGCCCTCGAGGTCGAAGCTCGCGTCGGCCTGGAACTTCGACAGGTTGGCGTCGCTGTAGAACTCTCCGACCTTTCCGAACATGCCCGTGTTGTCCAGCATGTGCGCCCCGACCGAGGATGTCCCGTTGAGAACGGTCCCACCCTCGTCAGCCCAGGCGACACCGATCAAGGCCAGTGCCCCGAGTGCCGCCAGACCGTAGAGGAGGATTCGTTTCTTCATGACCATCCTTTCGGGTCAGGTTGCCGCCGCGCCCCAGCGGGCCGCGGCGCGTGGCTATCGGTTCAGGGCCCGACCCTGTCCCGGGATCGACTGGGACGGGAGATCGGTGCCGTGCACGGACTGGTGGCACTGGGTGCACTTGGTCAGCATCGCGCGCTTGAAGCCGTCGGGATGCGACGTGCCGCTCCACCCCTCGTAGCCGGCCCAGCCGTCCGGGTCCTCGTAGGCCGTCGGCGGCGTCGCGTAGTCGCCGTCGTAGGAGGCGAGGGCCGTGTGGAAGTGGGGCTGGTGGCACTGCAGGCAGAGGAACGGCTCGTTCTGACGCAGCAGGTTGTTGGCCACGGTGCCGTGCGGGTCGTGACAGATGGCGCAGTCCTCCTCGACCGGACTGTGCTCGAAGATGAACGGACCGCGGTACTGCGCATGGCAGTTCAGGCACAGCTCGCGGCTGCTCTCGGCCTCCAGCAGACCCGTGTATCCGCCGCCGTGGACGTCGTGGCAGCTGGTGCAAGCCATGTGTCCCTCGGTGACCGGGTGGTGGCTGGGGAGCGTGAGCTTGGCCCTGTACTCCTGGTGGCAGGAGAGACAGAGCTCCGTCTCGTCCATCACCAGCAGCTTGCCGGTGTGGATGCCGTGGCAGTCGACGCAGGTCACGCCGGCGCTCGCGTGGGCGCCGGTGTTCCAGGTCATCGTGACGCCCGTCTGGTGACAGGCCACGCAGACCTGGGCGGCCTCGTCGCCGGCCGCGCTGGTGGGCTTGAAGATGAGCGATGGATCCTCCTGCGCCACGTGATCGCCGCCGGGTCCGTGGCAGGACTCGCAGCCCTCGGCGACACCGGGGAATACGTCCTGGGCGATTCGCCCGTGGGCCGTGTTCCCGAAGGCGGCGGCGAGATCGTCGTGGCAGTCGAAGCAGGTCTCAGAGCCGACGTATTCCCCGCCGACCGCGACCTGGCTCGCCAAGAGCAGGACGGCCATCCCCACCAGCAACGCCAGGCGCGGCGCCTGTCCGGGAATGGTGCATCTGTTCATGGACTCACCTCGTGATGATGGTTCCGGGATCCTCGGATCCCCGAGTCGACCGTGACATCGCCGTGACAGCTCGGCGATGGAACAGACAGCTGTCCAGACCTCCTTTCGAGAAACGTTGTGTAGACGACCTACGCTGTTTGCTGATTTGTTAACAGACCCTATGCAGCGAACATCCTGCTGTCAATGGGATATTTATGATTATCCTACTGCATTACTTGGTGTTATGGTGTTCGGGTGATGAGGGGAGATCAGCAATCCCCGGAAACGCCAACGGATGGATGACATAGTGATGCGCTATGCGTTAACCGATTGCTGGACAATGAATTATTTGGTCGGCCGCCCTTCATGTCCTATTTTTGCCCGGACGTGGTTGTCATTCCCCAAACAGGTGGTGAACGATGCATCGGAGCCGCACGCTGCAGACGACACGCTGGCTGATCCTGGTGATGATGCTGGCGACGGTGGCCGTGGCACAGGAATTCACGGCTGATGACTGCGCCGAGTGCCACACCGACTCGGGCGGGGATCCCCCCGAGGTCAGCATGGCCACCCTGGCCGGCAGCGCCCACGAGGACCTGGACTGTACCGATTGTCATGAAGGTATCACGGACCTGCCCCACGACGACGAACTGCCGCCGGTGGACTGTGGCCAGTGTCACGACGATGTCGCCGACCAGTACGTCCAGCACGGCGAGGGGGTGGTGGGCGAGAGCGACCTGATCCCCACCTGCCGGGACTGTCACGGGACACACCACATCCTGCCGCCGGACGACGCACAGAGCACCGTCAACCCGGTCAACCTGCCCGCCACCTGCGGTAACTGTCACGAGGACAGCACCCTGATGGCCCGGACCCAGATCTGGCAGCTGCGCAAGCACCTGGTCCAGGCCTACAGCGCCGGGATCCACGCCCAGCACCTGAGCGACCAGAGCGGCCTGCGGCACGCTCCGGGCTGCAACGACTGCCACGGGGCGGAGCAGAGCGGGCATCTGATCCTGCCCCCCAAGGATCCCCGCTCGCCGGTCAACTACTTCAACATCGCCAACACCTGTGGCCAGTGTCACAAGGAGATCTCCGTCCAGTACAAGATGGGGATCCACGGCCAGCTGGTGGAACACGGCGAGGTGGACGCTCCCACCTGCATCACCTGTCACCGGGAGCACGCCATCCTTTCGCCCGACGATCCCCGCTCGCCCGTCTCGCCCTCCCGCGTGGCGGAGGCCACCTGCGCTCCCTGCCACGACTCGGCCATCATCAACGAGCAATACGAGGTGCCGAACGGCCACTCCCGCACCTACCTCGACTCCTACCACGGCCTCAAGAGCGTCGAGGGGGACAAGCGGGTGGCCAACTGCGCCTCCTGTCACGGCGCCCACCTGATCCTGCCGCCCGAAGATCTGGCCTCGACCGTCAACCCCCGCAACCTGACCAAGACCTGCGGCCAGTGCCACAAGGGGATCACGGCGGCGGTGGCCTCCCAGCCCATCCACCAGGTCGCCACCGAGCGGCCGGCCGGGGCGGCGCACCTCATCAAGCAGATCTATATCGGCCTGATCATCATGGTCATCGGCGGGATGTTCTTCCACTGGCTGATCGACTGGCTGCGCAGCGTCCGGGCGGTCATGCGCCAGAAGCCCCAGGTGCGCCGGATGACCGGCAACGAGGTGATCCAGCACTTCCTGCTGGCGATCTCGTTCTCGGCCCTGGTCATCACGGGCTTCGCCCTGCGCTTCCACGAGGCCTTGTGGGTCCGGGTGGTCTTCGCCCACGACGGCGGGTTCCATCTGCGCGGACTGATCCACCGCGTCGCCGGCAGCCTGATGATCCTGGGATCGATCTGGCACCTGGTCTACATCCTGACGACACAGCGGGGACGGGCCTTCATCCGCGACATGCTGCCGCGTCCCGAGGACGCCACCCAGGCCTTCCAGCGCATGGGCTTCAACCTCGGCCTGACCGATCGCCATCCCCGGTTCCGTCGCTTCTCCTACGTGGAGAAGGCGGAGTACTGGGCCCTGATCTGGGGAACGATCGTCATGGTCGTCACCGGTCTGAGCCTCTGGTTCGACAACCTGATCGGTGGACGAGTGCCCTGGTGGTACATGGATGTCGTCCATGTCATCCACTACTACGAGGCGTGGCTGGCCTTCCTGGCGATCCTCGTCTGGCACATGTACGGCGTCATCCTCAACCCCGAGGTCTACCCCATGAACCCGGCGTGGCTGACCGGCAAGATGCCGAAGCACACCTACGAGCAGGAGCATGGCCTGGCCGAGCTCGTGGAGCCGACCCCCGACATGGGGATCCCCGGTCGCGATGGGGATGTCTGGGAGGAGAAGCTCGACTGAGCGGTTGACGGGGTTTGTGGTGATGCGGGGCGGCTCCCGAAGGAGCCGCCCCGTTGTGGTATGTAGGTTGTGCCCCTGAAATTGTGTTTGGTC
>CAYTEO010000038.1:0-24567 GCA_964436825.1 uncultured Fibrobacteraceae bacterium | reverse complement strand
GCGGTCAGCCGCTCGCCGTAGAGGCGGACCAGCTCGTCCAGCAGGGGACGCAGGTCCTCGTCACGCGGCACCGGCTCTGGCAGTCGCGCGAAGGCGGAGAACTGGGACACCAGTTCCCGCAGGCCCTCCACCTCCTCGGTGACGATCGCCTCGCACTCCCGCAGCACGGCGGCGAAGCGCGCGTCGTCGCCCCGGTAGCTGCGGGTCGCCTGCTGGACGGCCAGCAGGATCGGCGTGAGCGGATTCTTGATCTCGTGGGCCAGGACGCGGGCCATGCCGCGCCAGGCGGCCAGCTTCTCCAGCCGGGCCAGCACGCGCCGCTGGCGTGCCAGGTCGGCCACCATCCCGTTGAAGGCCGCCATCAGCGAGCGCAGCTCGCGGCTGCCGCGCGGGACGACCCGGACCGACAGGTCGCCGGCGGCCACGGCGCGGGTGGCGGCGGCCAGCTCCTCCAGGGGGCGGGCCACCCCCCGGGCCGCCCAGCCGGCCAGCGCGACGGCCGCCAGGATCAGCAGGCCGTAGACCAGGATGAACGGCAGGACGTAGCTGCGCAGGACCTGGCGGCGCGCCAGCCGCATCCCCCGCAGCAGGGAGACGGCGTCGGTCAGCTGCCGGGCGCGGGCCACCGTGGTGTCCGGCAGTTGCCGGCCGACGACGAGCCGCCGACCATCGGCGGTGGCGACGGCCACCAGCAGCCGCCCGCCCCGGCGGACGGGGCGGCGTGGGGGCAGACCCGCGGCGGCGAGCGATTCGGCCGTGGCAGGGTCGATCGCCACCGGGCGCCCCGCCTCGTCCAGGAGCAGGACGCCACCTGCCGGCCGGCCGCCCCGCGGCAGGGCGGCCACGGAATCGGCCGTCGCCAGCAGCCGCCGGCCGTGGCGGCGCAGCTCCTCCCGCGCGGCCGCCAGGCCCGCCTGCAGGCCGCGCTCCAGGCGGTCCTGGACGACCGGGCCGGTGCTCCGCTCCAGCAGGCCGCGCACCACCAGGGTCAGCGGTACCGCCGGCAGCAGGGCGGCCAGCAGGACGACGGCCAGCAGGCGGATCCGCAGCCGGTTCACCGTGGCACCTCCCGGAGGGTGAACGGCGGCGAGGCGACCTCCAGGGGAGAGGCCTCCTCCCGTTCCTTGAAGAAGAACCGGATGAGCCGGTCCATGCCGATGGTCCGCTCCCGCCGGTCCGGCTCGTCGGGGTCGCGGCCGCTGACCGCCCCGGCCAGTCGCCGCCGTTCCGCGGGCGCGATCGGTTGCAGGGTCAGCCCCGCCCGCAGGACCAGCACGGTCCGCTCGCCGATCCGCGCGAGCTGCGAGGCCCCCGCGACCGGCAGCGGCGGCAGCTCGCGCAGCCAGCGGCGGAGGGAGTCGGCGTCGGTGACGATCAGTCGCCGGTCGCCCCAGGCGATCTCGTAGCTCTCTCCCCAGAGATCGTAGGTGAGGCGGACCGGGACCCGGCTGCGGGCGACGGTGCCGCCGTCGCGGCGGCGCAGCTCCAGGTCGATGACGATCGCCGATGTCAGCCCGCTGGCCAGGGACGAGGCGATCCGGGGCCCGGGCAACCCCTCGGTCGTCAGGCGACAGGCCAGCACGGTGTCCTGCCAGACCGGCGTCAGTGCGACGGCCCGCTGGGCCAGCGCCGGTGCGGCCGCCAGCAGGCCCAGGCAGACGACCGCCACCAGGCCGCAGGTCGGGCGGCGCGACCGGTTGTCCCCCGCCGCCGCCATCAGAACCCCCACTCCAGGGCGGCGTGGGCCCGGAAGGCGTCGTTGCCGCCGGCGGCCCCCAGCGGCAGGCCGACGTCGAGGCCGACGGTGGCGAACCGCCCCAGCCTGTAGCGCAGTCCCCAGCCAGCGCCCAGGCGGACGCCGCGGTCGGGCGCCCGGCCGATCAGGCCGCTGCGGCCCGCGTCCAGGAACAGCGACCCGGCCAGCCTGGGCCGCGCCGGATCGCCGGCCAACGGGGCGCGGAACTCCAGGTTCGCCTGCCAGAGCCAGGTGTCCCCTTCGGGGCGGGAGAGCGACTGGCTCGGCACGCCCCGGACGGTGTAGAGGCCGCCCAGGTAGAGCCGGTCGTAGAACGGCGCGGCGTTGCCCACGACGGCAGCCCGGCCGCGCCAGGCCAGCACCCCGCCGGGGAGGCGGCGGTAGAGACGCAGATCCAGGTCGGCGGCCCCGAAGTCGGGTCCCTCGTCCTGGGCGAACCGGCGGCCTCGCAGCCGGCCCCAGGCGCCGCCCGTGGGGGTGTCGGCCACGCGGGAGAGGTGGCGGGTGTCCAGGCGCAGCTCCACGCCGGTGATCGTCCGGCGTCGCCGGTCGGTGGCGCCGGCGATGGCCGGCGGCAGATCGGCGGCCGGGACCGGGTCGTCGGCGTGGACGCCCAGGGCCGTGTCGTCCCGGTAGACGCGGGCAGCGGGGGCGGGGTCGACCGTCTCGCGCCGCAGCGACAGCCGCAGGCCCCAGGCGCGGCCCAGGCGCCGGCCGGCGTGGAGGGTCAGCCACCCCCGGTCGACCCGGTGGGCCACCTCGACCCCCTGCAGGAAGTAGATCCGGTCGGTGGAGACCGCGCCCAGCTCCACGCCCCACAGGCCGCGGCGCGTGCCGCGTCCCCCCTCGGTGTAGGAGGCCAGCAGGCCGGCGTGCCGGTAACCGATCCGCAGCTGCAGCCGGCTGCGCTCGCCGCGGCCCAGGGCGCCGTCCAGGTCCAGCTCGACGGGGATCAGGTACCAGCCGTCCAGGTCGCTGTTGCCGGTGCCGAACCGCAGCGAGGGACGCCGCTCGACGACCTGGAGGACGAGGACGAGCCGTCCGGGCGCGCTGCCCGGCCGGGTGAAGGCGTCGACCTGGGCGAACAGGCCGCTGCGCCTCAACGCGCCGATCGCGTCCCACAACGCCACCTGGTCGACGGGCTGGCCCGTGACGAGACCCAGCTCGGCGACGACGACCCCCTCGGCGGTGCGGGTGTTTCCGGTGACCTCGATCCGTTCCAGGACGATGGCGGGCCGCTCGCGGGCCTGGCCGCGAGTGTCGGCGGGGTCGCCGGTGACGCCACCGGCCGCGGCCGTGGCAGCGATGACCCCGCAGAGGGCCATGGTGGCCAGCAGGGACCGGAACCCGACGGCGAGCGCCGGCCGCCGCGACGAACGCACGCCTGTCGGCTGTCCGTGGATCGCTTTCCCGACTGGATCCATGCCGTCCTCCCTTGCCCCCGCGGCCGGGCAAGGATCGTACCCGCCGGCCCCGGCCACGCAACTCGTTGTCACGGCGCGGGAGGAAGGGTGTCGCCCGTGCCATTCCACCACAACCCCGGACCGCTGTCCATCGCGGCTGTCGCGATTCTTCACAGGGCTGCCGGTTCCGCTGTTCCCGGACCGCCGGACATGGTAGGGTCCCGGTGACGCGAGAAGATATCGCTTTCCAGGGAGGTCCGACCATGCCCGAGTACGAGGGACCAGAGCTGCCCAACCTGGGGCAACTGCTCCAGCGGCGGCCCCGAATGCCTGCCGGCGCGCTGCGCGGGGCAATCCTGCTGGTGCTGGTCGTCATCGGGGCGCTGACCAGCTTCTACACCATCGATCCGGAGGAGGTGGGGCTGGTCCTGCGCTTCGGTCGCTACGTCCGCAGCAGCGAACCCGGCCTGCACTTCAAGCTGCCGCTGGGCCTGGAGCGGGTCCGCAAGGTCCCGGTCCAGCGCCAGCTCAAGCAGGAGTTCGGCTTCCGGACCCTGCGGGCCGGCGTGCGGACCCAGTACAGCCAGCGCGACTACGGGGAGGAGTCCAACATGCTGACCGGCGACCTGAACGCGGCCGTCGTCGAGTGGGTCGTCCAGTACAGGATCGCCGATCCCTACCTCTTTCTGTTCCGGGTCCGGCACGTGGAGGAGACGTTCCGGGACATGACCGAGGCCGTCGTGCGCAAGGTCGTCGGCGACCGCACCGTCAACGAGGTCCTGACCGTCGGTCGTGCCGAGGTGGCCATGGAGGTCCAGCGCCAGCTCCAGGAGATGTGCGTCCAGTACGAGACGGGGATCAAGGTCGAGCAGGTCGTCCTGCAGAACGTCAACCCGCCCGATCCGGTCAAGCCGTCCTTCAACGACGTCAACGAGGCGCAGCAGGAGCGGGCCAAGATGATCAACGAGGCGCAGGCCGCCTACAACAAGGTCATTCCCCGGGCCAAGGGGGAGGCCCTGCGGACGATCCAGGAGGCCGAGGGATACGCCCTCAGCCGTGTCAACTCCGCCCAGGGCGACTCGGCGCGGTTCACGGCCGTGTTCGCCGCCTATCGCAGGGCACCGGAAGTGACACGCCGGCGCCTCTACCTGGAGACGCTCCAGGAGATCCTGCCGCGGGTCCGGCGCAAGGTCGTCGTCGACGACGACCTGCGGAGCGTCCTGCCGCTGTTGAATCTCGATGACGCGGCGCCCGCCGGTGCCGGGAAGGGGGTGCGGCGATGAGGATCGGAACGATCGTTTTGGTGGTCATCCTGCTGATGATCCTGGGCAGCGCCCTGTACGTGGTCCAGGAGCCGGAGCAGGTCATCGTGACCCAGTTCGGCAAGCCGGTGGGCAACCCGATCTCCACCCCGGGCCTGCACGTCAAGCTGCCGCTGATCCAGAAGGTCCACCGCTTCGACCGGCGCTACCTGGAGTGGGACGGCGCTCCCAACCAGCTGCCGACCCGCGACAAGCGGTTCATCTGGGTCAACACCTACGCCCGCTGGCGGATCTCCGACCCGCTGCTGTTCTTCCAGCGGCTGCGCGACGAGCGGGGAGCCCAGACCCGCCTGGACGACATCATCGACGGCGAGACCCGCAACGCCATCGCCAAGTACGACCTGGTGGAAGTGGTCCGCAGCAGCAACCGCACGCCCCTGCAGAGCGAGCTGCTGCCGGAGGACGCCACCGTCCTGGACCCGATCCAGGTGGGACGCGACCACATCCGCCAGGAGATCCTGACCACCGCGCAGCAGCGGACCGCCGACCTGGGGATCGAGATCCTCGACGTCCAGTTCAAGCGGATCAACTACGTGGAGGAGGTCCAGCGGAAGGTCTACGAGCGGATGGTCGCCGAACGCCAGCGGATCGCCGACCGTTTCCGCAGCGAGGGGGAGGGGGAGGCGTCGCGGATCCGTGGCGAGATGGATCGTGAGCTGAAGAGGATCCAGTCGGAGGCCTACCGGACCGCCGAGGAGATCAAGGGCCGCGCCGACGCCCGGGCCACGCGCATCTATGCCGCCGCCTACGACCAGTCGCCCCAGGCGCGGGAGTTCTTCACCCTGCTGCGGACCCTCGAGGCCTACCAGGCGACGGTCGACTCCACGACCACCCTCGTGCTGTCGACGGGAGGTGATTTCTATCGCTTCCTGACCAGGGACAGGTGACCCGGAGACGGGGGCGGGACCGGGACGTCTCCGACTCCCGGACCGCCCCCGAACGAGATGGGGCTGGCCCTGGCTGGCGGAATCGGCTACCCTGGTTGGCAGAGAGACGCCGGCGCGCCGGGGTCCGGCCCCGGACGCCCGCCGACTCCCAAGGGGGTTCCATGTTCCACCGGTTCGTGACCAGGCTGCGTGACTGGCTGACGGAGAAACGCTGGCTCCCCCGGCTCCATCCCCGGGCCGACTGGCGCGGCCCGACCACTCCTCCCTCTCCCGAGGTCGACGAGCGCTCCCTGGAGCAGGGGCTGCGCCTGCTGGAGATCATCCGCGAGCAGGAGCCCGAGCTGTGCGAGGGAGGCATCCTCCATGTCGCCCTCGGCGAACAGCCGCTGTTGCCGCTGCTGCTGTCGGTGGCCGGTTGCAAGGAGATCATCGTCGTCGATCACAACCGGGTCATGGACGTGTCCCTGCTGGTCGGGACGGCCGGCAGCCTCTCCCGGTACGCGACCAGGATCGCGCAGCGGCTCCACCTGGAGCGGTCCGAGATCCTCGCGCGGCTGCGCTGCCCCCGGAACTGCACCTTCTTCGAGGCCCTGCGCCACTTCCGGATCCAGTACGTGGCGCCCTACGACCTGCTGGAGGGAACCCTGGAGACCGGCAGCTTCAACCTGATCACGACGCGCTCGCTGCTGGACGCGTACTCCCCGGCCTACGCGACGGCCGCCCTGAAGAAGCTGCACACCCTGCTCCGTCCCGGCGGCAAGCTCTGCCTGTGCATCGATCAGACCGACCGCTACGAGTACGTCACGCTCCTGCAGCAGGGCGGCTGGAACCTGGAGATCGACGAGACCCACCCCATTCTCCAGGTCGTCGATCTGGGGCAGGGGAGACCGGAGACGGATCCACGCCTGCTCAACGCCTTCCTCATCGCCTGCCCCCGGCAGCAGTGCCGACAGTTCCATCGCGGATGATCCGCTTTCATGTTTTTTTCACCTCCACGGTCCCGCCGACGGCCTATCCTTGTGTCGTCGGTCCCGACCCCGCGGCAAGAGAGGTGATTCGTGTCCGCTGAGTTGATCCTGGTCATCGAGGACGAGCAGGACATCCAGGAGCTGATCGAGCTGGTGCTGTCCCGTCAGGGGTTCGGCGTCCTGTCGGCCCAGACCGGGGAGGAGGGACTGGCCCTGGCCCGTTCCCGGCGGCCGGACCTGGTCCTGCTCGACCTGATGCTGCCGGGAATGGACGGCCGGGCCGTCTGCCGTCGCCTGCGCCAGGAGCCGGCGACACGGACGGTCCCGATCGTCATGGTCACCGCCCGCGGCGAGGAGGCCGACATCATCGCCGGCCTGGAGCTCGGCGCCGACGACTACGTCACCAAGCCGTTCAGCCCGCGCGTGCTGGCCGCCAGGGTCCGGGCCGTCCTGCGCCGGGCCCGCGCGGACGCTGACTCGCCCGGTGCGCAGGCCGTCCTGGAGCGGGACGGCCTGGTCATCCACCCCGGCCGGCACGAGGCGACCGTCGACGGCCGTCCGCTGGAGCTGACGGCCACCGAGTTCGCCATCCTGCACTTCCTGGCCCGGCGACCCGGCTGGGTCTTCACCCGCCGGCAGATCCTGGCCGGGGTCCACGGCGAGGACCACCCCGTCCTGGACCGTTCCCTGGACGTCCAGATCGCCTCGCTGCGGCGCAAGCTGGCCGACCGGGACGACCTGATCGAGACCGTCCGCGGTGTCGGCTACCGCTTCCGGGAGACGTGATGGAGAGGGATCGCCCACCGGCACGCCCGGTTCCCCCGGATCCGGCCACGGTTCTCGACAGGCTGGGCGTGGGGATCCTGGTCGTCTCGTCGGCCGGGAGGGTCTCCCTGCTCAACCCGGCCGGTGCCCGGCTGCTGAGGACGCAGCCGGTGGCCGCCGATGGTCCGTCGCTGGTCGAGGTCATCCGCCAGCCGTCCTTCCTGGAGTTCGTGCGGGATGCCCGGTCGCGGGACGGGGGCCTGGAGCGCCGGCTCGCCCTGGTGGTTCCGGGAGAGGAGCGGGAGATCGAGCTGCGGGGGATCCCGCTGCCCGGGGACGAGGGCAACCTGCTGATCGAGATGACCGACGTCACCCGCCTGCACCGGCTGGAGATCGTCAGGCGGGAGTTCGTGGCCAACGTCTCGCACGAGCTGAAGACCCCCATCACCGCGATCCGGGGGTTCGTCGAGGTGCTGCTGGAGCAGTCGGACATGCCGGCGGTGGAGCGCCGTCGCTATCTGGAGATCGTCCACCGGCAGTCGGAGCGGCTGCACGTCATCATCGAGGACCTGCTGGCCCTCTCCCGCCTGGAGCGCGATCCGGGGATGCTGCGCGACATGATCGCCGTCCAGCCCATCCGCCCCCTGCTGGAGGCGGCCCTGCGCCACTGCCTGCCCCTGGCGGAGCAGGACCCCGCCGCCCCGCGCCTCTCCTGCGATCCCGACCTGCGCTGGCCGGTGGTGGGCGACCTGCTCGAGCAGGCGGTCGTCAACCTCGTCGACAACGCGCTGAAGCACAGCGGGACCACCGAACCGGTCCTCGTCGAGGCCGTCGTCGACGGCGACGTGCTGCGGGTGAGCGTCCGGGACCACGGCCGCGGCATCGAATCGCGCCACCTGCCGCGCCTGTTCGAGCGGTTCTACCGGGTGGACCGGGACCGCAGCCGCCGGCGGGGCGGGACGGGGCTGGGTCTGTCCATCGTCAAGCACATCGCCCGCGTCCACGCCGGGGACGTCGGCGTGGTCTCCCGTCCCGGGGAGGGCTCCGTGTTCACCCTGTCGCTGCCGCGGCTCGCGGTCGACGAGACGGCGCCGACCGGTGGCGGCCAGGCAACGCCGCACGGGGACGGTGCGGGCCGGGGAGGAGAGTGAGATGCCGGTTCACCTGCAGCGGGCGCTCGACGCGCTGAGGCAACAGATCCTGGTCCTGGGCGGCCGGGTCGAGGAAGCCGTCTGGAAGGCCGTCCAGGCCTTCACGGAGATCGACCCCGAGGTGGCCGAACAGGTCGTCGCCGCCGACAGGGAGATCGACCAGATGGAGGTCGACGTCGAGGAGGAATGCCTCAAGATCCTGGCCCTCCACCAGCCGGTGGCCGTCGACCTGCGGTTCATCGTCGCCGTCCTGAAGATCAACAACGACCTCGAGAGGATCGGCGACCTGGCCGTCAACATCTCCCAGCGGGCCGTCCGCATCTCCCGGCACGTCCGCGTCGAGGAGCCGTTCGACCTGACCGCCATGGCCACCGTCGTCCAGGGGATGCTCCACGACAGTCTCGATGCCCTGGTCAACATGGACAGCGCGGCGGCCCGCGACGTCTGCCGCCGGGACGACGAGGTGGACCGTCGCCACCGGCAGATCGTCGACCGCGCCGGGACCCTGGTCCGCGAGCGGAGCGAGTGGTTCGACGGCCTGGTCCAGATCATCTCCGTCTCCGGTCACCTGGAGCGGATCGCCGACCTGGCGACGAACATCGCCGAGGACGTCATCTACACCGTCGAGGGACAGATCGTGCGGCACGGGGTCGACAGGCGGGCGACCGGGGAGGGGCCCGGCCGGCGGGAGTGAGCGTCGTGGTCGTCCCGGTCGTCTCGTCCGGGACCGGCACTCAGTCCAGGCGCGGCGCCGCCCCCCAGCCGTACCCGGCCGGTGCCCAGGTGAAGGTCACGCCGAAGCGGCTGGTGTGGTCGTCGTTCAGCGCCACGAACAGTCCCGGCCGCCAGCGTCCCAGCCGGATCAGGCCGGGGTAGAGGTTCAGCCGCCACTGGGCGTCCCGGGACTTGGCGTAGAGCAGCGAGCCGAGCAGGCTGTTGTTCCGGTCGTAGAACAGGCCGGCGGTGACGGCCAGCTCGACGCCGTCGCTGTACTCGGTGACCTTGATCAGGTTCTTCGCCTTCAGTCCCGCCCCCACCGACCAGCACTCGCCGTTGTCCTTCGTGTAGGAGAGGCCGGACTCGGCGTGGTTGCCCCAGTGGTAGAAGAAGCTCCAGTGGCGGGAGCGGGGCAGCGGCACCTTGATGACGTAGTTGGCGCCGGCGTTGTAGAGGTTCCGGTTCGAGGGGTCGTAGACCGGCTGGAAGGACCAGTCGGCCATGTGGAGCTTGTCGGCGAAGAAGCCGCAGACCCGGTCGTTCTCGAAGAGGATGATGCTGCCGACGTCGAACAGGTAGATGTCGGCCACCGGGTCGGTGGTCCACTGGTGCCGGGCGTCGTTCTCCACCACCTCGTTCAGCAGGTGGTAGACGGCCAGGGTCCCGATGGCCCAGCGGCTCTCGTGGGAGTACCCGTGGTAGCGGTACCACTCCCGCATCAGCCGGTAGCTCATTCCCCCGCCGATGAGGTGGTTCGTGTAGTTGGGCCAGTAGCGCGCCCCCTCGGCGTTGAAGCTGATGGGGATGATCTCCCGCTTCAGGAACGTCCACCAGCCCTCGTACCGGATGGAGGTCAGCGGGTGGCTGAGGTTCCGCCAGACGTTCGTCCAGCCCTCGCTGTAGTGGATGTCGGTCAGATCGTTGGAGCGATTGCCCATCTGCAGGATCCCGAAGCTGCCGTTGAGGATCAGGCGCAGCGGGTGGACCATGGCGTCGCTGCCGTAGTCCAGGCGGTGGTAGAAGTAGTAGCGCCGGCCGGCGGACGTGTCGGCCGCCGCCGGGACCTGGGCGGCGGTCGTCGTGGCGAGCAGGAGCAGCAGGAGCAGGATCGTTCGCATCGGACCGTCTCGGCTGGAGGTACGGAAACGCGGGGGCAACGATGGTCGTTCGCGGGGAAAGAGGCAAACGAACATGGATTCATTGTCAATTGAATATCCTCTTTCTTGACAGAGCGCCGAACTCCTAGCAACGTCGTGTCACTTGTAGCATCCACCACCACGAATCGACTTGACGGAAGCGAGACGCCGATGCGACGCCTCCTCTCCTTGAGCCTCCTGCTGCTCCTGCTGGCCCCGCTCGGCCCGGCGTGGAGCCAGGAGATCGACGACTGCCTGGCCTGCCACGACGATCCCGAGCTGACGATGAATCGCACCGACGGGGTCGTCTCCCTCTACGTGGACCAGGATGTTTACGACCACTCCATCCACGGCCGCGAGGGCCTGGTGTGCGTCGATTGCCACACGGCCCTGGAGGGGATGGAGGACGAGCACGATACGCCGGTCCCGCCGGTCGACTGCGCCGATTGCCACGACGACGTGGCGGGGACCTACGCGCACAGCATCCACGGTCGCCAGGTGGCGAAGGGGGATCCCCTGGCGCCCCGCTGCTGGGACTGCCACGGCAGGCACGACATCCTGCCGGCCGCCGAGCCCGACAGTCGCGTCAACCACTTCAATGTCCCGATCATGTGCGGCCGCTGCCACAAGGAGGGGGCCCCGGTCGCGCGGATGTACGACATCCCCGCCGACAGCATCCTGGCCAACTACAGCCAGAGCATCCACGGGGTGGGCCTGTTCAAGAAGGGCCTGGCCGTCACGGCCGTCTGCACCGACTGCCACACGGCGCACTCGATCCTGCCCCACGACGATCCCGCCTCGACGATCAACAAACAGAACGTGGCCCGCACCTGCGAGCAGTGCCACGCCCGCATCGAGGACGTCCACAGGAAGGTCATCAACGGCGAGCTGTGGGAGAAGGAGCCCCACAAGGTTCCCGCCTGTGTCGACTGCCACGAACCGCACCGGGCCCGCAAGGTCTTCTACGAGCAGGGGGTCAGTCGCCGGCAGTGCCTGGAGTGCCATGGCAGACCCCAGCTGAAGAAGGTGACGGCCGCCGGCGACACGGTCTCCCTGTTCGTCGACATGAGCGACCTGCGGCACTCGGCCCACAAGGACGTGGCCTGTGCCCAGTGCCACACCGGGACGACCGCCGACGATCCGGAGCGTTCCTGCCGGACGGTGGCCGAGCGGGTCGACTGCTCGGTCTGTCACCAGGAGCAGGTGGCCCAGTTCCAGGAGAGCGTCCACGGTATCCTGCTCGCCAAGGGGGATTCCGACGCGCCCGATTGCCTGTTCTGCCACGGTACCCACGATATCAGGCGGAAGGACGACCACGACTCCCCCATCTACGTCAGCAACATCGCCGGGACCTGTGCCCGCTGTCACGGGGCCGGCGGAGTGGCCGACCGCCGCTACGAGGGCGAGGACAAGGGGATGGTCGAGGACTACGCGGCCAGCGTCCACGGCCGGGCCGTCCAGCAGAAGGGGCTGGTCGTGGCCGCCACCTGCATCGACTGCCACACGGCCCACCACGAGCTGCCGGTCGCCGATCCCCGCTCGACGATCCACCGGGCCCGGATCGCCGACACCTGCGGGCGGTGCCACGAGGGGATCTTCGACACCTTCAAGCAGAGCATCCACTTCACGGGCGAGGCGCACGGGGAAGAGCGGCTGCCGGTCTGCAACGACTGCCACTCGTCGCACCGGATCAGCAGCACGGAGCGGAACGAGTTCCAGACGGAGATCATCGAGACCTGCGGGCACTGCCACGAGGACGTCACCGAGACCTACTTCGAGTCCTTCCACGGCAAGATGGTCCGGCTGGGCTTCGCCGCCGCGGCCAAGTGCCAGGACTGCCACGGTTCCCACGACATCCTGCCGCGGGCCGATTCCGGCTCGCGGGTCTCCCGCGAGAACATCGTCGACACCTGCGCCCAGTGCCACGAGGCGTCTCACGAGCGGTTCGCCGGCTTCCAGCCCCATGCCACCCACACGGACAAGCACCGCTATCCGTTCGTCTACTGGACCTGGCTGTTCATGACGATCCTGCTGGTCGGCACGTTCACCTTCTTCGGCATCCACACCCTGCTGTGGCTGCCGCGCTCGTTCCAGGCCATGAAACACGGCCGCTACCTGCGCCAGCTGAGCCAGGGCAAGCCCCAGATCCAGCGCTTCACCACGCTCCAGCGCAACCTGCACCTGCTGGTGATCATCAGCTTCCTCAGCCTGGCCGTCACGGGGATGACCCTGAAGTTCTCCTACCTCCCGTGGGCGCGGACGATCAGCCACCTGCTCGGCGGCTTCGAGACGACGAGCTTCATCCACCGCCTCGCGGCCCTGGTCACCTTCTTCTACTTCTTCCGGCACCTGGTCGACGTCTACCAGCGCTGGCGGCGCAGCGGCAAGTCGCTGAAGGCTTACCTGACCGACGCCGACTCGATGCTGCCCAACAAGCGCGACCTGGTGGAGCTGGGGCAGACCTTCAAGTGGTTCGTGGGGATGGGCCCGCGGCCCGAGTACGGTCGCTGGACCTACTGGGAGAAGTTCGACTACTTCGCCGTCTTCTGGGGCGTGGCGATGATCGGCGGGACGGGACTGGCCCTCTGGTTCCCCGAGTCGATCACGCGCCTGCTGCCGGGCTGGTTCATCAACGTGGCGGCCGTCATCCACTCGGACGAGGCGCTGCTGGCGACCGGCTTCATCTTCACGGTCCACTTCTTCAACACCCACTTCCGGCCCGACAAGTTCCCCATGGACCCGGTCATCTTCGCGCGGGGCGTGCCGCTGGAGGAGTTCAAGGAGGATCGCCCGCGCGAGTACCAGCAGCTGGTCGAGCGCGGGGAGCTGGAGCAGCGGTTCATCGATCCGTTGCCCGAGGAGAAGATGAAGCTGTTCCGGATCTTCGGCTTCACGGCGCTGGGCATCGGCTTGCTGCTGGTCCTGCTGATCATCTCGGCGGAGCTGTTCGGTTACGGATAGACCGTCGATCTCTCGTTTCGTTTGATCCAGGGGTGCCGTCGGCACCCCTTTTCCTATCTTGTCAGGCAGGTTGATCGGTGATACGGTCTTCCTATCGTATGGGATGATGAATAAAAAATAATGACACGACGACAAGGATGGTGCTATAATCCTTGCGTGTCGTTGGGGGACGGCGCAACTCGAGAAGGACGTACCACATGGATCGCCATAGCCTCTCCGCGGGCATTCGCCTGTCGGTCCTGCTCACACTGCTGTTGACGGCGGCCGGGACGGCCTCGGCCCAGTGGACGGATGTGACCAGCGGCGCCCTGGGGGACAGCACCCACACCCACGGGCTGGCCTGGGCCGACTTCGACGGAGACGGGGATCTGGACCTCTACGTCGCCAACGACGGCGTCAACCGGCTGTTCCGCAACGACGGCGGGGAAGCCGGCCAGTGGCTGTTCACGGACGTCGCCGGCAGCGTGGGGGCCGCGCTGGACGACGGCAACCGTGCCCGCCTGGGCATCTGGGGCGACTACGACAACGACGGGGACGTCGACCTCTACCTGGTCAACGAGTTCTCCGCCAACCACCTGTTCCGGAACGATCCCCAGGACCCGACCGATCCCGCGGATACCAGCCGCGTCTTCGTCGACGTGACGCCCGATGTCCTCGATGGCATCGGTCAGTCCCACAGTGCCAACTGGGTCGACTACGACGGCGACGGGGACCTGGACCTCTTCCTGGCGAACCAGGCGACGAACCAGCTGCTGCGCAATGTCGGCGTCGATTCCGTCACCGGAATGCCGCTGTTCGTCGACGTCACCGCGGCGGTCGGCCTGACCGGCTCGGCCGACACGCAGGGCTCCGCCTGGGGGGACTACGACGGTGACGGCGACCAGGATCTCTACCTGGTCAACTACAACGCCCCGAACGTCCTGTGGCGGAACGATCCCGCCGATCCGGCCAACCCGGACGGCCCCGCCAGGATCTTCGTCCAGATCGGGGCCGGCTCGCCGCTGGCCGATGCCGGCCCGGGCCGCGGCGGTGTCTGGGGCGACTACGACAACGACGGGGACCTGGATCTCTACGTCACCAACTACGGCGTGGCCAACCTGCTGCTGCGCAACGACGGCGGCGGCGTCTTCACCGACGTGACCGCCACCACGGGCCTGGGCGACGCGGGCAACGGCCGCGGTTGCGCCTGGGTCGACTACGACAACGACGCCGACCTGGACCTGTTCGTCGTCAACTTCGACGACGGTGCCGTCACCGTTCTCAACAGGCTCTGGCGCAACGACGGGCCGGGGGCGGGGACCAACGACTGGCTCTTCACCGACGTCACCGACACGGTCCTGGCCGTCGCCGGCACCCAGGGAGCCACGGCCGCCTGGGCCGACTACGACGGCGACGGCGACCTGGACGTCTACCTGGCCAACTGGGACACCGCCCATCCCAACCGCCTGATCCGCAACGACAACGCCACCGGCCACTGGCTCCACGTGGAGCTGGCGGGGCACGCCTCGAACCGCTCGGCGATGGGTGCGCGGCTCGGACTGACCGCCGGCGGGATCACCCAGCTGCGCGAGATCCCCGGCGGGGACGGTTACCTGAGCCAGAACACCCTGGTCGCCGAGTTCGGCCTGGGATCCGCGACGCAGGCCGATTCGCTGGTCATCGCCTGGCCCTCGGGCAACCGCCAGGTGATCGGCGCGCTGGTCGCCGACCAGTGGACGGCCATCACCGAACCCGGTCCGGAGGCCCCCGTCCTCGATCCCCTGCCCGGGTTCAGCAACGACGGGACGAACCTGCTCTCCTGGAGCGACGAGAGCGCCAGCGGGGCGGTCGTGTACGAGGCCGTCGCGGCCCGTGACGCCGCCTTCGACTCCCTGTGGGCGAGCAGCGGCTGGATCACCGGTACGAGCCACGAGTTCACCGGGATCCCCGACGGCCTGCGCCTCTACTACCGGGTCCGGGCCCGGGATGCGGACGGGTTCGTCTCCCCCTGGTCGGGGAGCGTGACCTCCGTCCAGGACGCCACCCCGCCCGTCTCCAGCGTGGCGGCCCTGCCCGACACCGTGTCCGGCATCCCCTTCGCGGTGGACTACACGGCCAGCGACGTCGGCAGCGGCGTGGCCGAGGTCACCCTCTACTACGCCCACGACGACAGCACCCAGTTCGCCGTCTACGCGTCGCGCAGCGACGGGCAGCCCTTCCTGTTCGTCCTGCCCGACGGTCCCGGCGTCTACTACTTCTACACGATCGCCGTCGACAGCGTCGGCCAGGTCGAGGCACCGCCCGCCGGGTACGACGCCACCGTCACGGTCCTGCCCCCCGAGTGGGTCGACGTGGCCCCGCAGGACGGCTCCGGGATCGGCAACGACGGCAACGGCCGCGGCGCCGCCTGGGGTGACTACGACGGCGACGGTCGCCACGACCTGTTCCTCACCAACCGGCCCGTCTGGAGCACGGGGGCCGACGCGACGAACCACCTCTTCCACAACGACGGGCCCGACGCGGTCAACCCCGGCGGCTGGATCTTCAGCGACGTGACCCAGTCGGTCATGCTCGACGGCGGCTACAGCCAGGGCGTGGCCTGGGGCGACTTCGACGGCGACGGCGACCTGGACCTCTACCAGGCCAACATGCAGGTCTCGCCCAGCTACCCGGCTCCCAACCGCCTCTACCGCAACAACGGCGACGGGTCGTTCACCGACATCGCGCCCCTGTGCGGCGTGGACGACGGCGGCAGCGGCCGGTCGGTCAGCTGGGTCGACTACGACGGCGACGGGGACCTGGACCTCTACCTCTGCAACGACGGTCCCAACCACCTGTGGCGCAACGACGGGCCCGATCCCCAGGATCCGGACGGGTGGCTGTTCACCGACGTCGCGCCGACCAACGGCACCGGCATCGGCGACGACCAGTACACGATGGGCTGTGTCTGGGCCGACTTCGACAACGACGGCGATCCCGACCTCTACCTGACCAACTACCTCGGCGGCACCAACCGTCTGCTGCGCAACGACGGCGAGGACCCGTCCAAGGCCGGCCAGTGGATCTTCACCGACATCGCCGCCGCCGCGGGCGTCGCCGACACGGGCAACGGCATGGGCTGCGTCGCCGGCGACTACGACAACGACGGCTGGCTCGACCTCTACATCACCAACAACGGTCCCAACAGGCTCTACCACCATGTCCCGGGCCTGGACCTGTTCGAGGACGTCACGGCGCAGGTCGGCGAGGGGCTGGACGACGACCAGTACGGGGCCGGCTGCAGCTGGGTCGACTACGACAACGACGGCGACCTGGATCTCTTCGTCGGCAACCACTGGCCGGACAGCGGTCCGCAGTTCGCCGCCAACCGTTTGTTCCGCAACGACGGTGAGGATCCGCTGAACCCGGGCGTCTGGCGGTTCGACGACGTGGCTCCCGCCGGCGGCTACAGCATCGCCGACTCGGCCAGCACCAACGGCGTCGCCTGGTGCGACTACGACGGCGACGGCGACCTGGACCTCTACCTGGCCTCCATGACCGGCCAGCCGAACAAGCTGTTCCGGAACGATGTGGCCGCGGCGGCGGCCAACCACTGGCTCCAGGTGGACCTGCAGGCCCACCAGGCCAACACGACGGCCATCGGCGCCCGCCTGCGGGTCGTCGCCGGCGGCGTGGCGATGCTCCGCGAGGTCGGCGGCGGCGCCGGTTTCCTCTCCCAGGACGCCATGACGGCCGCCTTCGGCCTGGGCCAGGCCACCCTCGTCGACACCCTCGAGATCCGCTGGCCGTCCGGCATCCGCCAGGTCCTGACCGGCCTGGCCGCCGACCAGCGGCTGACGATCGAGGAGCCGGGGCCCCACGCGCCCACGCTGGTCCCGGAGCCGTTGTTCACGCCCGGCACCGAGAACGTCGTCTCCTGGAGCGACGAGTCGGCCAGCGGCGCGGTGGCCTACCAGGTGCAGCTCGCCGACTCGGCGTCCTTCCTCGACCTCTTCGCCGTCAGCGACTGGGTGGCCGACACGACGGCCGTCTTCACAGGCCTGCCAGACGGGGCGACGATCTGGTACCGGGTCCGGGCCATCGACGCCGATTCGCTCGTCTCGGCCTGGTCCCTGCCGGTCTTCTCGACCCAGGACGCGTCGGCGCCCGACTCGTACGTCGAACCGGTGACGATCCCCTACAGCGGGATGCCGTTCGACATCTCCTACACGGCGGTCGACAGCGCCAGCGGCGTGGCCACGGTCGAGCTGTACTACAGCTTCGAGGATTCCACGGACTACACCCTCTACGGGACCCGGACAGACGGCTCGCCGTTCCGGTTCGACATCCCGGACGGTCCCGGCCTCTACCGGTTCTACACGATCGCCGTCGACCAGGTGGGCAACCGGGAGGCGGCTCCCGACAGCTTCGACATCGCGGTCGGCGTCACACCGCCCCTGTGGGTGGACATCGCACCCGCCGACGGCAGCGGTATCGGCAGCGCCGGCAACTCCCGCGGCGTGGCGTGGGGCGACTACGACAACGACGGTCGTCCCGACCTGTTCCTCTGCAACCGGCCCGTCTGGAGCATCCCGGCCGACGACACGAACCATCTGTTCCACAACGACGGCGTGGCCGTCGCCGGTCCCGACAGCATCGCCTTCATCGACGTGACGCCGCCGGTGATGCAGGACGACGCCTACAGCAACGGCGTGGCCTGGGGTGACTTCGACGGGGACGGGGACCTGGACCTGTACCAGGCCAACATGTACGTCTCGACCAGCTATCCGTCTCCCAACCGCCTCTACCGCAACGACGGTGGCGGCGTCTTCACCGACATCGCTCCCCAGTGCGGCGTGGACGACGGCGGCAGCGGCCGGACGGTCGCCTGGGTCGACTTCGATCGGGACGGCGACCTGGACCTCTATCTCTGCAACGACGGCCCCAACCACCTCTGGCGCAACGACGGACCCGACACGACCGGCGTCCAGGCCTGGCTGTTCACCGACATCGCCACCGACACCCTGGGGATCGGCGACAGCCAGTACACGATGGGCTGCGCCTGGGGCGACTTCGACAACGACGGCGATCCGGACGTCTACCTGGCCAACTACCTGGGCGACACCAACCGCCTGCTGCGCAACGACGGTCCCGATCCCGAGAACCCCGACGGCTGGCTCTGGACCGACGTGGCGCCCCAGCTCGGCATGGACGACAGCGAGAGCAGCGTCGGCTGCGCCTGGGGCGATTTCGACGACGACGGCTGGCTCGACCTCTACGTCACGAACCAGGGGCCCAACCGCCTCTACCACAACATCACGGCCATCGGGAAGAGCGGTCTGGTCCCGGCCACCGGGTCCGAGGGGGACCTGGGGCTGCCCGACGACGTGCGGGTGCCGCTGGACCCGTCCTCGATCGCCTTCGTCGACATCGCCCCGCTCTACGACAACGGGCTGGACGACGACCTCTACGGCGCCGGCCTGGGGTGGGCGGACATCGACAACGACGGCGACCTGGACCTCTACGTGGGCAACCACTGGCTGGACGGCTCCGGCGACATCGCGCCCAACCTCCTGCTGCGCAACGACGGGCCGGATTCGACCAACGCCACCGGTTGGCTGTTCACCAACATCGCCCCGCCCACCGGCGAGAACATCGGCGACGACGCCAGCACCAACGGCGTGGCCTGGGCCGACGTGGACGGGGACGGCGACCTGGATCTCTACCTGGCGAGCATGAGCGGCGTGCGGAACAAGCTGTTCCGCAACGACCTGGCCGACTCGACGGGGAACCACTGGCTGCAGGTGGACCTGCGCAGCCTCACGTCGAACACGACGTCCATCGGCGCCCGCGTGCGGGTCGTGTCCCACGGCCGGGTCATGAACCGGTACGTCGAGGGCTGCACCGGCTTCCTCTCCCAGGGGACCCAGACGCTGCAGTTCGGGCTCGGCAACGCCTTGCTGGTGGATACCCTGGAGGTCTTCTGGCCGACCGGCGAGCACCAGATGCTGCTCGGTGTGCCTGTCGACCAGCGCCTGCTGGTCCAGCAGGTCGTCACCGGCGTGGACGACGGTCCCGCCCCGACGCTGCCGCGGGTCGTGCGCGTCTACCAGAACTACCCGAACCCGTTCAACCCGTCGACGACGATCCGCTTCGACCTGCCGCGCGAGCAGCGGGTGCGGTTGGCCGTGTACGCCCTGGACGGCTCTCGGGTGGCCGTCCTGGTCGACGGCGTTCTGGCCGCCGGGGCCCACAGCGTCGTCTGGGACGGCCGCAACGCCGCCGGCGGACGCGCCGCCAGCGGACTCTACCTCTACCGCCTGGAGACGCCGACCGGCAGCCGGACCAGGCGGATGCTGATGGTCAAGTAGGCTCGAGCAGCACTCGGGAAGGGGACAGCGGAAGGGCGCCCCGCTCGCAGGAGCGGGGCGTCTCCGTGGCGTCTCCCCGCGCGCCCGCCCGTGCTCCGCCTTGACCCTCCGCCCTCTCCCGACCACCTTTGCGCCGGACGGGAGCCATTCGGTCGCCCCCGCCGGCGCCGGTCACACCAGCAAGGATCCCGCGCATGCTCGTCACCGACCTCTCCGACAGCGACCGCGCCTGGGTGCGCGAACGGACCGAGCTGCTGTTCGGCGGCGACACGGTCATCAGCCGGGACATCGTCCACGTGCCGGCCGAGCTGCCGGGGTTCATCGCCGTGGAGGGGAGCGAGCGGGTGGGGCTGGCCACCTTCGACATCCGCGACCGGATGTGCGAGATCGTCACCCTCGACGCGCTCTGCCAGTGGCGGGGAGTGGGCACGGCCCTGCTGGAGGCGGTGGAGAAGGCCGCCCGGGCCGCCGGCTGCCACAAGCTGTGGCTGATCACGACCAACGACAACCTCGACGCCCTGCGCTTCTTCCAGCGCCGGGGCTTCCGGATCACCTGCATCCGCTGCGGCGGCGTCGACCTGATCCGCCAGATCAAGCCCGGCGTGCCCGAGATCGGCCACTACGGCATTCCCATGCGGGACGAGATCGAGCTGGAGAAGGAGCTGGACGGCAACGGCCAGGGCTGGCGGATCGTCTGAACCGCGGCGACCGGTCTGGCCGGGGAGCGCCCGGGGCGGTATCATCGTCGCGGAGGTGATACCCGTGGGCCGGATCATCCTCGGCGACAACCTCGCCGTCCTGCGCGACCTGCCCGACGGCAGCGCCGACCTGATCTACATCGATCCCCCCTTCAACACGGGGCGGCACCAGGCGCGGCCCCGCCTGCGGACCGTCCGCGACGACGCCGGCGACCGGGTCGGCTTCCAGGGCCGCCGCTACCGGACCGAGGTGCTGGGGCTCTCCTCCTTCGCCGACGCCTTCGACGACTACCTGGGCTTCCTGGAACCGCGGCTGCGGGAGGCGCACCGGGTCCTGGCTCCGGACGGGTCGTTCTTTCTCCACGTCGACTACCGCGAGGTCCACTACTGCAAGGTCCTGCTGGACGAGATCTTCGGGCGCGACTGCTTCCTGAACGAGATCATCTGGGCCTACGACTACGGCGCCCGCAGCCGCTCCCGCTGGTCGGCCAAGCACGACAACATCCTCTGGTACGCCCGCGATCCCCGGCGCTACACCTTCGACTACGCGGCCATGGACCGGATCCCCTACATGGCCCCCGGGCTGGTCGGCCCCGAGAAGGCCGCCCGCGGCAAGACGCCCACCGACGTCTGGTGGCACACGATCGTCGCGCCGCGCAGCCGCGAGCGGACCGGTTACGCCACCCAGAAGCCGCTGGGTGTGCTCGAGAGGATCGTCAAGGTCCACTCCCGGCCCGGCGACCTGGTCCTGGACTTCTTCGCCGGCAGCGGGACGACCGGCGAGGCGGCCGCCCGCCACGGACGCGATTTCCTGCTGGTGGACCACAGCCCGGAGGCGTGCCGGATCATGGCCCGGCGCTTGCGGGAGTACGGGCCGGAGCTGGTGGGGTTCAAGGCCGGGGAGTAGGCGGCTCAGCCGCCGCCGTCGCGGTGACGGCGCGCCGCCGCCAGGAACGCCTCGCGCCGGACCGGATCGTCCAGGTCCGTCTCCTCCGCCACAGGCAGGTCCGGCAGGCGGTTCCGCAGGGCCAGGGCGAACAGGCCGTCGGCCCGGGGCGCGCCGTCAGGATCGTCCCCCAGCTCCCGGTAGATGGGGGTGGAGCCGTGGCCGCAACTGGGGGAGCGGCTCTTGAGGATGAACCCGTCCAGCCCGCCGGCCAGCAGCTCGTCGATCCGCGCCTCGGCCCAGGCGTTCAGTGTGGCTGTCCAGTCGCGCCGGCTGGTCACCCCCAGCATCCGCGGCGCAGCGGGGTCGCCCACCAGGTCGACGGGCTCGCGGGGGGTCGGCATGCCGATCTCCGTCTCGGGACAGACGGGCAGCAGCTCGACGGCCGGATCCCGGGCCAGGACCTCCACGACGAACGGGTGCGGCTTGCTGGCACCGTCGTAGCGGATGGCCTCGCCCAGCAGGCAGCGGCTGACGCCCAGGCGCAGGGGACGGGTCTTCCTGTCATCCACGCGTGATCTCCCGGTGCGGGTGAGGCCTCAGGATAGCCGAGCGCCGCCGGCCGGTGTCAAGAGGGCGGCGACGCGGTTCACGGCCGGTCGAGCCGGACCGGCAGCGGCGTCGTCAGCCGGATCCCGCCTGTGGAGACGTCGGCCCGGTAGGCCAGCAGCTCGACCCCGTCGGCCGCGGCCCGGCGCAGGGCATCGCCGTAGGCGGGGTCGATGGCGTCGGCGGGGGCCAGCTCCCTGGCGTCGGCCCGCTGGACCACGAACAGCATGGCGGCCCGGTCGCCCGCCGCCACCCGGGCCGCCAGCTCCGCCAGGTGCCGGCGGCCCCGGGACGTCACCGCGTCGGGGAACAGGGCGGTCCCGTCGCGGACCAGGGTCACGTTCTTGACCTCCACCCAGCAGGGCGGCGTTCCCACCGGACCGTCCTCGAGCAGGAGGTCGACCCGGGATCCCGCGCCGTAGCGGACCTCGCGGCGGATCCGGCCGTAGCCCTGCAGCTCGCTGACGGTTCCGTCAGCGATCCCCTCGGCCGCGATCCGGTTGGGGACCGCCGTGTTGATTCCCACCAGCACGCCGTCGCTCTCGACCAGCTCGTAGGTCCACTTCAGCTTGCGATCGGGCCGGTCGGCGGGGGAGAGCCAGACCCGGCTGCCGGGCTTGTTGCAGCCGAGCATCGAGCCGGTGTTGTTCGTGTGGGCCACGACCTCGCGGCCGTCGTCCAGGCGGACGTGGACCACGAACCGCTTCTCGCGACGCAGGAGAGTGCCGGGGACCAGGGGAGCGGGGAACCTCACGACGTCGCGGTCTCCTCGTCGGCGGGATGGGACTGGAGCCAGCGGTCGTAGACGACCAGCGCCACGGCCGTCGTGGCCGCCAGCATCGCGAAGATGATCCACATCAGGTCGGGACGGTCGATGCCGCCGCGGGAGCTCGGCCCGAAATGCTGGTACAGCGCTCCGGACAGCAGGCCCCCGAACAGGTTGCCCAGGGCCGTGCACCAGTAGAAATACCCCATGTACATCCCCACCTTGCCGGGAGGGGCGATGCGCCCGGCGTACTCCTTGCTCTTGGGACTGGCCATCATCTCGCCCACGGAGAACACCAGGATCGCCGCGACGATGATCCAGCCGTCCTGCCCGGTCACGAACACCAGGAAGCTGACGACCGTCACGACGACACCGTTGATGATGGTCCGCAGCGGAGCCATGCGCCGGACCAGCCAGGAGATCAGCACCTGGCCCAGGATGATGCCGAAGGCGTTGAGATTGATCAGGTGTTCGGGCTTCACCTGGCCGTGGTCCAGGACGGCCCGGCCCCACCCGCCGGTGCCGATCCCGATCCCCTGGAAGAAACGGGTCACGGCGCCTGCCGCCGGCGAGAAGGCCGCCACCAGGTCGCTGGTGTCGGCGTAGTCCCGGATGTACTCGGGCAGGGTCATGAAGATCTGGTTGAACGACGTCCAGAAGCCGGCCATCAGCAGCAGGAAGACCAGGTAGCGCCCCTCGCCCACGCGCATGGGCTGCAGCAGCCAGGGCCCGTCGCCGCCGTCGCGGCGCGCCCTGGCCCGCAGCACGATGTCCAGCAGCAGGTTCGCGCCGAGCCAGGCACCGGCCACCGGCAGGTAGAGCCGGGGCGGCCACCACCTGGAGCCGAGGACCATCAGGGTCAACAGCCCTGCGACCAGCAGGAAGAACCGGCCGTTGCCCACGACGGCCACCATGTCCCGCAGCACGTCGGAGAGGGAGCGGCTGGTGTCGGCGCGCTGATCCGCCGGCCGCGGATCCCGGTAGAACAGCAGGCAGGTCACCCCCAGCAGGCCGATCCAGAGGGCCGACGCCCAGAAGACGTACCGCCAGCTCCAGCCCCGGACGATTCCCGCCACGATGGGGCCGAGGAAGCCGCCGACGTTGACCATCATGTAGAAGATGCCGAAGCCCATCGAGCCGGTGCGCGCGTCGGTGGTGGTGGCCACGGTGGAGATCACCACCGGCTTGAACATGCCGTGGCCGATGGCCACCAGGAAGTAGACGGCGAAGAATCCCCAGAAGGTGGTGGGCAGCTGCAGCAGCAGGTAGCCGGGCGCCATGACCAGTGCCGAGGCCAGGAACATGGCCTTGTAGCCGTAGCGATCCGCCAGGGCCCCGAACACCGCCGGCAGCAGGTACAGGAAGAACGTGGCCAGGCCCTGGATGACGCCGCGGTCCTCGCTGGTCAGGCCCAGCCCCCCGTCGGCCACCGCGCCGGTCAGGTAGAGGCTGGAGACGGCGTAGAAGCCGTACCAGCCCATCCGCTCGAAGATCTCCATGACGTTGGCGGTCCAGAAGGCGGCGGGGAACTGGCGCAGCAGGGAGGGCTCTGGCGTGTCGTGGCGCAAGGGTCGTCCTTTCACTCGGGCGACGGGGGTCCGGCACGAGGATCGACAGTGTACGGTCGGCGGGCCGGAGAAGCAATGCCGGCGGGAGGTCTCGCACGGGGCGGCAACCGTGATCCCGTACCCGGGCGCCGGGATGCCGGCAGCGACACCCGTGGGGGCATTCGCGAGGCGCCGCTGACACGCGTCCAGCCCCTGCCGGTCCGATCCGCGCCAGGGACGAACGAACCGGCGGCCCGCCGCAGCGGACCGCCGGCCTCCCTCCTTCCCCCGATCCGATCCGGGTCAGGTCACTCGATCAGGGCGATCTTGCGCGTGTCGCTTCCCTGCGGCGTCTCCACCCTGACGAAGTACACGCCGGCCCCCACGGCCCGGCCGGTCGCGTCGGTCCCGTTCCAGACCACCCGATGGGTTCCCGCCTCGTGCTCGCCGTCGACGAGGGTCCGCACCAGCCGTCCGGCCAGGTCGTAGACCGACAGGCGCACGTGCCCCGCGCGCGCCAGCGAGAAGCTGAGCGTCGTGCTGGGGTTGAAGGGATTGGGGTGGTTGGGCAGCAGCTCCACGGCGGCGGTCCGGGGGACGGGAACCGGCGCGGCCGAGGCGGCCCTGGAGGACGCCCTGATCCGGCGGTTCGGCCCCGGGCCCCAA
>CAYTEO010000037.1:0-25438 GCA_964436825.1 uncultured Fibrobacteraceae bacterium | reverse complement strand
GCCTCCGGCACGCTGGACCCCGGCGACACGATCAGCGTCTCCGTCTCGCTGAACGACAGGGCATCGGCGGTTCCCAACGATGTCTACCGGGGCACTCTCGCCTTCCGCAACACACTCGACGGTCTCGGTGACACGACCCGCCCCCTGGTCCTGCGGGTCGGGATTCCCGAGCGGGTCCTCGCCTTCTCCTTCGACCACGACCCCGGCTGGAGCACCGAGGGGGAGTGGGCGTTCGGTACGCCGCAGGGCGGTGGCGGCCAGCACGGCAACCCCGACCCCACCGCGGGCCACACCGGCACCAACGTCTACGGCTACAACCTGGCCGGCGACTACCCCAACGACCTGCCGGAGACCCACCTGACGACCACGGCCATCGACTGCAGCGACCTCTCCCAGGTGTCCGTCCGCTTCCGGCGCTGGCTCAACGTGGAACAGCCCCCCTTCGACCGCGCCTCCCTGGAGGCCAGCAGCGACAGCGTCACCTGGACGACGATCTGGGAGAACGGGGCCGAGATCTCCGACGACGAGTGGACCGAGGTGGAGTACGACCTCTCGGTCATCGCCGATCACCAGGCGACTCTCTACCTGCGCTGGACGATGGGGCCGACGGACGGTTCCTGGACCTATTCCGGCTGGAACATCGACGACGTGGAGATCTGGGGCGTTCTACCCGATGTCCCGGCAGGAACGACGGCTCTGGCGCCCGTTTCTCCCAACCCGTTCCGCGCCCCGGCCCGGATCGTCTTCGACCAGACGACCGCCGGCCACGTTCGCGTCACGGTCCACGACCTGCGCGGTCGCCTGGTCGCGACCCTGCTGGACGGGGCATTGGCAGCGGGAGTGCACGAGATCACGTGGGACGGTCGCGACCCGACCGGCCGGCAGATGCCCAGCGGCAACTACTTCTTCCGCCTGGAGACGGCCGACCGGACCGAGGTCCGCAAGGGCCTGCTGGTCAGATAGGAACCGGTGTTCCCCGCCGACGGTCCGGTCGCTCCTCCAGGCGGCCGGGCCGTTGCCGTCGGAGGCCCGGCCCTCCCATCCGGGCCACCCATGCAACCTGGTATCCCCGGACGTCGTATGGTATAATGCTATTGCGCCCGGGGCGGCGCGGGAAGCTCGACACCATGACCGTCACACCGTCGCGGGCGCGGAGAGGAGACGTGTCATGGCCGTCAGGATCTACACTCTCCCCTACTACACCTGCCTGGCCCAGGACATCCCCGGAGAGGCGTGCCGGCTGCTGGCCAAGCTGGCCAGCGAAGAGGTCAACCTGTTGGCCTTCACCGCCATCCCCTCGGGCGAGGGCCGGACCCAGCTGATCATCTACCCCCTCAATCCCGTCTGGCTGGGCGATGTCGTGCGGCGTGAGGGTCTGCAGTTACACGGCCCGCAATACGCCTTCATCGTCCACGGGGACGATGAGCTGGGTGCCCTGGTGGAGATGCACCGGAAGCTGTCGGAAGCCGGAATCAACGTGGAGAAGTCCACGGGACTGGCCGACGGCAAGGGTGGTTACCGCTACATCCTCCACGTGCGGGCGGATGACTTCGAGCGGGCCGCCGACCTGCTGGGTGCCTCCCACGAACAGACGCCGTGGGATCGGATCGAGCTGAGGCTCCCACGGCACTTCGAGGCGACGATGTAGGGGATCGCTCCGGTCGACGCGCCGCCGCCCCACCCGGTCGGGCGCGGCGGGACGGCCCCGACAGTCAGGCCGCGTCCCGGTGACGGGCGCGCAGCAGGTAGACCTGCAGGCTGGAGGCCGCGATGCGGGCCTCGAGCCGGCGCTCGTGCCCCAGGATCCCGCGCATGATGGGACGGGAGGCCCGCTTCAACAGCCGCCGCAACGTTTCGCGACGACGTGGGCTGCGTCTCACCCAGGCCGAGGTGACGACACGCGTGGCCAGCGCCTCCAGCCAGGCCTGTCCCTGGTGATGCGGCGAGCGGCCGCCCCCGATCTCCCCTTCCTGGTCCAGGAACTGGTCGATGACCGCCGACGCTTCGTGCAGCAACGACGCGTAGCTGAGCGATTCCAGGTGCGTCTCGGACTCTCCCCGCCAGGCTGCCGCCAGGAAGGACGACCAGTCGTCGCCCGGTGCCGCCGTCCAGGCCCTCCCCACGTCACCGGTATGGCTGTCGCTGCCGGCGGTCAGGGGCAGCTCCTTCGCCTCGGCCAGCGAGACGGCCACCAGGTTCTGGGCCGGCGTCCGCGCCGCGTTCAGCTCCAGGACGGGAAACAGGTCGGCCAGTTCCGGAACGCGGGCGAAGTCCACACGGCCCCGCCGCAGCTCCCGGCGGTCCCACCAGGTGGGATGGTTGTACTGGCAGCGAAGAGAGCGCTCCTCGCAGAAGGCCACCAGCTCGCCGGCCGTCCGGACCGTCCGCCGCAGCTCGGCGTAGGTGTCCGGATCGATGCCGTAGATGTTGGCGTGGATCGTGAAACCCGCCCGCGGATCGCGCAGCGTGTGCTCGACGGCGGGAATGACCAGCCGCCTGTCGGCCTCGGGCAGCTCCCGCACCAGCTCCTCGTATCCGGCCAGGGTATCGTGGTCGGTCAGGACGAACCAGTCCATGCGCCGCCTGGGATCGGGATGGCCGAGGGCCTTCTCGAACAGGGCGCGGGGCCGGAGGGTCGGGAGGTCGGGAACATCGAACGACGCCGACGAATGGAGGTGGAGATCAGCTCTCCGGAGATGCTGTGACATGGACGACAAGATAGGATGATTCCGCTCCATCACCAGGAAAACCTCACATCTACCCGAGAGATTCCCTTCCGCTCGCCTCATCGGGGCGATCGGCGTGCCGGTACCGGTCTGCGACCAGGGCCAGGATCCTGGCCGCCACGCGCCCGGTGGCTCGCCCATCGACGCGACCCAGGCGCTGCTCGGCCAGGGAGCGCTGGCCGGGTTGCCGGGTGCCGATCAGGCGGCGAGCCGTCTCCGCCAGATCGTCCGGGGAGGAGAACGGAACGACCCCTGCCGTCCGCTCCGGGGAGGGCGGCAGGTCCGGGGACCAGGGCGGATCCCGCTCGGGGCGGGCCAGGACGACGGGGGTGTCGAACAGCAGCGCCTCCCAGAAGGCGCCCGACAGGTCACTGACGACGACGTGTGCTTCCGGGACACGGGCATACGAATCGCCTGTCGCGGGCAGGACCGTCGCTCCCAGGGTCCGGGCCGCGGCGGCGAGTCGCGCCTCGTCCAGCAGGGGATGGGGGGAGATGACCAGGTCGGCCTCGCCGGCCAGCTCGGCCAGGGCGGGCAGCCAGCGCGGGTCCAGCAGGCACTGCCGGTCGCCGCGGGGCCACGTGGGCAGCAGCAGGATCCGCGGTCGACCGGACGGGACCGGGTTGCTGAAGGATCCGCCGGCGGCCAGGAAACCGTCCAGGTGCAGGTAGGTGTCCGGATCGTAGGACCAGTCGTGGACGGTCACCCGGCCGATGCGCACCGGCTCCGGACCCAGACGGTGGTCGGCACTGGTACCCGGCTTGCCGCTGCGGCCGTGGGAGAGGACGACCAGCTCCGGCGGGCGGGCCATCCGCTCCAGGAGGGGCAGGATCCGCTCGTGGTTGAAATGGGCCACCACCAGCACCGACAGGCCGTAGGGTTCGACGGCCGCCAAGGCTCCCTCCAGGTCGATCCCGTCCGGCAGCAGGATGCAGGGAGCACGGCTGTCGTATCGACGGACCACCTCGCGCCCCCACTCACCCACAACCACCGGCCGCCGACCGTCGCGTACAGGCCCCGCAGGTGTGCATGGAGGTGGTCGCGTCGCCACTCCCGCTGCGAGCTGTACAACCACCATCCCACCGGCGGGAGATGATCGTACAGCGTCGTGCTGTCGATGCCGGGCGTGTGGGGGAGCATGACGATCTCGACCCCCAGCTCATCCAGCATCCGCTCCCCCCAGCGGGCCCAGTACCGGTCGACGGGCCAGTCGTCCCCGTGGAAGATGCGTGTGACCCCGTGGCGGCGGCAGATCCGCTCCCGGTCGCTGTCGACGACGACGGTGTGGGCCAGGCCCAGCTCCTGGACGGCACGCTGCCGTTCCAGCTCCGAGTTGGCGGGCAGATGCCCCTTGTAGCGGAGCGTCTCGGCATCGGTGTGGACGGCGACGACCAGGCGGTCGCAGAGGGACGCCGCCCGGCGCAGGAGATTGACATGTCCCTCGTGGCAGCCGTCGTACACGCCTAGGGCAAGGCCGACACGCAGCGGCCGGCCGTGCGTCACGCGCCACAGGAACCTGTCGATCCTCGTCACCGATACGCACCCCGAGATGGAGGATGAATCACCGGCTTGCCATGACCATATTATCGGCTCCGGATCCGGCAGGTTGACTCCCCATCCCGCCACCAGGAGGCCGACCAGATGTGCGGTCGTTTCACCCTGCCCCTCTCGCCCGAGCAGATCGCCCGTCTGCTGGAGCTGAACCGGGCGCTGGACGCCGAGCTGCAGGACCTGGCCGGTCGCTGGAACGTGGCGCCGGGACAGCTGGTACCGGTCGCCGTCCAGCCGTCCCCGGACGCACCGCGGACGGCCAGGGCCATGCGCTGGGGGCTGGTGCCGTCCTGGGCCCGGGACCCCTCGCTCGGGGATCGGCTCGTCAATGCCCGGTCCGAGACGGTCCAGGAGAAACCGGCCTTCCGTGACTCCTTCCGCCGCCGGCGCTGCCTGGTGCCGGCCGGTGGATTCTACGAGTGGGGCCGCACGGGCGGCCGCAAGCGCCCCTGGCTGTTCACGCCGCGGGAGGGACCGGGGCTGGTCATGGCCGGCCTGTGGGAGCGCTGGTCGACACCGCAGGGGGAGCCGCTGGAGACGTTCACCATCCTGACGACCGGGGCCAACGAGCTGGTCGGCCGCGTCCACGGCCGGATGCCGGTCATCCTGCCCCGGGAGGCGTTCACCGACTGGCTGACCGCCCCGCCGCCGCGTGCCGGCGAGCTGCGCCGCTGGCTGCGGCCGCTGCCGGCCGCGGAGATGACCGCCCGCCCCGTCTCGACCTGGGTCAACGATCCTCGCCACGAAGGGCCCCGCTGCGCCGCGCCTCCCAGCGACGACCGGGCCGCCCTGTTCTGACCCCCAGGAACGGGATGCTCCTCAGGTGCCCTCGGGCACCCGGGCGATCCGGATGAGGTTCGTGCTGCCGGGCACGTGGAGCGGGACGCCGGCGGTGATGACGACCCTCTGTCCCGGCGTGACGAGGCCGGCCTCGCGGATCCTCTCCAGGGCGACCGCCTCCAGCTCCTCCAGGTGGTCGGCCGGCGGGATCCGCAGCGGGACCACGCCCCAGACCAGGGCCAGCCGCCGGAGCGTCTCCTCGTCGTCGGTGACCGCCAGGATCGGCTGCGGGGGACGGTAGCGGGCCACCAGCCGGGTGGTGCTGCCCGAGCGGGTGGGCGTGACGATGGCCGCCGCCCCCACCTCCTCGGCCATGGCGCAGGCCGCGTGGGCGACGGCGCTCTCGACCGAGACGGTCCCCATCTCCCCCCGGAAGCGGGATTCCCAGAGCCGGTAGGGAAAGATGACCTCTGCCTGGACGGCGATGTCGGACATGACGCCGATGACGTGGGCCGGGTCGCGCCCGACGGCCGTCTCCTCCGAGAGCATGACCGCGTCGCTGCCGTCCAGGATGGCGTTGGCCACGTCGGAGACCTCGGCGCGGGTGGGCCGGGGACTGTCGACCATCGAGACGAGCATCTGGGTGGCCGTGATGACCGGCTTGGCGGCGGCGTTGGCCTTGGCCACCAGCATCTTCTGGACGCGCGGCACCTCCGCCAGGGGGATCTCCACCCCCAGGTCGCCGCGGGCCACCATCAGGCCGTCGGCCACCTCCAGGATGGCGTCGATGTTCCGCACTCCCTCGCGCTGCTCGATCTTGGCGATCAGCGGCACCCGGCGACCGACCTGCGCCATGGCCTCGCGGACCACCAGGACGTCCTCGGCCGTGCGGACGAACGACAGGGCGACGTAGTCCACCCCGTGGTCCAGGCCGAACTCCAGGTCGGCCCGGTCCTTGTCGTCCAGGATGGGTGCGCTGATCGACCCCTCCGGGAGGTTGATCCCCTTGTGGGAGCCCAGGGGGCCCCCGACGACGACCCGGCAGTGGATGTCCGGTCCCTCGACCCGCTCGACCGTCAGCTCCAGGGCACCGTCGGCCAGCAGGAGCCTCTCGCCGGGTTGGACGTCACGGGGCAGGTCGCGGTAGACCAGGGAGACGGCGTGCTCGTCCCCGGGCACGTCGCGCGCGGTCAGCAGGAACGGTTCTCCCTCCCGCAGCTCCACCGTCCCGGCGGCGATCTCCCCGACGCGGATCTTGGGACCGGCCAGGTCCTGCAGGATCGCCACCGGCCGGCCGACCCGCGCCGCGGCGCTGCGGATGTCGGCGATCATGTCTAGCTTGGACTCGCGCGTCCCGTGGGAGAAGTTCAGGCGGGCCACGTCCAGACCGGCCCGGATCATGGCCTCCAGGACCGCGGGGTCCCGGCTGGCCGGTCCGATGGTCGCAACGATCCTGGTCCTGCGCATGTCCGACCTCCGGCTGGCTGGTGGTGGCGTCGACTCCCTGCCGTCGACGTTCGTCCGCCCGTGATAACATCCCCCCCGGCGGGATGCAACCGGCATCCGGTCGGGCGTGTCCGCCCTGCCGCGCGCCCGCGAGGGATCGAGGAGGAGTGCCCCATGTCCCTGTCCGTCACGCCCCTTCGCATCGCCGTCGCGGCGGTCTGCGCCCTCGCCCTGGCCGCCCTGCTGGCGATCCGGCCGGCTCCCCGCCCGCAGCCCCACGCCACCACCGCGCCGGTCGGCTGGGTGCGCGACGCCACCCGTCCCGAGCGCCACGGCCCGCCCGTCCGCGGGGCCATGGCGGCGCTGCAGTGGTGGTCGACCCAGCGGGCCTACCCCGGCGACGACCTGCCCGACGGCCGCCTGCAGGCCGCCTGGCGGCAGGCCAAGGCCCTGCCCCGCGCCGTCGCCAAGGACGGCAGCGGTCCACCCCCGTGGCGGGCCCTCGGCCCGCGCAACATCGCCGGCCGGATCCTCTGCCTGGCCTTCAACCCGCGCAATCCCCGCACGCTCTGGGCCGGCTCGGCCAGCGGCGGCCTGTGGGTCAGCCGCACCGCCGGGGTGGGGCCCGACGCCTGGCAGCGCGTCCCGACCGGCCTGCCGGTGCTGGGGGTCGGCGCGATCGCCGTCTCCCCCGCCGACACGGGCGTCATCACCATCGGCACCGGCGAGATCTACTCGTACAGCGCCACCGGCGGCGGCATCGCCGTCAGGCTGACCCGCGGCAGCTACGGCATCGGCATCCTCCAGTCCCGCGACGGCGGCCGCACCTGGCGGCAGGTCCTCTCCTGGCCTCCCGAGCAGGGCCACGGCGTCCAGGTCCTGCGGATCGATCCATCCGATCCCGGCGTCATGTGGGCCGGCACGACCGACGGCACCTACCGCTCCGACGACGGCGGCCGCACCTGGCGGCGGGTCCACGACGTGCCCATGGTCACCGACCTGCTGGTCCACGCCGGGAACCCGGACATCGTCCTGGAGGCGTGCGGCAACCTGGGCAGCCCGCGGCGGGGCCTCTACCGGACCGTCGACGGCGGGACGACCTGGTCCGCCGTCCCCTTCCCCACCGGTGTCCCCGCCGACTTCCTGGGCAAGATCCAGCTCGGCGGCTGCGCGGGGACGCCCGACGTCATGCTGGCGAGCATCGGCAACGGCGGCCTGGGCGAGGAGCGGACCTGGCTGATCCGCAGCGAGGACGGCGGGGCGAGCTGGTCGCTGGTCTCGGACCGCGACTTCTCCCGCTGGCAGGGGTGGTACTCCCACGACGTGGCCGTCGATCCGCGCGACCCGCAGCGGGTCTACGCGGCGGGGATCGACATCTGGCTCTCCACCGACGGGGGGGCGACCCTCGTGAAGAAGAGCGCCTGGTACAAGGGGTACGAGGGCCTGGTCGAGCCGGGCGCACCGGAGGGACCGGCGGACTACTCCCACGCCGACCATCACGACATCGTCTTCTGGCCCGGCCGGCCCGACACCATCTACTTCGCCACCGACGGCGGCGTCTTCCACTCCCTCGACGGCGGCAACACCTTCCGCTCCTGCAACGGCGGCCTGCAGACGACCCAGTTCTACCCCGGCTTCTCCTGCTCGCGGCTGGACTCCAACCTGGCCCTGGGCGGGATGCAGGACAACAGCACGGCCATCTACACCGGCGGCGACGCCTGGCTGCGGGTCGTCGGCGGCGACGGGGCCTGGACCGGCATCGACTGGGCCGGCGACGACACCCTGTTCGCCTCGGCCCAGTACCTGGACATCTTCAAGTCCACCGACCGGGGAGCCACCTGGGACCGCCTCTTCGACCCCGACGAGGAGCTGCCCGGGACGGTCGGCTTCATCGCCCCGTTCGTCCTGGGGCTGCGCGGGACGTCGCAGAACGTCTACGCCGGGACCAGCTACCTGCTGAAGTCCACCGACGGCGGCCGGCACTTCGAGATCGCCAACTTCGGCCTGGAGTTCGACGGCAACCCCGCCCTGGCCATGGCCGTCGCGCCGTCGTGGGAGGAGGTCATCTACCTGACGACGGCGCCGGTCGTCACCCGGGCCGGCGTGTTCGTCTCCACCTCCGCCGGCTGGCGCTTCATCGAGATCACCGGCACGCTGCCCGACCGCTACCCGGTCGGCCTGGCCGTCGACCCCACCGACAGCCGCACCGCCTACGTCGCCTTCTCCGGCTTCGGCACCGGCCACGTCTTCCGCACCCGCGACCGGGGCGAGACGTGGGAGGATATCACGGCCGACCTGCCGGACGCGCCGGTCAACGCCGTGTTCGTGGACCCGGAACGGACCGACCACATCTACGTGGGGACCGACCTGGGCGTCTTCGTCTCGACGGACGACGGGCGGAGCTGGCAGGACTACGGCGAAGGGCTGCCCGAGGCCGTGGTCTGCATGGACCTGAGCTGGTCGCCCCAGGACCGGATGCTGCGGCTCTCCACCTACGGCAACGGCGTCTACCAGCGGCCGCTGCTGCGCGACACGGTGCCGGAGACCCCGCCGAGCGCCGCCGTCGTCCTGCGCCAGAACGCGCCCAACCCCTTCAATCCCGGGACCCGGATCGCCTTCTCCCTGGCCCGCGCCGGCCGGGTGCGCCTGGCGGTGCTGGACCTGCGGGGCAGGGTGGTGCGGACGCTCGTGGACGGGGAGCTGCCCGCGGGCGACGGCGAGGCGACCTGGGACGGGACCGACGCCGCGGGCCGTCCCGTGCCGTCCGGGACCTACCTCTGCCGCATCGAGGCGCTGGGCGAGACGCGTTCGGTCAAGCTGGCCCTGGTCCGCTGAGGGGTTTCCCGTGGACAGGAACGGTGCCGTTCCACGGCATCATCACGTCTCCCGACCTGTATCCCGACCTCCCGCCGGTGGGATGATGCGAAGTCCCCGATCGGTGCTCCTGCTGTAGCTGCTGGTCCTGGCGGGGGGCAGAGGCGGGGGCCGCAGGTGACATTCGCGCGCTACGGGCCCTGATCGGGATCGATGTCCGGTGCCCGGGGCGGCAGCTCCGACGGCGCATCGGCCGGACCGGCCCTGTCGTCCCGGCCCGACCCGCCGTCCGCGCCCGCGTCGCCCGTCCCGTCACCGATCGTCTCCGGCCAGATGTCCCACTCCGGCCCGAACTGGGCCAGGAAGTCGGGTCCCAGTCCCCGCTCGGTCACCCAGAAGGGCAGCAGCAGGACCGTGCCCAGGTAGGGGATAGAGACGAGCGCCAGGCCGATGCAGCAGGTCAGCAGGCCGGCGACGACGACGGTGGTCCAGGCGACCACCGACAGCAGCAGGTAGAACAGGGAGTAGAGGACGAAGGAACCGAGACGCTGCCGCACCAGGGGGAGGAAGCGCCGCCAGGCGTCCAGGACCCCCTCGTCGTAGCGGTACATCAGCGGGACGACGAACTGGTCCGTCCAGAAGGAGAGCAACAGGGCGGCCACTGCCAGCAGCACTCCCGTCAGGCCCAGCACGACGATGGCCAGCACGCCCAGCCCCTCGTTCAGGGCGTGGGCCGACCCGATGACCACGACCGCCGGCACGACCAACACCGCGCCCACCAGCAGGGGGGCGAACAGGTAGAGCAGCCGCCACAGGAACAGGGAGTCGCCCAGGTGGGCGAACCGTCGCCACGGCTCGGTCACCCGGGAACGGGCGTGGGCGACGTTGTCCAGGTACATGAACGCCCCGCGGGAGGCGATCCAGGCCATCACCAGCACGACGGCCAGGGCGAACATGGCCACCCACATCGCCATCATCGTCTCGACGAACCGGTGGGAGACGGTCGACAGGACCGACCCCAGCGCCTCGAGCGACACCCGCGGGCCCACCTTGACACGGGAATCGCCGTGGGAACCGCCCAGTCCGAAGGTGTTCCAGATGTAGGCCAGCCAGGCCGTGAAGCCCAGGCCGAACCACCGCTCCAGGCGCACCGGACCGAACAGCAGCGCGCGGGAGCGCCGCCAGGCCGTGGAGAGGACGGGCCAGTAGGTGATGTTCATCGTCGATCTCCCTTGCCAGCGGTGGCGCGACGTGACGACATTGTGGGCCGTCGCCACCGGCCGGACAACCCTTTCCTACGCAGATCCGGGAGCGAGGATGCATGGGTGAGCTCTATTCCCTGCTGTGCGCGGTCGTCTGGGCCATGGCCGTCATCATGTTCAAGCGCTCCGGCGAGACCCTGGCACCGCTGACGCTGAACCTCTTCCGGATCGTCGTCTCCTGCCTGCTGCTCGTCCCCACGGTCCTGGCGGCCGGCGACTCGCTGCTGCGCCCGGCGCCGTGGCAGGACTACGCCGTCCTGGCCGGCAGCGGCGTGCTGGCCATCGCCGTGGCCGACACCCTGTTCCACCGCTCCCTGAACATCGTCGGGGCGGGGATCACGGCCGTCGTCGACTGCCTCTACTCGCCCCTGGTGGTCCTGTTCGCCTTCCTGCTGATCGGCGAGCGGCTGTCCGCGGCACAGCTGGCGGGGATGGTCCTGGTGGTCGGCGGCGTCCTGGTCGCCTCGCGCCACGCCCCGCCGCCGGGCGTGGGCCGGGGCGAGCTGGTCCGGGGAGTGCTGATCGGGGCGGCGGGGATGGCCGCCCTGTCGCTGGGGATCGTCGTCGCCAAGCCGGTCCTGGACCACTCGCCCGTCCTGTGGGCCACGACGGTCCGCCAGTTCGGCGCCCTGGCCGTCATCGTCCCCGCCGCCCTCCTCTCCCCCGACCGCCGGCGCCACCTGGCCGCCTTCCGTCCCCATCGCGCCTGGCGGTTCAGCCTGACCGGCACGGTGCTGGGCTCCTACCTGGCGCTGATGCTCTGGATCGCGGGGATGAAGTACACCCAGGCCGGGGCGGCGGCCATCCTCAACCAGACCAGCACCATCTACGTCCTGCTGCTGGCGTCGCTACTGCTGCACGAGCCGCTGACGCGGCGCAAGCTCGCGGCCGCGGCCCTGGCGGTGGCGGGGATCGTCATGGTGACGGTGGGGTGAGAGGCGGAACTCCCCGCGGGCCGCATCACTCGCAGGAACCTGCCGCACCCGCCCCCGGCCTCGCGGATTCCTGCGAACCGGACCTCCAAGGACACCGCTGCCCCGGGTCCATCATCAGCGTATCAGGGGTAATCACAACGAGTTGCATGGCAGCCAGCGTCTTCCGCCCTCCCGCGCACGCGGTTTGCTGTGGCCCGCGCAGCCACATGGAACGACAACTCGACGACCCTGTCGACGTTTCCGGGAGGAACGAACATGAGACGCACCCTGACCCTCGTCGCTGCCCTGGCCCTGGCCTTCGTCCTGGCCGGCTGCAACTCCGACACCGCCGTCTCCGACGTCAGCACCGCCACCACCGACCTCGACACCGAGGCCGTCAAGAGCACCCTCGACGGGATCGACGTCGGCGAACCCACCGACGCCGACATCGCCAGCATGCTGCAGATGCGGGAGGAGGAGAAGCTGGCCCGCGACGTCTACCTGACCCTGGGAGAGCAGTGGGGCGTGGTCGTCTTCGCGCGCATCGCCACGAGCGAGCAGATGCACATGGACGCGATGGCCCTGCTCCTGGACCGCTACGGACTGGAAGATCCCGTCGGCGAGGATGTCCGCGGTCAGTTCGTCGACGAGAAGCTCCAGGCCCTCTACGACACCCTGGTCGCGCAGGGCTCCGCATCGGTCGAGGCGGCCCTGCGCGTGGGCGCCGCCATCGAGGAGATCGACATCATCGACCTGGACGAGGAGATCGCCACCACGTCCCTGGACGACGTCCGCTACGTCTACGAGCGCCTGGAGTTCGCGTCGGGCAACCACCTGCGGGCCTTCGTCCGGCAGCTGCAGGCGCTGGGCGTGGCCTACGAGCCCCAGTACCTGGACCAGGAGACCTACGACACCATCCTCGCCAGCAGGCCCGGCCACGGCGGGAACGGTCGCGGTCGCCGCGGCGGCTGGGGACGCTGAGCGCAGGTTCCGGCCCTGATCTCCCCCGCCAACCTCGAGGGGCCGGTGGGCCCGACCGGGAACGGTCGGGCCCTTTTTCGTCATGGCGCGGTTCGTGGATCCTTTGCCTCCCCGCCCTTGCTGCTGTAGGATATCTGCACACCCGTCACGGGCACGGCCATCCCGCCGTGCCCGTCGCGTCCGTCAAGCATGATCGACGTTCCCTGGAGGTCCACCCTTGCCGCCCACCCGCCCCTCGCCGCTGCTGCTCGCCACCGCTGTCCTGGCAACCTGGACCGGCCTCGCGCTCGCGGGCTCGGCCTCCCCGCCCGCGCCGCCGCCCCTCTCCCTGCGCGCCGCCCAGCAGGCGCTCATCGAGGCGGCCCTGGCCGACGACCACGGCTGGGAGCTGCTCGCCTCCCTGTGCGACGAGGTCGGGCAGCGCCTCGACGGCAGCGAAGGGCAACGGCGGGCCATCGCCTGGGCCGTGGCACGGCTCGAGGAGGCCGGCCTGGAGAACGTCCACGTGGAGCCGGTGACCGTTCCCCACTGGGTCCGCGGCGACGAGAGCGCCACCCTGCTGGCGCCGTACCGGCAATCGCTGCCGGTGATCGGCCTGGGGGGGACGGTCGGCACGCCGCCCGGCGGGATCGAGGCGGACGTGCTGGTCATCGCCGACTTCGCCGAGCTGGAGGCGCGGGCCGACGAGGCGGCCGGCAGGATCGTCCTGTTCGATCCGCCGTGGGAGGGGTACGGCCGGACCGTCCGCTACCGGATCGGCGGGGCCGACGCCGCGGCGCGCCACGGGGCCGTCGCCTGCCTGATCCGCTCGGTCGCCCCCGCCGGCGCCCCGCCGCTGCCCCACACGGGCGTCATGCGCTACGCGGGCGGGGACACGCTGCCGCGCATCCCCGCCGCCGCCCTGACCGTCGAGACCGCTGCCAGGCTGCGCCGGATGGCCGAGCGCGGGCTGCCGGTGCGGATCCGACTGGTGCTGGACGACCACTGGGAGGACCCGGTCGAGGCCGGCAACGTCGTCGCCGAGCTGCGCGGCCGCGAGCGGCCCGACGAGATCGTCCTGCTGGGCGGCCATCTGGACTCGTGGGACGTGGGCTGCTGCGCCCAGGACGACGGCGTGGGCGTGGTCATGACGGCCGAGGCGGTCATCCTGATGCGCCGGCTGGGACTGCGGCCGCGCCGGACGGTGCGGCTGGTCCTGTTCGCCGACGAGGAGATGACCGGCCAGGGCGGCCGGGCCTACCTGCAGGCCCACCGCGAAGAGCTGCCCCGCCACGTGGCGGCCCTGGAGAGCGACAGCGGCTGCTTCGCCCCCGACGGCTTCTCGGTGCGGGGCGACAGCCTGGCCGTGGCGGCCGTCGCGGAGCTGGCCCGCCCGCTGGCCACCCTGGGCGCCGACAGCGTGCGGGCCGGCTGGTCGGGAGCGGACGTCGGCCGCATCGTCGCCGAGGGGGTGCCCGGGATCGGCCACAGGGTCAAGGGCGACAGGTATTTCCACTACCACCACTGCGACGCCGACCAGCTCGACGCCGTCGACCCGCAGGAGCTGCGGCGCAACACGGCGGCCATCGCGGCGCTGATCTACGGGATCGCCGAGGCGCCGGAGCCGTTGCCGCGGGGGGAACCGGCCGGGCACTGAGCCGGTTGCGCCCCCCCGTCAACAATCCATTGTCACACCGCCGAACTAGGATATAGGATCCGGGGCGGGGAGAGGGAAACCTCTCCCCGTGTCGTGTCACCTTCACCCCCAACCCGAGGAGACCTCCCATGCGCCGCAGTTCCCTCGCCAGGCTGCTGCTGATCGGCGTCGCCGCGCTCCTGCTCGTCATGACAGGGTGCAGCGTCGACCGGAACCCCACCTCCCCCGAGATCCCGAAGCTGCTGTCCCTGGACCAGGTCACCAAGACGATCCCCCAGGGCTACTACGACAGCGTCGACACCAGCTCGCCCGATGCCCTGCGCCAGTCCCTCCACCAGATCATCAAGGACCACACCAAGATCCCCTACACCAGCTCGAGCACCGACACGTGGGACGTCCTGGACCTGGCCTGCGAGGACCCGGGCAACCCGAACAACATCCTGGACATCTACCGCAACGCCAGCTACCCCAAGGCCGGCGGCGGCAACACCTACTACAACCGGGAGCACTGCTGGCCCAAGTCGTACGGCTTCCCCAACGACGGCAGCACGAACTACCCCTACACCGACCTGCACCACCTCTTCCTGTGCGACAGCGGCTACAACTCCTCCCGCAGCAACAAGCCGTACCGCTACTGCGACGCCGGCTGCACCGAGAAGCCGACCGAGGTCAACGACGGCATGGGCGGCGGCACCGGCGTCTACCCCGGCAACTCCAACTGGACCAGCGGCTCCTACACCTCCGGTACCTGGGAGACGTGGATCGACCGTCGCGGCGACGTGGCCCGCGCCCTGCTCTACATGGACGTCCGCTACGAGGGCGGGGTCAACGGCAACAGCGGCGCCCCCGAGCCCGACCTGATCCTGACCGACGACGAGGCGCTGATCGCCGCCTCCAACACCGGCAGCAACGAACCGGTGGCCTACATGGGGATGCTGTCGGTCCTGCTGCAGTGGTGCCAGGAGGATCCGGTCGACGACATCGAGCGTTCCCACAACGAGATCGTCTACCTCTACCAGGGCAACCGGAATCCCTTCGTCGACCATCCCGAGTGGATCAGCTGCGTCTTCCAGAACGACTGCGGCGGCACGCCCCCGCCGCCTCCCCCGCCTTCCGGGACGGCCTGGATCAACGAGTTCCACTACGACAACAGCGGGACCGACACCGGCGAGTTCGTCGAGGTGGCCGGTCCGGCCGGGACCGACCTGGCCGGCTGGCAGCTGCTGGGCTACAACGGCAACGGCGGGACCGTCTACAAGACGGTGAACCTCTCCGGCATCCTGCCCGACCAGCTGGACGGCTACGGCACCCTGTCGTTCACCTTCAGCAGCCTGCAGAACGGCTCCCCCGACGGGATCGCCCTGGTCGACGCCTCCGGCCAGGTCGTCGAGTTCCTCAGCTACGAGGGAACCCTGACGGCCGCCGACGGTCCCGCCGCGGGGATGACCTCCGTCGACGTGGGCGTCGCCGAGTCGGGCACGACACCCGCGGGCGAGTCGCTCCAGCGCACCGGCGACGGCACGACGGCAGCCGACTTCGCCTGGACCGGCCCGGCCGCCGCGAGCCCCGGCGCCGTCAACGCCGGGCAGTCGTTCGGCGGGACCACCCCTCCGTCGGCCAACCAGGCGCCGACGGCCGAGGCCAACGGCCCCTACAGCGGCACCGAGGGACAGGCCGTCTCCTTCTCGTCGGCCGGCTCGTCCGATCCCGACGGCAGCATCGTCTCCTATCTGTGGGACTTCGGCGACGGCGTGACCAGCACGGCCGCCGATCCGTCGCATACCTATGCCGCGGCCGGCACCTACACGGTGACCCTGACGGTGACCGACGACCAGGGCGCCACCGGCACGGCCACGACGACGGCCGACATCGCCCCCGCGAGCGGCGGCACTACCGACACCGTGACGATCAGCAAGGCGGAATACGACCGCCGCAAGACCAAGCTGACCGTCCTTGCCACGACCGACGATCCGAACGCCACGCTGACCCTGGAGGGCTACGGCCCGATGCAATGGAACAGCAAGAAGAAGCGGTGGGAGTACAAGGACGGGAACGTCCCCAGCGCCCCCGCGACGGTGACGGTGACGTCCACCTCGGGTGGCTCGGCGACGAGCAGCGTCACCATCAAGTGACAGGCCGGCAGGCAGCGACCGGCGGCGTCCCCGCGGCGCCGCCGGTCCACGTCCGGCCGTGTTGACGGCACGACCGCTCGAGGACATCTTGTCCCCGACGATCTTCCCCCGGGAAAGGACACCCACGATGAACTGGCGCCTCGTGCTACGCATCGCCGGACCGGTGGTCGGCGCCCTGGTAGGCGGGCTGATCTCCTGGCGGGCCCGCTGCGCCGGCACCACCTGACACATCACCGGCAACCCTCTCGTCTCCGTCCTCTACGGAGCGGTGATGGGATGGCTGCTGACCTCCGGCGGAGGTCCCCGCAACGAACCGTGACCCGTCCCCCGGCCAGGGGTGGCCGGCGCGCGCTTCCATGACGAAACTATGTCCCATTCGCGTCGTATGAGATGCCGACCCGTCACCCCGACACGAGAGAAGGAGATCGCATGCGCATCCTCCGACCTGCCTTCACCGCGACCCTGCTGCTGGTCACGGCCCTGACGGCCGGCGCGGCCATCGTCACCGACCTGGAGACCGGCCGCCGGCTGGCCGCCGCCGAGAGCAAGCCGCTGATCCTGGAGTTCTCGGCCAAGTGGTGAGGGGCCTGTCGCGCGTTCGCCCGTGCGGCGAACGAGGATGAGACCCTCCGCGGCGCCCTGGACGACGTCGTGCTCGTCCAGTTCGACGTCGACGACCCCGCCGTCAAGCCGCTGACCGAGAAGTACGGTGTCCGGGCCCTGCCCACGTTCATCCTGCTGTCCGGCGAGGAGGCCGTGGCCGACGCCTGGCTCGGCTTCGAGGACGGCGCCGCCTGGGGCGACCAGCTCCGGACCGCCCTGGCCGACCCGGCCCCGATCGCGGAGAAGGAGGCCCGCTTCGCCGACACCCCCGACCCCGCCACCGGCCGCTGCCTGGCCCGGGTCGCCGAGGCCCGGGGCGACCTGGAGCAGGCCGTCGGCTACCTGGAGCGTCTCGCGGCGCTCGATCCCGAGCGACAGGGCGAGTACCTGGTCCGCGCCGTCTCCATCATGAGCTGGGGTGTGCGCACCGGCGCCTACCGGCCCGACGACATCCTCGCCACGGCGCAGCGCGTCCTGGACGATCCCCGGCACAGGCCCGCCGACCTGCTGGCGGTCACCGCCACGGTCCTCGAGCTCGCCGACCAGGGCGGCGAGGCCGACCGCGCCGTCCCGTTCCTGCGCCGCGCCATGACCGAGACCGCGGAGGCAACCGACCCGGAGATCACGGCCCTGCGCCGGCAACTGGCCCCGGCCCACGCCCTGCTGGTGGAGCAGGACGGCGACAAGGCGGTCCGGCTGAAGAAGGAGTCCATGCCGGAGGGCTGGCGGGACGATCCGGGCAAGCTGAACGAGTTCGCCTGGTGGTGCGCCCAGCACGGGGTCGGGCTGGCCGAGGCCGAGGCCCTGGCCCACCGCGGCGCCGAGCTGACCACCGAGCCCAGGGACAAGGCCAACATCCTGGATACCCTGGCCGAGATCCAGTTCAAGCTGGGCAAGCGCGACGAGGCCGTCGTCACCGAGGAGCGGGCGCTGGCCCTGCAGCCGGACAGCGGCTACCTCAAGAAGCAGATTGCCCGGTTCAAGGGCGGGGAAGCCGCGGACTGAACCTTCGCTCCGGCCCCGCCGTCTTGACAGGCGGCGGGGCCGGACCCATCCTTCCCGCCCAGCAGGGGATGGAGTTCCCCTCACGGCCGCCCCGGCGCCGGGAACCGCACGCCTCGTGCTGATGACTCCTGCGACACGACAGCCGCTCCCGCACGCGCCATCACGGCACGCGCGTCGCGCCGGAGCACCGACAAAGGAGCCGTCCCCGTGCACCGCACCCTCGTCGCCCTGATGCTCGCCGGCGCCGCCGGCGCCGCCGGCCGCTTCGCCCTCGCCGGACTGATCCAGCACCTGTCTGGCAGCCGTTTCCCGGCCGGCACCCTCGGCGTCAACGTCCTGGGCTGCTTCCTGGCCGGCCTGCTCTGGACGCTCCTGGAGGGACGGTGGCGTCTGGCACCCGAGCTGCGGACGGCCGTCCTGATCGGGTTCCTCGGCTCGTTCACGACCTTCTCCAGCTACATGCTCGAGACCGGCCTGCTGCTGCGCGAGTCGCGCCTGCTGCTGGCGGCCGGGAACATCTTCCTGCAGAACGTCGTCGGGTTCGTCGCCCTCTACGGCGGGATCATCGTTGCACGGCTGATCTGAACAGGCGACGGGCGGCCCGCGGAGAGCCGCCCGTCGTCGTCACGCCTCCCTTGACCGCGGGGTCAGCGCACCGGCTCCACCGGCACCGGGGGCTCGGCCCCCTCGGCCTCGTCGATCCCCAGGACATAGTGGTCGAACCACTCCACCTCGCGGGTCTCGTAGTCGAGCATGTGGCTCGGCCGGTTGATCCCGTGCCCCTCGCCGGGGTAGAGCACCAGCCGGCTCGGCACGCCGTTCAGTTGCAGGTAGGTGAACATCTCGATGGACTGACGCGGGTCGACCGGCTTGTCCTCGGTGCCGTGCATGATCAGCGTCGGAGTGCGGACGTTCGCCGCCCGGGAGACCGGGCTGTGCTCCCACAGCCGCTGCAGGTCACCCGACCACGGTTGCCGGTAGCTGTCGATGAACAGCTGCGGATTGCTCTCCCCCATGGCCGAGACGTAGTCCCAGATCCCGGCGATGGAGACGGCGGCGCGGAAGCGGTCGGTCCGCGTGACGACGTTGTCCGTCGACAGACCGCCGTAGCTGTAGCCGGTGAACCCCATCCGCCGCGGGTCGGCGATGCCGCGCTCGACCAGGGCGTCGCAGGCGGCCATCAGGTCACGGAAGTCGTCGGTGCCGAAGTTGCGGTAGACGCCGCGCAGGAACGCCGCCCCGTAGCCGGTCCCGCCGCGGGGGTTGGCGATGAAGACGGCGTAGCCGTGGCGGGCCAGGACCTGCCACGGGTAGCGGGTCGTCCAGGCGTTGCCGTAGCGGTAGTAGGGGCCGCCGTGCATCTCGACGATCGTCGGGAAGGGACCATCCTCCACCTCGCGGCCGTACGGCAGGAAGAGGAAACCCTCGACGGTGATCCCGTCGGCGCCCGGCAGCTCCATCCGCAGCGGCGGGCGCAGGCCGAAGGCGGCGACGGCGTCGTCGGTGCTGTCGACCAGGACGGCCTTGCGGGGCCTCTTCAGCCGGGTCCACCAGAGGGAACCGGGCCGGTGCAGCTCGCTCTCCAGGTAGACCAGCCGATCGCCCACGATGTCGATCCCGCCCAGGTTGCCCTCCCGGTGGAGCCACAGCTCGGGCTCGCCGGGGCGCCGCGCGTCGACGCGGTAGAGATCCAGGTCGCGTCCCCGGGCGCCCAGGACGAACAGCCGCCGCCCGTCCCGGGACCAGAACGGCGCCACGTCGGGGGTGGAGCCGCTGCCGCCCAGGGTCAGCTGCGTCGTCGGGGTCAGGTCGGTCAGCGCACCGGTCTCGGTATCGTAGACGACCAGATCCTTCAGGTTCAGGTAGGCCCGCAGGCTGTCCTGCCGGTCGGTGAAGAAGGCCACGTAACGGCCGTCCGGGGAGAAGCGGGCCAGGGAACCGTGCCGCAGCGGGCTGCTGATCCGCGTCAGCGCGCCCGACTCGACGTTCAGCAGGCCGACGCGCTGTTCCTCGTCCACCAGGCTGGAGAAGCGTTCGTTGTAGGTGACGGCCAGGGTCGTCCCGTCGGGCGACCAGTCGACGTGGTAGGGGTGCAACGGCGGACGGGTGAGCTGGTGCTTCTCGGCGTCGGCCGGCCCCTCGTCGGTGGCGACCACGACCCAGACCTGGTCGAACTCCTCGGGGTGCTCCAGGCGGTCGAAGACGGTCCAGTCGGCCCGGTCGTCCTGATCGTCGGCCGTGGAGTCGGCCGGCGCCTCGGTCTCGCCCCGCGACAGCAGGGCCAGGCGCTCGCCGTCGGGAGCCCACCAGTAGGCGCCGACGCCGTGGGGCATGTCGGTCACTGCCCGGGGCTCGCTCCCGTCCAGGGGATTGAGCCAGACCTGGACCTCGCCGTCGCCCCGGGCGGCCAGGTAGGTCAGGGCACCGTCGGGCCGCCAGGCCAGGCCGCCGACGACGCCGTCGTCGTAGCTGATCCGGCGCTGGGTGCCACGCTCCAGGTCGGCCAGCCAGATCTCCTTGTGGTAGGCGTCCTCCTCCAGGTCGCGCCAGCGGCGCAGGTAGGCCACCTGCTTGCCGTCCGGCGAGAGGGCCGGGGAGCTCAGCCACGGGATCTGCAGGAAGGCGGCGATGGTCAGCGAGTCGGCGTCCACCGGTGTCGCGGTCGCCGTACCGGCGGCGACGAGCACGGCGGTGAGCAGCGAAAGAGACATGAGGAGGCGACGAACCAGCATGGGGATCCTCCCGGTCGGTTGACGTGTCATCTCGGCATCCAGCGCCTCGAAGCAAGCACCGATCGAACCGGCGGGCAAGTGAAACCAGGCCGGTCCTGTAAGAAGGCCGTGGGGCCACAAACAGGCCCTGTGGACGCAGCGTCCGGCGTGTGGCCACTTCCGTCCCATCCACAAAGGGGGTACAGAGATGAACAAGGCACTGGGAGTCCTGACGGTCCTGCTGCTGGTCATGGTCGGCGCGACGGCCCTGGCCGTCGACTACTGGCAGGGACCGCCGCCCGACACCTGGAACCGCGGTGATTTCGGCACCACCGTCCAGCGCTGGGTGTTCGAGTCCACCGCGCTGGGGCCGCCCGAGTCCTACTCCAATCCGTACGGCGAGCCCGTGGCGGAGGTGACGTACGGCAGCTTCGAGTGGGGGGTCTGGGATTGCTCGCCCGAGCTGGATCCCGATGGCTTCGTCACGGGCTGGCACTGCAACGGCGACGAAGGTGGTGTCATCGTCCTGCACATCCCCAACACGGAGATCGTCGACAGCATCAAGTGGATCTTCATCCAGATCACCAGCAGCAAGGCGCCCGGCAGCGTGACGGCGACGGGATCCGGCGCCAATCCGCCCTACACCTCGGGCACCTGGTCCACCGGCCTGCCCCAGATCCAGTGGCCGGGACCGGCGCCGTTCGGCGGGGTCTGGTACACCTACAACTACGGCCTGCACATCCGGCCCAACCCGCAGTCCGAGGACATCATCATCGAGGTCCCCTACTGCACGATCATCGACCAGATCGTCGTCGACACGATCTGCACACCCGATCCCGTGGCCACCGAGGACCGCAGCTGGAGCGACATCAAGGCGCTGTTCCGGTAATCCGTCGCGGACGGACACGAGAGGGCCCCGGCGCCGGCCGGGGCCTTGCGTCTGCCCGCTGGTCAGGGACGGATCAGCCCTTCTTCTGGAGCTTGGCCCAGCTGTCCTTGAGCGAGACGGTCCGGTTGAAGACCGGAGCGCCGGGCCGCGAGTCCCGGCTGTCCACGCAGAAGTAGCCGTGGCGCATGAACTGCAGCCGGTCGCCCGGGCGAGCCTCCGCCAGGGACGGCTCCAGCTTGCAGCCGCGCAGGACCTTCAGCGAGTCCGGGTTGAGGGCCTCGTGGAAGTCCTCCCGCTCGGCCGGATGGGGATCGCTGAACAGGTGGTCGTAGAGGCGGACCTCCGCCTCGACGGCGTGGGGGACCGAGACCCAGTGCAGGGTGCCGCGGACCTTGCGGCCGTCGGGGGTCGAGCCACCGCGGGACTCGGGGTCGTAGCGGCAGCGCAGCTCCACGATCCGGCCCGAGTCATCGCGGACGACCTCCTCGCAGGTGATGTAGTAGGCGTGCTTGAGGCGGACCTCCCGCCCCGGCGCCAGGCGGAACCACTTGCGCGGCGGGTCCTCCAGGAAGTCGCCCCGCTCGATCCACAGCTCGCGGCTGAACGGGACCTCGCGCGTGCCGTCGGCCTCGTTCTCCGGGTTGTTGACGCAGGTCACCATCTCCACCTGCCCTTCCGGGTAGTTGGTGATGACGACCTTGAGAGGGTCCAGCACCGCCATGACGCGACGGGCGGTCAGGTTCAGCTCCTCGCGCAGGCAGTGCTCCAGCAGCTGCACGTCCACCACGCTGTCGCGCTTGGCGACGCCGATCCGGTCGCAGAAGGCGCGGATGGCCGACGGCGTGTAGCCGCGGCGGCGCAGGCCGCTGAGGGTGGGCATCCGCGGGTCGTCCCAGCCGTCGACGATCCCCTCCTCCACCAGCTGCAGCAGCTTGCGCTTGCTCATCAGCGTGTGGGTCAGGTTCAGGCGCGCGAACTCGATCTGCTGGGGGTGGTGGGCCCCGTCGAGCTGGTCCAGGAACCAGTCGTAGAGGGGACGGTGGACCTCGAACTCGAGGGTGCAAATCGAGTGGGTGATCCCCTCGATGCTGTCCTCCAGGCCGTGGGCCCAGTCGTACATGGGATAGAGGCACCAGGCGTCGCCGGTGCGCTGGTGCGTGGCGTGCCGGATGCGGTACATCAGGGGGTCGCGCAGCAGCATGTTGGGGGACGCCATGTCGATCTTGGCGCGCAGGACCTTCTCGCCGTCGGCGAACTCGCCGGCCCGCATGCGGCGCAGCAGGTCGAGGTTCTCCTCGGGGGTGCGGTCGCGGTACGGGCTGGGACGGCCCGGCTCGGTGACGGTGCCGCGGTACTCGCGGATCTCCTCCTCCGACAGGTCGTCCACGTAGGCCAGCCCCTTGCGCACCAGTTCCTCGGCGTACTGGTACATCTGCTCGAAGTAGTCCGAGGCGTAGCACAGCCGGTCCCACTGGAAGCCGAGCCAGCGCACGTCCTCCATGATGGCGTCGACGTACTCCTGCTCCTCCTTCTCCGGGTTGGTGTCGTCGAAGCGGAGGTTGCAGGTGCCGCCGTACTTCCGCGCCAGGCCGAAGTTGAGGCAGATGGCCTTGGCGTGTCCGATGTGGAGGTAGCCGTTGGGCTCGGGCGGGAAGCGGGTGTGGACCTCGCCGCCGAAGCGGCCCGTGCGGTTGTGCTCCTCGATGATCTCCTCGATGAAGTTGCGCGGCTCGCCGCCGGCGGCGGGAAGTGCGTAGTCGGGGGAACGGCTGGTGTCGTGGGCCATCGCGCGGGTTCTCCGGGGTTCGGGTGATCCTGTGCCAGGGGGAAAGTGTAGGGCCGCCGCGCGGAGGTGTCCACCCGCGCGGCGGCCGGGAGGGCGATTCCCTAGGTGTCAGCGGATCAGCGTCACCGCCGCCGTCACGACACGCCCGGCCACCGTGCACCGCGCCAGGTAGCGACCGGCGGGAGCCCGGGCGCCAGCCTCGGTCCGGCCGTCCCACTCCCAGACACTCTCCCCCGCCGGCACCGTCCGAGGTGGCAACGCGGCCACCCGCCGGCCCGCCAGGTCGTAGAGCGCCAGCCGCGCCGGGCCCGCCTGCGGGCTCCGCAGCCGCAGCTCCACCGCACCGCCGCCCAGCAGCCGTCCCGCCAGCCGCAGCGGCCCGGCCGCCGCACACTCCGGGGTCACCTCCCGGCGCCACAGCACTGTCCAGCGGTTCTCCCCCGGCAGCACCAGCCGGTAGGTCCGCGGGGCCGCCCCCTCGGCGCACGCCCGGTCGTCCCGGGCGATCCAGCCGCCGTCCGGCTCCTGCTGCACCGGCAGCTCCCGCACGCCGGCGGCGGTGACCACCTCGGCACGCAGGCCGGCGGCCTCACCGGAGAGACGCCACCGCAGGACCGCCGTGCCCGCGTCCCAGGTCAGGTCGGCGGACTGGAGCTGGGTGGGGACGATGTCGTCCGTATGCAACACGAACAGATAACCGTCTGAACCACCGCGCAGGGTATCGCTCAGGGCATTGGGAGTCACCGGCAGGCTTTCAGTAGCACCATCCCACGGCACCACTTTACCCGCACCGACCAACCGGCCCGGGAGCAGGGCCACATCCCAACCAATGGTGAGTTCCGGCCCGCCAAAGTAACTCAACCACCGCAACTGCCCGTCCTCCCCCAACGAAGCCATCATCCCGTTCATCCTTGTGCCGTTGAGAGCGCCCGAATAGACGTCGGGGGTCACCGGCAGATCCGGTGACGTGGTGGAGGAATAAAGATACAGGTTGCCACTGTCGTCGCGGGCCAGGCCCGTCCCGCGCTCGGACTCGTTCCCGTCGGACTGCGAGCCGCCCAGGCAACCGCACCAGTCGAGACTCCTCCCGCTATCCGACACACAGCCGACCACCAAATCTCGTTGCCCGCCATGATACGACTCGCCCCAGGTCACCCCTGTTACAGGGTAGGTACGGGACTGGGTCGTACCAGCAAAGAAGACGCGATCGCCGGAAGCCGTGACCACGGACAACCGGAGATCCACCCCTTCCCCCCCGATGAACGTGGCCCAGTGAAACGCACCATCAGCTCCCAATTCCAGTAGATAGTGACTCAGAACATCGTGACTCGTGGTCTGGAAGGCGTCCGGCGATACCGGCACGGCATTCACCGCGCTCCCTGCCAGGACGACATTACCATTTGGCGTCAGGGCGAGGTCGTAGCAGGTGACATGACCAACATCCACGCACCAGACCAGGGACCCGTCCGTGTCGTCCAGCTTCATGACGTAGCTTCCCCACCGCTGGGGCATGAGCTGTGCCGTAAAGGGAAAGTTCTGCACGTTGGTCACGTGGCCGGCCACATAGACGCTTCCGTCCTGGCCGTGCACTACGCATCGCGTATAATCCAGATCTTCGTCGTTGTTGCCTGGACCGTCTACATAGGTAAACCAGCGCAACTCGGTTAAATCCGCAGTGAGCGATGCTACAAATCCGTTGGATCCCGTTCCGGGTTGAGTCTGGAATGCCCCGGCCGTTGCTGGAATATCATGAGAGTATGTCTGGCCGACCAGGTAAACATTACCTCCATCATCGGTACATACATCGTACAGGTATTCACCTCCCTGGCCACCAAAATATGTCATTGCACTAAGTGCATACGTGCGGGCATCAATAACCCCAACGAATCCATCGCTGACAGGTGCCGACGCAGAAGATTCCTGCCATACGCCATTAGTTACTGGTATATCTTGAGAATAGGTCATCCCGTATACGACAATAGTCGAAGGGGTTTTAGATAATGATGTAACAAGATCTCCTGCACTTCCTCCGATATAGGTACAATAATCTAGCCCAACACCAGGCTGCGCACTGGCCAATGAGACCGCACACAGAACAATGATGGCCACAATGGCTATTCGCTTCATCATCCACCTCATTTCAACAACGCCAGCTTGCCGACCTGCGTGCGACCGCCGACCACCGACCGGTAGAAGTACACC
>CAYTEO010000036.1:5080-26096 GCA_964436825.1 uncultured Fibrobacteraceae bacterium | reverse complement strand
CCCAGATTCGTCGCCACCTCCAGGTAGAGATTGTGGGTGTCCTGGGAGCGCTTGAAGCGTTCCTGGCGCGCTGCAGGAAACGAAGCCACACCGATCCCCAGGGGATTGTCCAGGAAGATGGCCCAGGCGTCCTTGAGGATCTGGATCCTGGCCTCCTTGGAATGTCCTTGCGCCTCCTGTCCCTCGATGGATTTGAACCGCTGGATGTACTGGTCAGGAATGATGGGGACCAGCGCCGCGCCCAGCATCAGGCCGATCACCAGGGAGCGCACCTTGTGGCGCGTCTGGGACCACCAGAAGACGATGAAGGTCAACAACGCCACGTAGGCCGTCCGCGACCCCGAGTAGACGACACAGACCAGGGAGGTGACCAGCAGCGGCAACAGCAGGAGCTTGATCTTCCAGCGCCGGATGGCCGGAAAGAGGAAGACGACGAACGGGATCGTACCCATGGCCATGCCACCAAGGCTGTTGGGATGGCGATAGATGGGTACCGCGCCATGCAGACGCATGATCCCCTGGTTCTGCCAGACCAGCCCCCCGCTGATCAGCCCGCGGACCGACTCCTGGGTGACGTAGAAGCAGGCGAACAGGAACGCCGCCAGGAACCAGCGCAGGGTCCGCGGGGAGCGGATGAGGACCACCATGAAGAAGGTCAGCATGGCGAACTTGATGACCCGGTCCCAGAAGATCTTGCGCGCCATGACCGGATCGGCGGCGAACGGGATCTGGATGATCATGGCGAAGAACAGGGCCACGATCCCGATCACGACGTTGCGGGCGTGGCGGTTTCCGGCCAGCCGGATAGGATGGGCCGGCAGCAGGGCCACGCACATGATCAGGACGACCAGCCCCAGCAGGAACTCGATGCGGATCGTCGCCAGGATGTCCCGGCGCGCTCCCCACTGCATGTAGCGGGCGACGACGAAGACGAGGAACGTCAGGGTGACGGCGAGGGGTGGTTCCCAGAAACGAGGCACCGGCACGGAGGCCGGGCGCGCATCGGACAGCCGGCCCACGACGGCAGGTCCCGGGGAGGGCATGGCTCGGACCCGCTGCACCGTCACTCCCCCGCCTGCATCCGCGCCACGGCCTGCTGGAGGAAGGGGACGAACTCGCGGGCAGCGGCGGAGTTCCCCTCCCGGCTGGGGTGGCTGTCCGTCCCGTCGCCCGTGGGATAGACCGACCAGTTGCTCTGGCCGTGGCCCGTCAGGACGTCGTAGTAGTCGAAGACGGCGACGTTGGGCAGCTCGTAGCCGGCCAGCCAGCCGTGCCCGCGGTCGGCGAGCCAGGTGTTGAACTCGCGGGCCAGGTCGGCCGGACGCGGCTTGCGACCCAGCAGGGCGGCCAGCTTGTCCTTCAGGCCCGACCGGGGTTCCGCCCGCGGCGGGGCCGTCATGGCGACGAACAGCACCTCGGGATGGGCGCGGAAGACCGGCAGCAGGGCCCGGTAGGCCGCCTTGGCGTTGGCGACTGTCAGCTCGGGCACCGTCGGGTCGCCCGGTTCGGTCCCCTCTCCCACGAAGTCGTTGTTGGGGTAGCAGGACTTGAAGACGATGATGTGGTTGGTCCGCCCGTCGTCGTAGCGCCGGTCCTGCTCGTCGGTCGCCAGCAGCTCGTCCAGGTGGTCGCGGAACTTGTGGGGCCAGTCGCCGATGTCGGTGTCGGCACCCAGGGCCGACTCGTAGGTCAGCTCGTGGACCTCGTAGCCGGCCTCGACCAGCAGGCGACGCAGGTCCCCGCCGTTGGGATGGCTCCGGTAGATGCAGCGCCGGCCGCTGCCGGGCTCGCCTCCCTGCCGCTCGCCGGGGGCGGCCAGCAACTGGCCACCACACGAGTGGTGGATGAACAGCAGCCGCAGGGGCCGGGTCCCCGCGGGCGGAAAGGACTTGTCGGTCCGCTCCATGCTCGTCACTCCCCCCATGGCCGAGACCGCCAGGGCCAGGGCCGCAACCAGCCAGCCCGCCACCGCGAGCCGATGTCTCCTGCGTTCCATCGTGCCTCCCGTGACGATGTTCCGGATCCCGCCAGGATCAGGAACACCATAACCGCCGGGCAGTTTCCATGCCACAGCGGACTAATGGTATCGGGGAACTGCGAGGAACAGGCGTTCAGCCGGTCATCAGGCTGCGCATCTGGTCGCGATCGAGCCATCGGTTCAGTCCGCGTTCCAGCTGCTTGCGGTGGTGGCGCCGGTGCTCCAGGGGGATGGTGAAATCGCCGCGCATCTGCTCGTCCATCTCCTCCCACGCCTCCTCGAGGAAGGCGAGCAGCTGCTCGGTGCAGTCGACATAGGCGTCGAAGGCCAGCTGGTAGGGCAGCGACTCCAGGCGCTGCCGCTCGGCGGCGTCGCGGGCCAGGAACTGCTCGAACGTCAGCGACTCGGTCTGCTCCCCGGCCAAGCGCTGGCGGTAGAACCGGATGGCATAGTGGTCCCAGTAGGCGATGTGCCCCAGGATCTGGGTCAGGGAACGGTCACAGCCGGGCGGGACGTCATTGCGGCGGCGCAGGGGATAGATGCCGCAGAGGCGGCGCAGGCGGGCATCCTCTTCCTTGTACGCGGCGATCAGGATGGCGGCATCCATGACGGGACCTCCAGATTCTACCTGAAGGTACGGTGGAACAGGATGTCAATGCAATGCCTTCTCAGGAATGCCCGCCCAGGGCGTGCCGTAGATAGCGCCAGGCCCCCGCCCCCAGGCAGATGGCCATCCCCAGGTACGGGACGATGAGCACGGGCCTGGGCACCGGCGAGCGCCGCAGGGTGATCCCGGCGGCGACCATGACGGCGACGATCGCCCAGCTCCGCCAGGCGAAGCAGGAGAAGAGACAGGTGGGTTCGGGGCGCCGTTGCCAGCGGGCGATGTTCTTCTCCACCAGCGGTCGGAAGGCGCGGGGGACGAGCCACAGCCCCATGCCGATCCCCAGGCCCGCGGAGAGGAGCGCCGCCGGGAGCGACGCGCCGGCCAGCCAGACGACGGACCGGCCCAGGAGCATCAGGGCCACCAGGGCCCACATGATCCCGGCGAAGAGGGCCAGCGTGCGCCGCCGCGCCAGGGGCGTGAAGCGGCGCCAGCCGGTGGCCGGGAGGTCCGGACGGGGGGCCGTCATCGTGTCTCGTCTCCCTGCTCCTGGCGCCAGCGCGCCTCCCACGCCTCGGGCTGGTCCTTCAGCCAGCGGTCGAACCACTCCAGCAGCATGGTACGGTGGAGGACCCGGTTGCGCCACGTCCCGCTGATCCCGTGGTCCTCCCCGCCGAAACGGACCAGCTCGACGTCGCGCCCCAGGACGCGCAGGGCCGTGAACATCTGCTCCGACTCCTGCTCGGGGACGTTGACGTCGGCCAGGCCGTGCAGCAGCAGCAGGGGGGTGTGGACCCGGTCGGCGTGGTAGAGCGGTGAGCGGTCCCGGAACAGGTCGGGCCGGCTCCAGGGATAGCCGCCGCCCAGGGCCATGTCCCCGTAGGTATAGCCCCAGATCCCGGCGCCCCAGTAGCTGGCGATGTCGCTGATCCCGTAGAGGCTGACCGCGGCGGCGAACAGGTCGCTGCGCGTGATCATGGTCATCGTCATGAACCCGCCGAAGGAACCGCCGTAGCAGCCCACCCGCTCCGGGTCCAGCTCGGGATGGGCGGCCAGCAGGCGGGTCACGCCCTCCACGACATCGCGGGCCGCCTTCTCCCCCCAGTCGGCCACGTGGGCGTCGGCGAAGGCGCGGCCGTAGCTGTGGGCGCCGCGGGGGTTCAGGACGTAGACGGCATAGCCGTTGGCGGCCAGCCACTGGTGGGTGAAGTTGAAGCCGGCCAGGGTCGAGACGGCGCCGCCGTAGTAGTAGACGATCAGGGGGAGCTTCCCGTCGACGCCGGCCGGTTCGTAGAGCCACCCGTCGATCGTCACCCCGTCGCTCGCCGTGAAGGGGACCGGGACGGCCCGTGTCACCCGGACCGGCGGGATCCGGGGACAGTCGAGCCGGTCGCTGCGTCCGGTCGCCACGTCCGCCACGACGACCCGGGGCGGCGCGTCCGTGGCCGCGTGGAGCCAGGCCGCACGGACGCCGCGGTCGTCGTGGCAGAAGCGCGCGATCGTCCCCCCCAGGTCGAGGAAGGTCGCGGCGGCGGGATCGGCCAGCGGCAGGGTGACGACGACACCGCCGCGGCCGCGATCGGCCGGGAAGACGAGCGTCGCGTCGTCCCGCCAGACGAGGTGGCCATCCGAGAGGATGGGCGGCGCCACGTCGAGCGGTGCGCTGACATCGGTCAGCGAGCCGTCGGCCACGTCCAGGACCCAGACGTCGGCCGCGGACCAGTTGTGGTCGGCGTGGCCGTCGCCAACCTCCTCGCAGGGACCGACGAAGGCCAGCCGCGTCCCGTCGGGGGACCAGGCCAGGTCCGCGGGCCAGATCTCGAAGCCGGTCTCCAGGCTTCCGATCCTGTGCGCACCGCTACCGTCGGCGGCACACAGCCAGATCTCGCTGCGAAAGAAGGGCCGCTCGTCGTGGGGCACCTTGCGCACCAGGGCCAGCCGGTCCCCCGCTGGCGAGAGGGCGAAGCCCGTCACCTGGAAGTCGCCCGCGGCGGTCAGCGCCCGGCGCACGCCGGTGACGACGTCCAGGCACTCGAGGACGACCCGGTCGTCCCAGTCGGTCAGCCGCTGGCGCAGCCGGGTCAGGCGCTGCGGGTCGGGCGTCTCGGGTGCCTCCGGCGACCTGAGGTAGTACAGCACGCGCGAGTCGGGGGACCACTCCATCCGGCCCACCCCGGTGACACCGTCCAGCAGACGCCGCACCTCGCCCGTGCCGGGATCGAGGACCTGGAGGGCGCCGTCCTGGCGCCAGGTCATCCGGCCGTCGGGGGTCCAGCCGGGGCCGGAGACCTTCCCCACGACCAGTGTCCGCAGGCGGCGGCCGGCGACCGGGTCCCAGAGCTCCAGGCGGCGGTGCCGGTGGCCGTCGGCGTCCCGCCGGGAGAGCAGGACCAGCAGCCGGGAGCCGTCGGGCGAGAGGGACAGGCCGTCGACGTCCTCGAAGAGACGGCGGTCGTCGAAGCGGGTCGGCAGGCAGGCGGCGTCGGTGCCCGTCGCGACGGCGGCGCGCTCCGCCTCCACTTCGACCTTCAGGCGCAACCGCTGCCCGGCGACCGCGGCGGCCCGCACCAGCAGGAGATAGCGCCCCCGCGGCCGGGTGATCGTCCCCTCCCCCCGGTCCTCGCCGGCGGCCAGGGTGACGACGTCCTCCCCGTCCACCGACAGGATGGCCCGCGCTGCGGTCTCCAGGGTGACCTTCACCGTGTCGTACCGGTCCAGGTCCAGGTAGGCGGCGGCCAGGACGGTCCGCGGCGCGTCGGCCTCGCCGAGGTCGAGCCGGCCGCGGCGCGTCTGGACGGGTCGCCAGACCGGTCCGGCGGCCGGCCGGAAGCCGTCGTCCGGCACGACCGGCAGGGCCGGATCCTCGCCGGCGAACAGGGTCGCCGCGGCTGGGTGCGGGCCGTCGACGAGCCACTGCCCGACGGTCGCGGCCCCGGCGCCGGCGGCCAGCAGGAGGCAACACAGCAGCAGCGACGAGGTGCGGTGGACGATCATCGGTTCACTCCACGTGGATGTGGTGGTGGCGCTTCTTGCCGGCCTGCAGGGCGATCCGGCCGTCCCGGACGTCGTCGCCGGTCAGCACGTGCAGCTCGTCGGTGACGCGCTCCCCGTTGACCCGGATCCCCCCCTGGCGGATCAGGCGGCGCGCCTCGCCCCTGCTCCTGGCCAATCCGCTGTCGACCAGGGCCTGGATCAGCGGCAGTCCGTCACCGGCCAGGTCCGCGGCGGGACGCTTGCTGGACGGGATGGCCGCCGCATCCCCGCCGCCGCCGAACAGGGCGTCGGCGGCCCGCTCCGCCTCGCGGGCCTCCCGCTCGCCGTGGACCAGGCGGGTCACCTCGTAGGCCAGGACGCGCTTCGCCTCGCGGATGGCCGCCCCCTGCAGGGACGCCAGCCGCGCGATCTCGTCCAGCGGCAGCAGGGTGTAGAGCTTCAGGAAGCGCTCCACGTCCCGGTCGTCGACGTTGATCCAGTACTGGTGGAAGTCGAAGGGGCTGGTCCGCCGCGGGTCCAGCCAGACGGCGCCGGCGGCCGTCTTGCCCATCTTGGCGCCGGTGGCCGTGGTCAGCAGCGGGAAGGTCACCCCGAAGACCTCCTGCCGGTTCATCCGGCGGGTCAGGTCGATCCCCGAGACGATGTTCCCCCACTGGTCGTCCCCGCCCATCTGCAGCCGGCAGCCGTGGTCGCGGTTGAGGACCATGAAGTCGTAGGCCTGCAGGATCATGTAGTTGAACTCGATGAACGACATGCCCGTCTCCAGGCGCTGTCTCACCGACTCGCGCGAGAGCATGACGTTGACGCTGAAGTGGCGGCCGATCTCCCGCAGGAAGTCGATGTAGGTCCACTCGCGCAGCCAGTCGGCGTTGTTGAGCATCAGCCCGTCGGTCGGCCCGTCGCCGAGGCGGATGAACCTGGCCAGCTGCGCCTCGATCCCCTGCATGTTGGCGGCGATCTGCTCCTCGGTGAGCATCTTGCGCATCTCGGTCTTGCCGCTCGGATCGCCCACCATGGCCGTCGCGCCGCCGACGATGGCGATGGGACGGTGGCCGTGCCGCTGCAGGTGGACCAGCCCCATGATCGGCAGCAGGGAGCCGATGTGCAGCGAGTCGGCCGTGGGATCGAACCCGATGTAGGCGGTCACGGTCTGGGAGGCCAGCAGCTCGGCCAGCGCCTCCTCGTCGGTGCACTGCCTGAAGAACCCGCGCTCCTTGAGCGTCTGGAGGAACTCCCCGCGTGGCAACTGGACGTCGTTCACGATGCACCTCATGGCTGACCCGCCGGCAGGCAGCGGGAGCGGTTTTCGTCCCCGGCCCCGGAAGAAGGGCCCTCCTCCATCCGGGGTTCGTGATGAAGCCATCACCCGCTGCCTGCCGGCGGGTCAGTCGCCGAAGGTCGCCCTGTAGCGGCGCTCCAGCTCGGGGAGCGTGGCGTCGCCCAGGACATCGACCAGCTCCACGGCGAGCTCCCAGGCGACAGCAGCCTCGGCGACGACGCCGGCGGCGGGCACGACACAGGTGTCGCTGCGCACGTAGCTGGTACGGCGCGCCTTGCCGGTGCGCAGGTCGACACTGCGCAGGCCGCGGCGCTGGCTGCTGATGGGCTTCACGTAGGCCCGCACCCGCAGCGGCATGCCGTTGGTCACCCCGCCCTCCAGGCCGCCGGCGCGGTTGGTCCCGCGGACGGGGCGGCCGTCGGGTCCCGGCAGCAGCTCGTCGTGGGCGTGCTGCCCGTCGAGGTCGACCACGTGCACGCCGTCGCCGATCTCGACGGCCTTGACGCTCGGGATCGCCATGACGGCGGCGGCCAGCCGGGCGTCGAGGCGCCGGTCGGGGTGGACGTAGCTGCCCAGCCCCGCGGGAACGCCGAAGGCGACGACCTCGGTCACCCCGCCCAGGGTCACGCCCGCCTCGTGCGCCTCGTCCACGGCGGCCAGCATGGCCTGCTCGGCGGCGCGGTCGAGGCAGCGCAGCGGCGTGCCGCCGCGGATCCGCCGCAACCGGCGCAGGGTCGGCTCGGGACCGGCGGCGCTGATCCCGCCCAGGGCGACCGTGTGGCTCCAGACCTGGATCCCGAACCGGGCCAGCAGAGCCTTGGCGCAGGCGCCGACGGCCGTCACGCCGGCCGTGCTGCGGGCGCTGGCCCGCTCGGCCACCGGGGCGAAGCCGCCGTAGCCGTAGCGGATCCGTCCCGGCAGGTCGGCGTGCCCGGGGCGGGGAGCCGGCCAGTCGGGATGGGGCCGTCCCTTGCGGACGGCGAAGTCCCGGTTCTCGATCAGCAGCGCCAGGGGCGAGCCGAGGGTCCGCCCCTTCCACAGTCCGGCCAGGATGCGGACCCGGTCCTGCTCGATCTCCCGTACGCGCACGCCGCGACCGTACCCCTCGCGGCGGCGGTCCAGCTCGGCATCGATGTCCGCCTCGCGGAGACGCAGTCCCGCGGGGAAGCCCTCGATGATCGACACGAGGGCCGGGCCGTGGCTCTCGCCGGCATGCAGACAGCGCATCCTCGCTCCCGTCTGGCTGGGGACCGGGGCGACCGACGGGTCGCCCCCCGCGACCGCGGGCAACGTTACGGGACGGCGACGCGACGGTCAACCGCCCGCCAGACCGTCCAGGACCTCGAAGAAGGACGGAAAGGAGACGGCCACGCAGCCGGGATCGTCCAGGACCACCTCGCCCAGCCCCCCCGTCGCCGCCACGGCGAAGGCCATGGCGATCCGGTGGTCGCCGCCGGTGCGGACCGGCACCGGCTCCGGCGGCGGGACGCGGCCGGGGTCGCCGGTGATGTCCAGACCGTCCGGGTGCTCGACGACCGTCACGCCCAGGGCGCGCAAGCCGGCCGCGACCAGGGCCAGACGGTCCGACTCCTTGACCCGCAGCTCGCCGGCGCCGCGCAGGCGGGAGATCCCGTCCGCCGCCGCCGCCAGGACCGACAGGACCGGCAGCTCGTCGATGACGGCCGGCACCAGGTCCCCGTCGATGACGAACGGCCGCAGCGGGCCGTGCCGCACCGTGACGTCGCCCACCGGCTCCGCGTCGCCGGGCCGGCGGGCGATCGCGACGTCGGCCCCCATGCGGCGCAGCACCTCCAGGTAGCCGGTCCGGGTGTCGTTCAGGAGCATCCCTGCCACCGTGACCTCGGAGCCGGGCACCAGCAGCGCGGCCGCGTGCAGGAACGCCGCCGAGGAGGGATCGCCGGGAACGACCAGGTCGACCGGCCGCGCGGGACCGGTCGGCGGACGGACGGCCACGCGATCGCTGCCGCCGCGGCCGGCCACGGCGAAGCCCATGGCGCCCAGCAGCCGCTCGGTGTGGTCCCGCGTCCCGCCGCAGCCGGAGAGGGTGACCGGACCCGCGGCCGCCAGCCCGGCCAGCAGCAGGGCCGACTTGACCTGGGCCGAGCGGACCGGCAGGTGATACGTCGTCCCGCGCAGCGCGGCCCCGGTGACCAGGACCGGGAGCCGTCCCTCATCGTCCAGGTAGTCGATCCGGGCCCCCATCCCCCGCAGGGGATCGACGACCCGCCCCATGGGACGGGCCCGCAGCGAGGCGTCCCCGTCCAGGCGGGCCCGGACGCGGCGGCCCGCCAGCAGCCCCAGCAGCAGGCGGGCCGTCGTGCCGCTGTTGCCGCAGTCGATCGCCACGACCGGCTCGCGCGTGTCGGCGGGGCCGGCAGGGGGAAACTTGCCGGGGGCGATCTCCAGCCGGTCGCCGATGTGGCGGACGCCGGCGCCCAGGGCACGGGCCGCGGCCAGCGAGGCGAGGGTGTCGGCGGCCTCCAGCCAGCCGCGGATCCGGCTGACGCCGGTGGCCAGGGGCGCCAGCAACGCCAGGCGGTGGGAGATCGACTTGTCGCCGGGAACGGAGACCGTTCCCCGCAGGGGGCGGGCGGCGGCCCGGCACAGGCTGTGGTCCATCGTCGCTCCTTCCGGATGACGGCAGGATAGGGACCGACACGGGATCGGACAAGGGAGACGCTGCAGGATTCCCCTCCCGCGCGGGGCTCCTCTTGAGTCGACGCGCCGGCTGGCATAGTGTCCCGCCATGATTCGACGTCATGACACCCCCGCGGCCCGCTGGCGGATCGGACACGCCCGAGAGATCCTCGCCCTGGCCACCCCCATCGTCCTGACGATGCTCTCGCAGACCCTGATGTGGACGGTGGACACGATCTTCCTGGGGCACTACTCCAGCCTGGCGCTGGGCGCGGCCGGGCTGGGCGGGATCCTGACCTGGGCGGCCTATTCCCTGTTCAACAACCTGAGCCGGATCAGCGGGACGTTCGTGGCCCAGGCCCATGGCCGCGGCGACGACGAGGCGGTGGCCCACGACACCTGGCAGGCCCTCTACCTGGCCCTGGTCACCGGCAGCCTGCTGACCTGGCTGGGACAGGTCAGCGACCGGGTGCTGCCGCTGACCGGGAACGATCCCGCCGTCGTCGCCGCCACCTACACCTACATCCGCTACCGGACCCTGAGCGCCGTCTTCACCCAGCTCGGATTCTGCCTGATGGGTTTCTTCCAGGGGCGGCGGCGGACCCGCGTGCCCATGTGGGCGGGAATCATCGCCAACGTCCTGAACGGGGTGCTCGACCTGTGGCTCATCTTCGGCTGGCAGGGAATCGAGCTGGGAGGGCATCGCCTGCTGGCCGTGCCCGCCATGGGCGTGGCCGGCGCCGCCATCGCCACGAGCATCGGGGCGGTCACCAACGCCCTGATCCTGGCCGGGGCGATGGTCCTGCCCGTCGCCCATCGCCGGCGCTACCGGATCCACGTGCCGCGGACGCTCGACCTGCGCACCCTGCGACGGCTGGTGCGGGTGGGGGCGCCGTCGGCCGTCGAGGGCTTCATCGACATGAGCTCGTTCGCGCTGTTCACCGCGCTGATCGGACGGACCGGCGCCACGGCCCTGGCCGCCAGCCAGATCACCGTCCAGCTGCTGTCGTTCTCCTTCATGCCGGTCTGGGGACTGACGACGGCGGGATCCGTCCTGGTGGGCAACCATGTCGGCGCGCGCGACCCGGACGGCGCCGCCGACTACGGGCGCCAGGTGTACAAGCTGGCCCTGGTCTACACGCTGCTGCTGGGAGGAGCGTTCGTCCTGCTGCGCACCTGGTTGTTCGGGATCTTCACGGAGGATCCCGCCGTGCTGGCCGTGGGACCGGCGCTGGTCCTGCTGGCGGCCCTGTTCCAGGTGGGCGACGGGTTGCGGATGATCGGCAGCGGCCTGCTGACCGGCGCCGGGGACACCCGGCCGGCCATGCTCACGACCATCACGGTCATGTGGGGCCTCTTCCTGCCGCTGACCTGGTGGCGGGTCGTCGTCCAGGGGGGCGGGGTGACCGAGGCCTGGCTCACCGCGGCGATCTGCTACTTCCTCCAGGCATTGATCCTGGGCTGGCGCTTCCGCGGCGGCGCCTGGCGCCGGATCGACCTCCACGCCTGAGCCGGCCCGGCGACACGCACCTGCCCCGACGAACGGGAGCCCCGGGTCTCCCCGGGGCTCCACGACCGGTCCCAACGACCGGCAGGGATGGTCATCCCCTAGTTGTACAGGGCCTTGACGGCACCGAAGCTCATCATCTCGTTGGCGACCGCGCCACCATCGCTGGCGAACTCCAGCGTGTAGGTACCGCAGGCGTCGGTGCCCCAGCTGTCGACGACCAGGTAGACGACCATGTCGGCGCCGCTGGTGTTCGTGTAGCTGATGACCTCGGAATCGCCGTCCAGGGTGTCGTCGGCGTAGGCCAGGCAGGAGAACGGCTCGGAGCAGCCGTCCAGAAGCCACAGGGCGCCATCGGCGGTGTCGTAGGTCACCGTGGCGGTGATCGTCGAGCCGGCGGGCATGACGATCTCGTAGTAGTCCTCCAGGCCGTTCTCGGTGTAGCTGCCGCAGTCGAGGCTCGCGATGTTGTTGACGCCGTCGCAGGTGTCACCGGTGATGACCTCGCCGTTCTGCACGGTGACGACGTCGACGGCGTCACAGAAGCCCACGGGCTCGGGCGGAGCCAGCTCGTTGATCGTGAACGTGAAGGTGCAGGCCGCGCCGGCGTAGCCGTCGACGACGAAGTAGAAGTCGCCCGTCAGGGGCGAAGACGTCTCCACACCGCTGTCGGCCACGATCAGACAGCCCAGGTCCTCGTCGCACTGGTCCAGGACGGCCATGTCCAGGTCGCAGCCGTCGGGGGTGATGAAGGCCTCGAACATGGCCGGGGTGTCGAGGTAGAGATGGAAGACGACCTCGCCGCCCGACTCGTCCCAGGTGCTGCAACCGTAGGTGGTGACGTTGTTGGGCGCACCGGTGTTGTCACCGTAGTAGGTGTTGTTGAGCGAGACCTCGATGACATTGCTGCAGTCCAGCATGCCCCGGTTCAGCTCGACGGCCGACTGCTTGACGACCGGCTTGTCCAGGGAGCGGAACGGACCGGCGAAGGCCATACCGGCCAGCGCGACAGTCAACAGCACGGCGACGGTGAACTTGAACGAACGTGACATCTGCTTCCCCCTCTTCGATGGGATGGAACGTGTTACGGATGACACATCCCCACAATAAATCGTGTCATCCGACGAAATGTGGTGAGGAATAGCACCGATCGTGCGGAATCCCCCCTCACGAGATTGATTCTATCACCAGCCGGTTCCACTCATCAAGAAAAAAGATCGTCTTTCTGGTGGATCAGAAGGCCAGGCTCAGCGAGCACGTGGCCAGCCGCCCGGGAAGCAGGACACCGGGCACCTGCTCGATGTCGGCATCGCCGATGTTGGTCACCGTGATACCGGCCCGCCACGGCGCCCGGTAGACCGCCAGGGCGGCATCGACGGTCAGGTCCGAGGCGCCGCCGGCCCTGACGCGGTAGCGGGCCGTGGTCGACAGTTCCAGCCACGGGACGACCGGGACGCGGCAGGCCGCCGTCAGCTCGTGCCGGGGCGCCAGGGAGACGTACTTCCCCTCCCAGCCCGCGGGCAGATCGCGGTCGATGTCCAGGTGGGTATAGGCGGCGCGCAGGGTGGCCCCCCGGGGCAGGCCGACGTCGAGGGCCTGGCTCCAGCCCCTGACCAGTCCCGTGGCGATGTTGCGGGCCCGCCACGGCACGGTATCGACGCCGGCGGGACGGGTCCAGTCGATCAGGTCCCGCTCGCGGCGCTCGAAGTAGCCCCAGGTCACCCGCCAGGGGCCGTGCGCCAGCTCCACCCCCGCATCCCACGACCAGCCGCGCTCCGGACGCAGGTCCGCCGACCCCTCGTTGACCGGATCGCGGTAGTAGAGCTCGGTGAACGACGGCATCCGCAGCAGCGTCCCCGACGAGACGCGCAGGCGCAGCTCCGGTCCGACGGTCCAGGCCACGGCGCCCGAGCGGGTCCAGCGCGTCGGGTGTCCCTGCCAGCCGTCGATCCGCTCGGCCGCGGACCAGCCGAACGGTCCGTGCCGCCCACCGACCTCCACGGCAGCACCCAGGCGGCGGCGGACATGGGTCCCCAGGGCGGGCTCCTCGCTGCCGCCGCGCACGCCGGTGCTGTGGAGGTCCTCGGTCATCCCGTCGACGGCGGCGGCCACCGAGAAGCCGTGCCCCGCGTCGACCCGCAGCCTGGTCACCGCCAGGCCGCGCCGGGTGAGGTGGTCGTTGCGGTAGCGATCGGGCTCGTCGCGCCACAGGACGAACCGGTCCTCGTGGCGCCGGTAGAGCAGGTCCTGCTCCAGGACGGCGCGCCCGCCCAGGGAACGCCGGTAGCGCAGCCGCGAGACCAGGACCTCGGTCCGCTCCCAGGAGGGGTACGGCGCGTAGAAATCCAGGGCGCCGAACTCGCGCCGCGTCCAGCCGGCCAGCAGGTCCACCGTCCCGCCGGCCGCATCGACGGCCAGGCGTGCGGCCCCGTGCCGCCGCTCGACGTCGGTGCCGGGCCGATCGCCGTCGCTGGTGAACCAGGAGCCGGACAACCAGCCGCGCGCCGCGCGGCCGCCCAGCCGGAACAGTCCCGACTCGACCAGCCCCCGCAGCCCCCAGGTGCCGACGTCGCCCCCGTCGAGGCGAACCTCGCCCCTCGCCGCGTCGGCCGGCTCCCGGGCCACGACGTTCAGGCTCCCGCCGGGCGAACTGCCGGCGGCCAGCAGGGCCCCGTGGCCCGGCACGACGGCCACCCGCGCGATCTCCGGTCCCTCGAGCGGCAGGTCCAGGGCGTGGTGGCCGGTCTGGCTGTCGGTGACGTCCAGCCCGTCGAGCAGGACCTGGGCCTGGGCGTGGGTGGCGCCGCGGATCGACAGGTCGCCCTGGGTCCCGAACTGCTGCCGTTGCTGGAGGGAGACCTCGGGCAGCAGGTCGAGCCCCTCCTGGAAGGACCGCAGCGGGAGGCTGGCCAGTTCGTCGGCGTCGAGGACGGCGACGGACCGGCCGGTCACCGGCACCGATGCCGCCACCTGCCGACCGGTGACGATGATGGGGGCGGTCAGCCAGATCGTGTCGCCGGCGGCGACGATGAAGGAGTCACTGGCGGCCTCGCCGCTGCCGGCGGCGAGCGCCTGGCCCCAGCCACCCACCGCGAGCAGCCCCGCCAGGGCCGCCCGCAGGAAGGCGGTCCGCGATGGTGCACCACCCATTTCTCTCACCTCAGTGCGCCCGGCTCCCCTTCGGGACGGCATCCCAGATGCGCCGCAGCAGCAGGAACCCGATGACACCGAACGGGAACAGGAACAGGGGCCACAGCTGCCAGTTCCGGGTCGTCAGGTAGCCCAGCGCGAACGACTGCACTCCCGTGCCCAGGTAGACGAAACCATCGATCATGCCGACAGCCGTCGCCGCCCCCTTGCGGCCGCCGAAGTCCATCGTCGCGGTCCCGCTCAGCAGGCCGTGCGTGCCGATGACGCCGATGCTCATCAGGAAGACGATCAGGCCCAGCCAGTAGGGGTTGAGCGTCAGGTGCGGTCCCGCCTTGACGACCCGCTTGTCGCCGGCACGCATGCGGGGCATGGGGTCGGGGAACGAGACCTGCATCCGCCGGCCGTCGCGCTCGATCAGGGCGTAGAGGGTCCCATCGCTGCGGACGGCCCCCTCCGGGACGCCGCTGCCGCCGTAGGTGACCATCAGCTTGGCGGGATCCCAGTCGCCGTTGACGATCTCCCGGGGCGGGATGGCGGCCACGGCCCGGCTGACGTCCTGCCACGTGCGATATTCCCTGGCCGTCTCCTGCTCCAGCAGCTCCGGCGCGGCGGCCACGGCCAGCACCCGGTCCCCGGGCTGCAGCGCCTCGATCCGGGACCAGGCGACCTCGTTCGTCGTCCCACCCAGGGTGAAGATCATCCCGATGGAGGCCACGGCCAGGGTGGCGTAGAGGAGGCCGGCCACCGGAGCCCGCCGGCTCTGGAAGAAGAGGTCGCTGGCCCAGCCGGCGACGTTGGCGCCGATGACCCCGGCCACGAAGAGGATGCCGCCCCACCCGCCCTGCAGGAACGGCGTGAGGGCCACCAGGGCGCCGCTGACCAGCAGCCAGCCCCGTCGGCTGCCCCGCGCGCGGCTGCCGAGCCAGAAGAAGATCCCGGCCACGGCGAACGTCAGCACCAGCAGCCAGGGGTTCTCCCAGTGGCCGTGGCGCAGGGGATGGTGCCCGGGAAGGACCCAGATCTCCTTGGCGTAGATGGGGAACCAGTGCATCACCCCGTTGCGGATGACACCGGTGCAGAACTCGATCAGGGCGACCGTCAGGATGATCGGGTTGGTGATGATGCGCTTCATCAGCTGCAGGGTCGGGATGACGACGTCCTCCATGCCGCTGGAGGCGTCACCGGTGTCGAAGTCCTCGAACCCCGCCTCGGACGGGCGGTCGCGCAGCAGGATCGTCTCGATGACGAAGAACAGCAGCAACAGGGCGGCAGGGGTGAAGAAGACCCACTTGGCCGCGTGGGCCGCCGTCCCGGAACCGGTCGCCAGGTCCAGGATCCAGCCGTTGACGGTGAAGGCCAGGAAGATGCCGCTGGAGATCATCGTGCCGAAGATCCCCGAGAACCCCCCGCGCTCCCGCACGTGGAACCAGAACGAGTTGACCTTGACGATGGCCACCGCCCCGTAGGACTGGAAATACATGTTCAGGGCGTAGAGCAGGCTGAAGACACGCCGGATGGCGTGGTTGTCGGCCGTGCCGGTGGTCAGGACGTGGTTCAGGTAGAGGCCCATCGACAGGTTCGCCGCGGCGGCCCCGAAGGCGCCGATCAGCAGTCCCTTGCGCCCGCCGATGCGGTCGACGAGGGGACCGTTGAACAGGAAGGCCAGGGCGTAGACCACCGTCCCGATGCCGAAGATGATGCCGAAGTCCTCCTTCGTCATCAGGTCGCCCAGGGCGTTCTTGGAGACGGTCAGGTTGTAGCGGCCCATGTAGAGCAGGGCGTAGGTCAGCCCCATGGGGAACCAGTTCAGGAAACGGCGCCTGCGAAAGGCCCAGCTGTGGGTGATGGCGGCACTGGACACGTTGTCCTCCTCCCCTGCGGTTCAGTCGGTGGCCGCCGCTCCCGCCGGAGCGGCACGACGGACGTCGATCGTAAGTTGCCGGGCCCGGTTACGCCAGAAAAACGACCCGTCCCCGCCGACCCGGGCGATCGCCGGGGCGTCCGGCTACAGCCCGACCAGCAGCCCGAACGTCACCCCCAGCCAGCGGTCGTGGTCGTCGGCCAGCAGGGCCTCCCCGGTCTCGGGGTTCATCAGGACGAGGGGATCGGCGCCGAAGAAGTCGTAGCGGATCCCGCAGGTCAGGTAGTGGGGCTGGCGGGCTCCGGGCCTGATGCGCCACTGCAGGCCCAGGGCCACCGATCCGCCCCAGTCGTCGAACTCGCGGACGAAGGAGGCCCCCCGGTAGAGACCGTCGGGACCGACGAACAGGTCACCGCCCCAGCGCAGGGCCCGCATGTAGTAGCCGCCGGCGAGGTCCAGCCGCAGGCTCGTCCGGTCCGTCAGCGGGGTCAGCAGCCGGGTCCCCAGCTCGACGGCGTAGAAGTCGGAGCGACCGTCCCCCGCCAGGCGCTCGAAGTCGTCGTCCTGGTCGCCGAACCCGACCTGGAAGTCGAGGAAGGGGATGACCCGCCGGCTGACACCGTACCCCACTCCCAGGATGATCAGCCCGCCGTCGGTGAAGTAGTCGTGGAAGCGGGTCGTCGACCGCTGCCATCCCCCCTCCAGGACCAGCAGCCAGCGACCGCGCAGCGAGGGCGGCGGACCGGTCCGCGCGGGCGGCGTCGTCTCGGGAGGTGGGGGGGGCAGGGGGACCTCGGGCCAGACGGCCCCGGCCGGGGGCGGCGGCAACCGCATGGCGGTCACCGGACCGCCGGCGGCCATCTCGCGGCGCCACCGTTCCCACAGGTCGGCGGGCAGGTAGCGCAGGCGCAGCTCGCGGCCGGCGGGACCGTCCACCTCGATGTGCGCCAGGTAGCCGCCCCAGCGGGCCGGCAGGACGACGACCCAGCGGATCCCCTCGATATCGGGGAACAGGCCCCAGCGACGGACCGCCGCGGCATCGATCGTGTCGCCGATCGCCGGGACGGGCCGCGGCGGGGCGACGGCCGCCGTGTCCGGTGGGACCGGGACGGACTCCGCGGCGACGGCCCCGCCGGCGGCGGCCAGCGCCAGCAGGACGCCGGCGAAGGCGACCGCTTGCCACCGCCGGGAACAGCCCCTACTGTAGGCGCCGTTCCGGGCGGGCCATCCGGTCCGCCCCGCCACCGAGCACCTGACACCGCGGGAAACGGTCATGTCGCTGCGCCCCTCCTCCCGGATCCTGCCGCCGGGTCTGCCCGATGCCGAGCGCCTGTTGCCGGTGCTGTGGGAAGTCATCGACCGCTGGCACGCCAGCCCGATCGAGGGCCTCGCCTGGGAGACGGTCGTCCAGGCGCTGCCGCCGCGCCGTCTCGGCTGGGAGAGGATCGCCGAAGAGCTCCAGCTGATCAACACCTTCCAGTGGCACGAGGAGGACCGCAGCCGCGCCGTCGACGCCGACGACGCCGTCCTCGCCTCCGTCAAGCGCTCCATCGACGCCTCCAACGCCCGCCGCGTCAAGGCGATCGAGCAGCTGGACCGGCACTGCATCCGGGTGCTGGCGGAGGTCGACCTGCCGGTGCCCTCGGCGCCGCTCCATTCCGAGTCGCCCGGCAGCATCGTCGACCGGATCAGTGTCCTGGCCCTGAAGCTCTACCACATCCGCGAGGAGCTGGCCTCCGCCCCCGGGACCGGGGCCGAGCTGCAGCTGCACAACCGGCTGGCCGGCCTGGACGAGCAGATACACGACCTGGCCGATTGCCTGGATCGCCTCTTCCTGGAGATCGCCGCCGGACAGCGGAGCATCAAGTTGTACCGCCAGGTGAAGGTCTACAAGGATCCTGCCACCGGCCGCTACCGCAGCGGCCTGGAGGACTAGGCGGTCTCGATCGCAGCGCTACCGGTCGCGCGCTTTCACCTCGCTCCAGGATCCAGTCGAAGGTCGGCGTCGCCTGGGCCCGACAGACGCCACCACTCAATCGGGACCGCCATCCAGGGAGAGAAAGAAGACGGCCTGGTCCCCGCTGCCGCGGCGGTTCAGCTCCCGGGCCATCTGCTCGTAGAGGGCGATCTGTGCCCGCGTGAACGGCGACCGGCGCGGATCGACGGCATGGGAGCGCCGATCGCGCAGCGGGATCCCCCGGCGGTACTGCTCGCTGCCCCAGAACTGGAAGGCCGTCGAGTCCCACGTGACGCGGTCGATCCGGAAACCGGAGCGACCGGCCACGAGTTCCAGGCTGGACCGGGTGTGCAGGACCAGGTGCCGGGGGGCGTCGAGCTGGACCCAGTCGGTCCCGTAGCGACGCCAGGCCTCGCTGTCGGCCATCGGGATGCGGACCAGCAGCCGGCCGCCGGGCCGCAGGATCCGCCGCAGACGGGCGAAGACGGTGTCCTGGTCCGGCAGGTGCTCCAGGGCGTGATGGAGCATGACCAGGGCGTAGCGACCCGGCTCGGCGTCGGCCAGGGTCCAGCGCCGCAGCCGCAGCCCCGGCGCGGGGTCCTCGTCGGCCGGCAGGTAGGGATCGATCCCGGTCAGGTCCCGGAAGCCGTCGCGGTGCAGCTCCCGCAGCAGCTCGCCGCCGCCGCAACCGACGTCGAGGATCGGGTCGTCGAACCCGATTCCCAGCTCCCGGAGCCAGCGCAGCTGGGGTGTCGGTCCGAACCAGAGCAGCAGCAGGCGGCCCAGCGGATCGTGTCCTCCCAGCCAGGCACGGGCGCGGCGGCATTTCAGCCAGCGGTCCAGCCCCCCCAGGCGCGGCCGGCGCGGGTGGTAGGAGTAGTAGCCGTCCGGGTAGTAGGGCGCCATGTCGGCGGGCGGGTCCAGCAAAACCAGCGCGCCGCAGCCGGCGCACTCCCGGTAGGTGAACCGGCCGCCCAGACCGAACATCATCTCCCGGGCCGTGTGCAGCCGCGGCGGGTTGTCGTCGCCGCAGAGGGGGCAGGGGCCCGGCGTCGCCGGCGCCGTCACGGCCGCCTCCTGCGCAGCAGCTGGCGGGCCCGGGTGAGGTCGTCGGCGGTGGTGATCTTCCAGTTGCCCGCCTCCCCCTCGACCAGGACGGGCGGTGTGCCGCGGGCGGCCAGCAGGCCGCCGTCATCGGTGAAGTCGCATCCTGCCTCCGCGGCCCAGGCGTGGGCGTCGTACAGCAACCGCCAGCGGAAGACCTGGGGGGTCTGGACGGCACGCAGGTGGTCGCGGCGGAGGTAGCCGACACCGTCGTCGTCACCCGTGACGACGATCGTGTCCGCCACCGGCACCCCGGGGACGGCCCCGCCGTGGCGGGCGGCGGCGGCGGCCAGGCGCTCCAGCAGGGCGGCCGAGGCGAAGGGACGGGCGGCGTCGTGAACGGCGACCAGCTCGTCGTCGGAGGGCGCGACGGCCCCGGCCAGCTCCCGCAGGGCACACCAGGTCGACGCGGTGCGGGTGGCGCCGGCAGCGGCGAGGTGGACCGGCACCGGCAGCGGCGAGACGGCGAGGGCGTCGGCCAGGACGACACGCCACGGCTCGGCGCAGGCGATGGTCACCGACGCGACGCCGTCGGCCGCGGCCAGGCCGGCCGCCGACCAGAGGACCAGCAGCCGGCCACCGACGTTCTGGAACTGCTTGGGCGGCTGGGCGCGGCGCCGGCGGGCGCGCTCGCCGCTGCCGCCGGCCAGCACGATCAGGTGCAGAGGCGGTCTCGTCATCGGTCACTCACCTGCCCAGGGCCAGGGCCACGGCCTCGTCCACGCTGCCGGCGGCGGCCACCGCCAGCCCGCCCTCCTTGTCCCGCGTCCTGCGGCCGGCCGCCGTGACGACCCGCCGGAACCCGTGCTGGGCCGCCTCCTTGCAGCGTGCCGGCGCGTCGGAGACGCCGCGCAGCTCGCCGGTCAGGCCGACCTCGCCCAGCACGAGGGTGTCGGCCGGGACCGGCACCTCGCGCAGCGAGGAGGCCAGGGCGACGACCAGCGCCAGGTCGGCGGCCGGATCGTCCAGCCGCGTCCCGCCGGCCACCTTGACGAAGATGTCGCAGCCGGCCAGGTCCATCCCGGCCCGCTTCTCCAGGATGGCCGCCAGCAGGGCCACCCGCTTGCTGTCCACGCCCTGCACCACCCGCTGGGGGGTGCCGTAGCGCGTGGGCGACACCAGGGCCTGCACCTCCGTCAGGAAGACGCGCGAGCCGCCGCGGACGGCGCAGACGGCCGCTCCCGGCTCGCTGCCGCGCCGGCCGGTCAGGAACAGGGCGCCGGGATCCTGGACCGGAACCAGCCCCTCGCGGCGCATCTCCAGGATGGCCAGCTCGCCGGAGGCGCCGAAGCGGTTCTTGACGGCCCGGACCATGCGCACCGCCCCGCCGCCGCTCCCCTCGAAGTAGAGGACGGTGTCGACCATGTGCTCCAGGACCTTGGGACCGGCCAGGTCGCCGGTCTTGGTGACGTGCCCCACCAGGACCACGGGGCAGCGGGAGGTGCGGGCGAAGTCCCCCAGCAGGGCGCCGCCGTAGCGGATCTGGCTGACGCTGCCGGGCCAGGCGTCGATCTCGCCGCTGTGGAGGGTCTGGATCGAGTCGGCGACGACGACGCACGGCCCGGGATGCCGCTCGCGGTCGTCGTACAGGGCGGCGACCAGCCTCTCGACGTCGACCTCGTCGAGCAGGTGGAACCCCGGCTCGCCGGGCCGGTACCCCAGCCGCTCGGCCCGCATGCGGATCTGGGCCGGCGACTCCTCCCCCGCCACGTAGAGGACCCGCACCCCGGCCCGGGCCCAGCGCAGGGCCAGGCCGGTCAACAGGGTGGACTTGCCGACGCCCGGCTCGCCGCCCAGCAGGACAACCGACCCGGGTACCAGGCCGCCGCCCAGGACGCGGGCGATCTCCTCGGGCTCGACGGCGATCCGCTCGGTGCGGGCGGTCGCCACCTCCTCCAGCGACAGCGGCGCCGCCGCGGGGGCG
>CAYTEO010000036.1:0-4980 GCA_964436825.1 uncultured Fibrobacteraceae bacterium | reverse complement strand
GGGGGCGTCGGGACGGCGACGGAAACCGGTGCCGCGCCCCTGGCCCGGCGTCTTCTGGACGGTCATCTCGGAGAAGGAGTTCCACTCCCTGCACACCGGGCACTGGCCCAGCCAGCGGACCTCCTCGTGGCCGCAGTTGCCGCAGACGTAGCGTGTGGTGGCCTTCGCCATGGGGACGATCCTTCCTGTCGGGAGGGTGACGACGGGAGGATAGAGCCACTACTGACAGGAAGCAAGCAAGGAGGGGTCCGCATGAAACGGTTGCGGCCCGCCAGAGGCGGGCCACAGAGCCTGCGGATCTGAAGTCCTTGGTATGGAAAGGTCAACAGACCCTGATCGGTTATACCGCTGGACACTCTAGTGTGGTTCCGATACGCTGTCAACATGAAAAAAACACCATCAGCCTCCGGAGGAACAACATGTCGGATTACGTGCTGGGGCTCGACTTGGGGCCCAATTCCGTCGGATGGGCCATGCTCAACCTCAACGCATCAGGCGAAATAGACGGTTTCTTCGACACGACCCACGCCGGACATCCTCCCATGGGGGTGCGGGTCTTCGAGGCTGGGCTTCACAACTTTGGAACAGCGAAAGAGGAATCACTCAACCAGAAAAGAAGGCTCGCCCGTTCCATGCGCCGGAATCACGCACGGCGCAACGCACGCCGCCGAGCAGTACGATCCCTATTGCAAGATGCAGGCCTCCTTCCCCGGGACCGGCAAGAGCTTGCGGCCGTCTTCCAGACCGACCCCTATGAGCTACGTGCTCGGGCCCTCGACGAGCCCCTGGAGCCTTACGAGCTGGGAAGAGCGATCTACCATCTAGCCCAGCGGCGCGGTTTCAAGTCCAACCGGAAAAGCGGCAACGCCAAGGAGGACAAGGGCATTCTCGGGCTACTCGGCGAGCTGGCGCGACAAATAGAGGAAAGCGGCTCTCGCACCCTTGGAGAATATCTCTTCCGGCTTGAAAATCAGAGCAGTGAACTGGGGAGGGTCCGTCTGCGCAACCGCCACACCAGGCGCGACATGTACGTCGAAGAGTTCAAGCGTATTATCGAGTCTCAGCGCCCCCACCACGGGGCAATCTTGACCGACGATGTCGTTGCACACCTGGATCACTATCTCTTCTACCAGCATCCGTTCGAGGTCACCGAAGAGCGCAGACGCCACACTCCCTCACGAGCCAACCTGCACAGGGCACCATCGGTCAAACCGTGTCCCCTGGAGCGGGAAGAAAAGGTCTGTCCCAAGGGCGAATGGATCGCGCAGCGCTTCCGGTTGCTGAAGGAAGTCAACAACTTGAGGATCGCGGTGCGTGGTAGTCGGGAACGTCCCCTGACCAGGGAAGAACGCGAGATCATACTCGAGAAACTGTCCGGCACCGAAAAACAAAGCTTCGACGCTCTCAGAAAGCTGCTGGCCGGCAAGATCGGCGTAGACCCTGACCACATCGTCTTCAATCTGGAGCGCGGCGACAGGCGCCACCTGCAGGGCAATATCGTCGAGCACAAGCTGGCCACGGCCTTCGGCAGGAAGCAGTGGGCTGCCCTAGACGATATCGAGAAGGAGACCATCAGGGACGCCTTGTTGCACGAGGAAGACCCCGGCAAGCTGAAGCAGTTCATGGCGCAGCACGGCGTCAAGGCGGACAAGCTGGACAAGTTGATCGCATGGAACCCACCGGACGGCTATGTCGGCTTCTCGAAACTGGCCCTGGAGAAGATCGTTCCGTTCCTGGAACAGGGGCTGAACGAACACGAGGCCATCGAGAAAGCCTATCCCGATCGTTCAGCGGCCAAGGAGATGCCCCTGCTACCCGTGATCGACTCTCCAGATCTTCCCACAGACCTGCAGCAGATCACGAACCCCGTGGTGCGCCGGGCCCTGGTGGAAACGAGAAAGGTCGTCAATGCCCTGATCAGGGAGCACGGCAAACCCGCGAGGATCGTTGTCGAGCTGGCGCGGGACATGAAACAGGGCCCCGAGGGGCGTCGGCGCATCTCCAGGCAGCAGAGACAGCGCGAGCAGGAACGGCAGGAGGCTCTGAGCCGAATCAGAGAGTTCGGAGGCAATCCGTACAGCCGACGAGATGTCGAACGCTGGTTCCTCTGGAAAGAGCAGGGAGAACACTGCCTCTACACCGGCAGGCCGATTCCTGCCACGGAGCTCTTCCAGGGCGGGGAATGGGAGGTGGATCACATCCTGCCCCGCTGGCAAAGTCTGGACGACTCCTACATGAACAAGGCCCTTGTTCACAGGTCAGCAAACCTCGACAAGGGAGACCGCACGCCCATGCAGTGGCTGGGCGAGAACAGCCAGCGATACGTCCAGCTGATGGATCGCGCCAGGGACCTGGTGAAGCGCTGCGGTTTCCCGGTTCCGAAATATGCCCGGCTACGGACTCCCGAGGTGGACAGCGAGGCCTTCGCCGAGCGTCAGCTGAATGACACCCGTTACATCACCGTCGCCGTCACGCGGTACCTACAGCTGCTCTACCCGCCTGAGTTGAGGGTCGGCCAGAAGGCCGTCCTCTCCTCCCGTGGATCACTGACGTCGGAATTGCGACGGCAGTGGGGGTTGAACAACGTTCTCGACGACATCCTGGACAAGGAAGGCAAGCCCATTCTGGCCAGGACAAGTGGCGATCTGGAAGTGAAATCGAGAGCAGACCACCGTCACCATGCCATCGACGCCGTGGTGATCGCCCTCTCGAGCAGGAATCTGCTGAAACGCTATCAAGATCACTGGAAGAAGCGCCAACAAGTTGGCGTGCGCCTGGAATTCGACCGTCCCTGGCCCGACTTCCAGGCCGATGTCGCCAGACACGCCAATAGCATTGTCGTATCCCACAGACCGATCAGGAAGGTCAGTGGGCCACTCCACGAAGAAACGTTTTACGGGGCCATCGATCCCGGAGGAAACCGATTCGTCACACGCAAGGAACTCCCAGCACTGACGGGAAAGAGCGTGTATGCCATCCGCGACGCCAAGATCAGGGAACTCGTCATGAATCGCCTCTACGCATGCGGGTGGGACGGCGAGAGCAACGATCTACCCAAGGGGTGGCTGGAAGAACCGCTCACCATGCCTTCCGGCGTTCCGATCAGGAAGGTCAGAATCGAGTCCACCGTGAACAACGCCATCCCACTAGGACACCGTTACGCCGTCAGCGGAAACAACCACCACATGGAAATCTATCGCATGGCCCGGAATGATGGCAGCCCCGGTTACAAGGCAGCCGTGATCCCGATGTTCGAGGCCGTCAGGCGTATTCACCCCCCCAAGGGAGAGTGCGCCCGGCCGCTCGTAGGAGCCACCGTGGAAGACGGCTGGCAACTCCAGATGTCCCTATGCAGGAAGGACACCGTTCAGCTCTACAACCCGGGAACCGGCGAGCGCACCTACTGTGTCGTCCAGGCGATGGCCGGCAGCAGCGAACCGAGCACGACCATCGATCTCTACCTCCGTGACGTCAGGGACTCCCGCCCTGCCAGCGAAGGCAACAAGTCTCCCTTCCTGCGGTTGAAATCATTCAAGCACTGGAGAGCCTTGTGCATCCGGAAGGTACAGGTTGACCCGCTTGGTCGCGTCTTCCCCGCAGGCGATTAAAGTCCCCTCACTTCCTGCCGATCGACAAGGGCGCCTTCAACAGGGGCGCCCTTATCATGAAGCGAATGATCGAAATCGGCACACGCGGAATCGGGATCCACCTGAAGAACCGTCGTCTGGTGATCTGCCGACAGGACGAAGAACTGACGCAGGTCCCGGTCGAGGACATCGGGATAGTCGTCCTGGACTCCAGTGGCATCACCATTTCCACAGGTGCCCTCAAGGCGCTGCTGGAATCCGGAGCGGTGATCCTGGCCTGTGACGACACGCATCACCCCGTGGGTCTCTTCCAGCCGCTGCAGGGCAACAGCTTGCACGGGGAGCGGATCCGTCTCCAGGCAAACATGTCCGCCCCTCTGAAGAAGAATCTCTGGGCGAGACTGGTTCGTCAGAAGATCGTCAACCAAGCCGCTGTCCTTCCCCCCGGACCGCCAAGGGAACGGGTCCTCGCCCTGGCTGCATCCGTGAAGAGCGGCGATGCCGGACATTGCGAGAGCCAGGCCTCCAGGATCTACTGGGCCCACGTGTTCGCCGATCTGCCGGGCGTGGACCACCCCTTCCGCCGACACAGGAATGGGCCGCCTCCCAATGCCATTCTCAACTACGGATACGCCGTGGTCAGGGCCAGCATCGCCAGAGCCATCTGCAGCGCCGGGCTTCACGCCGGTTTGGGTATCCACCACAGAAACCGCTACAACAGCTTCTGCCTGGCAGACGATCTCATCGAGCCGTACCGCCCGTTCGTGGACCTCGTAACAAGGGAGATCGTCCTGGCGGGCGTGCAGGAGGTGAACAAGGAGTCCAAGAGCATGCTGCTGGGGCTGTTGACTCGTCAGGTCGCGGTGAACGACAAGAGCCTGGCCCTGGATCTTGCCGTGGAAAAGACGGCGGCATCGCTGGCCAAGGCCATCGTCGCCTGTGTCAAAGAGCGACGTGCGGCACCAGTCGCTGCGGACATGCTGCTCCTGCCTGCCGTCTCCAGGGCCTGGATCTCATGAGCATCTCGGGATACAGAGCCATGTGGATCCTCGTCATGTTCGACCTCCCCGTCCGCACGAAGGCCCAGCGCAAGCGCGCTGCCAGATTCCGCAAGGATCTCGTCCAGGACGGCTTCAACATGGTCCAGTATTCGATTTACTCACGCCCCTGCCCCACCGACGAAAATGCCGCGGTCCATATCAAGCGGGTCAAGTCCATGCTCCCACCGGATGGTGAGGTCAGGATCCTGCGCTTTACCGACAAGCAGTATGGCATGATGGAGTGCTTCAGGAGTGCCGTTTCCACTCAAGTCGAGCAGCAGCCTGAGCAGATCATGCTCTTTTGAGCGTCCAAATGGACTGCAACCCCCTGGGTCACAGGGGGTTGCAGAGGC
>CAYTEO010000035.1:0-27150 GCA_964436825.1 uncultured Fibrobacteraceae bacterium | reverse complement strand
GAACATGCCCACGAATCTGCATCAGGCGGGCCGGACACAGTTTCAGTGACACAACCGAACAGGAGGAGCCGCCGGCGGGTGCCGGCGGCTCCCGATGCCATCCCCCCGGCGGCGAGAACCCCGGGCGAACGACCCGGTCGCGGTGTCAGCGGCAGGATCGCCGTCTCATCCCCCACCAACAGTGGCCTGCCGCCCGCCCGTCACCACGATCGCCCCGGTCGGACACTCCCGCACGCAGTCCCGACACCCCGTGCAGCGGCCCGGCACCGGCTCGGGAAGGGCCATGTCGCGCGTCATGCGGATGGCGTCGCTGCCGCAGACGTCGGCGCAGACACCGCAACCGACGCACTGGTCGACCGACAGCTCCCAGCGCCAGCCGCCGTTCAAGACTCCTCCCGGCGCAGCTGCCGCATCCCCGCGGCGAAGCCCCAGCAGAGGATCGCCAGCAGCAGCGGGAAGCAGATCCAGAACGTGGCGTGGGCCGTCTCCAGGCCGTGGGGCAGGGCGTTGGAGCGCAGGTGGGTCTTGACCCAGGTCCAGAAGGGACTGGGGTGCAGCTCCAGGTACTCGCCGCTGGGCGCCTCCATGACCAGGGCGTAGCCGACGATGTCCAGCAACGCGGCCCCGCCCATCAGCCACAGGGCCGCCAGGCCGGCGCGCGATCCGGCCCGGTGCCCGTCGTGGAACAGGCGCAGCACCAGGGCCGCCGCCAGCAGGACCGTGGCCACGGGAATGAACGGCACGGCGATCTTCACGTCCGCCATCACGTCGGTGTTCAGCGTCAGCAGGCCCAGCAGGACGGCCAGCGCGAGCACGAGATCGGTCGTCACCAGCGGGACCGCCTCCCAGATCTCCTCCGACACGCGCAGGGTCAACCGCCCGGCGACGGCGGACACGTAGCGCTGGATCAGGGCGAGCCCGAGGGCCAGCAGACCCAGGACGATCGCCCCGTCGACGATGCTCTGCAGGGACCAGACTTCCAGGGCCTTGGCGATATCGTGCGCGGTCACGGAGCACCTCCCGTGTGGATCATGGACAGCATCGTCCCAATGGTAGTGATCCGGCGGCAGACATCCAAACAGCCACTTTGGCCGTTCCCCGGTCGGGCAGCCCCTTCCACGCTCTCCCGACGGCCCTGCAACCCGGTTCCATCGCTACCGTTACGACAACGGCCGTCATGGCACACCCATTGCATCACCGGCACCGAGCCCGGCGCCGCAGCGACGGCGCCGCCACGTTCCCGTCTCCCGGAGGCCCCGGTCCATGGCGTCCGAGTTCAGTTTCCTGATGTGCTCCGAGCGGTCGGGGTCGAACCTGCTGGCCCGCATGCTCGACGCCCATCCCGAGGTCTGCAGCCCGCCGCCGGCCCACCTGTTCCGGCTGCTGGCCGAGCACCGGTGCCGCTACGGCGACCTGCACGACGACACCGCCTGGGAAACGCTCCTGCAGGACACGGTCGACCTGCTGGCGACGTCGGTCGTCCCCTGGCGGACCCGCTGGAGCGTCGCGCGGCTGCGCAGGGAGGTCCGCGCACGGAGCCTCGGCGCCCTGCTGGCCCACCTGCACCGGGCCGAGGCGCGCGCCCGCGGCAAGCATCGCCTCTTCGTCAAGGAGAACCACCTGTACCGCTTCCTGCCGCTGCTGCAGCGGACCTTCCCGGACCTGCGACTCGTGATCCTGGTGCGCGATCCCCGCGACATGGCCCTGTCGTGGAAGAACTCGCCGATCCTGCGCGGTGACGTGGTGCGTGCCGCACGCGTCTGGGCCGAGGACCAGCGGGCGGCCATGACGGTGCTGGGCTGCCTGGAACCGGGCCGGGACGTGCTGCTGGTCACCTACGAGCGGCTGATCGCCGCCCCCGAGCGGGAGCTGGCGCGGATCTGCCGCTTCCTGGAGCTGCACTTCGACCCGGCCATGCTCGCCTTCCACCGGCAGGAGACGACACAGCGGACGGCCCGGGCCAGCGACGTCTGGCGCAACCTGGCACGACCGGTCCTGGCCGACAACGCCGGCAAGTGGCGGCGGGGGCTGTCGCCGGAGGAGATCGCCTGCATCGAGGCGGTCTGCGCCGAGCCGATGGCCTTCTTCGGATACACGGCGGCCACGCGACCGCGGGAGAGCGCCGAGACGCTGATCGCCCACCTGCTGCCCCGCGAACGCCACGAGAAGCCGGGCTGGCGGCAGGTGCCCGCGGCCGAACGCCGGATCCGCCGCGCCCGCGAGGACGTGGTGCGCCGCATGGCCGCCCGGCCGTGGCACACCGACCGGCTGCTGGAAAACGTGCGGGAGGCGGTGCCCCATGCCTGACCCCATCCGCCGCGACACCGTCATGGCCGATCCGAACCGCCGGGACGAGCACCGGCGCCGGCCGGAACTCGAGCGCGTGCTGGGCGAGCTGAGTGATGACCTGGCCCCCTGCGCGAAGCGGGTGCACGCCCGCGGCGGCGAGCCGTCGCTGCCGGTGGTGCTGATCGTCGGCTGCCCCCGCAGCGGCACCACCCTGCTCTACCAGTGGCTGGCCGCCTCGGGCCTGCTGGCCTACCCCTCGAACCTGGTGGCGCGGTTCTTCGCAGCGCCGTGGATCGGGGCGCGGATCCAGCGCCTGCTGACCGACCCCGCCTGTGACCACCAGGGGGAACTGACCCTCGACCGCCCGCCGGACCCCGCGCCGTTCCGCTCCCGGCTGGGCAAGACCCGCGGCCTGTCCGCCCCCAACGAGTTCTGGTACTGGTGGCGGCGCTTCCTGCCCGGGGGCGAGACCCACGCCCTGGACCCGGAGCAGCTGGCCACGGTCGACACGGCCGCCCTGCGCGCCGAGCTGGCCGCCTGGGAGGCGGTCGCCGGCAGGCCGCTGCTGCTGAAGGGGATGATCCTGGACTGGAACCTGCCGTGGCTGGCCCGTGAACTACCGACCGCCGTCTTCCTCCACGTCCGGCGTGATCCGCTGTGGAACATGCAGTCCTTGCTGCTGGCACGGCAGGACTACTTCGGGTCGCTCGAGCGGTGGTACTCCTTCCGACCGCCCGAGTACCGGTGGCTTCGCGATCTGCCGCCCGCCGTCCAGGTCGCGGGCCAGGTCCACTTCACCGACCGGGCCGTCGCCCGCGGCCTGGACGGCGTCGACCGGTCGCGCTGGCTGCGGATCGGTTACGAGGAGCTGTGCCGGCGGCCGGCGGAGCTGCACGCCAGGATCGTCGCCCTGTTGCGGGACCGCGGAATGGCCATCGCGGACGACACCTACCGCGGCCCGGCCGGGTTCCCGCTGCGACGGGAGCGGCGCCTGCCCGAGGAGCTGTTCGGGGAGCTGGAGCAGGCATGGGAGGGGATCACCACCGGCGCGATACCAGCGCCGCCGCCTCCCGCCGCCGTCCCGTCCCGTTGAGGATCGCCGCCAGGTTCTCCAGCAGATCGCCCAGGCCGGGGCCTGCGACCGTGCCGGCCTCGATCCCGGCCACGGCCAGCAGCGCCTCGCCGGTGGCACGGCTGCGCCGCCCCTCCAGCCAGTGGTGGCAGGCCAGGTCGTTGCGCACGCGCGGATCGCGGGGACCGAGCAGCAGGGCCGCGCGCCAGCAACGCGACGCCTCGCCGGACCGTCCCGCCTCGTGGTGCCGCTCCCCCTCGTCCACCAGCCCGTCAACATCGGCCGGCAGCACCGGCAACGGCCACGGGTCGAGCAGGCGCGGGCCGCGATCGTCCAGCAGGCCGGTCTGCTCGGCGTCGGCGATCAGCTCGTCCCAGGCCAGCTCGGCCTCGGCACGGAAGCGGTCGCTCCGCTGGACCTGGGCGCCGTGGCGACGGAAATCGCTCAGCGGGTCGGTCAGCCAGGCGATGTCCCCGCGCGACAGCAGGGTGGTCCAGATGTGCAGGTCACCGTTACGCCTGGCACTGCGTCCCGCGTAGCTCATCAGGTGGGGGCGGTTGTCGACGGCGTCGGCCTTGCGGAACATGACGGTGGTCGGCTCGCCCACCACGTTGACCCGGCCGGCGAGCAGGGCGGCAGCCTGGAGCCGGCCGTCGACGACGGCGTCCACGTCGACCGGCACCTTGTTGACGATCTCGTCAGGCAGGGTTCGACCGGTGTGGTCGATCAGCCGCCGGTACGAGGTGACCAGGGTCACGCCCGGCAGGGCGTCCAGGACGGCCGCCATGCGGGCCACGGCCCCGGGGGCGAGGCGGTCGTCGTCGTTCAGGAACTTGACGTACTCCCCCCGGGCCAGATCGAAGCATTGCAGGTAGTTGCGCCTACCGCCCAGGGTGCCGGGGTTGCGGACGTAGCGCACCGGGTGGCGACCGGCCGTGCCGTCCGGACCGGTCAGCTCGGTGACGACGGCGGCGATCCCGTCGCCCGGGCTGTCGTCGCAGACGACGATCTCGCAGCGCGGATGGGTCTGGGCCAGGGCGCTGGCCAGGGCCTCGCGGAAGAAGGTCGGCTTGTAGGCGGGGATGACGATGCTGACCAGCGCGGGACCGTCCGGCCGGTGGCGCGCCGGGCGCGTCAGGACGATCCCCGCGTCGCTCTCCCGGCGCCGGGCCTCGAAGCCGCACAGCCAGCCGTCGGCGTCCAGGGCCGCGTCGGCCTCCCCGCGCTCGGGACCGGAGGTCGTGACGGTCAGCTCGCCGCCCGGGACCAGCAGCGACCGCAGGTGCCGCAGCAGGCGGCAGCGGTCGGGCCGCGCCAGGGCGAGCAGGTCGGCGGCGGGCAGCACCAGCGAGGCGAGCAGCTCCCCGCGCCACGGCGGGACGTCGTCCAGGCGGAACCGCAGCGCGGGACCGAGTCTGGTGGCCACCGACAGTGACGGCGCGGTGCCGGATGTCTCGACGCGGGCCGCGTGGGTTGTCGTGGTGGCGACGGTCATCGTCCCGCTCCCCGGCGCAGCGGTCGGGAGACCAGTGCCTCCACCCGGTGCTCCATTCCCTCCAGGGTCCGCGCCAGCGCCGGCCCGGCGGCCACGGCGCGGCGCAGGATGTCGGCCATGCGGACGATCTGCTCGTCGCTGACCGCGGCACCGGTGGGCAGCACCAGCACCCGCTCGCAGAGCCGCTCGGTGGCCGGAAGGCGCCAGCCGCCGGCCGGCGGCCGGGAGCGGTACGGCTCCATCCGGTGCAGCCCTGGATGGAAGTAGCGGCGGGCCAGGACGTTCTCCGCCCGCAGGACCGCCACCAGCTGGTCGCGGGTCAGGCCGGTCCGTGCCGGATCGACCTCCACGACGCAGTACTGGTCGTTGCGGGCGTCGGCCGTGCCCCAGATCACCGGCGACAGGCCCGGGATGTCGGCCAGCTCGCGGCGCCACGTCGCCAGCCGCCGGCGGTTGACCGCCAGCAGCGCGTCCAGGTCGTCCAGGGAGGTCAGGCCGAAGGCGGCGGCCAGCTCGCTCATCTTGCCGTTGGTCCCCTCGTCGACGACCCGGTCGACGCCGGCGAAGCCGAAGTTCTGCAGCAGGCGCAGCCGTCGGGCCACCGCGTCGTCGTCGGTGACCACGGCGCCCCCCTCGGCCGCCGACAGGAACTTGGTGGCGTGGAAGCTGAAGACGGTGGCGTCGCCCTGGCCGCCCACGGGCCGGTCGCCGCAACGGGCGGCGAAGGCATGGGCGCCGTCGAACAGCAGGCGCAGGCCGAAGCGGTCGGCGATCGCCTGCAGCTCCGATACCGCCGCCGGCCGTCCCCAGAGGTGGACCGCCAGGATGCCGCTGGTGCGGGGGGTGATCGCGGCCTCCACGACGCGGGGGTCCAGGCAGTGGGTGCGCGGGTCCACGTCGCAGAGAACCGGCTCGAGGCCGATCCAGGCCAGGGCGTGGGCCGTGGCGACGAAGGTGAACGCCGGCACGATGACCTCGCCGCTCAGCCCCACGGCCCGGGCCGCCAGCTCCAGGCCGACGGTCCCGTTGCAGACCGCCACGGCGTGGCGGGTGCCGGCCAGCGCGGCGATCCGCGCCTCGAACTCCTCGACCAGGGGACCCCGGTTGGTCAGCCGGCGCCGGTCCAGGGCCGCGTCGAGGCGGGCGAACAGCCGCTCGCGGTCCGGGATCGCCGGCGCGCCCACGTGCAGCGGCCGGGCGAAGGCCGGCTCGTCGCCCAGGATCGCCAGCCGCGGCAGCGCCTCAGTGCGCGTGGCCACAGGCCACCTCCGGGACGGGGACCTCGGCGGCGGGCGCCGCTGTGCCGGTGACCAGGCGCGAGCGGAACGGGTCGCGGTAGGCGGGGAAGAAGCCGTCGCCCTCGGGAGCGACCCCGGCCAGCCGGCACAGCGAGACGTGGCGCTGCGGGTCCAGGACGGTGCCGCAGAGCCAGGCCCAGCGGACGGTGTTGCTCCAGCCTGCCTTGAAGCGGGCCAGCCCGTCGGCGGGGTCGTGCCGCAGACCCGCGCCGGCCCCCAGGTCGGCCAGCCGCACGCCGCGGTCGGCCAGCAGGGAGAGGGTCTCCCCCATCAGGGCGTGGGAGGCGCCGCTGCGGTAGCCGGCGGCATCGGCGGCCCCCAGGTGGTACCAGGCGCGGTCGCCGTCGACCAGCCAGAGCTGCATGGCCACCGTGGCGCCGTCCAGCACGGCGCGCACGGCCAGCAGTCCCGGCAGGGCGAGCTGGCGGCGGAAGCTCGCGTCGGAGAAGCGGGCGGGGCCGTCGATGCGATGGCGCCGCACCAGCATGCCGTAGAGGCGGAGCCAGTCGTCCAGGTGGTCCAGGGGACGGGCACAGACCTCGACGCGGCCGCGACGCAGGAAGCGGCGCCAGTGGCGCCGGTGGTGGGCGGTGGCGAACGTCGCCACCGGCACCGACAGGTCCGCCACGTGGTGGGGCTTGAACGGCCGTGCCACGGACCGGAAAACACGGCGCAGGTCGTCGCTGCGGGCGCCGCCCAGCGGGTCGGTCACCAGGACCAGGGAGACGACGCCGGCGTCGCGCAGGTCGGCCAGATCCTCACCCAGCCGCGTCCAGTCGCCGCAGGAGAACAGCGGGTAGCACCCGGTGGCGTCGACGGCGCCGTCGCCGCCCGGCACGCGGCGCAGCAGGACCCACCCCTGGCTGTGGGGCAGCCAGCGGGGTGTCCCGAAATCGGCCAGTGCCTCGGCGTACTCCTGGCGCCGATAGCTCAATGCGTTGCCTCCCTGCAGGTTGCGCGGGCACCGGACCGGCCGGAGCCCGTCGGCTCCCGACCACCTGCAAGAGCCGGGCCGGGAGGGAGCGTCTTGACGCCGCCGCCAGGCGGCGGTACCTTCGCCCCTCGAACGACCGCCGACCGGGCCGCCGCCGCGCGGCCCGTCCTCTCCGGTCCGACCCGCCCCTGTAGCCACGAGGGATCACCATGCGCCGGATGGAACCGCTGCTCGTCACCCTGTCGCTCATCCTCGCCCTGCTGCCCGCCCGTCCCGCCCGGGCCGTGGACGACGTCACCGGCAAGTTCAAGTCGGCCATCGTCATGGACGCGCGCACCGGCGAGATCCTGCTGGCCCACGACATGCACCGGCCGCTCCCGCCCGCCTCGATGGTCAAGATGATGACCGAGCTGATCGTGCTGGAGCAGATCAGCGAGGGGGAGATCGATCCGCAGGAGATGGTGACCGTCTCGGCCAAGGCCAGCCGCATGGGGGGCTCGCAGGTCTACCTGAAGCAGGGGGAGCAGTTTCCCGTCATCGAGCTGCTGAAGGCGCTGGCCATCCAGTCGGCCAACGATGCCGCCGTTGCCCTGGCCGAGCACGTGGCCGGCTCCACCGAGGCGTTCGTGGAGATGATGAACGCCCGGGCCCGCGAGCTGGGGATGGACGACACCGAGTTCCACTTCCCCCACGGCCTGCCGCCGGCCCACGGGCAGCAACCGGACCTCTCCTCGGCCCACGACATGGCCTTGCTGGGCCGGGCCCTGTGCCATTACCCGGAGGCCCTGGCCTGGGCCGTCAGCGACAAGGTCCCGTTCCGGGACGGGAAGTTCATCCTGACCAACCCCAACCCCCTGGTCGGCAAGCTGAAGGGCCTGGAGGGGATCAAGACCGGCTACCACAGCCGCGCCGGCTTCTGCCTGACCGCCGCCTGCACCCGCAAGGGGGTGCGGCTGATCTCGGTGGTCATGGGCTGCCCCACCAACCGCGACCGCGGCGTGGAGACCACCCGCCTGCTGGCCCGGGCCTTCGCCCTCTACACCAAGGTGACCCTGGTCCCGGCCGCCGGCGACACCCTGGCCGAGCCGCTGCCGGTGCGGGACGGCAAGACCGACAGCGTGCCCCTGGTGGCCGACGCGCCGCTGGTGGTGGGGGTGCGCAAGAGCCTGACCGACAGCCTGCGGCTGGTGCTGCGGGTGCCGGATCTCCTGCAGGCCCCGGTGGAGGCCGCCCGGCCGGTGGGCTACGCCCTGGCGATGCTGAACGGGACGGCACTGGACAGCGTCCAGGTCCGCACCGCCGGGGCGGTGGAAAAGGGCTCCTTCTGGAGGCGGTTGTTCCGGCACTGAGGCCCAGGGCCCAGAGTGACATGCGACCGTCCGCCGATTTCGCGCAGCGCATGAGGCGGGCGGTCGCGTGTCACTCTGGGCCGAGCTCCCGCGCCGGAACAAGCCAGGGAGAGGGGCCCCTTCCATCCCGCACCTGCCGCGCGGCGCGGCTTGCAACCCTCCCCCATCTCGTGCGTATATTCGCCGTTGCACCACACCACCGACCCGACCCAACCCGAGGAGACCCGACATGAAGCCTTTCCGGCTGCTGCTGCTGGTCGCGCTGGCCGTGCTGCTGGCGACGACCGTCGCGGCGGGCGAGCCCGACCCGGGCGACATGCGCCTGCTGCGCAACCCCGACATCTCCGCCACGCAGATCGTCTTCACCCACGGGGGCGACCTGTGGATCGTCCCGCGCGAGGGGGGCGAGGCGCGGCGGCTGACCAGCGACGTCGGCCTGGAGTTCCAGCCCAAGTTCTCCCCCGACGGGCGGCTGATCGCCTTCTCCGGCCAGTACGACGGCAACACCGACGTCTTCGTCATGCCGGCCGAGGGCGGCGAGCCGCGGCGACTGACCTGGCACCCGCTGCCCGACCGGGTCATCGACTGGGAGCCGGACGGCGCGACGATCCGCTTCCAGAGCTCCCGCACCAGCTTCACCCGGCGCGAGGCGCAGCTCTGGACGGTTTCGGCTGTCGGCGGGCTGCCCGAGCCGATCCCCCTGCCCGAGGGCGGCCTGTCGAGCTGGTCGCCGGACGGGAAGAAGCTGGCCTACAACCGCATCACCCGCGAGCAGCGCACCTGGAAGCGCTACACCGGCGGCATGGCCCAGAACATCTGGATCCACGACTTCGCCACCGGCAAGACGCAGCAGGTGACCGACTGGCCCGGCACCGAGAACTTCCCCATGTGGCACGGGGACACCATCTACTTCACCAGTGACCGCACCGGCCGGCTGCAGATCTGGGCCTATGACGTGCCCACCGGCAACTTCCGCCAGGTCACCAACCACGACGCGTACGACGTCAAGTACCCCAGCCTCGGCCCGGACGCCATCGTCTACGAGAACGGCGGCTGGCTCTGGGTGCTGGACCTGGCCACCGAGCAGACGCACCGCGTGCGCGTGGCCCTGCACGACGACAAGGTCCACGCCCGGCCCCGCTGGCGGGACGTCGACGAGTGGATCACCGGCGCCGGGGTCGGCCCCGACGCCAAGCGGGTCGTCTTCTCGGCCCGCGGCGACCTGTTCACCGTTCCCCGGGAGAAGGGTGACGTCCGCCAGCTCACCGACACCCCGGACGTCAACGACATCAGGCCGCAGTGGTCCCCTGACGGGCGCTGGATCGCCTGGTTCAGCGACCAGGGCGGCGACTACGAGCTGTACGTCATGGCGGCCGACGGCAAGGGCACGCCGAGGCAGCTGACCCGCGACAGCGACACCTACTGGACCGGCCTGCGCTGGTCGCCGGACAGCAAGTCGTTGCTGGTCCACGACGCCGCCATGGGCCTGTGGATCGTCGACCGCGAGAGCGGCAAGCGCCGCACGGTCAGCGACTGCACCTACCGGCGCGGCATGGACGCCGCCTGGAGCCCGGACAGCCGCTGGATCGCGTTTGCGGCCAACGACGAGAACGAGTTCGGCTCCATCTTCCTCTACAGCCTGGACAGCGGGAAGACGACCCGCGTCACGACGTCGTTCACCGACGACGGCTGGCCGGTCTTCGATCCCGACGGGAAGTACCTCTTCTTCACCTCGGCCCGGCACTTCGACCCGCGGTTCGGCAACTACGACATGCACCCCTACTGGACCCGCCAGGACGGCATCTACCTGGTGACCCTCCAGGCCGACGCCGCCCGTCCGTTCCCGCCCGAGAGCGACGAGGTCGCCGTCGAGGACGAGGACGACGGGAAGAAGGACGAAGAGGACGAGAAGAAGAAGGACGACGAGAAGGACCTGGAGGTCCGGATCGACCTGGACGGCATCGGCGAGCGGATCGTCCCCCTGGACGTGCCGGCCGGCAACTACGGTTCCCTGAGCGTCGCCGGCGGCAAGCTCTTCTACCTGGACCGCGGCGAGGGACCCCAGGGCGGGGCCTCGACGACCCTGATGCTCTTCGACCTGGAGGAGCGCGAGGCCGAGACGGTCCTCGAGGACGTCGACGGCTACGAGCTGGCCGCCGACGGCGAGCACCTGCTGGTGGCGATGGGCGGCAAGTACGCCATCGTCGACGCCGCGGCGGACCAGCAGGTGGACCAGACGCTCAGGACCGACGAGCTGCGCAAGAGGATCGTCCCGCCGCGGGAGTGGCGCCAGATCTTCCTGGACGCCTGGCGGCTGGAGAAGCACTTCTTCTACGACCCGGGGATGCACGGCCTGGACTGGAAGGGGATCCGCGACCTCTACGGCCAGCTCGTCCCCTTCGTGAGCGACCGGCGCGACCTGGACTACGTCCTGGGCGAGATGATCGCCGAGCTGGGCGTGGGCCACTCCTACGTCCGCCCCGGCGACAATCCCGAGGTGCCGCGGGTGGGCGTGGGCCTGCTGGGGTGCGACTTCGCCCTGGACGCCGACAGCGGCCGCTACCGGCTGGTGAACATCCTGACCGAGCGCGACTGGAACTCCTCGACACCGACGCCGCTGGCCGGTCCGGGGATCGACGTGCGCGAGGGCGACTACCTGCTGGCGGTCGACGGCCGCGAGCTGCGCGCCCCGGTCAACCCCTACTCCCTGTTCGAGGACAAGGTGGGCAAGCAGGTCGTCCTGACCGTCGCCGGCAGGCCGGACGGGAAGGAGAGCCGCGAGGTGACCGTCGAGCCCATCGCCAGCGACATCGGCCTGCGCTACGTGCGCTGGGTGGAGGGGAACAGGCGGCGGGTGGCCGAGCTGTCCGGCGGCAGGGTCGGCTACATCCACCTGCCCAACACCTCGATCGCAGGCGTCCAGGCCTTCGCCCGGATGTACTACCCGCAGCTGCGGATGGAGGGGCTGATCATCGACGAGCGGTACAACTCGGGCGGGTTCATCCCCGACTTCATCATGAACATCCTGCGCCAGAAGTTCGTCAGCTTCTGGAAGCCGCGCTACGGCCGCGACTGGCGCACGCCCGGCACGGCCTTCGACGGCCCGATGGTCATGATCAGCAACCACCACGCCGGCAGCGGCGGTGACGCCCTGCCCTACTACTTCCAGAAGTACGGCCTGGGCAAGGTGGTCGGCACCCGGACCTGGGGCGGACTGATCGGCATCAGCCGCCACATCCCGCTGATGGACGGCGGCTCGGTGACCTTCCCCGAGTTCCGGATCTTCGACACCGAGGGGAAGTGGGCCGTCGAGAACCACGGCGTCGACCCGGACGTCGTCGTCGACAACCTGCCCGAGGACGTGGCGGCAGGCCGCGATCCCCAGCTCGAGAAGGCCGTCGAACTGGTCCTGGAGCAGCTCGGCGACCGCCGTCCGGTGCCCGAGGCACCGCCGTTCCCGCGGGCGCACTGAGCGCGACGTGCCTTCGCCCGCACGAGGTGTTATCATCACGGGGCACGCCCGATGGCGTGCCCCGTCGTCATCACCGGCAGACCCGCAAGTCGCGGAGGTCGTCCATGAGTCCGCGTTCCTTCCCGTATCGTCCCGGCCGGCTGCTGGCCCTCTGCGCCGCCTGGCTGGCGCTGACCGCCGGCGGCTGCGGCCGCCGCCAGGTCCCCGTCTTCCACGACGGCCCGCGCCGGGTCATCGTCATCTCCCTGGACAGCCTGCGGGCCGACCACCTGGGCTGCTACGGCTACGACAAGCCGACCACGCCGTTCCTGGACGAGCTGGCCGCGCACCAGTTCCGCTTCGCCCGCACGACGGCACCGGCCAACTGGACCCTGCCCTCCCACGTCTCCCTGTTCACCGGCCTCTACCCGCTGCGCCACGGCGTCGACCAGGAGACCGAGGCCCTGGCCGAGACCGTCCCCCTGCTCGTCGAGCCGCTCAAGGAGGCCGGGTTCGCCACCGCCTCGTTCAACGGCGGCGGCTTCCTGAAGGCCGACTTCGGCTACGACCGCGGGTTCGACGTCTACGTATCGGCGGAGAAGATGAGCGGCGCCACCGAGGGCACCCTGGAGAAGGCCAAGGCCTGGCTGCTCGAGAACCGGGACCGGGACACGTTCCTCTTCCTGCACACCTACGAGATCCACGTCCCCTACACGCCGCCGAGCCCGTGGCGCCTGAAGTTCCTGGAGGGCCGGCACAGCTCCGTCCGCGGCACGACCCAGCAGATGCGGATGATCAAACAGGACGGCAAGGTGCCGGGCCGCAACATCGTCCGCGACCTCATCGCCTGCTACGACGGCGGGATCGGCTATACCGACTTCCTGCTGGGCCGGTTCTACCGGTGGCTGCAGGAGCAGGGACTGGACGACAACCTCCTGCTGATCGTCTCCAGCGACCACGGCGAGGCCTTCTGGGAGCACGGCCAGCACGGCCACAACGGCGACCTGCTCGGCCCCGAGGTGACCGACGTCCCGCTGATCGTCGCCCTGCCCGGTCGCGCCCCCGACGCTCCCGGCGTCGTCATCGACCGGGAGGTCAGTTTCCTGGACATCATGCCGACGGTCCTGGAAGCCTGCGACCTGCCGGTCCCCGAGGGGCTGGACGGCTACTCCCTGTTGCCCGAGCTGATCGGCCGCAAGGTGTCCGAAACCGGCAAGGCCGCCCGCCTCGGCCGCCAGCTCGAGGTCGACGGGGAGGTGGTCCCCCTGGCCGTCACCGAGGGCAACAACTACGTCGCCCTGCGCGCCGGGACCCGGGCCGCCGTCGTCCACCGCCCCCCCCACACCCTGGACCGGGTCAAGATCTGGCCCGCCCTGTACGACCTGGCCACCGACCCGGGAGAGCAGCAGCCGCTGCCTCCCGACAACGTGCTGCTGCCCCGGTTCGAGGGGGCCCTGCGCGGGATCATGGCCAGGGGCCGCGTCGCCGGCGACCATGCCGAGCCGGCCACCGTCGACGAGGAGACCCGCAAGCAGCTCGAGGCCCTGGGGTACATCTGATCCCGGCTCGAACCTGGCCAGGGAGCTGGCAGATCCCTGGCCAGGGCGGCCCCCCGTCGCGGCCGCGGCCGTCCCCCGCCAGCACCCGCGGCGGAAGGGCCTGAAGCTGCAACTCACTTCCTCTATATCAGATAGAGCCAATCTCTCCCCGGCCGACCGCGCTGCGGCCCCTGGCCGGGGACTTGCTCCCGCGCTTGGCGATAAGCCCTCGCCCAGCCATCGCATCGCCTCTTGGAGGGAGCATGAACGGCATGATAGACAGAAATCCCAGGGTCTCGATCATCATTCCCGTCTTCGACCAGGCGGACCTGACCAGGCAATGCCTGGCCTCGCTCCGGCAGCACACCCCCGCCGGCGAGTGCGAAGTCATCGTCGTCGACAACGGCAGCCGCGACGAGACGCCCGGGCTGCTGCGCGAGTGGAGCGCCGGGAGCGACGACCACCGCGTGGTGACCAACCGGGAGAACCTCGGCTTCGCCCGGGCCTGCAACCAGGGCGCCGCCGCGGCGAAGGGCGAATACCTGCTGTTCCTCAACAACGACACCGAGGTCACCCCCCGGTGGCTGGAGCCGCTGACGCGGACCCTCGACCTGGACAGGCGCGTGGGCGCGGTCGGCAGCAGGCTCCTGTTCCCCGACGGGACGATCCAGCACGCGGGCGTGGCCATCACGCTGGCCGAGACGCCCCACGGTCCCGTCCTGGGCGGGCGCCACCTCTGCTACCGCAAGCCGGCCGACTTCCACGGCGCTAGCAAGCCGCAGATCCTGCGCTGCCTGACCGCCGCCTGCCTGCTGGTCCGCCGGGAGGCCTTCGCGCAGGTGGGCGGCTTCGACGAGGACTACTGGAACGGGAACGAGGACGTCGATCTCTGCCTGAAGCTGGGCGAGGCCGGCTGGCAGCTGGTCTACCGGCCCGAGAGCGTCGTCGTCCACCACGAGTCCCAGAGCGGCGAGGAGCGCTGGAGCCGCTGGGACGAGAACGTGGCCCGCCTCAACGAGCGGTGGCGGGACCGGATCACGCCCGACTACTACGTGAGCGAGGGCTCGATCCAGCCGGCCCCCGACTTCAGCCTGCGCGCCTACGTCTCCCCGCGGCTGACCTGCCCGGTCTGCACCGACGAGCCGGTCCGGGCCTCGGTCGTCGTCCTGACCCACAACGCCCTGGACTACACCCGCCGCTGCGCCGACGCCCTGTTGCGGTTCACCTCGCCGCGGGACGAGATCCTCTTCGTCGACAACGGCAGCGACGACGGGACGGTCGAGTTCCTGCGCGAGCTGGCGGCCGAGGACGGCCGCTGCAAGGTGATCCTCAACGGGGAGAACCTCGGCTTCGCCGCCGGCAACAACCGCGGCCTGGCCGCCGCCCGGGGCGAGTACCTGGTCCTGCTCAACAGCGACGTCGTGGTCACCGACGGCTGGCTGGACCGCCTGATCGCCGCCGCCGAGAACAACCCCCAGGCGGGGATCGTCGGCCCGGTGACCAACCGGATCGCCGGCGCCCAGCGCCTGCAGCAGGTGGAGTACAACGAGGAGACCCTGGCCGGCCTGGGCGAGTTCGCCGCCACCGTCTCCCGCCGGCACGCGGGCGAGGACCACGTCGCCCTGTGGGTCGTCGGCTTCTGCATGCTGATCAAGCGGGAGGTCCTGGAGCGCCTGGGCGGCCTGGACGAGCGGTTCGGCCGCGGCAACTTCGAGGACAACGACTACTGCCTGCGCGCCTTCCTGGCCGGTTACCAGAACCTGATCGCCACCGACTGCTTCGTCCACCACTTCGGCAGCCGCAGCTTCGCCGCCGCGCGGGTCGACTACCAGCAGTCCCTGGAGCGGAACTGGGAGCTGTTCAAGGAGAAGTGGCACATCCCGCAGGAGATCCCCTACGGCGGGAAGATCGACCTGGACCCGATCCTGCTGCGCGGCTTCGACCCGGTCCTCCACTTCGAGCCGCTGCCCGACGGGAGCGTCCTCTCCCGCGTGCCGCCGGCGGACTGGGAACGGGAACAGTGGCTCTCCCGCGGCGAGGAATACTACCAGCAGGGATGGTTCCGGGACGCGGAGCGCCTGTTCCGCGAGGCGCTGGCCTGGGCGCCGGCCGACAGCCGGGCCGCCAACGACCTGGCCTGCGCGCTGTGGGAGCAGGGACGCGCCGGCGAGGCGGTCGCGCTGCTGGAGGCGGCCCTGTCCCGCGACCACGACGACGTGGACGTGCTCCACAACCTGGAGCAGATGCGGGCGGCCATGCCCGCCCCCGCCGCGGCGCCGGACACGGTCACCGTGGCGCCGCCGCCGGCCTGACCGCTGCAGGTCGCGAAGGACGAGGCCGACCCGCTGGGGTCGGCCTCGCTGTCTGCGGTCGCCGCGCCCGTCCCCGCGGCCGCGGCTCAGAACTCGGCGCTGCGGGGAGTCCGCGGGAAGGGGATGACGTCGCGGACGTTCTTCATGCCGGTGGCGTAGACGATGGCCCGCTCGAAGCCCAGGCCGAACCCGGCGTGGGGCACCGTCCCGTAGCGCCGCAGGTCGCGGTACCACCAGTAGGCCTCGCGGTCCAGACCCAGCTCGTCGATCCGCGCGTCCAGGACCTCCAGGCGCTCCTCGCGCTGGCTGCCGCCGATGATCTCGCCGATCCCCGGCGCCAGGACGTCCATGGCGGCCACGGTCCGCCCGTCGTCGTTCAGCCGCATGTAGAACGCCTTGATCTCCTTGGGGTAGTCGGTGACCACCACCGGCTGGCCGCACAGCTTCTCGGTCAGGTAGCGCTCGTGCTCCGTCTGCAGGTCCATCCCCCAGCGCACCGGGAAGTCGAACGACTCGCCGGAGCGTTCCAGGGCGGCGATCGCCTCGTCGTAGGTCATCCGCTCGAAGCTCTTCTCCACGAAGGTCTCCAGGCGGGTCACGCAGCCGGGATCGATCCGCTGGGCGAAGAACGCCATGTCGTCCTCGCGCTCGTCCAGCAGGGCGCGGAAGATGGAGCGCAGGAAGTCCTCGGCCAGGTCGGCGTCGTCCTGCAGGTCGGCGAAGGCGATCTCCGGCTCGATCATCCAGAACTCGGAGAGGTGCCGGCTGGTGTTGGAGTTCTCGGCCCGGAAGGTGGGACCGAAGGTGTAGACCCTGCTCAGGGCGCAGCAGTGGGTCTCCACGTTGAGCTGGCCGGAGACGGTCAGGAACGTCTCCTTGCCGAAGAAGTCCTGCTCGAAGTCCACCGCGCCGTCGGGAGTGCGCGGCAGGTTCAGCAGGTCCAGGGTCGAGACCCGGAACATCTCCCCGGCCCCCTCGCAGTCGTTGCCGGTGATGATCGGGGTGTGGATCCAGTAGAAGCCGTGCTCGTGGAAGTAGCGGTGGATGGCCTGGGCCAGGCAGTGCCGCACGCGCGTGATGGCCCCGAAGGTGTTGGTCCGCGGCCGCAGGTGGGCGATGCTGCGCAGGTACTCGAAGCTGTGGCGCTTGGGCTGGACCGGGTAGGTCTCCGGGTCCTCGACCCAGCCGACGACCTCGATCGTCGCGGCCTGCAGCTCGACGGACTGCCCCTTCCCCTGGGAAGCCACCAGCCGGCCGGTCGCCCGCAGGGAGCAGCCGGTCGTCAGCCGCAGGACCTCGTCCCGGTAGTTGGGCAGGTCGGCGGGGGCGACGATCTGCAGGTTGGCGAAGCAGGAGCCGTCGTCCAGGTGGATGAAGCTGAGGCCGGCCTTGCTGTCCCGGCGCGAGCGGACCCACCCCTGGACGGCGACCTCGCTGTCCAGCGGCACGGTCCCGGCGAGCAGGTCACGGATCGGTGTCGCGCGCATCGTCTTCCACCTCCGGTGGCGGTTACTGGAGGCGGAAGCATAATACGAGGGGTCAGGGGTCGCCAACCGGGATTGCGGCCACCGGTCAGGAGAGCCCCGCCAGCCGCCCCCCCTGGTAGACCAGCAGCGAGGCCAGGTAGGCGGCCGTGTTGAGGTAGACGAGGATGAACAGGGCCCAGCGCCAGCCGGCGGTCTCGCGGCGGATGACCGCCAGGGTGCTCATGCACTGCAGGGCGATCATGAAGAAGACCAGCAGGCTCACCCCGGTCAGCGGCGTCCAGAGGAGCCGGCCGTCCGGTCGCCGCTCCGACCGCATCGCCTCGCGCAGGCTGTGGGCGTGGTCGTCGTCGCCCGCGCCGTAGACCACCCCCATCGTCGAGATGAAGACCTCCCGGGCGGCGAAGGCGCCGATCAGGCCGATCCCGATCTTCCAGTCGAAGCCCAGGGGCCTGAGCGCCGGTTCCAGCAGCGCCCCCAGCCGGCCGGCGAAGCTGTGGCGCAACCGGTAGGTGGCCAGCGGCACCGGGCCGTCGGGCGTGGCGACCATCCCGGCGGGAACCGCCGCCGCCAGGCCGGGATCGGCCGGCCCGGGCGGTGTGACGGCGGGGTAGCTCAGCAGCACCCACAGCACGACGCTGATGACCAGGATGATCGTCCCGGCCGTCGCCAGGAAGGCCCGCGACCGCTCGACCACGAGCATCCAGACGCTCTTGGGATCGGGCAGCCGGTACGGCGGCAGCTCCAGGACCATGCTCTGGGGCTGGCCGCGGAACAGGGTCCGGCTCAGGACGGCCGCCGCCGCCAGCGCCAGCAGCGTGCTGACGACGTAGATCCCCAGCAGGATGACCGTCCCGATGCTCAGCGGCCCCACCCGGTGCGACACCGGGAAGAGCAACCCGATGATCAGGGTGTAGACCGGCAGGCGGGCCGAGCAGCTGATCAGCGGCACCACGGCGATGGTCAGCAGGCGGTCCCGCCGGCTCTCGATGGTCCGGGTGGCCATGATCGCCGGCACGGCGCAGGCGAAGCCGCTGAGCATGGGCACGAAGGCCTGGCCGTGCAGGCCGATCTTGCGCATCAGCCGGTCGATCAGGAAGGCCGACCGCGCCAGGTAGCCCGACCCCTCCAGCAGGGCGACGAACAGGAACAGGAAGACGATCTGGGGCAGGAAGGTCACCACGCTGCCGACGCCCGAGACGATCCCCTCGGTCAGCAGGTCGCGCAGGAACCCGGCCGGCAGGGCCCGCGTCAGCCAGCCGCCGAGGGCGGCGAACAGGTTCTCGATGACGCCGATCAGCGGCTCCGACCAGGAGAACAGCGCCTGGAAGACCACCCCCATGATGGCCAGGAAGACGACCGTTCCCCACAAGGGGTGGGTCAGGACGGCGTCGATCCGCTCGGTCGTCGAGCTGACCTCCGTGGTGCGGCGGATCATGATCCGCGGCGCGACCCGGTCGATGAAGGCGTAGCGCAGGGCGATGCTCTCGTCGGCCAGGTCCCGTCCCTGCTCCCGCAGCTGCTCCTGGAGCGCCAGCACGTGCTCGCGCAGGCGCGGCCGGACCACCAGCTCGCTCCCCGGCGAGAGGCTCGACAGCAGCCACAGGGCGAAGGCGCGGCGGCTCCCCTCGGTCGGCAGGGGGAAGCGGACCTCCTCGCGGATCAGCGCGTCGCACGACGCCAGGTCCCGCGCCAGCGCGGCCGGCGGCTCCCACAGCCAGCCGGGACCGCGGTGGGCCCCGGGATCGAGCAGGACCTCGTCGAGGGCCGCCTTCAGCAGGTCGATCCCCTGGCGCTTGCGCGCCACGATGCCGACGAACGGGATACGGAAGATCCGGCGCAGCTCGTCGAAGCGGATCTCGATCCCCTCGTCCCGGGCGGCATCCAGCATGTTGACCGCCGCCACCACCGGCAGGTCGAACTCCAGGACCTGCATCAGGAAGTAGAGGTTCCGCTCCAGGGAGGTGGCGTCCAGGACGACGACGACGGCGTCGGGCCGCGGGTGGCCCTTGCGCCCCAGCAGGGCGTTGATGGCCACCTCCTCGTCCACCGAGCGGGCGACCAGGCTGTAGGTCCCCGGCACGTCGACCAGGGTCACCTTGCCGGCCCCGGGCAAAGTCAGCGACGCGGTCCGGCTGTCGACGGTGATTCCGGGGTAGTTGCCGACCTTGGCCGTGGCCCCGGTCAGGGCGTTGAAGAGGGTCGTCTTGCCGGAGTTGGGATTGCCGGCCACCGCGACGACGCGGTCCCGGGGCGACTGCGAGCGGACGGGTTGGGACTCGCAGCATTGCGAGGACATGGGCTCAACCTCGCCGGTCAGGCGCGACGACAGAGGATGTGGGCCGCATCCTGCTTGCGCAGGGAGAGGCGGTACCCGCGGACCTTGACCTCGATGGGATCGCCCAGGGGCGCCACGCGGACGATCTCGATGCTGGTGCCGGGAGTCAGTCCCATCTCCATCAGCCGCTGCCGGATGGGCAGCGAGCGGTCGATCTCCAGGATGCGAGCCCGGTGATCCTTCCGGAGGGTGTCCAGGGTCACGATGTCCTCTCCCGGTGCGATGTCCAGGCCACAGGCGGCCAGGCGTCTTCGGCGTGACAACTTGTACGGCCCTCCAAAGATAGACCGGGCACCCGGCGTTGCAAGTGAAAACGAGAATCATCCACTTTGTGGGCGTTGCTACCATAGAACGCGCGGATCGGCCCGGCGTCAACCTCCGGTGCGGCCAGGGCCGGCCCGCCGCTGGCCGGGAACTGGCCAGCGGGATTGGCCTCGCCCCCACGGGTGGCACCGGCGCCCCGCGCCCGGGCCCCGCATCTGACGGCCACCACGACCGTTACGCTGCCGACGGCACCAACACGGTTCCCCGTCCCCGGGTATACCCCTTGCTTCGGTCGGGACGTCCCCGGCCTGTCGCCGGCGACCGGGGACCGCTCCGCCGGCAGCCGGCGACCAACCCGAGGTGAACCGATGAGCCGACCGATCCTCTCCCTCTGCATGATCGTGCGCGACGAGCAGGAGATGCTCCCGGGGCTGCTGGACTCCGTCGCGGGCCTGTGGGACCAGCTCTGCGTCGTCGACACCGGGTCCGGCGACCGGACCGTCGAGCTGCTCCGCGAGGCCGGCGCCGAGGTCCAGCAGATCCCCTGGCGCGACGACTTCGCCGCCGCCCGCAACGCCAGCCTGGCCATGGCCCGCGGCGAGTGGATCCTCTCCCTGGACGCCGACGAGCGGGTCACCCCCGAGCTGGCCCGGGCCATCCGGGCCGTCCTGGACGATCCCGCCGCCGGCGCGGCGACGCTGCGGCTGGTGGACGACCTGCCCGGCGGCCGCCGCCGGACGACCCGCCTGCTGCGGCTGTTCCGCAACGACCAGTCCATCCGCTACCGGCACCGGATCCACGAGGACGTCGCCCCCGCCGTCACGGCCTTCCTGGAACGGACGGGCCTGCAGATGCGCCACCTCCCCGGCACCCTGATCCACCTCGGCTACCGGCGCGACGTCGCCGCCGCGCGGCGGAAGAAGGAGCGCGACCTGGCGCTGCTGCGCGAGGCCGTGTCCGAGGACCGGCGCGACTGGTACTCCTGGTACAAGATGCTCGAGCTGGCGCGCTTCTGGGACGATCGCGACCTGTGGCGCGAGACGACCGCCCGGGTCCTGGCCGAGCTCCGCGCCGCGGGCCCCGCCGCCCTGGAGGACTTCGCCTTCGCCGCCGACCTGGTCGTCCTGCTGGGCCAGGGATGCTGCGAGACCCCGGCGGAGGAGCTGGCGTTCCTGGACGGCTGGCGCGACGCCCTGGTCGGCGCTCCCGAGTACCGTTTCCGGCGCGGCCTGGTGCGCGAGATGCTGGGCGACCTGGACGGCGCCCGCCGCGACTACGAGGCCTGCCGCCGCCTGCCGGCACCGCCCCAGGCCGAGCTGGCGACGGTCCGCCCCCTGGTCGGCCTGGCCCGGGTCACCGCCGCCGCGGGCGACTGGACCGGGGGCCTGGCGCTGGCCGAGCAGGCCCTGGACGGGAACCCCGTCGATCCCGAGGCACTGCTGGCCGCGGTCACCTTCGCCGACCGGACCGGCCAGCGCGAGCGCTTCGTCGCCGACTACGCCGCCCGCCACGGCCGGACCCCGGAGCTGCTGGTCGCCCTGGGCGAGCACGACCTGGAGACCGGTCGCTGGCAGTCGGCCCACGTCCTGCTGGAGGAGGCGGTGGAGGAGGGCGCCCCGCTCCGGGCGGCGGAAATGCTGGCCCAGGCCCGGCTGGCCCTGGCCGACGTCGACGGCGCCCGCGACCTGGCCGCGGCGGTCATGGACGAGCATCCGCCGGCGGCCCTGGGCGTGCTCACCTGCGACCTGGTCGCCGGCCGCGACCTGGCCCTGGACGTGGCGATCGACGCCGACACCGCCGACCGCGCCCTGCGGGAGTGGCTGACCGTCCTGTGGCGCAGCCGCCACACGGACCTGATGGCCGCCTTCGTGGAGCGGATGGGGCTGGTCACCGAGTATTTCCCCTGGCTCGAGGAATTCCTGCGCGGGCAGACGGAGGCGCTGCGGAAGCGAACGCCGCAGCATCCATGACGAGTGCGTCCGTGACGGAAAGGCGCCCGGCCGGCGGATCGCCGGCCGGGCGTCGCTTCGTACCGGGCAGGGATCAGAACGAGACGCCGGCCATGAACGAGATGACCCCGTTCTTGACGTCGTCGTGGTCGCTGTCCTCGGGGACCTTGCCCAGCCCCAGCGTGTAGCGTCCCTCGACGAAGACGTGGTTGCGGGTGTTCTGGATGCCCACGCCCACGACCAGGCCCACGTCGGTATCCTTGACGTCGTCCTTGACGTCCGCCTCGAGGGCTCCGCTCTCGACCTTGGCATTGACGTTGAAGGCCAGGGCCGGCCCCACCAGGAAGTACGGCTTGACCACGATGCCGGGCAGGTTCTTGCGCAGCAGGACCGGGATCTCGAAGTAGTCGAACTTGTCCGTCGCCTCGATCCCGTCGGCCGACTCCTCGGCCCCCTTCTGGACGTAGAGTCCCTCGGCCTGGATGTCGAACAGGGGCGAGTGGATGACGACCTGGCCGCCGAAGACGAACCCGGTCCGGTTGTCGGGATCCCCCGCGTCGTCACCGTGGAAGGTGGCGATCGTCACACCGGCCTTCAGCCCCAGGGACAGGCCCACCGGCGAGCCGGGCACCTGGGCCGCCACGGGCAGGGCCGACAGCAGCAGCCCGGCGGCAAGGGCGAGCAGGACGAACCTCGTACCGCGCATCGTGATCCTCCCTCGCTTCGGCGCCTGGCGGCGCCTGCTGGCCGGGTGGGCGTTCCCCGGCGATCTCGTTTCCCTCGGTGCGATCCTGCCACGGGGCCGGCGACCGAACAAGCCCTCAGTGCACGCCCACGTGGCCGCTGCCCCTGCCGCGCAGCAGCAGGACCAGGGGCAGGAAGACGACGAACGAGAGCATCAGCATCCAGAAGACGTCGCCGTAGGCCATCGTCGCCGCCTGGCGCTGCACCTCGCCGTGGAGCAGGCCCCACGCCTGCTGCTGTGCCGTCACCGAATCGGCCCCTCCGGCGGCGACCAGGCCCCTGCCGAGGACAGCCGCCCGCTCCTGCAGCAGCAGGTTGCCCGGGGTCAGGTGCTCGACCAGCCGCGCGTGGTGGAACTGGAAGTGCCGGGAGAGGATCGTCGAGGAGATGGCGATCCCGATCGACCCGCCCTCGTTGCGCATCAGGTTGAACAGGCCGGCGGCGCCGCCGATCTGCTCCGGCCGCAAGGCCACGAACGCCGCCGCGGTCAGCGGGACGAACAGGAAGCCCATCCCGAACCCCTGGATGACCCGGCCGGTCACCAGGTACCAGAAGTCGACGTCGACGTTGACCTGCGTCAGCAGCCACATGGCCCAGACGTTCAGCGCCGCCCCGAAGCCGATCAGCAGCCTGTTGTCGACCCTGCCGACCAGCGCGCCGACCAGCGCCATCGACAGCAGCGAGGTCACCCCGCCGGGCGACAGCACGAGTCCGGCCAGCAACGCCGTGTACCCGTGGAGCTTCTGGGCGTAGAGCGGCAGCATCGTGAACGAGCCGTAGAGCCCGAACCCCAGCAGGAACATCAGCAGCGTGCCGGTGGCGTACTCCCGGCTGCGGAAGACCCGCAGATCGACCAGGGGCTGCCTTGCCGTCAGCGACCGCCAGACGAACAGGGCGATCCCCAGCCCCGCCAGCAGGGCCAGGACCTGGATCCGCGGGCTGTGGAACCAGTCGTACCGCTCGCCCCGGTTCAGCAGGATCTCCAGGCTGCCCAGGCCGACGGCGACGAACAGGAAGCTCCACAGGTCGACCCTACCCTCGGGCCGGCGCAGGTAGGGGGGATCGACGATCCACAGCAGCCCCATGACCAGCCCGACGACCCCCAGCGGCGCGTTGATGTAGAAGACCCAGCGCCAGCCGATGGTGTCGGTGATCCAGCCCCCGAGGGTGGGCCCGATGATCGGCCCGAAGATGACTCCCACACCGAACAGGGCCATCGCCTTGCCGTGTTCCTCGGTGGGGAAGCTCTCCAGGAGGATGGCCTGGGACATGGGGACCATGGCGCCGCCGGCCAGCCCCTGCAGGACGCGCATTCCGATGAGCATCGGCAGCGAGACGGCCGCCGCCGAGCCGACCGAGGCCAGGGTGAACAGACCCAGGCACCACAGGTAGGCCCGCTTCCGCCCGAAGTAGTTCCCCATCCAGCCGCTCAGGGGCAGGATGACGGCGTTGGCCACCAGGTAGGAGGTGATGACCCAGGTGATCTCGTCCTGGCCGGCGGCGAAGGTCCCCTGCATGTGCGGCAGGGCCACGTTGGCCACCGAGGTGTCGATGACCTCCAGCAGGGTCCCGATCATCACCGTCACGGCCACCAGGTACTTGTTGGGGAGCGCGTTCTCCCCGGCCGGCATCGCGCCGGCCACCTCGCCGGTCGCCACCGTCATTCCTCCAGGTCGCTCGTGTCGACGGTCACCTCGCAGGAAAGACCCAGCCGCAGGCAGTGCTCGGGCACGTCCGCCGAGTCGATGGCGATCCGCACCGGCAGCCGCTGGACGACCTTGACCCAGTTGCCGGTGGCGTTCTCCGGCGGCAGCAGGGAGAAGGCGGCGCCGGTCCCGGCGTCCAGGCCGACGACGTGCCCGCGGAACTCGCGGCTGTCATCGGCGTCGACGCGGAAGGTGACCGGCTGGCCCGGCCGGATCCTCCGGAGCTGGGTCTCCTTGAAGTTGGCGTCGATCCAGACGTGGTCGCCGACCAGCTGCACGATCCGCAAGAGCGGCTGTCCCGCGGCCACGACCTGGCCCGGCTGGGCCGACTTGTCGGCGACGATCCCGTCGCACGGCGCGGTGATCGTGCAGTAGCCGCGCTGCAGGCGCGCCGTCTCCAGGGCCGCCTGTGCCTTGGCCACGTTCTTCTCCTCGACCGCCAGGGCGGTGCGGGCGGCCGCCAGGGCCTTGCGGGCCGCCGCGAGCTGGGCATCGGCCACCCGGGCGGCGGCGACGGCCTGGTCGTAGCTGCGCCGCTCGGTCGAGCCGCGCTCGTTCAGGGCGGTGAACCGCTCCAGGTCGGCGTGGGCCAGCTCGGCCTGGGCCTGCGCGGCGTCCACCTGGGCCTCGGCACCGGCGATGCGGGCCCGCTGCAGCGCGACGGCGGCGCGGGCCTTGGCCAGGTTGGCCTCCTCGCGGGCCACCGCGGCGTCGATGTCCCGGGGGTCGAGCCGGGCGACGACCTCGCCGGCACGGACCCGCTGCTGGTCGGTGACCAGCACCTCCAGGAGGGTCCCCGGGATCCGGCTCGCCACGGGGGTGACGTCCCCGGCGACGTAGGCGTCGTCGGTCGACGGGTAGAAGACACTGTGCCGCCAGTGCCGCCAGCCGGCCAGCACCAGCAGCACGGCCACCAGGATGATGATCGACAGACCGATCCAGCGCTTGCTCATCGCTCACTGCTCCCTTGCTGCGATCCCGTGGCGTAGAAGGCGACCAGGTCCCTGCCGGCGGCCACCAGCAGGCGGGCCTGGGCCAGGTAGGCGTCGTGATGCTTGTCGACGACCCGGAAACGGCTGTCCGCCAGCAGGGCCTCCGCGTCCAGGACGTCATTGGAGCGGGCCACCCCCTGCCGGTACTGGTCCTCGACGATGCGCAGGTTCTCCTCCGCGGCGGCCACGTTGCGGCGGGCCGTCCGCTCCTCGCGGCGCGCCTGCCGCCAGCGTCGCCAGGCGTCCTCCAGGGCGACGGCGGCTGCACGCTCCACCTCCAGGCGGGCCCGCTCGGCGGCGGTCAGGCGCGCCTCGGCCCGACTGACCTCGGCCCGGCGGACTCCCCCGTCGAACAGGTCCCAGCTCACCCCCACCGCCAGGGCGTTGACGTGGGGATGGACCAGGGCGTCGTTCTCCAGCCAGGAGTGGCTGGCCGACAGGAACAGGACCGGCCAGGCCGACCGCCGGGCCACCCGCACGTCCAGGGCGGCCGCCTCGCGACCGGCCGCCGCGGCCCGCACGGCGGCGTTGGCCCGGGCCAGTCCGGCGCGCAGCGCGTCGAGACTGTCGGCCAGCACCGGCGGCGCCGGCAGCGAGTCGGGCAGGGTCAGCGGGGCGGCGGGATCGCGCCCCAGCAGCTGGTTCAGCCGTGCGACGGCGACGGCCCTGCGGTCCAGCAGCGCCACCCGGGCGTCGGCCACCTCCTGGACCCGCACCTCGGTCTCCAGCAGGTCGTTGCGGGCCACCAGTCCCTGGTCGTAGAGATCCCGGACGGTCCGGAGGTGGGCCCTCAGCGCCGCGAGCCGGCTGTCGACGACCGCCACCCTGCGTGACAGGGAAATGGCCTGGACATAGGCCTCCAGGGCCGCGAGCTGCGCCTGCTGGATGCCGTGACGACCCTGCTGGACGGCGGCGTCGGCCAGCCGACGGGACGCCCGGACGGCCAGGGGCCGCCGCCCGCCAGCCCAGAGGATCTCCCGCAGTTCCAGCTGGTACTGACCGTTGCTCTGCTGACCCATGGGAAAGACCAGTGGCCCGGCGGCCACCTCCTGGGGATGGTCGCGGGTCGTGTAGGTGCCGGCCAGCGAGACGGTCGGCCACCACCAGGCCTGCGCCCGGCGCACCCCCGCCGCCGCGGCCTGGCTGTCGGCCGCCGCGACGACGGCCGCCTCGGACCCGCGGGCGGCAAGGACCAGGACATCGGCCGGCTGCAGCGGCCCGGCGGCAGCGACCGCTCCGGCCCCGAGCAGGGCGACCAGGCCGGCCAGCAGCCCCACGTTGATCACTCTGATGCTCACCCCTTGCTCCTTTCCTCTCCGGTCGAACCCAACCCGCGCCGGCAGGCCTGCTCGGCGTTCTCCGCCATCCGCTGCAGGAGAGAGATCGCCTGCTCCCGCTCGGCAGCGGTGAATCCCACGGTCAGGACCTCCTGCCACCGCCACAGGTCGTCCAGCAGGGACGTCCAGAGGTGCCGGCCCGCCGGGGTGACCAGGACCCGGTAGGCCCGGGCGTTCCCCTGCACGCGGTGGCGCTCCAGCAGCCCGCGCTTCTCCAGGGCCGCCACCATGCGGGCGGCGCTGCTCTTGTCGACGAACAGTCGGGTAGCCAGCTGCTCCTGGGTGATGCCGTCCCCCTCGTAGATGAGCGAGCCGAGGTAGAACAGCTGCTCCTTGCCGATGCCGTGGGGCCCCAGGACGATCCGGGCATAGCGATCGGCAAAGCGGTCCAGGATGTAGATGAGACGGCCCAGCGAGCGTCTGGGATCTCGATTCATGGCTTTCCCCCCCCACCATTGCTAGCGCATCTGATGCATCAACAACAATTGCGCCTGCAATATATATCTTGTTCCAGACGTGTCAAGACGGTTGTGTCACTGAAACTGTGTCCGGCCCGCATGCTGCAGCGGTCGGGGCATGTTCCACGACGCGACACGCT
>CAYTEO010000034.1:0-29623 GCA_964436825.1 uncultured Fibrobacteraceae bacterium | reverse complement strand
GGCCCTGGTCAACCTGGTCGACAACGGTCTGCAGGCCTGCGCGCGGGCCGTGCAGCCGGAGCGTGTCCGCGTGCCCGTCGCGCGCGACGACGAGGCGGTGCGGATCGCCGTCGCCGACGCGGGGGACGGCGTCCCGCCCGACCTGCGCGAGCGGATCTTCGAGCCCGACTTCTCGACCCGCCGCGACGGGATGGGCCTGGGACTGGCCATCGCCGACGGCATCGTCCGCGGCCACGGCGGCCGGATCGATCTGGACAGCGAGCCGGGCCGCGGGAGCGTCTTCACCATCGTGCTGCCCCACCGGGGGGAGGAACCGACATGCCCACCGTCCTGATCATCGACGACGAGCGGAACATCCGCCGCACCTTCGGCATGGTCCTGCAGGCCGAGGGGTTCGACGTCCTGGACGCCGCCGACGGGGAGGCCGGCCTGGCGCTGCTGGAGAGCGACGGCGCCGACGTCGTCGTCCTGGACGTCCGCCTGCCGGGGATGGACGGCCTGGAGGTCCTGCGCCGGATCCGGGAGCGTGACGAGCCGCCCCAGGTGGTCATGATCTCGGGCCACGGCACCATCGCCACGGCCGTCGAGGCGACCCGCCTGGGGGCTTTCGACTTCCTGGAGAAGCCGTGCTCCCGCGAGCGGGTCGTCCTGGCGGTCCGCAACGCCCTGCGCCTGGGCGAGCTGGACGGCGAGGTCCGCCGTCGCCGCCGCGCCGAGCACGACCGCCACCGCCTGGTGGGCGAGTCGGCGGCCATGCGCGAGGTCCGCGCCCAGATCGAGCGGGTGGCCCCCACCCCGGCCCGCGTGCTGATCCGGGGCGAGAGCGGCGTGGGCAAGGAACTGGTGGCCCGGGCCATCCACCGGCTGAGCCGCCGCGCCGACCGGCCGTTCGTCAAGGTCAACTGCGCCGCCATCCCCGAGGACCTGATCGAGAGCGAGCTGTTCGGCGCCGTCAAGGGGGCCTACACCGGCGCGGTCGGCACGCGCGACGGCAAGTTCCTGCAGGCCGACGGGGGGACCCTCTTCCTGGACGAGGTGGGCGACATGAGCCGGCGGGCCCAGGCCAAGGTCCTGCGTGCCCTGCAGGAGGGGGAGATCGAGCGGGTGGGCGACGGGAAGGTCCGCCGGGTGGACGTGCGGGTCGTCGCCGCCACCAACCGCGACCTGGAGGCCGACGTCCGCGAGGGACGCTTCCGGGAGGACCTCTTCTTCCGCCTCAACGTGGTGCCCATCGTGGTGCCGCCGCTGCGGGAGCGGCCCGAGGACGTGCCGGTGCTGGCCACCTGGTTCCTGGAGCGCTACCTGCGCGAGAACGACCTGCCGCCGCGGGAGTTCGCCCCGGAGACCCTGGCGGTGCTGGCCGGCCTGCCCTGGCCGGGCAACGTCCGCGAGCTGCACAACGCCGTCGAGCGGCTGGCCATCATGACGACGGGCCGGCGGATCGAGCCGGACGACCTGCGCCGGACCGGGCTGCTGGAGCCGGTCTCCGTCCCCGCCGCCGACGGCACCGGTCCCGACGCCCCGGCCATCGACCCGGCCGCGGTCCGCTCCCTGGGCGGGCTGGCGGAGGCGCGACGGCGCTTCGAGGCCGCCTGCATCCGCCGCGCCCTGGACCAGACGGCGGGCAACGTCAGCGCAGCGGCGCGCCTGCTGGGAATCGACCGGACGAACCTGCACAAGAAGATCCAGGCCTACGGCCTGGGCGAGCGGACGAGGGGGTAGACGATGCGCCGACGCATCCGGAAGACGCGCGACGGGGTCCCGTCGACAGCCGGTCCGCTGTTCGCCTTGCTGCTCCTGCTGCTGCCCGTGACCAGCCAGGCCGGCAGCGGCTCCCTGCGCTGGCTCGTGGGGCTGGACGGCCTGCACGAGCGGATCGACGACCGCAGCGACACCGTCGTCGCGGTCGACGACGGCCAGGACAGCGGAGCGCTGCAGGTGGGGCTGCGCGTCGGCCCGTCGCTGCTGGTGCGCCTCTACTCCAGCGGCGCCGACCACAGGACCAACGCCGGCGACGCGGATCTGCGCCTGGAGTTCGCCGTCGTCGAGGCGGTCGTCCTGTTGCGCGACGGACAGCGGCTGCGCCCCTACCTGTGCGGCGGCGTGGGCGGGGGGCGCGCCTCCTCCCGGCGCGACGTGCTGGAGTACGAGGCGACCGGTCCGGCGGTCAGCGCCGGCGCGGGCGCCTTCTGGGACTTCGCCCGTCGCTGGGCCGTCCACGGCGCCGTGCGGATCGTGGCGGTCAACTGGGAGCAGGAGCGGGCCGTCGTCCACCTGCCCGACGGCACCGACCTGGTCAGCGAGTCCCCCCTGGACACCTCCGGCGTGACGGCCCAGACCAGCCTGGGGATCGTCTTCCGGTTCTAGCCCCTGGCGCGGACCGGCGCCGCGACAGGACGTGGCGGGGCCGCCCCCGCCGGGGCGGCCCCGTCGCATCGTCGCCCGGTGAACGGATCACCGCGCCGGCGGGCACTCGACGTCGAACTGCTGCTCGTCCCAGCAGGCCTCCTGTCCGCCGTTGTAGTCGGGAACCTGGAGGCTGCCGGTGCCGTCGGCCTCGTTCCAGCGGACGTACCAGGTCTGTGCCTCGGGGGCGTCGACGTAGTCGATGCGGCGCTCGTCGCCGTCGGCGGTGAAGGTGATCGAGTCGCCGGCGTCGTCGCCGGCCAGGGCGGCCAGCCGCAGCTGCGCATGGTCGGCATCCTCGCCCCGCCAGTCCAGCTCCCCGACGGCCGGGCTGCCGTCCTGCTTGAAGTCGTAGAAGGTCCAGTGACCGGTGTTGCCGTCGTCGGTCGTCGTGCCGTCGAACCAGAGCTCGTTCTCGAAGTGCTGCCCGCCCTCGTCGAAGGTGACCCGCAGCTCCCAGGCCACGCTGTCGGCACCGGCCAGGGCGCCGCGCAGGCGGATCCGGGCCTCGTCGCCATCCCGCGACCAGGTGTAGATCCACAGCCACGAGCCGTCCGACTGGGGTGTGGGCGTCGTGTGGAGCGCCAGGGAGAAGGCGGCGATCGGCGGGGCGAGGATCAGCTCGGTGGCCGCGCTGACGATGACCGCCCGCAGGTAGGCGTTGTAGAAGTTCTGCTGCCCGAAGGCCTTGTCCAGGGCCTTGCCGCCGTCGAAGAAGTGCAGGTCCATCGTCAGCATGCCGGGGTCGGGCAAGGTGGGCGCCTGCTCCTGCGACTGTCCGGGCAGGGTGGGGTTGTCGTCGCTGCAGCCGGCCAGCAGGGCCAGCGCGAGGATCGCCGCCAGGACGGGGATGAGCCCTTGTCGGTACGTGCGTCTCATGTCCGGTCTCCTTCGGGTGAGGGGTTGTCTGCGCTGTCCGACCCGGAGACCGCAAGGGGTGTGCCAGGCCTGCCCCGGAAGCACAGGTCGCACATCTCATTGCATGACAGCTTGTTACCGGAAACGCGAGAACGGATCGACGCGGGCCGGGTGTGCCGTATCATCACAACCGTTGCGATGCGGCACGATGTCCTCCCGACCGGGGAGCCGGCCCGGGAGTGGCGGACCGGAGGGATGGTCCCCGGTCAGCCGGCGTCCGGGGGCCGGGCGTGGAGCAGGCGCGGGGCGAGGATGAGCGCCGCCCCCAGCAGGAGAAATTCCGGGAACAGTCCCGAGGCAGGCACGTGGCGCATGTCGACGGCCAGCAGCCGCACCGCGGCGACCAGCAGCAGCGGGTAGACGAGCCACTGCCACTCCCGATAGCGCTCGCGCCGGCCCCCGGCGGCCAGCCCCACGGCTGCCAGGGCCAGCACGCCCAGACGCGTCACGGCGCACAGCTCGCTGCCGCCGGGATGACCGCCCGCCAGGCGGGCTCCCACCAGCATGACCGGCAGGCCGGCCGTTCCGGCGGCAGCCAGCAGGAGCACCAGGAACCGCGGCAGCCGCCGTGTCCAGGTCAGCTCCACCGGGATACGGTGGGTGGTCAGCACGGCGTAGACGGTCAAGGCGACCGCCAGGACCAGGACCTGGGCCGGCGACCAGGGGAGCGGTTGCACACCCAGCAGCGCCTGGAAGGCGGCGCCCGGCAGGCCGACGACCCAGGCCGCCAGCAGGGTGTAGGCGGCCGCATGCAGGGCCAGGGTCACCCGTCCGTACCGCGCCCCGAGGACGGCAGCCACCACGGCCATGACGGACCAGACCAGGGCCAGGGTCCTCCCGCTGCTCAGCAGCCAGACACCCACCACCGTCATGACGAAGGCCAGCCAGGCGTGGTAGAAGAAGTTGCGCCCCCTCCCGTGGCGCCCGCGGACGTAGGTGAAGGAGATCCCGTAGCCGGTCAGGCCGACGACGACGGAGGCAATGCCCAGCCAGCCCGTGCCGATCCCCTGCTGGTGGGCGATGCGCACCGCGCCGCCGAAACCGGTCAGGATGACCCCCACGGTCTGGGCCACCTCGAACGCGGTCACCGCCCGCCGCTTGACGATCGAGCGCACGATGAAGCTGCCCAGGTAGAGCGGCAGGGCCAGCAGGCAGAGCAGCTGCGCCGTCCCACCGGACACCGGCACGTAGAGACGGCTCGCCCCGCCGGCGAGGAAGGCGATCTGCAGCAGACCGATGTCGGCGCTCGCCGCCGCCAGCCACCGCTTCCCGCGCCAGCCCAGCGCGAAGGTGACCCATGTCGTCAGCCCGCCGAGCAGCAGGGAGACGGCGACGAACGGCGCCAGGTGGTGGGTGGCGTAGGCCAGTCCGGGTGCCAGGACCAGCGTCCCCAGGGTCGTCGCCCAGGCCACCGGTTGCAGCCGGCCTGCCCAGGCGGTCAGGAAGACGGCGGTGACGACGACGGCCAGCATGGCCGCCGCCTGGTCAGGAGAGGCGATCTTCCGGTAGACGGCCGTCTCCCAGATCAGCGGCAGGGCGATCATCAGGGCGACCAGGCCGTAGCAGACCGCCTCGAGCCGCTGGTCCCGGCGGGCGGAACGGAGGGCGGGCGGCAGCCACGCCAGCGCGTAGACCAGCCCCGCGCCCACCCCGGCCTCCGGGGAAAGGACTCCGTTGTCGGTCAGGGCCCGCAGCAGGAAGGCACCGCCCAGGATCAGGAACAGCCGCCCCGCCGCGGCCATGATCCTCGCCACCGGGACGTCGGGAACGGCCTCCGGTTCCCCGACCGGCCGGGGCCGCGCGTCGACCACCGGCACGGCACCGGCCGACGCCAGGGCCCCCCCCTCCAGGAGGGCGAGCCGCTGCTCCAGCTCCGTCACGCGCCGTCGCAGCTCTTCCAGCTCGGAACGCAGGCCGGGGTCACGTGCATCCATGGCTTCCCTTCCGCCGGGGCCGGCCCGTCGGCGGACGGGCGGCCGATCTCACCGTCTCTCGATCTGGCGCAGCTTCAGGTAGAGCAGCAGGATCAGCAGGGTCGTCAGCAGCGAGGCCACCAGCAGCCCCTTGCGCCGGTACGACCACTGGTCCAGCAGGCCCAGGGCACCCTCGACGGCCACCGCGGCCGCCTTGTGACCGTCGGCGGCCACATCCTGCACGTGCTGCGGATCGAAGCTGTGGATGCTGGTGCGGGTCTCGACCAGGTTCTTGCGGGCCTCCTCGACGGAGAACAGCAGCTCCGAGGCCTCCAGCCCCTTGCGTTCCACCAGCTGCACCAGGGACTCGGCCCGCTCGACGTGGATCCGCAGGCTGTCGAGCGCGGCGGCGATCCGCCCGGCGAGTACACGGGGTTCGACCTCGTCCGGCCGGTGGCACTCCAGGCAGATGGCTCCCTCGTCCCAGTCGAGCATGCGGTCGTCCGGCCGGGCGATGTCGTGCTTGCCGTGGCAGCCGATGCAGTAGCCCAGCCCCCTGGCCACGAAGATGGAGCCGAGGTGGCTCTCCTGGAACAGACGCTCGTTGTTGACGTGGCACTGCCCGCAGACGTGGGCGATGTTCTCCACCGAGGGCGGCGTGGCGCCGTGATTGCCGTGGCAGTCGTTGCAGGAGGGTGCCCCGATGTCGCGCTTCTCCAGCAGGGCCACGCCGTGGACGGACCGGCTGAACTTCTCCAGCTGGTCGGTGGGGATCCCGAACTCGGCCATGTAGGCAGGGTCGGCGTGGCAGCGGCCGCACGTCCGCGGGATGTTGAGCGGGTAGACCAGGGCACGGGGATCGTCCACCGGCCGGATGCCATGGACACCGTGGCAGTCGATGCAGGTGGCCACCTTCCGCCGTCCCTCTCTGAGCAGCACGCCGTGACGGCTGGTCCAGTACTGGGCCTCCTGGTCGGTCTGCATCTGGGGGCGATACCGGCGCATGTAGTCGGGGTCGCTGTGGCAGCGACCACAGAACGCAGGGATCTCGCCGCGCTCGGGAGCGCCCCGGAACCCGGGGGCTTCCCACATGGCGCCGTCCTCGTCGCCCACGGCGTCGGGATCGCCTCCGTGGCAGTCGGCACATCCCAGCCCCACCTTCCGGTGGACGTCGTCGGCCATGTGGGTGAAGAGCCGGTCGCCCGGATCCTCGTCACGGTCCAGGGCCAGGTGGCAGGCGGTGCAGGCGTCCTCGGCGGCCGAGGTACGGCCAGGCAGGAACGCCACCAGGGCGATCAGCAACAGGACGACCGGTGCGGCATGCCGGCACTCGCTCATGCCAGGTACCCCCAGATGGTCATGGCCACCATGTAGACGATCACCACGAACCCGAACCCGTTGATGAGACGGGACACCTCCCCGCGCCGGGCCTTGCGGTCGATCAGCGGCAGGCAGAACCAGACCAGCCCGCCGATGGCGAAGGCGAGGATCCCCAGCACCTCCCCCTCCAGGAACAGCACGTGGGCCGGCAGCAGCTTGAGGGTCTGGAACATGAACATGAAGTACCACTCCGGCCGGATGCCGGCCGGGGCGGGGGCGAGCGGGTCGGCCTTCGCTCCCAGCTCCCACGGGAAGACGACGGCCAGCAGGGCGATGATGTTCAGCATCAGCAGCCACAGCATGGCGTCCCGCAGGAAGAAGTTCGGGAAGAACTTGATGGAACGCCGCTGCTCGGGAGGGAGCTTCTCCAGAGACGGGGGAACGCTCATCCCCAGGACCTGGACCAGCACGAGGTGCAATCCCAGCAGGACGGCGAAGACGAACGGCAGGACGGCGACGTGGATACCGTAGAAGCGGGTCAGCGTCGCGCCGGTGACGTCGTCGCCGGCCCGCATCACCTTCAGGATGACCGGCCCCACGACCGGAATCGCCCCGGCCACGTTGGTCCCCACCCGGGTGGCGAAGTAGGACAGCTCGTTCCACGGCAGCAGGTAGCCGGAGAACCCGAAGCCCATCCCCAGGACCAGCAGCAGGAAACCGGTCATCCAGGTCAGCTCGCGGGGCTTGCGGTAGCCCCGCGCGAAGAAGACCGTGAACATGTGCAGGAAGGCGAAAAGGATGAACAGGTTGGCCGACCAGCTGTGCATGTCCCGCAACAGCCAGCCGAACTCCACCTTGCTGACGATCATCTTGAGGCTCTCGTAGGCGGTCGCCTCACCCGGCTGGTAGTAGAGCAGCAGCAGGATCCCGGTGACCACCTGCAGCCCGTACAGGAACAGGCAGATCCCGCCCAGGTAGTACCAGACGGTCCCGTAGAAGAGCGGGACCTCCTTCTTCCTCACGAACGCCGCAAGCCCCGCCAGGTCGATGCGCTCCTGCAGCCAGGCCAGCAACGCCCTCACGCCGTGCCCCCCTTGCGCACGTAGACGTCCTCGCCCTTGACCACGACCTCGTACTGGTCGAGGGGACGGGGCGGGGGACCGGAGACGTTCCGGCCGGTGATGTCGTAGATCCCGTTGTGGCAGGCGCACCAGATCTGCTCGCGCTCGCCGTCGAACTGGACGGTGCAGTCGAGGTGGGTGCAGCGGGCCGAGAGGGCGTGGAGGCTGCCGTCCCGCATCCGGAACAGGATGCCCGGCTTGCGTCCGAAGCGGAAGATCCGGTACTGGCCCGGCAGCAGCTCGTCGACCTTGCCGACCCTGACACTGGTGACGTCCGAGGTCACCGAGGCCGGCGGGACGAGATAGCGGGTCACCGGGTAGAGGACGCTGCCGAGCCAGAGGAAGAACCCCGATCCCAGCAGCACGTTCAGGAACCGGCGACGCTCCGGGGAGAATTCCTGGTCTGGCTCTCTGGTCATCGCAGCCCCCGATTGCATGACATAATACCTACAATACAGGTAGGTTTTATACCATTCACCCCTCGTGCCTGTAAAGCACGAAGATGGCCGGGGCGGCACTCGGGGGGACCTGCCGATTCCTGCGGGCTGACCCCGATCCGGACTAGGGACGGAAGGTCAGCATCAACGCCCCGGAGGCGGCGTTGAGATCGACGGCCACGCCGGTGGCGCTGCGGACCAGGTCCTCGTAGTCTCCGGGATCCCGCCAGACTCCCCACCAGTCCAGGGAGATCCGCCGCCAGTCGTAGCCGATCCCGAATCCCAGTTCCAGGCCGGAGAAGTCGTGCTCCGCCGCGCCGGAATCCCACGTCTCGGAGAACAGGCCGACGATGCCGTAGTACTTGAAACCGTACCGGTTCATCCCGCCGCCGAACAGCAGCTGCGCGTCCAGGCCGTTGTTGTCCAGGCCGCTGACGTCGTCGTGCTCGGTGAAGTAGAGGTTTCCCCGCACGGCCAGCGACGGCCCCAGCCCCAGCGTGCCGGTCAGGGAGAAGCCGTAGAGCTTGTCGTCGGCGAAGGGACTGGGATTGTCCACGACGGCGGCATAGGTGCCGATACCGACGAGGCTGTAGGCCTTGCGGGCGTGGCGGCGATAGGGCCGGGCCGACGCCAGCGAGGCGAGCAGCAGGGAGAGCAGGAGGAGGACGACGACGGCGGTGGCGATGCGACGCATGGGATCTCCTTCCGGTGGCAAGTCACCTGGCGGCCAGTGATGAAGAGGAACAGGTTGCGGTTATCTCGATAACACCTGTCCTACCATATCGCCGCACGCCCTGTCCACCGCGAGCCCGTCGAGCCGGTCGGCTCACAGCCCCAGCATGTCGGCCACCGGTACCAGGGCGTCCAGCACGTGCGCGATGACCTCGTCCAGCTCCAGGCCCAGGTCGGCGGCCCCCTCGCGGATCTCATCGCGGCTGACCTTGGCGGCGAAGTCCTTCTTCTTCAGCTTCTTCTTCACGGACTTGACCTTCACCTGGGCGATCTTCCTGTCCGGCTGGACCATGGCGCAGGCCATGCAGAACCCGCACAGCTCGTCCACGGCGAACAGCCACCTTGCGCAGTCGCTGTCGCGCGGGACGCCGGTGTAGGAGGCGTGGGAGAGGATCGTGCGGACGAACTCCTCCGGGTATCCCAGTCCGCGCAGGATCTCGGCCCCCTTGTAGGGATGGTCCTCGGCCGTGGGATACCGCTCGTAGTCGAAGTCGTGCAGCAGGCCCACGGCACCCCAGTACTCCGGGTCGTTGCCGGTGCGCGTGGCGGCGGCGCGCATGGCCGCCTCCACGGCGTAGGCGTGGCGGCGGAGGCTCTCGCTCCCGGTGTACTCGTGCAACAGGGCCAGGCAACGGTCGCGGTCGTAGAGATCGGACATGGGTTCCTCCCGGGAACGTCAGAGTCGGAGTTCGTGGCCGTGGTCGCGCAGCCAGGCGTCGGCCTGTTCGTGGTCGGGACAGAGCCGCGCCAGCAGGTCGCGAAAGCGCGGACCGTGGTCCATGTGCCGCAGGTGGCACAGCTCGTGGACGATCACCGCGTCGGCCACCCACGGCGGCGCCATGACCAGCCGGTAACAGAGCGAGACGGTGCCGCGGCGGGAGCAGCTTCCCCAGCGGGTCGTCCGCTCCCCCACGACCACGCGCGCCGGCACCAGGCCGTGGGCGGTCCCCAGCGCGGCCACGCGCTCCCGCAGCCGCTGCCCGGCCAGGCGGCGCAGCCAGCGCTGCAGCCGTGGCCGGGGGTCGAGCAGGTCGGCCGGGGTGATCCGCACGGTCACCGTCTCGCCCTGCCAGCGGACGTCGCCGCGTGTGCCGTCGGCCCGTTCGACCACCAGGGTGCGCGGCTGCCCCAGCAGCAGGAAGCGGCTGCCGGTGACCAGCTCGCGGCGTCGCGGTCCGTCGGTCACGCCGTGTCGTGTCACCTGCCTGTCGATCCAGTCGGCGTGCTCCCGCAGGGCCTTCTCCGCGTCGGCCACGGTCCAGCGCCACGGCAGCACGACGACCAGGCCGCGCTCCGGGCTGACCTGCAGGGAGAGCCGCCGCGCCCGGCTGGTGCGACGCAGGGTGTAGCGCACGGGCCGGTCGCCGACGACGGTGACGGTGTGGATCTCGCGGACGCGGGGCATGGTGCTCCTTCTCTTCCCTCAGCGGAGCGGCGGGATGGGATCGCCGGTGGCCGCGAATCGCGTCAGCCGCGCAGCACCAGCCGCCGCCCCGGCTCGGCACGCACCACCCGCAGGTGCTCCACGCTGCCGCCGCCGGGCAGCCGCTCGCCGAACATCCCGCCGGCGCGCGGCTCCAGGAACAGGTTGGCCGCGTCGCCGGACCAGGTGTGATCGGGACTCCACCACCGGTCCACCCGGATCAGGGCGGCGTAGACGGAGTCGGGCGGCGCGGCGACGGTCGCCTCCTGCCGGACCAGGAAGCCGTGGTCGGTCACCTCCACCACGGCGGCGGCGAGGGCGGCGGGGAGCAGGGGCAGCAGCAGGACGGCGGTCAGGATCTTCTTCACGGTGGTCTCCTTTGCCCGTCTGGCGAGGGTAGGAGGCGAGCCGGTACCAGGTCAAGCAGCCTGGTGTAGCGGGGACCGGGCGCACGGCCTACACTTCCTCAACCGTGTCAACCTGGAGAGGAACCCATGCCCCACACCGACCACATGACCCCCGACGAGTTCCGCCGCCTCGGTCGCGAGGTGGTCGACTGGATCGCCGACTACTGGGAGCGCGTCGCCGAGCTGCCCGTGCAGAGCCGCGTGGAGCCCGGCTGGGTCCGCGCGCAGCTGCCGCCGCACCCGCCGGAGCGGGGTGAGCCACTGGAAGCAGTCCTGCGCGACATGACCGACATCGTCCTGCCGGCCACCACGCACTGGCAGTCCCCCCGCTGGTTCGCCTACTTCCCGGCCAACGTCTCGGGGCCGTCGGTCCTGGGCGAGCTGCTGGCCGCCGGGCTGGGCACCCAGGGGATGCTCTGGTCCACCGGACCCGCCTGCACGGAGCTGGAGACGCACGTGCTGGACTGGCTGGTGGAGGCCCTGGGCCTGCCCGACCGCTTCCGCAGCGACGGTGCCGGCGGCGGCGTCATCCAGGACACCGCCTCCAGCGCCGCCCTGTGCGCCCTGCTGGCCGCCCGCGAGCGCGCCACCGGCGGCGCGGCCAACCGCGGCGGCTGCGACGGGTCGCTGACGGCCTACGTCTCCACCCAGACCCACTCGTCGGTGGTCAAGGCGGTGCGCATCGCCGGGCTGGGCGACGCCAACCTGCGCGCCGTCGCCGTGGACGACGCCTTCGCCATGCGCCCCGACGCCCTGGAGGCCGCCATCCGGGAGGACCTGGCCGCCGGCAAGCGGCCCGTCTTCGTCTGCGCCACCGTGGGGACCACCAGCAGCCACGCCGTCGACCCGGTGGCGGCCATCGGGCGGATCTGCCGCGAGCACGACATCTGGCTCCACGTGGACGGCGCCCACGCCGGCGCGGCGGCCATCTGTCCCGAGTTCCGGCCGCTGCTGAACGACGGGCTGGCGTCGGCCGACAGCTACTGCTTCAACCCCCACAAGTGGCTCTTGACCAACTTCGACTGCGACTGCTTCTGGGTGGCCGACCGCGCCGCCCTGCTGCGCGCCCTGTCCATCCTGCCCGAGTACCTGCGCAACGCCGCCACGGAATCCGGCGCCGTCATCGACTACCGCGACTGGCAGGTGCCGCTGGGCCGCCGCTTCCGGGCCCTGAAGCTGTGGCTGGTGCTGCGCTGGTACGGGCTGGAGGGGCTGCGCCGCCACGTGCGGGAGCACGTCCGCCTGGCCCACCAGTTCGCCGGGTGGGTGCAGGACGATCCCGACTTCGAGCTGGTGGTCCCGCCGCCGCTGTCGCTGGTCTGCTTCCGCCACCGCGCCGGCGACGACTTCAACGCGCGGCTGCTGGAGCGGATCAACGCCGAGGGACGGATCATGCTGACCCACACCCGCCTGGCCGACCGCTACGTCCTGCGCCTGAGCGTGGGCCAGACCTGGACCACCGAAGACGACGTCGTGCTGGCGTGGAAGGTGATCCGCGAGACGGCGGCGGCGCTGGGCTGATCCCGGCACCCCGGCTGCGGCGCCCGTCTCAGTGCAGCACCACGTGGACAGCGACCAGCAGCCCCATCAATGCGATCGCCGCCGCGGTCACGGCCCGGTCCGCCGGTCGCCACAGCGGCGGGTCGGCCACGCGCAGGCCATTGTGCCGCCAGGTGGGCACGGCCACCACGAGGAACGCGCCGGTGATGATCGCCCCGGTCAGGATCAGGTACGGCACGTCAGGCAGCAACAGGTTGAGCGCGACCGTCAGCGGCACGGTGGCCAGCAGGGCCGCCAGCACCAGCGGTCGCGGTGGCCGGTACAGGAAGACCGCCGCGGCGATCAGCACCACCAGACCGTTCTTGATGAAGTAGCTGGCCTGCTTGAACAGCGGGTCCAGGGGGAAGGACGGCCGGTCCAGCTTGATCCAGGTGAACAGGAAGCCCAGCAGCACTCCTGTGACCATGGTCACGGTGACGGCCCGCCGGCCGACGGCCACCACCGTCGCGTCGTCGGCGTCGGGCGCCAGCCGGCGCCTGTAGATGTCGACCGACCAGAGGGTGGCGATGGAGTTGAGGATCGAGTCGACGCTGCTCATCAGCGAGGCGAACAGCCCGCACAGGACCAGCCCCCTGAGCCCCGGCGCCAGCACCAGGTCGACGATCCGCAGGTAGGCCTGGTCGGGATCGGCCAGCCGGTGCTCCGGTCCCAGCAGCGCCGCCAGGGCGATCCCCGGCACCACCAGCATGGCCGCGGTGACGAACTTGAACGCCCCGCCCACCAGCAGCCCCACCTGGGCGTCGCGCAGGCTGCGCGCGGCCAGGGCCCGCTGCAGGATGACCTGGTTGCAGCCCCAGTACTGCAGGTTCAGCAGCAGCATCGTCCCGATCCCCAGCCACGGCAGCTTGGGGTGGCTGTTGGGCAGGTGCAGGTGCCACAGCTCGGGCACCGCCTCCTGCAGCGCCACCACACCGCCGGCGCGCGAGACCGCCAGCCAGGTGACGGTCAGCCCGCCGCCGAGCAGCAGGACGAACTGCACCACGTCGGTGCGCACCACCGCCCCCAGGCCGCCGGCCCGGGTGTAGGCCGCCGAGACGCCGGCCAGCAGCAGGATCATCGTCCCGATGCGCAGCGCCGGCGTCCCCCCCACCCCCGCCTGCAGCGCCGGACCGAACAGGACCTCCAGGGAGTAGCCGCCCCAGAAGAGGGTCGCTCCCAGGTAGAGGGTGCCGTAGAGGAACATCATCAGCAGGGAGTAGGCGGTGGCCGTGCCGGCCCCGAACCGCTGCTCGAAGAACTGGCTGATGGTCACCACGCGCTGCCGCAGGTAGAGCGGCACGAAGACGAAGGCGGCCAGGACCAGCCCCACCACGGCGTTCAGCTCGAAGTTGGCCTGGGCCAGCCCGAAGCAGTAGCCGGCGCCGACGACGGCCAGGAAATGTCCGGCATGGAGGTTGGTGGCGATGGTCGAGGCGGCGATCGACCACCAGCGCAGCCGGCGGCCGGCGACGAAGTACTCCTCCACGCTCGCCGCCGCGCCTGCGCGCCCGCGCATGGCGACCAGCAGGACGACGGCGAAGTAGGCCAGGATGATGGCGGCGTCGAGCATCTGTCCTTCCTTGTGGGCACCCCACCCGCGAAGGGAGACTGCGATGCGCGCCCACATCCTGGCAACCCTGTTCCTGCTGGCCGCGGCGATGTCGGCACCGGGTGCGACGCCGCCGCCCGCGGACGACAAGGAGACGACCGTGCCCTACAACCCGCTGACCCCCGAGGAGGAGCGGGTCCTGCTGCACCGCGGCACAGAGCCCCCCTTCTCCGGCGAGTACGAATGCTTCGACAACGCCGGCGTCTACCTCTGCCGCCGCTGCAACGCGCCGCTGTTCCGCAGCGACGACAAGTTCGACGCCGGCTGCGGCTGGCCCAGCTTCGACCGGGAGATCCCCGGGGCCGTCCTGCGCCGCCCCGATCCCGACGGCCGGCGCACCGAGATCGTCTGCGCCGGCTGCGACGGCCACCTGGGACACGTGTTCGTGGGCGAGGGCTACACGCCGCGCGACACGCGGCACTGCGTCAACTCGGTCTCGCTGCGCTTCGTACCGGCGGGCGAACCGCTGCCGGAGGTGATCCGGCCGGACAAGGAAACGCCCCGCCGCAGTCGTCCCTGACCGCAGCGGGGCCCTGGAAGGGGAACGGCTTACTGATCAGCCCTCCACACCGGGCTCCGTCCCGGCGTCCACGGCGCACCCATGGCCTCCAGCTCCTGCTCGAACGCCTTCAGCTCGGCGTCGATCTCCTTGATCTTGTCGAGGACCGGCGGGAAGTGCGTCGCCACGACCTGGTAGCTCGCGCGCTGCGTCCCGGTGGGCGCGGCGGTCATGTCCCACGTCCAGGTCAACCGACCGATCCGCTCCAGGAGCGAGGGCGGCACCGGCTCCGACCGCTTGGCGATCGTTTCGTCGCCGGTCAGCTCCGTGCGGACGTCGGCCAGCCGCAGCTGCAGTTCGCGCAGCCGGGCCACCGCCTCCGCGTCGGCCTCCCGCGCATTGAACACGGCCACCCGCAGGTGGTCAAGACGATCCTGCACTTCGTCCATCAGTTTCACCGCGCCCAGGACGGCCCGGTGCAGCTCGGCCGCGCGGCGCTGGAAGCGGACGCGCTCCTGCTGGTCGGCGGAAACGATCGGCTCGGCCAGCGGCTTGACGGTGAACGGGACCGGGCCGGCCAGGGTCGTCACCTCGCCGTCGTCGACGCGCACCAGGACGGCGTTGTAGACGCCCGGCGCCACCAGGGGACCGCCGCCCTTGCCCAGCTCCTCGCCGGCCGGCCGCAGCGACGGGTCGGTCAGGTCCCAGGCCACGCGGTGCAGGCCGGCGGCGTTCTCGGCCTTGATCCGGCGCACGACACGCCCGTCGGCATCGGTGATCTCGATCGCCACCAGAGGCGCGTCGTCCCGGTCCTCGCGACGCAGCTCGTCCCACGACGGATAGCGGACCGGCTTGCCCTCCTCGCGCAGCTCCTTCTCCCTGGCGCGGCGCCGCGCGTGGAGCGTCTCGAACTTCTCGCGCAGGTAGTAGGTGAAGACGGCGCCGAAGGGCGGGTTGTCGGCCGTGTAGAAGGCCTCTCCCTGGGAGCCCTTCTTGCGCCCCCCCATGGGCGAGCGCTGGTGGTAGAGAAGGGCGTCCTTGACCGGGAAGAGGATCGCCTGTTCGTCGCGCAGCCGCTCGGGGGCCGCCTCGCGCAGCGGCGTGTAGTCGTCCAGCACGTAGATGCCGCGGCCGAAGGTCCCCAGCAGCAGGTCGTTCTCCCGCCGCTGGATCTCCAGGTCGCGCACGGCGATCACCGGCAGGCCGCCCTCGAGGCGCAGCCAGTGCTTCCCGCCGTCGCGGGTGAACCAGCAGCCGAACTCGGTGCCGGCGAACAGCAGGTCCGGGTCGACGTGGTCCTGGGCGATGTCGTGCACCTCGCCGCGGGTGGGCAGGTCGCCGGCGATGGACTTCCAGTGGCGGCCGCGGTCGTCGCTGCGCAGGACGTAGGGGGCGAAGTCGCCCTTCTTGTGGTTGTCGAGGACGGCGAAGACCACGTCCGGGTCGTGCAGCGAGGCGACGACGTTCTTGACGTACGCCATCTCCGGCACGCCGGGGAAGCGGTCGATCCGTCGCCAGGTCTTCCCGCCGTCCTCGGTGACCTGGATCAGGCCGTCGTCGGTCCCCACGTAGATCAACCCCTCGACCAGCGGCGACTCGTCCAGCGCCACGATGCTGCCGTAGAACGAGGTCGACCGGTTCTTGGCGACGGCATCGACGCTCCAGACCGTCCCCATGACCTCCAGCGCGTTGCGGTCCAGGCCGCGGCTCAGGTCGCCGCTGATCTCGGTCCACGAGTCGCCCATGTCGTCGCTGCGCAGCAGCTTCTGGCACCCGTAGTAGAGGCGACGGTGGTCGTGCGGGCTGATCAGCAGCGGCGAGTTCCAGTTGAAGCGGTAGGCGGGATCGCCCCAGGCCGGCTGGGGCTGGATGTCCACCGCCTCGCCGGTGCGCCGGTCGAAGCGGGCCAGGCCGCCGTACTGGTACTGGGAGTAGACGATGTCCGGATCGGTGGGATCGATCTGCGGCTCGAAGCCGTCACCGCCCAGGGTGATGGTCCAGTCGCTGTTGCGGATGCCGTGGATGGTCGTGGTGCGGACCGGCGCGCCCAGGGTGTTGTTGTCCTGGGTGCCGCCGTAGACGTTGTAGAACGGCGTGTCGTAGTCCACGGCGATCTTGTAGAACTGGGTGACCGGCAGGTTGGCCTTGAACTCCCACGTCTCGCCGCGATCCCAGGTCTCGTAGAGGCCGCCGTCGCACCCCACGCGCAGGTGGCGCGTATCGCCGGGGTCGATCCAGCAGGCGTGGTTGTCCACGTGCTTGAACTTCCCCTCGATGACCGTCCAGGTCTTGCCCCCGTCCTCGCTCATGTGCAGGCGGGTGTCCATGGAGTAGAGCCGGTCCGGGTCGCGGGGATCGACGAACAGTTCCTGGTAGTACTGGGGGCTGGTGGAGACGTAGTCGGTGAGCTTGCGCCAGTTCTCCCCGCCGTCGTCGCTGCGGTAGATGCCGCCGGCGTCCTCCTGCGCCTCCACGATGGCGTAGAGGCGGTCCGGGTCCGAGGGCGCCACGGCCAGGCCGATCCGGCCCATGTCCACCGACGGCAACCCGCGGGTCAGCTTGCGCCAGCTCTTGCCGCCGTCGGTCGACTTGTAGATGGCCGACTCGGGACCGCCGTCGACGAGGGTCCAGACGTGGCGGCGCCGCTGGTAGGCCACGGCGAACAGGACATCGGGATCGGACGGGTCGATGTGGATCTCGCTGATCCCGGTATCGTCGCTGACGTGGAGGATCCGCTCCCAGGTCTTGCCGCCGTCGGTCGTCCGGTAGAGGCCGCGGTCGCCGCCCGGCCGCCAGAGCGGTCCCTGGGCCGCCGCGTAGACCACGTCGCCGTTGCGGGGGTCGACGGCGATCATCCCGATGTGCTCGGATTCCTTCAGGCCCACGTTCTCCCAGTGGTGTCCCCCGTCGATCGACTTGTAGACGCCGTCGCCGTAGCTGACGCTGCGCTGGCTGTTGTTCTCGCCGGTGCCCACCCAGACGACCAGCGGGTCGTGCGGGTCGATCGTCACGCAGCCGATCGAATAGGAGCCCTGGTCGTCGAACACCGGCGTGAAGGTCGTGCCGGCGTTCTCGGTGAGCCAGACGCCACCGCTGCAGACGGCCACGAAGTAGCGGGCCGGGTCGGCGGGATCCACGGCCAGGTCGCCGATGCGGCCCGAGGTCAGCGCGGGGCCGAGGCAGCGGAACTCCAGGCCGGCGAAGGTGGCGGCACTGTAGGGATCCTTCTTCTCCTCCGCCTTGCCGTCGCGGGCGGCCGCGGTGACGGCCGGCGTCAGCAGCAGCACGACGGTCAGCAACGAGAGGTAACGACGGAGCATGATCTCCTCCAGGTCGGGCGTGGGCGGCGCCGGGAGGCGCCGCGAGGAAGGTCGGTCGTCGCCGGACAGCATGGAGGATACGCCCGCCGTCCGCAAGGGTTGCGGCTCCCGGGGACGGGCACCGACGCGGATCGGCGGACAGGCATGGACCTCACCCCCTCTCCGTCACCAGGCGACCGATCGCGATGGCGTCCATGGCCGGCGAGCGGAAGGGGTGTCCCGCCGGCGCACACCATGCCACCTCGCGTCAGGGCAGTCCCCGCCCGCCCGGAACGTATCCCGTGAGCTCCACGTACCCCCTGCCGCGCTCGTCGCCGGCGGCGTCGCGGGCCGTCACGGCGCCCTCCCAGTAGATGATGCCCGACCGCTCACCGACGTTCTCCTGGTCCGCGACCAGGGGCTGGATCCACAGGTCGACTCCTTCACCGGGAATCCGCAGCCGCCACCCGGCCGGGTAACGGCCGGCCGTCCGGGGGCTCGTCCAGTGGCCGGTCACCGCCAGGTCCCACTCGGTCCCGGCCAGGGAACGGCCGCGGCCGTCCCTGCCGACGAGGGTCCCGGCCCGCACCGCCGCCGCGCCGTCGCGGTCCCGCAGCAGGTAGAGCATGACGGCCGGCCCGTCGTCGAGCTGGAGGCAGAGCCAGTCCCAGCCCGTCAGGTCGGGAGCCAGGGGATCGGAGAAGAACTCCCGGTCCAGCCAGCTCTCCCCCGCGACCCGGAGGGAATCCTCCCCGCAACGCAGGGTCCCGGTCGTCCGCAGTCGTGGCAGGCTGTAATAGAGACTCCCGCGGGATCCGTCGGGGGTCTTGGCGCTGAATCCGCCGTCCCCGTGCAGGACGACGGGTCCGGCCGGCACGAGCCGCAGGTCCAGGTCCAGCCCCTGCGCCGCGTCACGGGCCCGGGCCGCGAAGGTGTCGCCGCGGGCGGCGACGAACCAGCGTCCGTCTGTCCCCGGCGGGGCGAGGCACCAGGCGAGAACGGTGTCCGGCGGCGACGGGGTCCCGCCGGTCAGGGGCGCCGCGCGGACCAGGACCTCCCGGAACAGGTGGCGTCCGGCGGCGATGTCGGTGATCGCCAGGTGGCCCAGCACCAGGTCGCGGCAGTCCCAGGCGGAGGCCGCCGCCGGCTGCCGCGGCGACAGGCCGATCCGGAACAGGGTCAGCTGGTAGCCGTAGCGCGCCGGTCCGCCGTCCGCCGGGCCGAGCTGGCCGGTCAGGTACCACCACTCGGTCCGGTAGCCGGGATGGGCGCGGTGGTCGCGGGGGAACGACCAGCGGTAGCCGGGCGCGGCGCGATGCCAGGTGACCGCCGTGTCGGTGGCGGGCCCGGCCGGGCGCGGACCGTCCCCGGCGGCGGCGGGCCCGGCCGGCGGCACGGGCATCAGCAGGGTGACCAGGGCCACGCCCGCCACCAGGCCCAGACGATGCAGCCGCCCGTCAACAGTCATCGCGGCTCAACTCCCTGGCGCTCACCCGGCTGACGGCCAGCGCCGGCGGCAACGACGCCAGCAGGGCCGCCACCGGGATCGAGGCGAGTTGCCGGAACACCAGTCCCCAGGCCCAGACCGGCCGGATGGACCAGCCGAACCAGGCCGGGTTGATGACGTGGATCAGCAGCAGGGCCAAGCCCAGCCCGCCGACCAGGCCGCAGGCGGCGCCCAGCAGTCCGATGCCCGTCCCCTCGATGGCCAGCACCCGCACCATCTGCCACCGGGTCGCCCCCAGGGCGCGGTGGAGCGCCAGGTCGGCCGCCCGCTCCCGGCCCTGGATCAGCAGGGCCAGGGCCACGCCGGCGACGGCGATCAGCAGGGCGACCGACCGCAGCAGGCGGGTGACCGCGAAGGTCTGGTCGAAGATGTCGGTCACCTGCCGGCGCAACTCCAGGTTGGAGCGGATGGAGAGGGCGTGGGCGGAGAGGTCGCGGCGCAGCCTGGCGATGAACGCCTCGACCGAGACCCCCGGTCGCACGTAGAGGGCCACGTTGTTGATGGGACCGGGACCGGCGATCCGCTCCAGTGTCGCCAGCGAGACGTAGGCCAGGCCGTGCTCGGTGGAGTAGTCGTAGCAGATCCCGCTCACCGGCAGCGGCACCTCCCCCGAGCGTCCGGTCGCCACGAGGGTGTCCCCTATCCCCAGCCCCGACCGGCGCGCCAGCGGCTCGCTGATGACGACCCCGCCCCGGCGCAGGGAGGCCAGGGCCTCCCGGCTGGTCCCGCGCCACATGGGCACATGGTAGGTGCTGTCGGGCCGGCCCAGGTGCAGGCCGTTGAACCGGACGCGCCGGTCGGCGACATCGACCAGGACCTGGCGCAGCCGGTCGGCGCCCAGCAGGTCGGGATCGCCGACCAGCTGCCGGACCACCCCCGGCTCCATGACCGCCGTCTGCCGCCCCCGGTCCCAGGCGGCCGTCGTCACGTAGACGTCGGCCGGCAGGGTCTGGAGCAGCCACGTGTCGAGGGTGCCGCGGAAGCTGGCGATCAACAGGGTCACCCCGACGAGCATGCTGACGGCCACGCCGAGGGCCGCCACGGCGGTGGCGCTGGTCTGCAGGCGCGCGCCCAGGTTCTTCAGGGCGTAGCCGGCTCCCAGGCCGCGGGGGCGCAGGCGCGCCGTCAGCAGCCGCAGCAGCAGCGGCGCGGCCAGGGGCAGGGCGGTCAACATCCCCAGGCCCAGGACGAACCCGCCACCGCGCCAGCGGTGGCCGGCCGCCAGGAACCAGCCCCCGTCGACCGCCAGCACGAGCAGCCCGGCCAGCGCGTACCAGGGGGCGCGCCGGGAGGTCGCCTCGTGGGGAGCGGTCGACTTCAGCAGGAGGTAGGTGTCGCGCCTGACGAGTTCGACGACCGGCAGGAAGGCTCCCGCCGCGGCGCCGCCGACCCCGATCGCCAGGGCCAGCGGAACGATCCAGCCCGGGACGACGATCCGCTCGATGGCCTCCAGCAGGTAGATGCTGGTCAGGGTTCCGCTGACCAGGCCGCGGTAGGCGACCGCCAGCCGGATACCCAGGGGAATGCCCAGCAGTGCGCCCGCCGTCCCCAGCAGGATCGCCTCGGCCAGGACGACCCCGGCCGTCTGCGTCGCCGTGGCGCCGACGGCCCGCAGCAGGCCGAACTCCCGCCGTCGGCGGACGAGCATGGCCAGGACCGTGCTGTAGACCAGGAAGGTCCCCACCAGGACGCTGACCAGGCTCAGGGCCGTCAGGTTGAGACGAAAGGCCGACAGCAGGCCGGCGGTGCGCCGGCGGCGCTGTTCGGGGGTGACCACGCGCACGGCCGGCCCCAGTCGGGAGGCCAGCCTGGCGGCCACCGTCGCCGGGGCGATTCCCGGCGCCACCTGGAGGTCGATCTCGTCCAGCTGTCCCGTCCGTCCCAGCAGGTCCTGGGCCCGGGCGATGTCCATGACCACCAGCCGAGCCGGCGCCAGGGGGGCGATGCGCCGGAAGTCCACCAGCGCGCCGACGCGCAGGACGACCGGCCGGCTGCCCGCCGCCACGACCAGGCTGTCGCCCACCGCCACCCCCAGCTCCCGCGCCAGGTCGGGCGACAGGGCCGCCCAGCCGGGAACCGCCAGGGCGCGGGCGGACAGGGCCACCGCCGTCGTGTCCGCCGCGACGACGCCCCCCTCCCGCCAGGGCAGCCGCACCGGCGCGAACAGGTCGGTTCCCACGATCTCCAGCCAGGTCCGCCTCTCCGGCAGCAGGCAGGCCTCCACCCGCAGCAGCGGCCAGGCGGCCCGGACGCCCGGCGTCCCGAGCACGACCGGGTAGAGCCGCTCGTCCAGGAATCCGCTGCGGGGCAGGACGGTCAGGTCCGCCTCTCCCCCCACCGCCTCCATCCCGCCCGCGAACGCCGCCAGGGCGTTGCGATTCAGCAGCTGGATCCCCACCACGGCGGCCACGCCCAGGGCGACCCCGGCGACCGTCAGCAGGGTCAGCAGGCGCCCCTCGCGCGCCAGGCGCCGCAGCGCCGCCTGCAGGTAGCGGATCATCCCGTCGTCTCCAGGACGCCGTCACGCAGCGGCCAGACGGCATCGGCGCGGACGGCGACCTCGTCGCTGTGGGTGACCAAGAGCAGGGAACTCCCCTCGCGTCGCGACAGGGAGAGCAGCAGGTCCAGGACCAGCCGACCGGTGGCGTCGTCCAGGCTGCCGGTCGGCTCATCGGCCAGCAGCAGCCGCGGGCGCCGCAGCAGGGCGCGACAGATCGCCACCCGCTGTTGTTCGCCGCCGCTGAGCCGGTCCACCGGTTCGCCGACCCGGTCGGCCAGGTCGACGGCCGCCAGCAGGTCGTGCGCCCGGCGGCGGGACACCGCCTCGTCGTCGCCCGCGATCCAGCCCGGCAGCAGGACGTTCTCCAGGACGGAGAGGTGTGGCAGCAGGTGGAAGAACTGGAAGACGAAGCCGATCGTGCCGCGGCGCAGCAGGGTCCGGTCCCGGTCGTCCAGGCGCGAGAGATCGTGCCCCGCCACGACGACACGACCGGCGTCCGGGACATCGAGGCCGGCGGCCAGGTTCAGCAGGGTCGTCTTGCCGCTGCCGCTGCGCCCGACGACGGCCGTGACGCTTCCCGGAGCGAGGGCGAACGTGACGTCGCGCAACACGACACGCGATCGTCGCCGGTGGTCGTCATAGCTGCGAACCACACGCTCGAACTGGAGAATGGGTGAAGCCATGCTCTCCATGATACACGACCGGCCCCGTGCTGGCACGGGACCGGCCGCGTCGGGCGATGCAAGGGAATCGCCCCGGACATCGCTGGCTCACGCGCTCACGGCAGGTAGCCCGCCTTGACCTGTCCCCAGCTCACCGTCTCGCTGGCGATGGGGTTGCACTGCAGGGCGGGGAAGACGCCGGTGATCTCCCCGTCCACCCGCTCCTGGCCGAACTTGGCGGTCAGGAACCGGTTGGACCGGGTGATGGGATAGGGCGGCAGGTCGCTCAGGAACTGCACCTGGTAGTGCCCCGACGGCTGGGGATCGCACCCGCGCACGGCGACGAACTCGAACTTGTAGACCGGGTCGTCGGTCTCCAGCCCCGGATCGCCGTGGCACTCGAACTTGGACTCGATGTCGGGACAGTGGCGCTCGTGGAACAGGGCGTTGGGATCGTCCCAGAGGAAGACACCCGCCAGGTCCTCGCAGGTGCAGCCCCCCAGGCCGAGCAGCAGGCCCAGGTGGCTGATGGCGTGTTGCGTGCTCGACTGCCAGCTCACCGTGAAGGTGTAGCGCCAGGCGCCGCGGTCGGGATTGTAGGTATTCCGTTCCGCCGTGATCCGCCCCTGGATGAAGCCGTAATCCCGCGCGCCGGCGGCGGTGGCCAGCCCCAGCAGCGCCAGGAAGAGCAGGGCCGTGGTGGTCTTCCGTCGCATCGACATGGTGCCCTCCTCGGCAACGGACGGGAGTGCGACCGGGGCCCCCGACCCCGATCTTCGCCCACGGCCCTGCAAGAAGGCGGCCGGGCACCCGGAAGGGGCCATCTCGCTGTGACTGTTGTTGTTCGAGAAGGGGCCGGCCGGCCGGCGCCCTGCAGGACGCCGGCCCGGACTCTCATTTTGCAGCCGCCAGGAGCCGCCGCAGCGGCCCTTCCAGGAGGATCTGCAGGGCCAGCAGGAGGCCGAAGGTGCAGACGACGGCGGCGCCGGTCGGCAGGTCGAGGACGTAGCTGGCGGCCGCCCCGATGACGACTGCCGCCACGCCCACGACCAGGGCGTAGAGGAAGTGGTCCCGCATGCGGTCGAACAGCCGCACGCCCATGACCGTCGGCACGACCAGCAGCGTGAACACCAGCAGGACGCCGGCGATCTGGACGCTGGAGGTGACCACCGTGCCGAGGATCATGTAGAAGACGAAGTCCCACCTGCGCAGCCGCAACCCGCTGCTCCGGGCGCCCTCGGGATCGGTGGAGATCCGCAGCAGGGGCCGGCGCCAGGCGTACAGCAGCAGGCCCAGCAGGCCGTACAGGACCGTCGTCCTGGCCACCTCGCGCCAGGTCACCCACAGGATCTGGCCGACCAGCAGGTGGCGGATGGACTCGCCGCCGTGGGGAACCTGCGTCAGCAGCAGGATCATCGCCGCGCTGAAGACGACGTAGATGATCCCGATGTACGCCTCCTGGGGCGCCCGCTGGTCCCGCGTCCTGGTGCGGGCGATCAGCAGGGCGCCCAGGAAGGTGCTGCCCAGGGCGAACAGCCAGGTGGTTCCGGTCCCCGGCTCCCCACCCAGCAGCAAAGAGAAGGCGACGCCGAAGGCCGCCACCTGGGCCAGGGCGATGTCGACGAAGATGACGCCCCGCTTGACGACGTGGTAGCCCAGGTGGGAATGCATCGCCACCAGGACCAGCGAGACCGCCAGCGGCGCCGCCATCATCTCCAGGAAACCGCTCATGGCGTCACTCCGGTAGTCCGGCGGTCGCCTCGGCCAGCCGCCGGCAGAGGGTGTCGATGAAATGGACGTAGGTGTCCGCCCCGGGAACGCCGCCGGTGTGCCCCGGCAGCACGGCCAGCGGCGCGCCGATGCGCCGGGCGATCTCGCGGACCTGGTCCACGTCGTCCCAGGTGGCGCAGATCACCACCACGTCGCCCAGCCGGCGACTCTTCTCGATCATGTCGTGGACGTGGCGCGGCGACGGGGCGATGCCCGGCCGGTTCTCGATCTCCCCCACCTTGGCCAGTCCCAGCCAGTCCACCAGGTAGCTCCAGTGCTTGTGGTAGATCAGCACGTGGTGGGCGCGCAGCTTCTCCGTCTCCTGCCGCCAGCGGGGCAGGTTTCCCTCGATGGTCGCGACGAAGGCCTCGGCCCGCCGCCGGTAGGCGTCGGCGTGAGCGGGATCCAGCTCGGCCATCCGGTCCGCCAGCAGGCGGGCGATCGCCACCGCGTTGCGCGGATCGAGGGTGTAGTGGGGGTTGCCCATGGGGTGCAGGTCCCCCTCGCTGCGGTCGACGGTGGCCGGCGGGATCTCCAGGATCCGGTCGATGGCCCGCGAGCAGTCCACGTCCCCGGGTGCTCCCGGCCGGACACGGGGGTTGCGCGCCTTCTCGATCAGCTGGGGCAGCCAGCCGATCTCCAGCTCCAGCCCGGCGTAGACCAGCATGTCGGCCTTGCTCATCCTGCGGGCCAGCGACGGCTTGGCCGGCAGGTGGTGGGGATCGCGCGTCCCCGGACAGAGGACGGTGACCTGGACGTCCTCCCCCCCCACGCTCTCGGCGATGGAGCCCAGGTCGGTCAGGGTGGCCACGACGTTCAGCTTCGCCGCCGCCGTGCGCGGGGCCAGGACGCCGCCCAGCGCCAGCGCGGCCAGCAGCACGCTCCACAGCTTGTTCCGCATGATCCGCCTCCTAGTACAGGTGCGCCGGGTGCGCGCCGATGGTGAAGTTCCACTGGACGGCGAAGCGCAGGTCCTCGAAGCCGTCCTGCTCGGTGTCCAGCCAGGAGACCTCCGCCCGGATGTCGCTGAACTCGCTGGGGGCGAAGGTCACATCGAGCCTGGCTTCCCGGTAGTCGACGGTCCCGTCGGGATCGGGACGGACGTCCTCGTGTCCCTCCACCGGCAGGGCGTCGCGGGCGTAACTGCCGCCCACGCCCAGCCACCAGTTGCGGGCGAAGCGGTACTGGAAGATGGAGTAGATCCCCAGCGGGTCGCCGGTCTTGCCGTCGGGATCGGGCAGGATCAGCTCGTTGGTCCAGTTGATCGCCGGGCCGAAGTTCCGCGTCCCCGAGCTCCACTTGTAGGTCAGGTCGACGCCGTAGACGTACTGCCGCCGCCCCGGGGCCAGGGGCCCGGCGATGGCCGAGCCGCCCAGCTCCAGCGTGCCGTTGTCCGAGACGTCCCACAGGTTCGTCCAGCGGGCGCCGTAGGCCAGGTCGCGGTCCTCGGCGTCGAACAGGTGCCGGAACCCGCCGTCGACGACGTAGACCTTCAGGTCCGAGTACCAGGACAGCGGCACCGAGGCCGTCACCTCGGCCCCGGTGTCGGTCAGGCCGTGGTCGCCCAGGGTGGCGGTGACCCCGATCGGCGCCGCCGTGAACGCCCACTGGTGGGTGTGCAGCGGGGCGTGCTTGCCGAACGGCAGGAAGAACTTGCCGATCCGCAGCCCCAGGCCCGCCGGCATCCGGCGGGCGGTGAGCGACGCCTCCTCGATGTGGGTCTCGAAGCCGTGGTGCTCGCCGTCGGGGTCGTGAATCGGGTGGTAGGCGACGATCATCCTGGCCGTCCAGAACGGATCGACGACCGAGGTGAACTGCATCTCCGCCTCCTGGAGCTTGACACCGTTGGCGGCCGGCGAGTCGTCGTCGGCCGAGACCTGCCCCAGGAACAGGGCGTTGACGCTGACCGCCGGGTTCATCAGGCGCGAGACGCCGGTGGCGGTGCTGGAGGCCTGCGCCAGGACGCCGCTCGCGGCGACCAGGGCGGCGACGAGCGCCGCGCCGGCGGACAGCCGGACACTCCGGATGGGGAATGGCATGACACCCTCCTCTGCTGCTCGATGGTGAACGGGACGCCGCGCCGCCTCGGCGGCGCGACGGGTCACGTACTCGATGGGCAGAGCGAGGGCGGGGCGCGGGCGATGGGCGCCTCGACGGCGGGAACCTCCGGCCGGTGCTCGCGTCCCGCGAGGGGCAGCCGGACCACGCGACCGACGGGTCGGATGTCGTCCTGCGGCGGCTCGACCAAGGCGCCGCTGTGCAGGACGACACAGTCGCGCTCCGTGTGCGGCAACCGGCCGGCGGGACCGCCGGCGCCGTGGAGATGCTCGAGGGTGTGGACGATGAGGGTCGCCTGCAGGGAGAGCAGGCCAAACCCCACCACGACCGCCAGCGGGACGAGCCAGCGGTGACGGAAGGCGATGATCCTGGTTCCCCTCGTCATGTCCTCCAAGGTAGCAGCAGAAACGCCCGGAACAAACCGTCAAGACCGGTCACCGCTGGAACGGACGTCACCGACCGGTGTAGGATGCCGCATCGACGCCCCCATCAACAGGAAGGACCCGCAGCGTGTTCCCGACAGACCGACCCTCCCCCCCGACCCGACCGTTCCTGGCCGTCCTGGCCCTGGCCGCACTCTGCACCGGGGCCGCCATCGCCGCCGGGTCGCCCGTCCAGGTCCACGACAACCCGGCCACACCGGCCGCGGGAACGATCACCATCGACCTGCGCGAGCTGTGGCGCGTCGGCGCCGACGACGAGGAGGTCCTGCTCGGCCTGCCCAGCGCCGCCGTCCGCGACGCCGACGGGAACCTCTACCTGGTCGACCTGCAGCTCGCGACGGTCCACGTCTTCGCCCCCGACGGCACGTTCCTGCGCGACATCGGCCGCGAGGGGGAAGGCCCCGGCGAGCTGCGCCGGCCCGCAGGCATCGTCCTGATGCCCGACGGGCGGCTGGGGGTGGCCCAGCGCTTCCCCGGCCGGATCGTCCTGCTCCACCCCGACGGCACGCCGGCCGGCACCTTGTTGCCCGGTGGCGACGCGACCGCGGGCGGCTTCAGCTCCCTGGACCTGGTCCGCCAGCGCAGCGGCGTCCTGGTGGTCCGCGGGGCCCGCATGAGCCGCGGCGACGGCGTCTTCCGCCGCGAGATCTACGTGGCCGTCCTGGACGGCGACGGCCGGGAGCGGGCACGGTTGTACGGCCACGCCCAGGTCAGCGACATGTCACGTCCGCGCTTCGTGGAGAAGGACAGCTACGCCCCGCCGGTCGCCCTCGGCCCCGGCGGCACCATCTACCTGGCGCCGGAACGGGACCGCTACGTCGTGCGCGTCCACGACGGGAACGGGCAGCCGCTGTACGAGATCACCCGCGCCTGGACGCCCCGCCGCCGCACGGCCGAAGAGAAGGACCGGGTGGGCCGCAACATCATGTTCCGCCGCAACGGCCGGCGGGTACGGGTGGAGCGAGAGGTCTGCGACACCGATCCCGCCATCTCGGCCCTCCGCGTGACCGCCACCGGCGAGCTGTGGGTCCTCGCGCGCTCCGGCAACGAGCCGCCGGAGCCGGATGGCTTCCAGACGTGGGACGTCTTCGACCGCGACGGCCACTACAGGTACCGGGCGGCGATCGCCTGCGAGGGCGATCCCGACCAGGACCGCCTCCTGCCCGTCGACGACACCACGTGGGTCCTGGTCCGCGGCGCCCGCAGCGCCATGGAGGCCCTGCGCGGCGGGGGGGACGACGAGCAGTCGGACCAGGACGTCCAGCTGGAGGTCGTCGTCTACCGGCAGGAGTGACGGCCCGGGAAGACGCTTGACGGCGGCCCGCATCCTCGTGCAGACTGTCCCCCATATCGATCAACCGGTATCGTTTCGGGGGTGCCTTGCGTTTCCTGGTCGTGACATGTCTCTGGTCGACGCTGGCGGCCGCCGCCGCGGTGGCGTCGCCCGGCGTCGACAATCCCCACCGCCCAGCCGAAGGAGCGGCCGTCGTCCGCCTGCAGCGGCTGTGGCGCTTCGCCGGGCAGGACCAGGTCCTCGTCGGCGGCGTCGCCGATGCCGCCCGGGGCCGGGCGGGCAACATCTACCTGCTGGACAACCATCTCACGACCGTCCATGTCCTCGCCCCCGACGGTACCTTCCTGCGGGACATCGGCCGGTCCGGCCAGGGCCCCGGCGAACTGCGCTTTCCCGTCTCGCTCGTCCCGCGCCCTGACGGACGGATCGGCGTCGCGCTCCCGTTCCCCGGCATGATCGTCCACCTCCTGCCGGACGGCACGCCGGCCGGCACGGTCGCCGTCGGCGCCCCCGGCGAGGGACCGTATTCCCTCTCCAGCGCCGTCGATCGCGGCGGCAACCTGGTGGCCGCCATCATGCGCAACGAGTCCGAGCGGGGGACCTGGTTCAACCACCTCAGCCTGGTGCGGCTCGACTCGACGGGACGGATCCTGACCGTCTACGACGAGCGGACCCGGCGGATCGACCTGCAGCCCCCCACGTACGTGGAGAGGGAGATGTACAACCCGCCCTGGACGGTCGGGCCGGACGGAGACGTCTACCTGGCCCCCGAGCGGAATGCCTACCGGATCCGCGTCCTCGCGCCGGACGGTTCCCTCCTGCGCGTCGTCAAGCGGTGCTACCGCCCCCGGCGCCGCAGCGAGACGGAGATGGCGAGCATCGGCTCCTCCATCGCCATCGCGCGCGACGGCAGGCCGGAGAGGATCGAGAAGGAGATCGAGCCGGTCGACCAGGCGATCTACGCGCTCCACGTCACCGGCGACCGGGAGCTGTGGGTCCTGGACGGGAGGGGGCGGCACGATCGGCAGGAGGGCCACCTGGGCACCTGGGACGTGTTCGACGCCGACGGCCGCTACCGGCGACGGATCACCCTGGACATCGATCCCCCCTACTCCCCCGACCACGACAGCCTGTTCCGCCTGGACGACGACCACTGGCTGGTGGTCCGCCGCAACCGGGACGCCAGCAGGGCCTACGCCGCCGCCATGGGCACGGGCCAGGAGACGGTGCCGGAGGACGAGGAGGACGAGGAGGCGGGAGTCGGGATCGAGCTGTACCGGTTGCCGCGCTGAGGCGTGGTCGGAGACGAAACGGCGCGGGGGCCCCGGACGGGGCCCCCGCGTCCTGTTCAGACGGGATCGCCCAGGATCTCCAGCATCCTCCGCTTGGACTCCTCGCACAGCTCGGCGCTGCGGGCCTCCAGGACCAGGCGCAGCAACGGCTCGGTGTTCGACGGGCGGACGTTGAACCACCAGTCGTCGTACTCCACGGTGATGCCGTCCAGGTAGTCGATCCGGCCGTCCGCGAACAGCTCGGCCAGCCGGCGGATCATCGCCTCCTTGTCCTCGACGCGGAAGTTGATCTCGCCGGTGGTGAAGTAGCGCTTCAGCGGCGCGATCAGCTCCGACAGGGGCCGGCCGGTCTCGCGCAGGTGGTTGAGGACCTCGACCAGGGTCAGCAGGGTCGAGTCGGCCGTGAAGTTGGCCCGGTGGTAGAAGTGGCCGGCCAGCTCGCCGCCGAACGGGGAGCCGAGCTTGCGCATGGTG
>CAYTEO010000033.1:0-29902 GCA_964436825.1 uncultured Fibrobacteraceae bacterium | reverse complement strand
AGGCCGTAGATCCGGCCCGCCACGAAGGGACTGACGAACTGGGTCAGCGAGGCGTGGTGCCAGCCGATCTCCCGCACGCCCGGGAAGCAGGCCAGGCACCAGCGCAGCTCCAGCTCGTAGGCGATGACGATGGCGACCAGGGTCTCGCGGCCGTCGCGCCCGAGCGCCTCGGCCGGGGAGACGGCGCCGAAGATGAGGTCCGACGGGTGGCTGGGATCCTGCTCCCAGAAGATGTCGTTGTAGTCGAGGGCGCGCACCAGCAGGCTGTTCATCAGCGCGGCGCCCGGCGCGTTGGTCCGCAGGCCGTGGGCGAACTCGGCCATCCGTCGGGTGATGCTCATGACCTCTCCTCGCTGGTGGAGGCGGCGACCGCCGCCGGTGGCACGATGGTGGCGGCGGATCTTCCCGCCCTCATCTGTGGAGCGTGAAGGCGTCCAGCACCCGACCGTCCAGGTCCTGGGCGACGAACCTCAGCTCGCCGCCCCGGATCTCCACCCGGCAGAAGTGGTACGCCTTGGCCGCGGCGACGACGTGGGGGTGGTCGGGTCGGGGCGTGTAGAGGGGAGCGCCGCCGCCGCCGGTGGTGATGTGCTGGACGCCGTCCACGTCGCAGCGGGCGTAGTAGTGGTTGTGCCCCGCCAGGACCAGCGACACGCCGTACCGCACGCAGAGGGGCTGCAGGAAGCGCTGGACCTTCTCGGTGTTGCGGTGGGCGCCGGCGCTCCAGCCCGGCTGGTGGAGGACGAGGATCCGCCAGCGGCGGTCCGTGGCGGCGAGGTCCCGCTCCAGCCACGCGTACTGCGGAGAGCCGGGGGAGTAGTCCCGGTACTGGTCGAGCACGACGAAATGGGCGGGTCCGACGTCGAAGGACCACCAGCCGCGGCCACCGTCGGGGTAGGGGAAGTAGCGCTGGAACAGCAGGCCGGACTTCTCGTGGTTCCCCCGCGAGGCGACCAGGGGCGCACCGGCCAGCAGGCGACGCAGCCGGGGCAGGTGCGGCGAGAAGAACTGCTCGTCCCAGGCCGACTCCCGGTCCCCGTTGCTGACCAGGTCGCCGGTGGAGATCAGCAGCGTGCGGTGATCGTCGGCCTCGGCCAGCAGATCGAGGATGGCGCCCGCGACGGCGTCGTGGACGTCGGGCTGGCTGCGCGTGTCGCCGTAGACGATGAAGGCGAGGGTCGTCTCGTCCGCCGCCGGCCAGGTCCGGAACTCGCCGCCGCGGGTCTCGCCGCCGCACCGGACCCGGTAGAAATAGCGGGTGGCCGGGACCAGTCCCTCCATCGTGTGCCGGTGGAGGTGGTCGGGACCGCTCTCCTCGGTGACCGCCATGGCGTCGCAACAGAGCGGGCCGCGTCCCCAGGTCAGGGTGCAGGGAGCCGACACGCGCAGCTGCCACTGGACCGGCATCCGCGTCCCGTCGGCGGGAACGCCCAGATAGGGGTCCTTGCGGAAGAGACCGTCGGCCGCCGCGGCCGCACCGGCCAGGGAGACGCAGAGCAGGCAGAGGGCGGCGAGCGGGGCCAGGAGACGGCGATGCATGGGCGGGTCCCTTTCCTCGGCGGTCGTGGGGTCGACGGGAAGACATATGATAGGAAAGCAGGCCGGCCGGGTCACCCCAGAAACGGGCCCCGGCGACCGGGTTGACGGCGACGGTCGGCGTCGTTACACCTGTGGGACATCCGATCACCAGGCACGGATCCCCACGGGAGGCCCCATGGACATCTTCACCGCCATCGAGCAGCGTCGCGCCGTCAAGAAGTTCGATCCCGACCACCGCCTGACCGACCAGGAGATCGAACGGCTGATGCGGGCGGCGATCCTCTCGCCCACCTCGTTCAACATCCAGAACTGGCGTTTCGTCCTGGTCACCGATCCCGAGGCAAAGCGGCGCATCCGGGAAGTGGGCTACGACCAAGCCCAGTTCTCCGACGCCTCGCTGATCGTCTTCGTCTGCGGCGACCGCAGGGCCTACGCCCGCGACCCGGAGCGCTACTGGCGGAGCGCCCCGCCCGAGGCGCGGCAGGCGATCGTCGCGATGATCCACGACGCCTACGACGGCAAGCCGCAGCGGCAGCACGACGAGGTCATCCGCTCGGGAGCGATGGCCGCCATGACGATCATGCTGGCCGCCAAGGCCCTGGGCTACGACACCTGTCCCATGATGGGGTTCGATGCCGCGGCGGTGGCCGAGCTGATCCACCTGCCGCCCGAGCACGAGATCGTCATGGCCGTCACCGTGGGGCGCCGGCTGGAGGATCCCCGTCCGCGCGGGGGACAGCTTCCCCTGGAGGACGTCGTCTTCCGCGAGCGGTTCCCGGAGGTCGCGGCGGACGTCTGAAACCGGTCTCGGTATCCATTAATTCGGATAATCAAAATCCGGTTTTCCGTTGACCTTTTTGTCCTCTGAGTGGTAGGGTGCCTCTGTGAGGGGGGGCATTCTCTGAGGGGGTTCATTCTCGGGGGAGGTCATGTCCATGAAAGGATGGTCAACGCTACCACCACTATCTCAACTTCTTCTTCTCCTTCTTCTTGCCCTTGCTTCTCTCCCAGCCCAGGCCCAATACGCCGACATCGACTACCTGGGTTACGGATGGGAGACGGGAGGCTTCCCGCCCAGCGAGGACGGGGACGTCCTGGTGTTCACGGGAGTGGCCGACCTGGTCGATCCCGTCTTCGGTGTCGATCTGAGCCAGGACGAGCTGTCGTTTCACGCCTACGATCTGGTCGGCACCGGGGAGGTGGACATCGGCGGGGGGTACACGATGATTGCCTATGCCGGCGGGATGCTGGACATCTACCTCGACGACACGCCGGACGCCGACTGGGGGATCGATCCGCCCAACGCCACCTCGCCGTCCACGTTCACCGACGGAATCCTCTTCTTCCGGGGCTCGTTCCTCGACTTCGCCATCTACATGGCACCCGACGGCAGCGGCTCCTACGAGGGACATCTCGATGGCCTGGCGGGGCAGGTCCTCGACGACGTCTGCGCCGACTGCGTCTACACCTGGGGCGGCGCCTTCGCCCCGGCCGCGGGGGCCCAGATCCCGCAGGGGTACGACCTGCAGATGGACGGTGTCTTCCAGCTCGACGAGGCGGTCGCCGACCGGCCGACGACCTGGGGCGCCGTGAAGTCGCTGTACGGGAACTAGCCGTGGGTGGGGTCGTCGCCGACGATCGCCCCCCGCGTGGAGGTGGATGAGATGAGAACGAGATTCGCGATCCTGCTGTCGGTCCTCCTGCTGCTGGCCGTCCAGGCGCCGGCGCAGCAGCTGTTCGATTTCCTCGGCCAGGCCGTCGTGCCTGCCGCTCCCGGCGGTTCCCTGTCGATGTTCGGCATCCTGAACGATCCGTCCCCGGCCACGACGCCCCTGCCGCTGGATTTCGCCAGCTACCAGTACACCCTGGTCGTCACCGGCCTCGTCCTGGTCGCCGACGGGCAGACCCAGCAGTACGCCGGCGGGTCGATTGCCCTGTACCGGGATGCGACGACTCCCGCCGACTACGCCGCCGCGGCGACGTTCACCGACGGCGAGGCCATCCTGGCGGGAGAGGTGACGAGCCTGCAGCGGACGATGTTCACCGCGACCCTCGGGACGGTCAGCGGCAACGTCGACTGGACCGGCGGGACGCGGCTGGACGAGATCGCGCCCCAGGACCGGACGGGCTGGCCCCTCCTGTCGGGGATCAGCCGCCAGAGCTGGAACATCGAGCCGGGCTACGACGAGCAGTGGGACGGCAAGGTCGAGCCCACCGAGCCGATCGTGGCCGGCGAGACCGTCTCCTGGAGCCTGATCAAGAGCCTGTACTGACCGCGCCGCCGCGGACCGACCGCTGGCCGGAGAGGGCCCCGTACAGGGGCCCTCTCTGTCTGGTCGGCCGGAGTCGCGCGGACCGGTGGGGGGGCGGGTGCGATCGCGTCTTGCCTGTCCGCCGCGGGGGGATTACATCTTGGCCATGCTGCTGATCGCCGTGACAGGACCCGTGGGAGCGGGCAAGACGACACTGCTGGCGACCCTGGCCGCCTGGTCCCGGGCGCAGGGCCGGCCCGCGGACGGGTTCGTCTCCCGCGCCGTCCGTCGTTTCCAGCCCCACATGGGTGCCGCGGGCTACGACCTGGAATGGGTCCGCGACGGCACCACCCGTCGCTTCGCCAGCCGCACCGGCCGGGGGGTGCCGGCCTACACCTTCTCCGACCAGGCCCTGGTCGAGGCCCGCGACTGGGCCCGGCGTCTCCGCGACGAGCCGCCCCGTCCCCTGGTCGTCCTGGACGAGTTCGGCAGGCTGGAGGCCGCCGGAGGCGGTCACGTCCTCCTGTGGCCCGATCTCGTCGCGGCCGCCCCCGACATCGTCGTCCTCTCGGTCCGGGAAGGGCTGGTCGAGACGATCGCCGGGCAGCTGGGACGGCCCTTCGACCTGGTCGTCGACGCCAGGTCCCCCGATGCCTGGGAGCGCCTGCGGGCGGCGTGCCGCGAGCACGAGGACTGGCAGCGCGTGGGGACCTACGGTGCCGGTGCCGGGAGCATCGAGGTGGGACTCGGTTCCGCCCTGCACGGCCTGCACGTCCCGGGCCGCGGGATGATCCTCTCGGGCCTGCAGGCCGCCGTGATGACGGCCGCGGGGTCGGGACTGGGCCGGCGCCGGCGGGTCGTCTGGGTGCCGTTCATCTCCGCCGGGCTGAAGGCCCTCTCGCCGGCGGGGAGCCGCCTGCGGCCCATGCTGGCCATCACCATCCAGGGACTGCTGTTCAGCGGCGCGACGTCGCTGCTGGGCTGGAACGTGCTGGGGGTGGCTGTCGGCGGCTGGCTGGTGGGCGCCTGGGCCGCCGCCCAGGGGATCGCCCTGCAGTACCTGCTGGTGGGAGACGACCTGCTGCGGGCCTACACGTTCCTGACCGACTGGCTGACACGACATCTGGGGATCGCCCACCCCGCCGTCGGGGCCGCGATCGCCGGGTGGATCGGCCTGGGCGGGCTGGTGGCGATGGCGGCGGCCCTCCATGTCCACCGCAGGCGCGAGCTGCCGGCCCGCTTCCGGGAGCTGATGGCCAGGCGCCTGGAGGGACTGGCCGAGATCGACGCGCCTCCCTCCCGGACCCGGGCCCTGCAGGAGGGGCTGCGCGACCTGGCCCGGCCCGTGTTCTGGCTCCCCCTGGCGGTCATCGGCACGGTCGTCCTGGCCGCCGGCGCCCGGTGGGAGGAGCTGTTCTGGATGATCCTGCGGGCAGTGACCGTGGGCTTCGTCCTGTTCTCCCTGGCCCGCAGCTTCCGGCCGCGCCGCCTGGTGGGCTGGCTGCGGGAGCGCGGCCACTGGGGACCGGCCCTGGCCCTGGAGCGGGCCCTGCGCAGGGAGGATCGCGAAGAGTCTTGACCTACGGGGGGACGAGCAGCGGATGAGATGGGAGCCCGGCGATCCCGCCCTGCGGGAGGCGATCCTCGCCATCTGCCGCCTCGTCGCCGAGGCGGGAGGACGGGCCCTGCTGGTCGGCGGCTGCGTTCGCGACGCCCTGCTGGGGAGGCCGCCCGACGACTTCGACATCGAGGTCTACGGGCTGGACCCCGCCCGCCTGGACGCCCTGCTGGCGGAGCGCCACCCCATCGACCGGGTCGGGCAGGCCTTCGGGATCCTCAAGCTCCGCGGCCTGCCCGTCGACGTCTCGGTGCCGCGCCGGGAGAGCAAGACCGGCCTGGGGCACCGCGGTTTCCTGGTCCAGGCCGATCCCACCCTGACCCCGCGGGAAGCCGTCCTGCGGCGCGACTTCACCATCAACGCCATCCTGTACGATCCGCTGCGGGACGAGCTGATCGATCCCGTCGGCGGCGAGGCCGACCTGCGCCGCCGTGTCCTGCGCCACGTCTCGGAGAAGTTCGCCGAGGATCCGCTGCGCGTCCTGCGCGGGATGCAGCTGGTGGCCCGCTTCGAGCTGACGGCCGCCGCGGCGACCGTCGACCTCTGCCGGTCCCTCGACATGGAGGGGCTGGCCCCCGAGCGGTTCGAGCCCGAGTGGCGCAAGCTCCTGCTGAAGGGTGTCCGCCCCTCGCTGGGACTGGAGTTCCTGCGCCGGTCGGAGTGGCTGCGCTTCTTCCCCGAGCTGGACGACCTGATCGGCTGCCCCCAGGATGCCCGCTGGCACCCCGAGGGGGACGTCTGGATCCACACCCTGCAGTGCCTGGACGCCTTCGCCTCCGAGCGGACAGGCGATCCGTGGGAGGACTGGATCGTCGGGCTGGCCGTCCTGTGCCACGATCTGGGCAAGCCGGCCACGAGCTTCCGGGACGGGGACCGGATCCGCTCCCCCCGCCACAGCGAGGTCGGTGTCGAGGTGGCGCGCCGTTTCCTGGCGCGGCTGACCCGCCAGCGGGAGGTCTTCGACCAGGTCCTGCCCCTGGTGCTCGACCACCTGCGGCCCCAGGAGCTGTACGACGGACGCGCCGGCGCCGCGGCCGTCCGCCGGCTGGCCCGGCGCGTGGGCCGGATCGACCGGCTGGTCCGGGTGGCCCGCGCCGACCAGATGGGGCGTCATCCGCGCCCGTTCGACGGTTTCCCCGCCGGCGACTGGCTGCTGGAGCAGGCACGGCTCCTGGAGGTGCTGGACAGTCGTCCCCGGCCCCTGGTCAAGGGTCGCCACCTCATCGGGCTCGGGCTGGCGCCGGGACCGCGTTTCAAGTCGATCCTCGACGCCTGCTACGAGGCCCAGCTCGACGGTGTCATCACGACGCTGGAGGAGGGGATCGCCTTCGCGCGGGAGCTGATCGAGAGACGCGGCCCGGACGACCAGGACCACGCGGCGCGGGGCCGGGTCTGACACCGCCCGGCCGTCGTGGTTCCCGGTCCCGCACCAGGTGTCCGGCCCGGCCGGGGCTTTCTCCGGGTCGCCGGATCCGTTATGGTTCAGCAGTTCACCGCCAGACGTTCACCCCGCCACGTCCGGGAGGTCGTACCATGTCGTTGCGCCGATCCCTTCTGTTGCTGCTTCTTCCCCTGCTGCTGGAGTCCGCGGCCGTGCCGGCCGCGACCGATCAGCAGTCCGGCAGGTGTTCCCTGGCCGGGACCGGCCAGGAGGGGGGCGAGACCCCCGTCGCCGATCTGTTCGAGACGGTCGCGCCCCTGCCGGTCCACTTCGCCGTGGGTCTGGCGCGGACGGGGGACCGCTTCGTCGTCACCGACCGCCACGAGGACGCCGTCGTCCTGCTGGACGCCGACGGCCGGCGCGTCGGCGAGCTGCCCTACCCCGCCTACGAGCCGGCGGCCCTGACCTGGGACGGGAAGCTCCTGGCCGCCGCCGACGGCGAGAACGGGAAGATCTACTTCCTGGACCCCGGCAGCGGCGAGTGCGTCCGCGCCATCGACTCGCCCCTGGAGCGGGTCACCGCCGTGGCGGCGGACGGGGAAGGCCGCCTCTGGATCGCCGCCCGGGGCAGCGAGGTCATGCAGCTGATCGATCCCCTGGACGGGACGACCCTGCGGGAGATCCCCGCACCGACGCCCCGGATCTCGGCCCTGGCCTTCGACCCCCGCGGCTACCTCTGGGCCGCCGACAGCTCGCGGGACCGGCTCTACCTGGTCGACGTGCGGACCGGGTATGCGATCTTCCCCCTGGACGCTCCCGGCCCGGTCTGTGACGGACTCTGGTACCAGGACGGCACGCTGTTCGCCATCGACTACCAGACCGACACCCTCTACCGGGCCCGCGTCGACGACCTCCACGGCCGCTGCCTGCGCGACGACGCCCGCCGCGGCAAGGTGACCCTGTGGTGCGACGTCCAGAACCTCGGTCCCGGGCGGATCACCGGCGGGACCGTCGTCCTGGCCCTGCCCGAGGACGGTCCCAACCAGGTCCTGGAGAGTGTCTCCTGGGCCGAGGGGGCTCGCCTGGAGACCGACCAGTGGGGCCAGCGGGTCGCCGTCTACGACCTGGGCGAGCTGCAGGTGGGCGCGACCCGCTCCTACCGCCTGGAGGCGGTCGGGACCTTCACGCGGATCTCGACGAAGATCTACCCCCACGAGGTGGGCGCGCTGAAGGAGATCCCCCGCGACATCCGCAAGCGGTACCTGGTCGACGCCGACAAGTACAGGATCGGCGATCCCTTCATCCAGAAGACGGTCCGCGAGGTGGTGGGCGAGGAGACCAACCCCTACTTCGTCGCGCGGAAGCTCTACGACTTCCTCATCGGGCGGATCAACTACCAGATGGTCGGCGGCTGGGACATCGCGCCCACGGTGATCGAGCGCGGGACCGGCTCCTGCTCCGAGTACACGTTCGCCTACGTGGCGCTGTGCCGGGCGGCCGGGATCCCGGCCCGCTACGTCGGCTCCCTGGTCCTGCGGGGCGAGGACGCCTCGGTCGACACCGCCTTCCACCGCTGGGCAGAGATCTACCTGCCGCGTGTCGGCTGGATCCCCGTCGACGTCAACGCCGGCGACGAGCCGTGGCAGGGGGACCGCTGCTTCAGCTTCGGCGGGATCGCCAACCGGTTCCTGATCACCACCCGCGGCGGCGGCGATTCCAGCCTGCTGGGCTGGGACTACGACCTGAGCGTCCGCTACCGGACCATGGGGAAGGCCAACATCCGCATCGAGCAGTTCGCGGAGTGGGACCTGCCGCCTGCGGCGCAGTAGGAGGAGCCGCGGCGTCCATGCATCCCTGTGACCTGATCGGCGACATCCACGGCCGGGCCGACGAGCTGGCGCTGCTGCTCGCTCGGCTCGGCTATCGCCTCGCAGACGGCTGTCATCGCCATCCCGACGGTCGCCGCGTCATCTTCCTGGGCGACTTCATCGATCGCGGGCCCGCCAGCCGGCGGGTCCTGGAGATCGTCCGCCCCATGGTCGAGGCCGGGACGGCCCTGGCGGTCATGGGCAACCACGAGTTCAACGCCCTCTGCTTCCACGCGCGCCACCCCGTGACCGGTCGGCCGCTGCGCGAGCACAGCGCGAAGAACATAGGCCAGCACCGGGCCTTCCTGGACGAGTACGCCGGCGACGAGGCCGCGCTGGCGGAGACCCTGGCCTGGCTGCGGACCCTGCCGCTGGTCCTGGAGCTGCCCGGGCCGGGGCCGCGGGTCGTCCACGCCTGCTGGTCGGACCGTCATGTCGAGGCGGTCAGGGGATTGCCCTGGCATGGCGCCGGCCAACCCGTCCCCGACACCTTCCTCGTCGCCGCGGCGACCCCCGGCACGGCGGAGCACGAGGTCGTGGAGGTCCTGCTGAAGGGACCGGAGCACCCCCTGCCCCCCGAGGTCCGTTGCCGGGACCGGGACGGCGCCTACCGTCGCCATGCCCGGATCTGCTGGTGGGACGGGGAATTGACCGATCCCGCGGACCGTCTCCTGCTGCCGGAGAAGGAGTGCCGGGAGCGGTTCCGGCGCAGTGGTGCCAGGGTCGACCTGTCGGCCTATCCCCCCTACCCGACCGACGCCCCGGCGGTCTTCTTCGGCCACTACTGGCGGCGCCGGGAGGAGCGGACGGTCGGTCCCAACTGGGCGTGCCTGGACTGGAGCGTCGCCAGGGGAGGGCACCTGGCCTGCTACCGCTGGGAGGCGGACCAGCCGGGCCGGTCCCTGGATCCGGGGCGGATCGTGGCGGTGGCGGCGCTGGGCTGAGCGGGCAAACAGGCTGGCCATTCCCGCCGATCGGCACCATCTTGTTCCTTCCGGTTCCCGATCCACCCTTTTCCGAGGTGACCCGTGCCGATCCGCAATGTCGCCATCATCGCCCACGTCGATCACGGCAAGACGACCCTGGTGGACCAGATCCTCCGCCAGTGCCACGTCTTCCGGGAGGGTCAGCAGGTCCGGGAGCGGTACCTCGACTCCGGGGATCTGGAGCGGGAACGCGGGATCACGATCACGGCCAAGAACTTCTCCGTCCGTTTCCGGGACGTGCGGATCAACCTGATCGACACCCCGGGCCACGCCGACTTCGGCGGCGAGGTCGAGAGGGTCCTGAAGATGGCCGACGGTGTCCTGCTGCTGGTCGACGCCTTCGAGGGGCCCATGCCCCAGACCAGGTTCGTCCTGCAGAAGGCGCTGCAGCTCGACCTGACACCGGTGGTGGTCATCAACAAGGTCGACCGTCCCGGCGCGAGGCCACACGAGGTGCTGGACGAGGTCTTCTCCCTGTTCGTCGAGCTGGACGCCTCGGACGAACAGCTCGACTTCCGGGGCGTCTACGCCTCGGGTCGCGAGGGATGGGCGATCGACGAGCTGGAGGACGAGCGGCGCGACCTCTCGCCCCTGCTGGAGATGATCGTCCGCCACGTCCCGTCGCCGCCGGTCCGGGAGGGGCCCGTCCAGATGCTGGTGGCGGCCATGGACCACAGCGACTACGTGGGGCGGATCGCCGTGGGCCGGATCGTCCGCGGCACGCTCCATGCTCGCCGTCCGGCGGTCCTGCTGAAGCGCGACGGCAGCCGGGTCGACGCCCAGGTCAAGCAGCTGTTCGTCTTCGACAACCTGGGCCGGCGGGAGGTGGACCGGGTGGCCTGCGGCGACATCGCGGCGGTCGTCGGCCTCGAGGGGGTGGACATCGGCGACACGCTGGCCGATCCCGAGTGCCCCGAGCCGCTGCCCCTGATCGCCGTCGACGAGCCGACCCTGGCCATGCACTTCATGGTCAACGACGGTCCCTTCGCCGGCCGGGAGGGCCGGTTCGTCACCAGCCGCCAGCTCCGCGAGCGGCTGCGCCGGGCGGCCGAGAAGGACGTGGCCCTGCGCATCGAGGACACCGCGACCGCCGACACCTTCCGTGTCAGCGGCAGGGGGATCCTCCATCTCTCCATCCTCATGGAGAGCATGCGGCGCGAGGGGTACGAGTTCATGGTCGGCCGTCCCCAGGTCATCTACCGGGAGATCGACGGCCGCAAGGCCGAGCCGGTGGAGGTGCTGACGGTCGACGTCCCGACCGGTCTGGAGGGGACCGTCATCGAGGAGGCCGCCCGCCGGCGCGGCGAGCTGGAGCGCATGGAGCAGGGCGAGAGCCGCACGCGATTGGAGTTCCGGGTCCCCAGTCGAGGCCTGATCGGCTTCCGCAGCCGGATGCTGCGGGCCACCGGCGGCGAGATCGTCATGCACCACCGCTTCTTCCAGTACGAGTACTTCAAGGGGAGCATCCCCCAGCGTCAGACCGGCAGCATCATCAGCCGCGGCGAGGGACCGGCCAACGCCTTCGCCCTGGACGGGCTGCAGGACCGCGGAAGGTTCTTCGTCCAGCCGGGAGACGTTCTCTATACGGGTCAGGTCATCGGCGAACACAACAAGGAGGACGACATCCTGGTCAACGCCCAGAAGGCAAAGCAGTTGACGAACGTGCGCGCTGCCCGCGCCGACCGGAAGCTCAGGGTCGCCCCACCGGTGACGATGGGGCTGGAGGAGTGCCTGGAGCACATCAACCCCGACGAGTACGTCGAGGTCACGCCCCGCAGCATCCGGATGCGCAAGGCACTGCTGGACGAGAATGCCCGCAAGAGGGCCAGGAAACAGGCCGGCGTCTCCGGGTGGTGAATGACGCTGCTCCCTGCGCGATCCGCGATTTATGTGCATTATGCGGCATGAAATAATCCTATTGTGCAAATTCAGTCTTCGTGCTAGAATTGCAGCGGGTAAGAATAACAGCCGGTGACCCGGCGGGGGGCAACCGGATCGACAGGGAATAGCGACCGGATCCCGGAGCGTCGATCTCAAAAGCTGAACGTGGAGGTTCTCGATGAAGAGGTTCAAGGTGCAACCCTGGCTGGCGATCCTTGCTGTCCTCGTGATGGGGTCGGCGGTGTTTGCCCAGGTCTATCCCAGGATCGACTACCTGGGCTACGGCTGGACCGACATTCCGGTCAGTGCCGACCTGGGAGAGGTTCTCTCCTTCACGGCCGTGGCCAACTCCGTCGATCCGCTCTACGAGGTGGACACCGGGGCCAACGAGCTGACGATCTACGCCTACGGCCTGGTCGAGCAACAGCGGACATATCTGGGTGACGGCGTGACGATGGTCGTGTATAGTGGCGGTATCATGGACATGTACGTCGATCCGGCCCGTAACGCCGACTGGGGAATCGATCCCCCCAACGGTGTCTCTCCGGGAACGTTCAGTGACGGTGTGCTGTTCTTCCGCGGCAGTTTCCTGAACTTCACCATCTACTACGGTCCCGACGGGAGTGGTTCGTTCCAGGGCAACCTGGACGGCCTGGGCGGCGACATGATCGCCGAGCCGTGCGCCGACTGTGCCTACACGGTGGGCGGAACGTTCCTGCCGGAGACGGGCGCGACCATCCCCGCGGGCTACGCCATGCGGGTGGACGGTCATTTCCAGATCGACGAGGCGCTGCCCAACCAGCAGCTCAATTGGGGCCGGGTCAAGGCGCTCTACGGCGACTAGCCTGCCGAACCCGTCCCCCCGCGGGGGACATGGAGGTAGTGAGATGAACAAGTGGATCAAGACGGCGATGGCGCTCGCGGTGCTGGCCCTGCCGGTGTTGGCCGGGGCCGGGCAGCTGTTCGATTTCGCGGGCCAGGCGGTCGTGCCGGAGACGGTAGGAGACCAGATCGTCGTCCGCTGTGTCCTGAACGAGACGGTGGATCCGACGCCGCTTCCCCTGGACTTCGCCAGTTACGAGTACACCCTGGTGCTGACGGCGCAGCTGGACTCGCTGACGGCCTTTTCCAGGTATTTCGGCACCGGGACGATCGCCCTCTACGAGGACGCCGGCACGCCGGCCGATCCGGCCGCGCCGGAGACGTACACCGACGGGACGCTCCTGCTGGGCGGGGACCTGCTGGGCCTGACCCGGAACGCCTACCCCACCGGCATAGGCTCTGGTACCGCCCACGTGGACTGGAACGAAGGCTCGCGCCTGGACACCTTCCCCGAGGGCGATCGCTACGACTGGACGCTCCTGATCTCCCTGGACTCGACCACGGGTGTGGCCGCCGGCTACGACGAGGTGTGGGAAGGGACCCTCGAGCCGGCCTCCGAGATCACGCCCGCAGAGTCGCTGACCTGGAGCGAGCTGAAGAGCCTCTACTGATCCGGGGCAGGGGCGTCTCGGCACGCGACCGGAAACAACACGGATAGAACGGGAGGGCCGGTCGCGCAGGCGATCGGCCCCGTCGTCTGCCCGATAGGGGGTTGCCTGGCGGAGGCAACCCCGCGATCTTCCGTGCGTATCCTGCCGGTGAAACCGTGCCGGTCCGCTGTCCTGAATCCCGCCCTGGAGCGTGAGACACCTGCTGCTCGTCCTGGCCGCCCTGGTCGCCGCGCCGCTGTTGCTCCTGCCCGCCGTCCCCGCCCGCGCCGACGAGGGGATGTGGACGTTCGACAATCCTCCCGTCACCCAGCTCGGGGAGCGATACGATTTCGTCCCCGACCAGGGCTGGCTGGACCACCTGCGCCTGGCGGCCGTCCGTTTCGGCGACGGCGGCTCGGGGGCGTTCGTCAGCCCCGAGGGGCTGGTCCTGACGAACCACCACGTGGCCCGCGGCCAGCTGCAGAAGGTCTCCGACGACGAGCACGACTACGTCCGCGACGGGTTCATGGCCCGCACCCGTGACCAGGAGCTGCCGTGTCCCGATCTGGAGCTGAGCGTCCTGGAGTCGTACGAGAACGTCACCGACCGGGTCCGGGCGGCCGTCACCGACGACATGGATCCCCAGCAGGCCCTGGCGGCGCGCCGGGCGGTCATCGCCGCCATCGAGAAGGAGAGCCTCGACGAGACGGGACTGCGCAGCGAGGTCGTCTCCCTGTATCACGGCGGGGAGTACTGGCTCTACCGTTACCGCACGTTCACCGACGTGCGGCTGGTCTTCGCGCCCGAGGTGGACGCCGCCTACTTCGGGGGCGACGACGACAACTTCACCTATCCCCGCTACGACCTGGACATGGCCCTGCTGCGCGTCTACGAGGACGGCGAGCCGTACAGCCCGGACCACTACCTGGAGCTGGATCCACGCGGTGCCCGCGACGGTGACCTGGTCTTCGTCGTCGGCAATCCCGCCTCCACGGACCGCCTCTACACCCTGGCCCAGCTGGCCGTCCTGCGGGACCACGACTACCCCCGCCAGCGGGAAGGGATCGCCTGGATGATCGACACCTTCCGCGAGTACGCCGCCCGCGGACCGCAGCAGGCCCGGCAGGCGGACCGGATGATCTTCGGGCTGGCCAACGGCCGCAAGGCGCGCGAGGGGGAGCTGCGGGGCCTGCGCGATCCCCGTGTCTGGGCCGTCAAGCAGGCACAGGAGGAGGAGTTCCGTCGCCTGGTCGCCGCCGACCCGGAGCTGCAGGCGGCCTACGGCGACGCCTGGGACCGGATCGAACGGGCGCTGCAGGTGAAGCTCTCCCGCGCGGACGAGATCGACTACCGCCGCCTGCCCGGTTTCCGGCTGCCGCGGCTGGCCCTGCAGCTCGTCCGCCTGGTCCAGGAGACCCGCAAGCCCGACGGGGAGCGGCTGGACGGCTACCACGACGCGGAGCTGGCTTCGTTGCGGCTGCGTCTCTTCTCCCCGGCGCCCCTGTTCCCGGAGATGGAGCAGTTCGTCCTGGAGCGGGCGCTGCAGCGGCTGGTCGACAAGCTGGGCGCCGACGATCCCTTCGTCGCCGCGGCCCTGGACGGCCGCTCCCCCGCCGACCAGGCGCGGCGGCTGATCGAGGGGACGCGCCTGGCCGATCCCGGGGCGAGGCGCGCCGTCGCCGCGGCCGGCCCGGACGACCTGGCAGCCACCGACGACCCGCTGCTGCGGTGGGTCCTGCGGCTGGAGCCGATCCTGCGCGAGCAGCACGACTGGCTGGAGAACAACGTCGAGAGCGTCATCGCCGGGGCCACCGAGGACCTGGGCCGGGCCCGCTTCGCCGTCTACGGCAAGAGCACCTACCCCGACGCCACGTTCACCCTGCGCCTCTCCTACGGGACGGTGCAGGGATATCCCATGAACGGCACCCGCGCCCCGTACCGCACGACGTTCTACGGCCTGTTCGACCGGGCCTGCGGCTTCGACGAGCGGCCGCCGTACCGTCCCGCGAGCCGGATGCTGGCCCGCCACGACGACATCGAGCTGCGCACGCCGCTGAACTTCGTCTGCACCTGCGATATCATCGGGGGCAACAGCGGCTCGCCGGTCGTCGACCGCGAGGGGAAGCTGGTGGGACTGATCTTCGACGGGAACATCGAGAGCCTCGTCGGCCGCTTCGTCTACGACGGGGCGGCCGCGCGGGCGGTGGCCGTCCATACCGCGGCCATCGTCGAGGCGCTGACCAAGCTCTACGACGGCCGCCATCTGGTCGACGAGATGATGAAGTAGGCATGACCGCGCCCACCGTCACGACGTGCCGCCCGCGTCCCCCGGGGGGATGCGGGCGGTCACGTTTGGGCCGATCCTGGGGGCGGGAGGTGCGACGATGCGACCGGGATCTGCGACGATGATCGCCCTGCTGCTGGGCGTGACCATGGGCGGAGGTGCAACGATGACGACGACCGGTGCGGCGATGGGCGAGCGGCGGACGGAACAGGCCGTCCTGGGCGGCGGCTGCTTCTGGTGCCTGGAAGCGGTTTTCGAGCTGGTCGACGGGGTCGTCGACGTCGAGAGCGGCTACGCTGGCGGCGACGATCCCGATCCCGGCTACGAGGAGGTCTGCACCGGTAGGACCGGTCACGCCGAGGTGGTGCGGATCACCTTCGATCCGGCGGTCGTCGGTTACCGGGACCTCCTGCGGATCTTCTTCACCGTCCACGATCCCACGACGGTCGACCGCCAGGGAGCCGACGTCGGCAGCCAGTACAGGTCGATCATCCTGGTCGCCGACGACGAGCAAGGGCGTGTCGCCGCGGAGGTCGTCCGGGAGCAGGCCGCACGCTGGCCCGATCCGATCGTCACCGAGATCGTTCCGCTGCGGGCCTTCCATCCCGCCGAGCCGCACCACCAGGACTACTTCCGCAAGCACCCCGACGCAGGCTACTGCCGGCTGATCGTGGCGCCGAAGGTCGAAGAGGCCCGGCGCCGCTTCCCGTCGCGGTTGCGTTGAAACCGGTTCCACGTCACAATCCAGGGGGCGTAGGTGCGTTCGCGATCGGACTGACCGCCTGCGGGTGATCAGCGTACGTCGCCGAGAAGGGAGGGACCATGTCAGGGAAGACAGTATCGCTCATCCTCGGCCCCATGCGGTTGCCGTTCCTGACCCTGCCGCCGGTCTGTGTCCTGCTGGGCGCGGCGGCCGCCGCCCGCGACGGCGCCACCCTTGCCCCCCTGCCGGTGGCGCTGGCACTGCTGGGCGCCCTGGCGGCCCACGTGGCCGTCAACGCCCTGAACGAGTACGACGACTTCCGCAGCCGCCTGGACGAGATCACCGTCCGTACTCCATTCAGCGGGGGCAGCGGCACCCTGCAGGCCCATCCCGAGGCGGCGCCGCTGGCGCTCTGGACCGGCATCGTGGCCGTCCTGGTCACCATCGCGGTGGGGGTCTACTTCATCCGGCTGCGCGGCTGGGGGATCGCCCCGCTGGGACTGGCCGGCCTGCTGCTGGTCGTTCTCTACACCCGCTGGCTGACCCGCTCGGTCCTGCTCTGCCTGCTGGCGCCGGGGCTGGGCTTCGGGACGCTGATGGTCGTCGGTACGGCGTACGTCCTGGGCGGCCGCTACGGGCCGACGGCCTGGGTCGCGTCGCTGGTGCCGCTGTGGCTGGTCAGCGGCCTGCTGCTGCTGAACCAGTTGCCGGACGTGGAGGCCGATGCGCGGGTGGGCCGGCGGCACCTGGTGGTCGTCCACGGCCGCGGGGCGGCGGTCAGGGTCTACGGCTTGCTGTTGCTGCTGACCTACGCGTCGGTCGTGGGCGGGTGGCGCGCCGGTTTCCTGCCGGCGTGGTCGCTGCTGGTGGTGGCCACGTTGCCGCTGGCCGTCGCGACGTGGCACGGAGCGGCCGACCACGCCGACGACATCCCGGCGCTGGTCCCCGTCCTGGGTCGCAACGTGGCCCTGGTCCACGCCGCGCCGCTGCTGCTGGCGGTGGGGCTGTGGGTGGGGTGAGCGCGCCGCGGCCTGTCTAGAACCGCCCGATCCCCAGCGCCGCGATGGCCTCCAGCACCGCGTCGTGGACGTGTCCGTTGGTGACGATCACGCCGCTGTTGGCCGCCAGGATCCGCCCGTGGCCGAAGTCCAGCGGCCGGCCGTGGATGTCGGTCACCCGGCCGCCAGCCTCGGTGACCACCAGCGCACCGGCGGCGTGGTCCCAGATCTTCTCCTGGTACTCGGCGCTCCTGGGCAGGCGCAGGTAGGCCTCGGCCTCGCCCCGGGCCACCACCGCGTACTTGGTCTGGCTGTCCAGCCGGGCCGGGGCGGCGGCGATGCGCAGACGCTCGGCGATGCGGGCCGCGTCGCCGTGGGAGGAGTGGGCCGCCTCCACCGACTCGCAGAACCGGATCAGGGTGGTGTCGGCCTGGTCGCTCACGTGCACCGGGACCGGCGCGGTGTCGTCGTCGGCCATGGGGAGCTGCCAGGCGCCCTCGCCCCTCACCGCGCAGAAGACGCTGCCGGCGCCGTTTCCCTCGGCCAGCGACGCGCCCAGGTTGGGGCAGCAGAGGGCCGCCACCTGCAACGCGCCGTCCTCCAGCAGCGCCAGGGCCACGGCGTACTGCTGCCCGCGCAGGAAGCCCTTGGTGCCGTCGATGGGATCCAGGGTCCAGTAGCGCGGAGCGGTGCCGTCGGCGCCGCCGCGGTCGATCCAGGCGCAGACGTCGTCCGCGTCGGCATCGGGGCGCAGCTCCCGCACATGGCCGACGACCTGCTCCAGCAGGGCGGCGTTGGCGGGATCGCGCAGGGCGGCGGCGTCCTCCTCGCCCACGATCGGGTCGTCGGGGAACCGCTCGCCAAGGGCGCGGCAGACCAGGGCCTGGCTGCCGAAGTCGGCCACGGTCACCGGGCTGCGGTCCTTCTTCTCCAGCGTGCCGGGGTCGATCCCCCGCTGGACGGTGCGGCACAGGCGGCCCGCCTCGCGGACGGCGGCCACGGCGGCGGCGAGTTCCACGGCGTGGTGGGTGACGGTCGGCAGCATGGGTCGGCCTTTCGGTCGGGCGGTGGATCGGACCGGCGCCTCCCGTGGCGCCGGGACCGCACAACGGTCGCTCACCGGGAGGTGATCGGCAAGGACGGGGGGAGGTGAAGGGCTGTGTTGCAGCAGGTTGGCGGCTCGTGCATTAATTCATCAAGGGTGTTCCGTACCTGTACCCGGGAGGTGATCCATGACCGTCGCAGCGCGTCGCGGTATCCCGGTCCTTCTCGTGCTGGCGCTGGCCGTCAGGGGAATGGCCGCACCCTCCTGCCGCCCGGTTTCCGCCACCGAGCTCTGGCGCCTGGCCCCGGACGATACGCTCCTGCTGGGGGCGGTGACCCGGGCCGTGCCCGGCCCCGGCGGCACGGTGGACCTGCTCGACGCCCAGCTCGCACACATCCTGCGCGTGGGGCCGGACGGCGCCATCGTGGACACCCTGGGTCGCGAGGGGGACGGTCCCGGCGAGTTCCGCCACCCGCGGGACCTGCTGCGCCTGCCGGACGGCCGGCTGGCCGGGATGCAGGTCATGTCGCCCCGCTTGGTGACCCTGACGCCGGACGGACGGCCTGCCCCGTCGGTGGATCTTTCCCTGCCCGACAGCGCCGAGGCCACCCTGGACGAGGCCCATGCCACCGGGCAGCACCTGCTGGCGGCCCTGGCCACCGGCGGGTTCGACGGCGAGAGCCTGACCGAGCAGACCGTGATCGGCGACGTGGGGCCGGACGGCACCGTGTCGGTGCGCTGGTACGGGCCGGTGGTGGCCCGGAAGGTGGCGTCGCGCACCTGGCAGGAGCACGACGGCGTGCTGTTCGGGCGCTGGACCGTCACCGCGGACGGACTGCTGGCCATCGCCCCCCGGCGCGACGAAGGCACGATCCTGCTGCTGGACCGCGCCGGCCACGCGGTGCGTCGCATCGACACCGGGCTCACCGCCCCGCACCGGAGCGAGGCCCGGCTCGCGGAGCTGCGCCGCCGCCTGGACCGTCGCTTCCGCAGCCTGCCGTACGAGATGGCGGTGGAGCTGCTCCCCGACGAGCCGGCCATCCGCCGCCTGCTGGCCTACCCCGACGGGCAGCTCTGGGTGGAGCCGTCCGCCCCGCCGCCGGTGGACGGGGCGATGACCTGGTACCTGCGCTACGACGCCGAGGGCACGCCGCTGCCGCCCATCGCCGTGACGTGCGCGGGGGTCCGCGGGCGGGACGAGCTGTTCTTCCTGGCTCCCGACCGCTGTGTGCTGGTCAAGGGATACCGGGACACTCCGTTCTGCCGGACGGCCGATCCCATGCCACCGGCCGGCGAGGGCCCGGCGGTGCAGACGGAGGTGGTGGGGTACCGGCTAGTGTTGCCTTGAGGATGCCCGGCAGACCGGCGGCGGTATGGCACGGTGGTTGACACGTGGAGACGGCTGGGGTAGGATCATTCCACTCGCCCGCACATTCGCATCACGTGAGCTTCCACCAGGGAGGTCTTCATGGTGTGTCTGCCGCATGGGCGAGTGAAACGTTTCGCACGAGGATTGCTTCCTTCCTTCCTTCCTTCCTTCTGATCCTGCTCGTGGGCATGGGCGCCGCCAGTGACAGTGCGGCCGACCAGCACGTCATCGTGTCGTTTGTGAACAAGGCCGACAAGGCGTTCGGCGCCGACGGTGACTTCGTCTTCACGAGCCTGGACAGCTGCAAGTACGGGAGCGTGAAGGGGATCCTGTCCAGCACGGGTTTCAAGTGGGGCCGGCAGCTCTGGCACACCCCGGATGCCTGCCTGACGAATGTCTACTGGCTGGTGTTCTCCGACAGCGACGACGTCAAGAGCATCTGCACGGACCTGGAGGCCGATCCCTCGGTGGACTATGCCACCGAGAGCTGAACGGTAGGTCCGCTGGCGACGCCACATGTCGTGGAGCCCAACGACTACTGGTACAACCACTCCTTCCGCTGGGAGCTGAATCACCATCACGAGGGGTGTGACGATCCGCAGTACCTGCCGATCGAGCACTACCGGCAGTGGTACCTGCCGCTGCTGGGACTTGACCGAGCCTGGGCGATCACCACGGGTGATTCCAGCGTGGTGGTGGCGATCATCGACAGCGGGTTCGACCTGAACCACCCGGACCTGAAGGGCCGCGTTGTGAAGAAGCTGGCCGGTGGCGAGTACGACATGGGGCAGCACGAGTGGAGCTGGGACGGCCGGGATGGTCATGGCGTGCCGGTTGCTTCGGGAGTGTATTTCTACCGGTCGGTTGTCGGCGGGCGGGTGCAGGTCGGCAAGCTGGCGTTGCTGAAATGAGGTGGGTCATGGGACGGAGACTGTGGGTGACGGGACTGCTACTACTCGGGCTAGTCGCGCCGGTGTCGGCCCAGCCGGGGGCAATGCTGGAGTACTGCTCGTACGTCGGTGGGAGCTACAGCGACCTGTTGAAGGCGGTGTGGGTGGGACATGGGATGATCGTCACGGCCGGACAAACGACATCCCTGGACTATCCGATCACACCGGGCGTCTGGCGGGAGGAGATGCCGGCATCCTATTACACCGATGGCATCATCACGGTGTTCGATGCCACAGGACACACGTTGCTGGCATCAACCTATTTCGGTGGCTTGAAGGGTGAAACCATCAACGACGTGACCGGAGATGCGGCGGGTAATGTCTACGTGGTCGGCCAGACGTATTCGGATGACATCCCCGGGACGGCCGGCGCCTTCCAGCCGTCGCCCGGGGTGGGGGCCAAGGGGTTCGTCGGCTCGCTGAGTCCCGACCTGAGGGTACTGCGGTGATTCACCTATGTCGATTCGGAAGGCAGCAGCGACATCGATATGGATGGCACCTGGAAGGTCATCCACGATCCCGCGGGTTATGTCTACGCCGCCGGCTACGTGGCGGATCATGCGACGTTTCCGGTGACGGGCCAGTTGCTGCCCAATCCCGGTGGCGCCTACGTGTTGAAGCTGGACGACCGGGACGGCTCCCTGGTCTGGCTGGTGGATGTCGGTAAGATGGGCATCGAATCCATCGCTCTCTCACCCGAAGGCAACGTGATCCTGGGGGGCAGCGCGTACGAGCGCGTGCCGCTGTCGGAGGACGCGTTCCAGACAGACACCAATGGTTATAGCTGCCACTACATCCAGTGCCTGGAGCCGGACGGGACGTTCCGGTGGGGGACATACATCGGTGGGTCGTCCTACAACTTCCGGCTTTCCGCGGTGGCGGCGACTGCGGACCACGTGTACTTCGCGGGGATGACCAGTTCCCCGGACTACCCTGTGCGGGGGACGAGCTGGGGCGGAAGCTACCATGGTGGCCCGTACGATGTGGTGGTGGGAAGCCTGTCCGGTGGGGGACGGACGCTGGACTGGTGTGGGTTCCTGGGAGGATCGGGGAACGACGGCTACTACCCGGGCGATCATGTCGGCTTCCGACGAGACGATTGCGGGCGGCTGTTCCTGTACACGTCGACGGACTCTCCCGATCTGCCGGTGACCCCGGATGCCTACCAGGGTGCACTCGACGGGGAGCGGCTGAACGGGCTGATGGCGTCGGTGGGTGAGGACGGTGCGCTGCGGTGGGTGAGCTACTTCGGAGGGCCAGAGGCGATCTGTGGCTGGGACCTGGCCCTGCTGCCGGGGAGGCTGATCGGGACGGGGAATGTGTTTCCCGTGGACGGTGTGATCTCCGGTTTGCCGGTGACGCCGGATGCCCTGGCTGACACGTTGCGTGGGACAAACGACGGCTACCTGTTCATCCTCCACACCGACGACATCGTCCCCACCCTCGTCCAGTCCGGCGATCTGACCTGGGAGTCCGGGACGGCGGTGCTGCGCTGGTGTCTGGGGGGCGAGGCGTCCGGCCTGCGGGCCGAGGTGGTGACCGGTGAGGGGGTGCGCGCGCTGCCGCTGGCGCAGCAGCCCGATGGCACCTGGCTGGCACGGGATGCGCGGGCGTGTGCCGAGGGTCCGGCGGCGCGCACGTACCGGCTGGTGCTGCCGGGGGAACAGGGCTGGACGGAGCTGTGGCGGCAGACGGTGACGCCGGAGTGCGTGGCGGCGGGGATGCTGCGCCTGGCGGCGTCGGTGGCCGGCGGGGGCGTGGTGCGGCTGCGGCTGGAGAGCCCGGCGGCGGGGACGGCCCGGGTGTCGCTGTACGACCTGGCGGGTCGCCGGGTGGCATCGCTGCCGGAGCGTTCGGTGGCGGCGGGAGCCGCGGTGACCTGGGAGTGGGACGGTCGCGGTCCCGGCGGGGTACGGCTGGCCGGCGGTCGCTACGTGGCGCGGTGCACGGTGGGCGGCCGGAGCGTGAGCGCGCCGGTGTTGCTGGTGCGGTGAGGCCGGTGCATGTCGGGGGACCCGGGGGGAGGCGTGCCGGGGGACGGTGCGTGCCGCGACCCCGTCATCGGACGGACCTCGTTCCCCGTGCCCGCCACCGCGCCAGCAGCCATGATCCGGCCGCCGCCAGCAGGAAAAGCCCCGTGGCCGCCAGGAAGACCTCCCGGTAGCCGAACAGCCGCTGGACGGTGAACCCCACCGCCGGGCCGACCACGCCCCGCACGCCCACCATCGCCACGTGGATTCCCTGGTAGTAGCCTCCCTGGCCGGGCGGGGCGAAGCTGATCGATCCCACGTTCCAGGTGACGTTGATCCCGGCCATGCCCAGGGCGTAGAGGCCGAAGGCCAGGTAGGCGGTCGCCGCGGGGTCGGTGATCCCCAGCGCCGTCCCGATCGCCAGCGACAGCGGATAGAGGGCCACCACGGCGAACGACAGCGCGCTGAGCCTCACCGGATCGATCCGGTCCATCAGCCGGCCGGCGGCTGGTCCCAGCAGGGCCACCCCCAGCGAGGCGATCAGCACGCGCGCGTTGGCGATCTCGTCGTACCGCAGGTGCAGCTCGCGGGTGAAGAACAGCGGCACCACCGGCACCAGCATCATGTAGGCCAGGCCGTAGACCATGAAGCTCGCCTCGTACCAGAGGAAGGCGCGGTCGCGGCGGTAGACGGCCGCGGCCTCGCGCAGCGGTGTGACCAGGGCACCGGCCAGCCGCCGCCAGCGGACAGGCCCCAGGGGGAGGCGAGGCACGGTGAAGACATCGTCCGGGTCGTGCGCGGTGTCGCCGGCGGGTCGGGGCAGGCGGGCCAGCAGCCAGGGGTAGCCGAACCCCACCACGCCGATCACGGGGTAGACCAGCCGGAACAGCGACGGGTCGGCCCGCAGCACGTGCCCCACGACCACGCTGGTGGCCGCCGCGGTCAGGTGCTGGACCAGTGCCCCGCGGCCGAAGACCCGCCCGTGGCGGTCCGCCCGGATGTTGGCCTGCAGGATGGCGTTCTGGGCCGGGTAGACCAGCGAGGCGAAGAAGTGCACCGGCACCAGCAGCGCCACGAACGACCACGGTCCCCGCACCAGCAGCGCCAGCAGCAGGACCACCCGCCCGCCCAGGCCGGCCCGCACCAGCCAGCGGCGCCGCCCGCCGCGCTGCAGCAGCTGCCCCCAGTAGAGGGCCAGCAGCATGCCGCTGGTCTCCAGGGTGGCGGCCACGGTCACCAGCCAGCCCGGGGCGGCCAGCGACTTGGCCAGGACGTACGGTAGCAGGATGTAGCCGGCCCACCAGACACCCTGGCAGACCATCCCCAGCAGGTAACGGCGGACTGTCAGCCGCTCCAGGGTCGGGTCGATGGATGGGTGGGCGGACCGATGGCGGGGGTCGTGTGTCATGGCGACAAGATGGTCACCGGCGGGCCGGGGGGCCAGCCGTCAGGCGCGGTCGTTGATTTTTCCTCCGCGAGCCCCCATCCTGTGGCGGTCATGAGCGCTACCTGGCAACGACGGCTGCGGCGGTGGGGCCTGTTCCTGCGTCGCCTGCAGCGGGAGATCGGCTACGACGACTGCATGGGGATGGCGGCCCAGATCGCCTACTTCATGCTGTTGAGCCTGTTCCCGTTCCTGCTGTTCCTGCTGAGCCTGCTGAGCTACCTGCCGGTCCTGCAGCCGGACCAGGTCCTGAAGTCCATGAGCGAGACCCTGCCGCCGGCCGCCTACGACATGGTGGCCGACACTGTTCGCGCCGTGCTGAGCCAGAGGCAGGGCGGCCTGCTGGGGTTCGGTCTGCTGGCGGCCCTCTGGTCGGGATCGATGGGCGTGGGGGCGCTGATCACCACCATCAACCGCGCCTACAACATCCACCCCAGGCGGAACATCGCCTACCAGAAGCTGCTGTCCATCCTGCTGACGCTGGTGCTCAGCGGGTTCGTCATCGCCTCGACGGTGCTGATCCTCTCGGGTCCCCAGATCTCCCACAAGATCTTCCAGGCCATCGGCCTGGCGGGGGAGGGGGAGACGGTCTGGACCCACCTGCGGGTGCCGGTCATCCTGCTGCTGGACCTGGTCGGCTTCTCGATCCTGTACTACGTGGCCCCCGAGGCGAAGCAGCGCTACGTCTGGATCATGCCCGGGGCGGTGACGGCCACGGTCCTGTGGTTCGGTGCCTCGTCCCTGTTCCGCCTCTTCGTGCGCAGCTTCGGCAACTACAACGTCACCTACGGTTCCATCGCCGCGGTCATCATCCTGCTGGTCTGGCTGTGGCTCTCGGGGTTCATCTTCCTGCTCGGGGCGGAGATCAACGCCCTGATGCGGCGGGGGGACTACTTCGAGGACCTGCCGCGCGTCCGCGGGCGCGTCAAGCGGAGGATGCATTTCCAGCGCGACCGGGGCGGGGAGTCCGGGGAGGAGAGAGCATGAGCGCCCACATCGTCACCTGGGAGGGAGAGTTCCATTTCGTCGGTCAGACTCCCGACGGCCGTCGCAGCCAGTTCGACCTGCCGGTGGAGAAGGGGGGCGGCGGTGCCGGGCCGACCCCCATGGAGATGGTCCTGCATGCGCTGGCGGCCTGCTCGGCATTCGATGTCGTCTCCATCCTGCAGCGGATGCGCCTGCCGCTGGAGGGGCTGCGGGTGGAGATCGACGCCGACCGAGCGGACGACCACCCCAAGGTCTATACGGCCATCCGGCTGCGCTACGTCGCCAAGGGCGACCTGCCGGAGAACAAGGTCCGCCGCGCCGTGGAACTGTCGGCCAACAAGTACTGCTCGGTGAGCGCCATGCTGAAGTCCACGGCGACGGTGGAGCACGAGATCGTCGTCGAGGGGGCGAGCGGCTCGTGATGTGGCAGGGGGGGACTGGATGGCGGTGGTGGTCCCCGCTGTTTGGCCTGCTCCTTGCGACCTCTGCGATCACAGCATGCGGCGGGACGCCTTGCCAACCACTGACCGTCCTGGCGACGGTTGCCGAGACGGACACGTCGCTGGTGCTGTACCGTCCCATCGATCTGGTCTGGACCGCGGACGGCCGGGCCTATCTCCTGAATGGCGGCGACTGCACGGTCGCCGTCTTCTCGCCGGACTGGGAGTTCCTGTTCTTCTTCGGCGGTTGTGGTGAGGCACCGGGGCGCCTGAGCAATCCCACACAACTGCTCGTCGTGGACGACGAGATCTGGGTGGTAGTGCCGAGGGGGGCCGTCATCTACGACTTGGACGGTAACTACCGGCGACTGCAGCCCTTTGCTCACCAGACGACCAACCTGATGGTGTCGCAGAATGGATTCGCGGGAACCACCGGAGATCCGGGTCGGGTTGGCATCGTCTTCGATCACCAGGGAGAGATGGTTGCACGCTTCGGCCCCCGGCATGCCAGCAGGGGAAGCCTCCGCGACTTCGTCCGTCGGACTAGCTGGTTGCTACTGCCTGCCGCCGGGGATGGACGTCTGTTGCTCGACACATTCGATGGCAGAGCCCTGCTGGTGGGCGTATCAGGCGCAAGCGGTGAAATCGTCGATCTCGGCCTGGGCGGTGGACGCTTCCAGGACGATTTCCACTTCAAGAAGACGGTCAGTGATGCTTGCCGGGATCCGCGCGGAGGGTACTGGGTCGTCCATTACCCGGAGCAAGGAGGCGAGGGCTTGCTCTACCACTACGCGGATGACTGGTCGCGGGACGGTTGCTGGGCACTGCCCTCCCTGGTTCGACCCGGCATGGTGCGCGTGTCACCGCATGGAAGGATCTGTCTCATCGCGGAGAGCGAATCGACGGTGTTACTGTGTGCTCGGCCATGACCGCTTGAAGAATAGTTCCGGAACTGCGTCCTGGGATGCAGTTCCGGAACGATCGATCAAGTCTTTCGAGGCGAACGCGTCAACGGCAGCACGATCCCCAGGATGAATCCGAGCTGGAAGGCGGTCTCCCAGTTCACCCTCCCCTGGCCGTGGACGAGCAGGCTGTAGGCGTAGGTGATGACGGCCGTGACCGCGAACGCCACCGGGATGGTGATCGCCGCTTCCTGCAGGAATTCCCTCGTGTTCATCGTGTTACCTCCGGTTCTGCCGGGGGGCTCTCTCAGAACCGCTCCACCATCTCGACGATGGTCATCGCGATCAGCAGGACCACGACCACCGCGTGGTAGCCCTGCCGGCGGGTCCGGGACAGGGACAGGGCGATGCCGCCCATCACGGTGTTCGACGCGGCCGCCAGCCAGTTGGGAGGTTGACCCGAGATGAACGGCCGCAGCAGCGCGAACACCAGCAAGGTCAGGTGCACTGCCGCCAGTAGCCCCCAGAAGTGCCGGCGCGTATCGAGGTAGAACTCCAGCAGATCGAGACCGCCAGCGGGTACGTCGTCGGGCAGGACAGCAGAGGCGACCAGGTAGAGCAGGAAGAGCAGGTGGCCGTAGAAGAGGAAAACCCAGCCGCTTTCCCAGCCTCCACTGCTGTCGATGAAGACCAGCCCCCACCAGTTCTTCAGGACGATCGCCAGGACATACCAGGCGACCGCCAGCGGGAGCCAGTGCCAGCGGACGCGGTGACGGTTCCTGAGCAGGCGATGGACGCTGGCGAACAGGTCCGTGAGCATCAGCCCGTAGATGATCGTGATCAGGGTGGCGATGTTGCCGGTATTGGTCACGGGTGCGGCAGCTCCCTTGTGGGGGGAAGTGGAGCGATCGGCCGCATGATAACCCGGTATCGATACACCGGTCAACGGCACCCGGGTGCGCTGGCCGTGACGCTCAGCGATAGCGGCGCCCGCCGACCTCCACCCATCCGGCCTCGTGACGACCGTCGGGATCGTGGTGGGTCCAGTGCAGCAGCCCGCCCCGGTCGTTCCACTCGTACTCGCCGCGGACGGTCACGGTGTCGCCGCGCTGCAGGGGGACACGCGGCGCGATGTCGATGTTGTGGGCCACCAGGACCGTCATCCCGTCGGCGGTGCGCACGATGAAGCGCTGGTGGCGACGCCCCTCGGTGTCGTCGGCCAGGATCCGGTCCACGGTGCCGGTGACCGTCAGCTCCACCCCGCTGCGGTGGGCGGCGAAGGCGGCGGCGAGGTCGTCGCACGTCGCGACCGTGGACGTGCGGTCCCCCCGGTGGGAGAGGACCCAGACCAGGGCGACCAGGGCGAGCACCAGCAGTCGGCGGTGTCGGGGACGAAGCATGGCAGTCCTTCCGGCGGAGGGGCGGTTGACCGGTTGGCATCTACGTGACGGCGGGCCCGGGGATGATAACCGGAACCGCCGTCACCGTCACGAGGTGGGGGCCCCGGTCCCCCGTGCCTCGCGGCGGAACAGCCAGGCCGCGGGAGCGGAAGCGGGCGAGGCATGCGCCGACGATTCCGACGACGAGCCCGGCACCAACCAGGAGAGCACCGAAGACTGCGAAGTCGGTCACGTCCCAGGCGACCTGGTCGGTGAACCGCATGGCCAGCCAGGGCGCCAGGAGGGCGAGGGCCGCGGCGGACCAGGCGAGGGGGCGGTATCTGCTTCTGGTGATCATCCTGCTGGTGCCCGCTCCCGCGCCATGGTCACCGATGCCCAGCTCACTCGTCATCCGGAAACTGGCCCAGCATCGCCCTCCCCAGCAGGGCCCAGCTCTGCAGAGCTCTCTTCTCGAGGGATGGCTCGTCGGTTGGGAATTCATACAGGCGATGGAGGAGGAGGACGTCGTCCTTCCAGTAGATGAACCACTTGTCCTCCATCTCCCTGGGGATGACCCCCATCCGGATGCGCTCCATCTCTTCTGGCGTGAAGGCCCGGTCCAGGGAGATCGTGCTTCTCTCCGGGGGCATGGGCTTGATCTTCCAGTCGGTGGGTTTCGCTGCTCGTTTCATCGTTCCGCTCCGGATCACGCCGCCCACATCTCCGACAGCACCTCCGCCTGCTCCAGCACCGTCCGCGTGGCCTTCTCCTGCTTGTCCGGCGGGTAGCCGTACTTGCGCAGGATACGCTTCACGTACACCCGGAGCTGGGCCCGCACGTTTTCGCGGATCGTCCAGTCGATGGTGACGTTCCGGCGAATGGTCGCCACGAGCTCGCGGGCGATGGTCTTCAGAGTCTCGTCGCCCAGGACCTGCACCGCGCTGTCGTTGGTCTCGAGCGCGTCGTAGAAGGCCACCTCGTCCTCGGTGAGGCCGAGGTCCTCGCCGCGCCGCCCGGCCTCGCGCATGTCCCGGGCGAGCTGGATCAGCTCCTCGATCACCTGGGCCGTCTCGATGGCGCGGTTCTGATACTTGCGGATGGCCTGCTCCAGCAGCTCCGCGAAGGACCGCGCCTGCACCACGTTGCGGCGGCGCCGTTCGCGGATCTCTCCCTTCAGTAGCCGCTGCAGCAGCTCCACGGCCACGTTGCGCTGGGGGAGGCCGCGGACCTCGGCCAGGAACTCGTCGGACAGGATGGAGATATCCGGCTTCTTGAGGCCCGCCGCGGCGAAGATGTCCACCACCTCGTCGGAGACGACCGCCCGGGAGACGATCTGGCGGATGGCATGCTCCAGCTCCTCGTCGGTGCGTCGCTCGCCGGGGGCGGGCTTGGCCAGCACGGCGCGCACGGCCTGGTAGAAACCGACCTCGTCGCGGACGGCCAGGGCCGCCTCGTGGGGGACGGCCAGGGCGAACGCCCGCGACAGGTCCGTGACCGCGCGCAGGAGGCGCGCCTTGCCGTCCTGCTGGGCGAGGATGTGCTCCTGGGCGGCCGGCAGCAGGGAGAGGCGCTCCTGCGGCGTGCCGGAGAGCCACGCCGACCAGTCGAAGCCGTGGAACAGGCCGCGGCAGATCTCCACCTTCTCCTGCATCACGGCCACGGCCTCGGCCTGGTCGAGGGCGGTCTTCCCCTGGCCGCCGGCCTCTGTGTAAGTGGCCAGCGCCTGCTTCAGCTCGTCGGCGATGCCCAGGTAGTCCACCACCAGGCCGCCCGGCTTGTCGCGGAAGACCCGGTTCACGCGGGCGATGGCCTGCATCAGCCCGTGCCCGCGCATGGGCTTGTCCAGGTACATGGTGTGCAGGCTGGGGCAGTCGAAGCCGGTGAGCCACATGTCGCGCACGATGACCAGGCGCAGCGGATCGTCCGGGTCGCGGAAGCGCTGGGCCAGCGCCTCGCGGCGCGCCTTGTTGCGGATGTGGGGCTGCCAGTCCGGGGGGTCGGCGGCCGAGCCGGTCATCACCACCTTGATGGCGCCGGTCTCGTCGGTCTCGCCGTGCCACTCCGGCCGCAGGTCGACGATCTGCCGGTAGAGCTCCACGGCGATGCGGCGGCTCATCACCACCACCATCGCCTTGCCATCCAGCGCCTCGCAACGCCGCTCGTAGTGCTCCACCAGGTCGCGGGCGATGAGCGCCAGGCGCTTCTCGGCGCCGACGATGGCCTCCAGGCGCGCCCACCGGGTCTTGAGCCGCTCCTTGCGCGCGACCTCCTCCCCCTCGGTGACCTCCTCGAACTCGGGGTCGATGCGCGGCTTCTCGTCCTCCGCCAGCTCCAGCCTGGCCAGGCGGCTCTCGTAGTAGATGGGGACGGTGGCCCCGTCGGCCACGGCGCGCTGGATGTCGTAGACGCTGATGTAGTCGCCGAAGACGGCGCG
>CAYTEO010000032.1:27507-30290 GCA_964436825.1 uncultured Fibrobacteraceae bacterium | reverse complement strand
GCCAGACGTCGCCGAACTGGCCGCGGCCGCCGGTCTGCTTCTTGTAGCGGCCCTGGACCTCGGCCGTGCCCTTGATCGTCTCCTTGAAGGCGACCCGGGGACGCTTGCGCTCCACCTCGACGTTGTAGAGTCGCTTCAGCCGCTCGATGATCGAGGCGATGTGCATCTCGCCCTGGCCGATCAGCAGCGTCTGGCTCAGCTCCGGCTCGTGGCGCACCTCGAACGACGGGTCCTCCTCGCGGATCTTGTTGAGGCTGACCCCCATCTTGTCCTCGTCCCCGGCGTTGGCGGGGAAGATGGCCTCGGCGCTGGTGGGCGCGGGGAAGCGGACCTGGGGCAGGGCGATGTCGCTGCCCGGCGTGAACAGGGTCGTGCCGGTGGGGCTGCTCTTCATCTTGGCGACCAGGACGATGTCGCCGGCGCCCACGGCGTCGACCTTCTCCCGCGCGCGGCCCACCGCCAGGTTGAGCTGGCCGATCCGCTCGCTGCCGCCGGCGGCGGTCACCAGGTTGTCGCCGGACTTCAGGCCGCCGGTCCAGACCTTCAGCCAGGTCTGGTCGCCGCCCTGGGTCTCGCGCTGGTACTTGAAGGCGTAGGCCACGGTCGGGCCGTCGGCCTGGATGGGGACGGCGACCTCGGTCTCGGGATCGTCGGGCTTGTGGCCGCGCAGCTCGCCGCGGTAGGCGGGCGAGGGCAGCAGCTTGACGATCGCCTCCAGCAGCGTGGCGACACCGACCTCGCTCCAGGCGGCGGTGAGGAAGACGGGGAAGACGCTGCCGGCGGCGACACCGGCGGCCAGTCCCTGGGCGATCTCCTGCTCGGTGAGGCTACCCACCTCCAGGAACTTCTCGACCAGCTCGTCGTCGGTCTCCGCGGCGGCGTTCATCAGCTCCTCGCGGGCCGCGGCCACCTGGTCCGCCATGTCGGCCGGCACGTCCATCTGCTGGCGCTTGCCGTCGGCGAGGGACCAGGCCTGGCCGGTGATCAGGTCGACGACGCCGGTGAAGGAGTCGCCGCCGCCGATGGGGAGCTGGGCCGGCACGACCGTCCCCTTGAGACGGGACTGCAGCCCGGAGAGCGCCTCATCGAAGGCGGCGTGCTCCTTGTCCATGCGGGACAGGACCACCAGCGTGGGCAGCTCCCGCTCGCGGATGGTGCGCCAGAGGGCGTCGCTGGAGACCTCCAGTCCCCCGTCCGCCTTGACCAGGAACAGGACGCCGTCGACGACCTCGAGGCTGGCGTACATGTCGCAGCGGAAGTCGTGGACCCCCGGCGTGTCGATGATGTTGATCTTGGTGCCGTCCACCTCGGTCCAGGCCAGGCTGGCCGACATCGTCTGCTTCTTGTCCAGCTCGTCGTCCAGGTAGTCGAAGACCGAGGAGCCGTCGTCGACGCTGCCCCGGCGGCCCACCTTGCCGGAAACGTGGAGCATGGCGTCGGCCAGGCTCGTCTTGCCCACGCCGTGGGGCGCGATCAGGGCAACGTTGCGGATCTTGTCCAGGGGATAGATTGCCAAGTTACGTCCTCCCGTCTGACAAGGGGTGGCACCGGGGATCAGGGAGCCGGAGAGGCCGGTTCTCAGCGTGACCGGCCTCTCGGAGACCGAGGAGCAATGATATAAGCCGCGGCAGGTCCTGTCAACGAGGGTCCCTTGTCCCGCCGCCGGTGATCCCCTATCTTTCAGGAGCACCGCCGCGGCGGACAAAGGGCTTGCCCGCCCGCCGGGGGTGCATTACCGTGGTGCGACCGAGCGGCACCATGTCGCAGCCCCACCCGGTCCACAGGCAAGCGATGGCGATCGACCCGTCCCAACACGAGGTTCTCGCATGACACGGATCCGATTCAGCGTCCTGTTCGGCATGGCGGCCCTGCTCGTCGCCGCCTGCGTCACCGCCCAGACGACCGGGGACCAGGAGCAACAGGAGCCGCAGTATACCTCGAGCATCAAGAAGATCTCCCTCTCCTTCGGTGGCGGGTACTACTCCGGCGACACCTACTACGAGCTGCCGCCGATGAGCGAACGTGCCCAGGTCGCGGACCACACCTTCGACATCACCCTGTTCAACGGCACCATCCTCCCCATGGGGACAGGCACCCACGACAACCCCAACGGCCTGTCCGCCCCCCGCAAGGAGATCGACGCGGGCAGCACCTTCTACGGCGATGTGGGGTTCTACCTCTCCGACGAGTTCCACATCGACCTGAGGTTCGCCGTCTCCCGGGGTGACGCCATCCTCTCGCTGGAACGGATCGAGGACGGGGAGCCCACCGGCGAGCGGGTTTACGGGACCGAGGAGGAGGGCTGGGTCGACACGGGCTTCAAGTCCTACATGGCCGGCATGGACCTCACCTACGACACCCGCCAGCTCGCCTTCCTCGGACTGACACCCTACTTCGGGTTCGGCATCGGTGGGGTCATCAACAGCTTCACGGCCCTGGAGGACAAGACCGGCCTCTACTTCAACCTCTACGGCGGTCTGCTGCGTCCGCTGGGCAGGGGGCTCCAGCTGGACGCGCGCCTGTCGGCGGCCACCTATCCCTTCGAGACCGAGGAAGTGAACTACAGCCAGCAGGTCACGATGATGACCGCGACGATCGGCCTGACGAAGGTTTTCGACGTCAAGCCGTTCCGCTGATCCCGGCGCCGCTGCCGTCCGACCCGATCACGTAGAGGACCGCCGCCGTCTCCCGGCGGCGGCGGTCCTTCTCTCCGGTGACGCGGTCGCGCCTACTTCTTCTTCGCGGTCTTCTTGGTCGCCTTCTTCTTCGTCGTCTTCTTGGCG
>CAYTEO010000032.1:0-27407 GCA_964436825.1 uncultured Fibrobacteraceae bacterium | reverse complement strand
CTTCTTGGCGACCTTCTTCGTGGCCTTCTTGGCGACCTTCTTCTTGGTGGTCTTCTTGGCCACCTTCTTCTTCGTCGCCTTGCGCGCGGTCTTCTTGCCCGTCGTCGCTGCCAGCTTCAGACTCTCCTCCATCATGGACCTCTCTTGCTGACTTCCCTTCCGTGGCCGTCTGGCGCACCCACGAACGGCCGGCGAATTGTCTGTCACTGGCTCCTTCCGTTTCCGTGACATTCGCCGTCGGTCCCTCGCCGGTCCCGCGTCTGCGAGTCGCGGTGCCGGGCGGCCCTCGGCTGGTCTCGCGTCACGGGCTCACGAACCAGTCGAGGCATTATCCTCGTGTCCGGAAAAATGTGTCAAACAAAAAAGAGGAGGATCATCAGATGATCCTCCTCTCGTCCATGGTGCTCGGGGCGGGATTTGAACCCGCACGGCTTGTGGCCACTACCCCCTCAAGATAGCGTGTCTACCAATTCCACCACCCGAGCACGAATCACTGCTGGCCGCCGTCCTGCTGCTGCGACGTCTCCTGTCCCGGACCACCGGCGCCCCCCGCGGTGCTCCCGGCCTGCTGTCCGCCGATGGGCGTCAGCGGCGCCTCGACGGGAGCGGGCAGCTCGCCGGACTGGCGGGCCTGCGAGACGACGTCCTTGACCGTGACCGTGCCGCGGCGGCCGCCGACGATGAACAGCAGGGCCGACGTCAGGAAGAAGCCGGTCGCCAGGTAGATGGTCGCCTTGTGCAGGGCCGTCGTCATGCCGCGGCTGCCGAGCATCTGCTGGGGCAGGCCGCCCCCGCCGCCGAAGGCGCCGGAGAGGCCGTCGCCCTTGCTGGATTGCATCAGCACCGTGATGATCAGCAGGATGCTGATGATGACGTGCAGTACGGTCAGGATGATGTACATCGCCCCCGTCTCCCAGGCTGGATGTTCACAATGGAAATGCCACCGGTTCCCCGGCGGCCGTCGTGGAAACTAACACGACGGCCCGGCGTTGTCAACTTCCGCCGTCGTCCGCGAGGGCGACCACGCCAGGCAGGTCCCGGCCCGACATGAACTCCAGCGAGGCACCGCCCCCGGTGGAGATGTGGGTGATGTCCCCGGCCAGGCCGAGCTGGTTGACGGCGGCCACCGAGTCCCCCCCGCCGACGACGGTATGGGCGCCGCGCCGGGTGGCGGCGGCGACGGCCTCACCGACGGCGCGGGTGCCGGCGGCGAAGGCCGACAGCTCGAACACGCCCAGGGGACCGTTCCAGAAGACGCTCCCCGCGCCGGCGACGACATCGCTGAAACGGGCGACGGTCTTGCTCCCGATGTCCAGCCCCTGCCAGCCGGGCGGGATGTCGGTCACCAGGACCTCGCGCCGGTCGGCGTCGTTGCTGAAGGCGTCGGCGATGACGCAGTCCTCGGGCAGGAGCAGCCGGGCCCGGCTGTGCTCCGCCTTCTTCAGGATCGCCTCGGCCACCGGCAGGCTCTCCTCGTCGACCAGGCTGTCCCCCACCTCGAGGCCGTGGACCCGGAAGAAGGTGAAGATCATCCCGCCGCCGACGAGCAGGGTGTCGACCAGGTCGAGGAGGTTCTCGATGACCTCCACCTTGCCCTTGATCTTGGCCCCGCCGAGGATGGCCACGAAGGGACGCGGCGGGTTCTCCAGCAGGCGCCCCAGGTTGCGCAGCTCCTTCTCCATCAGCAGGCCGGCATAGCGCCGCGCGAAGTGGCGGGCGGCGCCGACGGTCGAGGCGTGGGCGCGGTGGGCGGTCCCGAAGGCGTCGTTGACGTAGCAGGTCCCCAGCGACGCCAGGGCCGCGGCCAGGTCGGGATCGTTCTTGGTCTCCCCCGGCTCGAAGCGGACGTTCTCCAGCAGCAGGATCTCCCCCGGCTGCAGCTTCGAGCGCAGGTCCCGTGCCGACTCGCCCACCAAGTCGTCGGCGAAGCGCACCGGCGCGTCGACGAGTTCGGCCAGGCGATCGGCGACCGGTCGGAGGCTCAGCTCCGGGACGACCTTTCCCTTGGGTCGGCCCAGATGGCTGACCAGGACCAGGGCACCGCCTCCCTGCAGGATGGTCTCGATGGAGGGGAGCGCCGCCCGGATCCGGGTGTCGTCGGTGATGGTACCGTCTGCGGACAGGGGCACGTTGAAGTCGACGCGCATCAGGACCGTCTGGTCCCGGGGCTGGAGCTGCGACAGACCCTTGACGTTCATCGGTACCGCCTCCTGATGTGGTGATGCTGGCCCAGGCGGCATGGTAGGGGTCGCCCCAGGAGGTGTCAAGGCGTCCCGCGCACCGGCTGGCGCAGGCCGCAGCAGACGATCCAGCCCACCTCCCATCCCCCCTGCCGCAGGGCGGCAGCGGCAGCCAGGGCCGTGGCACCGCTGGTGACCAGGTCGTCCACCAGGCCGATCCGCCGGGGCGTGCCGCCCGCGGCTGCCGCGGCGACGAAGGCGCCGGAGACGTTGAGCGCCCGCCGCGGATCGTCGGCGGGGATGCGCGCCTGCTGGGCGGTGGCCCGCCGCCGACGGAGGAGCGACACCTCCACCGGGACACACAGCTCGCTGGCGATCCCAGCCGCCAGCACCGCCGCCTGGTTGAAGCCGCGGCGCCGCTCCCGGCCGTGGTGCAGCGGCAGCGGGACCAGCAGGTCCACCGGCCCGTCCGTGGCCACCGCCCGGCGCGCGGCCCGTCGCGCCATCCGGACCGCCAGCGGCGCCACCCGCCGGGCGCCGCCGTACTTCCAGGCGCCGATCAGCTCGACCAGATCCCGGCCGCTGGCCCTCCCGCCCCAGGCCGGCAGGACCGGTTCGTCCCCTGCGACCAGGAGGCGCCGCAGCGGAGGCCCGTCGCGCAGGCCGGCCCGGCACGCCGCGCAGGCCGGCCAGGCCGCCGACGGCAGGGGCAGGCCGCAGATGGTGCAGGACGGAGGCAGCAGCACATCGAGCAGGGCACCGGCCAGGGACCGGATCAGCCGTCGCGGAGGCCCAGGGCGGCGCCCATGACTCCCGGCGGGGAGGGACGGCCGTGCCACCACCGGAAGGCGCGCTCTCCCTGCCGGACCAGGACCTCCAGCCCGTCGCGGCATGCCGTCACCCCCTCCGGTGGCGGGGTCGTCCCGTCACCGTAGCGCAGATCCAGCCAGAGCCCCGGTTGCGTCCCGTCGGGCAGGCAGACGCGGGGATCGACGCCGGCGGGAACGGCCGCCAGGACCGTCTCCACGTCCCCCGTCCCGGTACCGTCGCCCCAGTCGACGACCCTGACCGTGGCGGCCACCGGCTCCCCGCCCAGCCACTCCTCCAGCCGCCGGCGCGAGTCCCCCGGACGCGCCGCCACGACGATCTCCGGCCACTGCAGCGTCGCCAGTGCCAGGATGGCGGCCCGGGCCACGCCGCCCGCGCCGCAGACCAGCGCCCGCCCGCGCCGCGCCTGCGCGTACCGTGCCAGCACGTCGACGATGCCGCCCACGTCGGTGTTCTCCCCGTTCCACCGCGTGCCGTCGATCCGGACCGTGTTGACGGCCCCGGCCCGGCGCGCCGTCCCGGTCAGATCGTCGCACAGCGCCACGACGGTCTCCTTGTACGGGATCGTCACGTTGAACCCGCGCAGGCCGAGCGTGCCGGCCCGTTCCCGCAACAGCGGCCACTGGTCCGGCTCCAGCTCGACGGCGACGTAGAGGGCGTCAATGCCCGCCGCGCGCAGGGCGGCCGCCTGCATCGGCGGGGAGAGGGAGCGGGCGACCGGCTTGCCGACGACGGCGTAGAGGGGCGCCGGCGGTGCCCAGGGGCGACCGTCCCGCAGCCAGCCGTCGCCGCGGGGCGACAGCCTCACGACCGCACCGCCGTCAGCCATCCCCGCTGACCCGCCCGGCCGTCGCCGTCCCGCGCAGGACCCACAGGCCGCCGGCGATCATGCCGATGCTGATCCACTGGCTGATCGTCAGCCCCAGCGGACCCACGGCCCCCGGCTCGTAGAAGCGGAACATGTCGACGACGAAGCGATCGATCCCGTAGAGCACGAGGAAGCGGCCGAACGTGGCCCCGAGCGGGGCACTGCGGCGCTCCCACAGCAGCAGCACGGCGAAGATGAGCAGCCCCGCGGCGGAGGCGAACAGCTGGGTCGGGTAGATCGTCTGTCCCGGGAAGACGGCTCCCGCGGCACTGCCCGGGGGGAAACGCACCCCGGGCCAGCCGCTGCAGGCGCGGCCGAAGCAGCAGCCGTTGAGGAAGCAGCCGATGCGGGTGATGCCGATGCCGAGAACGACCTGGGGCGCCAGGGTGTCGGCCATGGCCAGGAACGGCAGACCGTGCCGGCGGGCGAAGCGCCACACCGCCGCCGTCGCCAGCAGGATCCCGCCGTAGAGGGTCAGCCCGCCCTCCCAGATGAAGAAGATCCGGTACCAGGGGTGGAACTCCGACAGGTGGGTCAGCACGTAGAAGAGCCGCACCCCGACGATGGACCAGACCAGGACCTGGAGGCAGGCGTCGAGGACCGACTCCTCGTCCAGGCCGTGGCGCCGCCCCCGCCTGACGCTCAGCCAGATCCCGACAGCGAAGCTGAGCGCCAGCAGGAAGCCGTAGCTCTTGATCGGACCGATGAGTTGGGGATGCATCTCTTCCTCCGTCAGGTCTCGAAGCTGCGGGAACCGATGTTGGCCACCAGCCCCACCAGCAGGGCCGTCACCAGCAGGTTCGACCCCCCGTAGCTGATCACCGGCAGCGGCAGGCCCGTCACCGGCAGCAGTCCCGTGGTGATCATCAGGTTGACCACGACGTGGAAACCAAGGTAGCCGGCGACGCCGATCGCCACCAGCGAGGAGAACGGTCGGCGAGCCCGCTCGGCGATGCGGATCGTCTTCCAGAGCAGCAGGGCGAACAGGCCGATCAGCACGACCGCCCCGACGAACCCCAGTTCCTCGCCGATGACCGAGAAGATGAAGTCGGTATGGCGCTCGGGCAGGAAGGCCAGCCCCTTCTGGGTCCCCTGCAGGTAGCCGGTCCCGAACAGGCCGCCCGACCCGATGGCCACCTTCGACTGGATGGTCTGGTAGCCGGCGCCGAAGGTGTCCCGGCCGGGGTTGAAGAAGGTCAGGATCCGCTCCTGCTGGTACGTCTTCAACCCCCCCCAGAGGAAGGAGACCCCGACACCGGTGACGATGTTCGCGGCCAGCAGCAGGATGGACTCGACGAAGCGCAGGCGCGCCACCCAGAGCACGACGACCAGGACCAGGATGTAGCCTCCCCACGGCCAGGGGGACTCCAAGACCTCCCCGGAGACGAAGCTCAGGACGGCGCTCAGCAGCGGCGAGCCGACGCTCAGCAGCAGCACCCCCGACAGCCCCCACCAGAAGAGCATCACCAGCCAGACGGCCACGAAGACCAGGCTCGTCCCCAGATCGGGCTCGCGCAGGACGAGCAGGGCCGGCAGCAGCGCCAGCAGGGTCGCCCCCGCCACCGGCCGCGTGCCGCTGTCGTCAGGATCGTGATGCCCGAGCCAGCGGGCCAGGATCAGGATGGCGGCCACCTTGGCCAGCTCCGAGGGCTGCAGGTGGACCGGTCCCAGCGCGAACCAGCGCCGCGCCCCCGCCACCGTCGGGCCGGCGACCAGGACGAGCAGCAGCAACAGCAGGACGAGAAGATAGGCGAACGGCGCCGCCTCCTCGTACCACTGCAGGGGTGCCCGCAGCGCCGCGACCAGCACCAGCCAGGCCAGCCCCACCCAGACGACCTGGCGCCAGAAGAGCGCCTTGGGCAGTCCGGAGGCGATGACGGCGTAGGGGCCGTGGATCCCCTCGGTGACGCTCCAGAGGGTCGCCAGGCTGTAGGCGCACAGCAGCCCGAAGGCCGCCAGCAGCAGGGTGATGTCGCCGGGGACGTGTCGCCCCAGCCTGGTCCTGATCTCCACGCTCACCCGCCTCCCTCCCCGCTCTCCTGGGCCAGGTAGGCGCGCAGCCAGCGGGCCGCCACGGGAGCGGCCACCGCGCCGCCGTGGCCGGCGTTCTCCAGGATGACGGCCAGCGCCACCCGCGGCGCCTCCTCCGGGGCGAAGCAGACGAACCAGGCGTGGTCCTGCCCGTGGGGATTCTGGGCCGTGCCGGTCTTGCCGGCCACGTGGACGGCGGCCAGGCGGGCCCTGACACCGGTGCCGATGTCGACGACCTGGCGCATCGTCCGGCGTACCCAGTCCAGGGCCGGACCGGGCACGGCCAGCGGAATCGACGGACCCGGCGCGGCCCCGGGAGCGTCGGCGACGAGACGGGGCCGCAGGTCGGCCAGGCCGGTGGCCACCCGGCCGGTCATCAGGACCATCTGCAGCGGGGTCACCAGGACCTCGCCCTGGCCGATGGCGTTGTTGAGCAGCACGCCCCGCGACCAGCCCCGCGGACCGAAGCGCCGGTCGTACCAGTCGCGATCGGGGATGTTGCCGGCGAGTTCCCCCGGCAGGCCGATGCCGGTGACCTCGCCCAGGCCCAGCAGGTGGGCCGTCGCGGCCAGCTTCGCCAGGTCGAGCCGCTGGACCAGCTGGTAGTAGAAGACGTCGCACGACTGGACCAGGGCCCTGGTGTGATCGACCTCGCCGTGGCCGCCCCGCTTCCAGCACCGGAACAGCCGGTTGCCGAAACGATAGCTCCCCAGGCATGGTTCGAATCGGCTGTGGGGGGTGGCGACGCCGTTGGCCAGTGCGCACAGGGAGGTGACGATCTTGTAGGGTGAGCCGGGAGGATAGACCGCCTGGACCAGGCGGTTCAGCAGGGGATGACCGGGATCGGTCGTCAGCCGGCGCCACTGGTCGGCCGTGATCCCGCTGGCCAGCAGGTTGGGATCGTAGGAGGGCAGGCTGACGGCGGCCAGGATCTCGCCCCCCGGCAGCGCCATGGCCACGGCACAGCCCCGCCGACCCGCCATCGCCGCCGCCAGGCTCTCCTGCAAGGCCGCCGAGAGGGTCAACCGCAAGTCGTCGCCGGCACGGACGGGTTGCAGGATCTGGCGGCGCCTGCTGACGACCCTCCCCAGCGCATCGATCTCCTCCAGGGCCCAGCCGTCGCGACCGCGCAGGCTGCTCTCGTGGACCGCTTCGAGACCGGCACGGCCGATCAGGTCCCCCGGGCGGTAGTCCCCCTCGGGACGGGCGGCGATGTCGTCGCCGGAGACCTCGCCCACGTAGCCGACCAGGTGTCCGAACAGGGGCCCCAGGGGGTAGCGCCGCCGGGTCCGGGTCTCGACCCGGACCCCCGGCAACTCGTCCCGCCTCTCCTCCACCAGGGCGATCTGGGCCATGGTGGCACTCGAGGTCAGGGTCAGCCGCGGGCGGCCGGCATCGCGCTGGCGCAGCAGCGACTCGAGGGTCTCCGCCTCCGGCAGGCCGAACCACGTCAGCAGGCGCGACAGGCACGAGTCGGGGCCGGCGGGGGTCAGGCTGCTGCGGGGTAGGGTGATGGCGGCCCGGTAGACGTTGTCGGCCAGGACGATCCCCTCGCGGTCGAGGATCCGGCCCCGCGGGGCCGGGATGCGGCGCTTGACCTGGCGGTTCTGCAGGGAGAGCCGGCGGTACTGGTCGTGGCGGACGATCTGCATGTAGAAGAGGTTCGCCGTGACGATCCCCAGCAGCAGCAGGAGCAGCCCCCGCAGCATTCGTCCGCGCAGCTCTCGCTCGCCACTCATCCCCGTCGCCGCCTCTCCAGGGTCATGCCTCGTGGTCCAGCAGGTGGAGCAGCTCCAGCAATCTCAGCAGCAGCACTAGCAGCACGCCCGTCAGGACGGCGCCGGGAACGACCTGGGTCACCAGCGGCCGGAGGAACGCCCCTCCCTGCAGCCAGCTCCGGCCCAGCTGCACGGCGAGTCCGTAACCGAGAGCGGCCACGACGCCGGCGCTCCACTCCACCACCGGCAAGCCGATCACCAGCCGCGCGGCGAACCTGCCCGTCCCGAACCCGGTGACCGTTCCCACCAGGGCGTGCAGCCCGAGCAGGGACGGCATTCCCAGGTCGACCAGCAGGCCCAGGACGAACCCCATGACGGTCCCGGCCAGCATCCCGTCGGCGAGGGCGACGACCAGCAGCATCGCCAGCACCGGGTCGGGGCCGGCGGGTCCCAGCCGGGGGCCCACGAGCCCTTCCCAGGCCAGGACGACGACCCCGAGCACGGCGTAGCGGGCCAGACGGCGCGGCGAGATCATGGTGCCGCCTCCCCGGAGCCGTTGAACCAGTCCCCCCGCCCCAGGACGACGAAGACGACGCCCGGGGCGCCGAACGAGGCCGCCGGCCGGACGACGATCTCCTTGAACAGCGGGTTTTCGCCCTCGCTGACCGATGCCACGGTGCCCACCGGCAGGCCCGCCGGCCAGCGGCCGGTCTCGATCCCCAGGCCGGGCAGGGAGGCGACGATGCTGGAGGTGACGACCAGGTCGCCCGGCCGGACGTCCTCGTCGCGGCCGACCATCGTCAGCAGGAAGCGCCGCTCCCTGAACTCGAGGATGCCGACGATCCCGTTGCGGGCGATCTCGCAGCTGACGGCGCTGCCCGGAGAGGTCAGCAGCTCGACCCACGCCGTGTTGGGACCCGTCGCCTGCCGGACCCGCCCGATCAGGCCGTCGCGCGTGACCACCGGCAGGTAGCGCTGCCACGGCACGACCTCGGCGCTGCGGATCCGCACCAGCGTCGCCCGCGGGTCGAGCCGGCGCCGGTCGATCTCGCAGGGCACGAGCATGGCCCCGCTCGACTCGACCAGGCCCAGGGCGTAGCGCAGCTCGTCGCGCTGGCGCCGGTAGCGGAGGCAGGAGGCGGCGTCGAGGCGCAGGGCCGTCACCTCGGCCCGCAGTTCCAGGTTCTGGCGATGGACGCGGGCGGTCTCGGCGAGGAAGGCGATGCTGCGGGCGTACGGTGCGGTCAGGACGGCGGTGAGCCGGTCGGCGAGCACGACCTTCACCGGCAGCGGCAGCGCCAGCAGGATCAGGGAGGCCAGGCTGAAGACCGCGAGCAGGAGCTGGGCGCGACGCCGCAAGACAGGATCAGCGGAGACCGGCACTGCTCGCCTCCCGGCTCAGTCCTTGGCGCTCTTCATCACGACGGGACGGTACCGCTCGAAGTCGTCCAGGATCTTGCCCGTCCCCAGCACGACGCAGTAGAGGGGATCGTCCATCAGGTTGATGGGCAGGTCCGTGTGCTCGCGCAGCAGCTCCGGCAGGCCGCGCAGCATGGCGCCGCCGCCGGTCATGACGATGCCGCGGTCCTTGATGTCGGCGGCCAGCTCGGGCGGCGTCTGCTCCAGGGCGTGCTTCAGCGCGTCGACGATGGCCTGGATCGGTTCCTGCAACGCCTCGCGGATCTCGATCGTGGAGATCTTCTGGATCTTGGGAATGCCGGTCACCTGGTCCAGCCCCTTGATCTCCATCTCCTCCTCCTGCTCCAGGCGGAAGGCGGAGCCGATCGTCTTCTTGATGTGCTCGGCGGTCTGGTCGCCGATCAGCAGGTTGTGGTTCTTCTTGATGTAGTTGATGATCGCCTCGTCCATCTCGTCACCGCCGACGCGGATCGACGTGTCGCAGACGATCCCGTTGAGGGCGATGACCGCGATCTCGGTCGTCCCGCCGCCGATGTCGATGATCATGTTGCCGCTGGGCTGGTCGACGGGCAGGCCGACCCCGATGGCCGCGGCGATCGGCTCGGCCACCAGGAAGACCTCCCGGGCGCCGGCGTGCTTGGCCGAGTCCCGCACGGCCCGCTTCTCCACCTCGGTGATCCCCGACGGCACGCAGATGACGATGCGCGGGGCGATGAAGTGCCGCTTCTTCTGGGCCTCGCGGATGAACTCCCGCAGCATGTACTCGGTGACCTCGAAATCGGCGATGACGCCGTCCTTCAGCGGCCGGATGGCGGTGATGTGTTCCGGCGTCTTGCCCAGCATCGCCTTGGCCTCGTTGCCGACGGCGTAGACCTTGCCGGTCATCTTCTCCAGGGCGACGACCGACGGCTGGTTCAGGACGATCCCCTTGCCCTTGATGTAGACGAGAGTGTTGGCCGTGCCCAGGTCGATGGCGATGTCGTTGGAGAAGAAACCGCTGATCTTGGTGAAGAAGTTGGCCATTCCCGATATCTCCCTGCGTGGGCCGTTCCGTTCCCTCAGGGTGCCGCCTCCTGCGGCCAGCCGTTCTCGCGCAGGCTGACCCAGTCCCCGTCACCGTACACGATGTGGTCCAGCAAATCGATCCCCAACAGGCGCCCGCAGGCGGCCAACCTGGCCGTCAGGGAACGGTCCTCACCACTGGGGGACGGATCCCCCGAGGGGTGGTTGTGGGCCACGATGACGGCGGCCGCGCTGCGCAGGACCGCCCCCTTGAACACCTCCCGCGGATGGACGAGGGAGGCGTTCAGGCAACCTACCGCCACCGTCTCCACGCCGGTCACCCGGTGGCGGGTGTCCAGGTAGACGACCACGAAGTGTTCCCGGTCGCGACCGTGCAGGGTCGACGCCACCAGCGGCACGACGTCGCGCGGGGAACGGATCGCCGCGCCGGCCACGGCCGCGCTGTTACGCGCCCGCGCGGCCAGCTCGAAGGCCGCCAGCAACCGGATCGCCCGCGCAGGGCCGACTCCCGGCTGACCGAGCAGGGCCTGCGGCGCCGCCCGCACCAGGCGTCCCAGTCCCCCGAAGCGGGACAGGAGGGTCTCGGCCACCCTCCGGGCCGACCGGTCGCCGCCGCCGCCCAGCAGGAGCGAGAGCAGCACCGCGTCGCCGGCGGCGCCGGCGCCCTCACGGAGCACCCGGCTCCGCCAGGCCGTCAGCCCGCTGGCCCCACCGGCGTCCCGGCCTCGTATCTCGTTGGATTCCAAGCTGGTTGACGTGATCGCCGGCCCGGTCAAGGTAACAGCCCCCCCCGGCGGCGGCAACCCTTTTTCAGCCGCTGCCTGCGCCGTTTCCCCTTGTCGCCTCCCGCGACGATCCCTATCCTTCCGCACGTCCGACCCTCTCTCCAGGAGGCTCCATGCCAGCAGCCGGCGCGTCCAGTCCCCCCGTGATCGTGCGCAAGTACGGCGGGTCGTCCCTCGCCTCGGTGGATCGCATCCGCGAGGTGGCCCGCCAGATCGTCGCGGCGCGCAAGCAGGGGTACGCCGTCGTCGTCGTCGTCAGCGCCATGGGCCGGACCACCGACGAGCTGGCCCACCTGGCCCGGCAGGTCAGCCCCCGTCCCCCGCGCCGCGAGCTGGACATGCTGCTGTCGGTGGGCGAGCGCATCTCCATGTCCCTGCTCTCGATGGCCCTGCGCGACCTGGACTGTCCCGCCATCTCCTACACCGGCTCCCAGTGCGGACTGATCACCGACGAGAGCCACACCGCGGCCGAGATCGTCGAGGTCCGGCCCGACCGCGTCCGCCGTTCCCTGGCCGAGGGAAAGGTCGTCGTCGTGGCCGGCTTCCAGGGGGTCAGCCGGAGCAGGGAGATCACGACGCTGGGCCGGGGCGGCAGCGATGCCACGGCCGTCGCCCTGGCGGCGGCCCTGGGCGCGCAGCGGTGCGAGATCCTCAAGGACGTCGACGGCGTCTTCACCGCCGACCCGCACCGCCTCCCCGACGCCCTCCGCTACGAGACCCTCACCTACGACGACCTGGAGGCGTTGACCACCGCCGGCAGCGAGGTCGTCCATCCCCGCGCCGTGGCCTACGCCCGCCGCCACGGCGTTCCGCTGCTGGTCGCCAGCAGCTTCCGCTCGAGTCCGGGCAGCCAGATCGGCCCGGAGACCCGGACCCGCCTCGTCGCGCCGCAGCGGCCGGAGCCGCTCGACCTGACCGGCGGTCCGCTGGGCGTCGTCGTCACCGAGGGCTGTGCCCTGCTGGACCTGTCCACCGCCGACGGCGGGACCCGGGACGACTGGCAGCGGCAGCTGCGCCTGGCCGCCCCCTTCGCCCGACCCGTCAGCGAGGGCGGCGCCTGGGACGGCGGCCGGTTCCGGTGGTGGCTGATCGGCCCCGACGAGCCCCTCGCGGCCCTCGCCGGCCGCCTCCCCCGCCCCGACGACGACTCCACGGCGAGTCTCCTGTTCCGCCGCGGCCTGACCTGCGTCACCCTGGCGGGCCGCTCCCCGCACCACTGGCCGGGACTGCTCGCCCACGTGGACCGGAAGCTGGCCGGGTGGGGGATCGACGACTGGTTCTGCCGGGCCGACGGGATCGGCCTGCGCTTCCTGCTCCCGCCCGCCGCCGCGGACCGTCTGGCGGCCCACCTGCACGAAACGTTCCTCGTCCCCGCCATCGACGATTGAGCCTCCCGGCGTGCGGGAGACGGCCCCGCCCGCGACCGGAAGTCGCGGGCGAAGGCGGGTCACGGCTGTCGCCGCCGGTGATCAGAAGGAGGCGGTCAAGGTGACGCTCGTCCACGCGCGGGAGGCGGCCAGGGGATCGCCGCGCTCGCCCAGGCGGGGCAGTGCTGGGGGATCGTCGCTCAACGCGATGTCGAGGTCGACCTCCCCGGCATGAAAGGCGGCACCGAGGACCAGGTCGAAGCGGGCGCGGGTCGGGTCGGCGGCTGCCGGCAGCGTGCCGTCCCGGTCCACCAGCGCCGTCGTGGCGCCGGCGCGCAGCGAGCACCAGGCGGAGACCCGCCGCTCCCAGCCCAGCCGCAGCAGCCAGGCCGACAGCTCGCGCTCGCCCGTGGGCGAGTCGGCGGGGCGGACCAGGGGATCGGTCAGCACTTCCCGCCGCCCCCGCCAGCCGGCGGTGACGTGCCAGCTCGTGTCCGGGTCCGGCAGCAGGAGCAGTCCCAGGCGCAGGTCCCAGGCGGAGTCGTCGCGCCGGTAGACCTCGTCCAGGTCGTCCACCAGGGAGGGACGATCACTCCCCTCCCAGGCGACGACGGGAACCAGGACGGCCGACTCCCCCAGCCCCAGGAAGAGGCGGGCACGCACCGCCGACACCCCCTCCCAGCGGCCGTCGGCGCCGGCCGTGCCGCCGTGGAGGCGACGCCGGGCCGAGGTCCAGGCCACGGCCGCGTCCAGGTAGGCCTGCTCGCCCAGGTCGGTCCGCCAGCCCAGCCCCACCTCCAGGTCCTCGACCGACCAGGCGGCCTCGCCGCCGGGCGCCGCGACCGCGGCGTCGCGGTCGTTCCACCCCACCGACAGGCCGAGGACCGAGGCGCCCGCGTGCCACGCCAGCAGCGACTGGAGCGTCCGGTCGGGCTGGTCACCGTAGAGGAACAGGCCGGCGGCGCCCCGGCCGCCGCCTGGCCCCAGGCCGGCCACGCAACCGGCCACCTGGCGGGTGACCCGCAGGGGGGCCGGCGCCTCCGGCCGGTAGTCGCCCCAGTGGAACCGCAGCGTCCCGGCGTGATCGGCCGTCGCCCCGAACCAGCGGACCGGATCGCCGGTGTCCTCGATGACGTCCTCGCCGGCCAGGGCGGTCAGGCGGGCCGAGGCGGCCAGGGCGGTCGCCGCTCCCGCCAGGCAGCACGACAGGCAGACCAGGACCAGGAGCCGGCGCGCGACGGGGCGCTCAGTACGGTACGGTGTCATAGAGCCGGTAGTCCCCCAGGCCGAAGGAATCGTGGAAACGGTAGGCGACGCCCAGGCGGTCATAGTACCAGACCTCCCAGCGGCCGGGATAGGTCCTGGTGTCCTCGAACTCCTCGATCCTGTCCGGCTCGCCGTGGCGGATGTAGACGCGCCCCCGGTCGCTCAGCGCCCCCCGCCCGAAGCCGCCGAAGCGTCTGTCCGCCTCGACGATCCGCAGCAGGTGTTCACGCTCGGTCGGGAGGGCGCCAGGCCCTCGCTCCTCCCAGATCCTGCGCCAGGCGGCGGCCCGCTCGGCCGTCGGCAGGTGTCGCAGGGAGTCGCGCGCGGCCTGGTCGACGATGCCGTCCAGCCAGCCGACCTGCAGCGCCCAGGCCCGGTCGTCCCACCAGTGGACGGCCAGGACGAACAGGTCCAGGCGGGACAGGCCGGCCAGCGCGCGGCCGTCGAGCCGCAGGGCCAGCTCGTGCTCGCCGAACGGCAGGTCGCGCACCGTGGCGCCGAGGACGACCGTCAGGGTCTCCCCCGGCGCGGCCGTCACCGCCGTCCGGTCCACGACGCTGGACTCGCCACCGGCCACCGGCGCGGCGACCAGCTCCAGCCGGACGGTGTCGGCGCCGGACGCGGCGGCGGCCGTTGCCCGCAGGTGGAGGGCGACACTGTCCCAGGGCGCCAGCAACATCCGCTCCTGGCCGGGAGTCACCCAGCGGGCCGCCACGATGCGCAGGGGGATCGCCGCGGCCCTGCCCGCCGCGTAGGCCAGCTCGCGCTGCCACCGCCGTCGCGTCCCCACGCAACCGACGGTGACAGCGAGGGTCACCGGGGCCGTGTCGGGCAGGGCTACCGCGAGGGAGAGTTCGTGCCGCTGGCCCGTGCGTGTCTGCCCGTAACGGTCGGCCGTCACGATCCGCTCGGCGACGTCCCCGCCCAGGAGCCGGCCGTCGCGCAGGACCGAGACGGTCAGCCTGGCCGTCGCCGCGTACCGCTCGTCCTCGCGGTGGAAGACGAGCCAGCGCGCGGGGATCGAGACCACGACCCGCGCTGCCGGCGACGCTGCCGTTCCCTCGGGAGCGACCAGCTCGATCCTCGGCGCGGCGGCACCGCCGCCTGCCGGCCGGGCAAGGGCACCGGTGTACAGCAGCGCCAGCCACAGACCGGCCGCCGCCGCCCGCCACGCCTTGTCACTGGAGACGATCATCCTCGATCCGTCCATCCTTGAGCAGGATCAGGCGCCGGGCGTGCGCGGCGATGTCTTTCTCGTGGGTCACCAGCAGGATCGTGTGGCCGCGGTCGTGGAGCCCGTCGATCAGGGCCATGATCTCCTCGCTGGTGCGCGAGTCGAGGTTCCCGGTCGGCTCGTCGGCCAGCAGGATGGCGGGCCCCGTCACCAGGGCCCTGGCGATGGCCACCCGCTGCCGCTGGCCGCCGCTCATCTCCCCCGGACGGTGGTGGGCGCGATCGGCCAGTCCCATGTCCGCCAGGACGGCGGCCACGCGCCGGCGACGCTCGGCCACCGGGATGCCGCCGTAGACCAGCGGCAGCTCGACGTTCTGGGCCGCGGTCAGCCGCGGCAGCAGGTTGAAGGTCTGGAACACGAAGCCGATCTTGCGGTTGCGGATCGCGGCCAGCTCGTCGTCGCCCAGGTGGGCCACCTCGACGCCGTCGAGCCGGTACGTCCCCGCCGTCGGGGTGTCCAGGCAACCGATCAGGTTCATCAGCGTCGACTTGCCGCTGCCGCTGGCGCCCATGATGGCCACGTATTCGCCGCGCCGGACCGTCAGGTCGATCCCGTCGACGGCACGGACCTCCTCCCCGCCCACGCGGTAGAGCCTCGTGAGGCCGCGGACCTCGATCAGGGGTCCCGTACCGGCGGCATTCATCGCCGGACCAGCTCCTCCAGCGGGCGCCCGGTGGCCCGGTCCATCTTCAGCGACGCGATCAGGAAGTCGCAGATGGCCTGCACCTCGTCGCCGCGGGCGCGGGCCAGGTCGACCTGGGCGGTGATCTTGTCGAGCATCGTCCCCGAACCGACCCGGAAGCGCTGCTCGGCCTGGCGCAGCTCCTCCTCGGCGCTGACGATCGTCTCCCGGCTCAGCTCCACCCGCTCGCGCGCCTCGAGGAGCTGGTTGTAGAGCTGCCGGATCTCCAGCTGGGCGTCCAGCTGCGCCTGGGTCAGGTTGTACTCGGCGATGCGGGCCCGGGCCTTGGCCTGGGACCTGGCCGTCAGGGTCTGGAAGCGGTCGAAGATGTTCCAGTTGACCTGGTAGCCGTAGCTCAGGTTCTCCGACTCCTGGGAACCGAACCGGTAGGGCGACTCGTTCCGGTAGCGGGTGTAGTTCAGGAAGACGTCCAGGCGGGGCCAGAGACCGGCGCCGGCGGCGCGGACGTCACCCTGCCGCGCCTCCACCTGGTAGCGGCGGCTCGCCAGGTCGGCCCGCCGGCTCAGGGCCAGGGCGTAGAGGGAGTCGAGACTCCCCACCGTCAGGTCGCTCTTCAGCAGGGAGCGGTCGATCTCGAAGCGCTTCTCCAGGGGGCGGTTCATGGCATGGGCCAGCTGGGCGAAGGCCTGCTCGACGTTGTTGCGGGCGCGGACCAGGTCCAGCTCCGTCTGCTTGTAGCGGACCTTCGCCTGCAGGACGTCGCTGCGGGCGACGCTGCCGATGCGCAGCGAGATCTCGGTCCGCTCCAGTTCCCTGCGCGCCAGGTCCCGCGCCTCGGCGGCCACCTCGGCCAGCCGCTCGTAGCGGAGCAGGTCGATGTAGGCGGTCGCCACGTTCTGGATGACGACCTGGCGCGTGTAGTCCCGGTCGGCCAGGGCCGCGGCCCGGTCGCGCCTGGCCGCCTTCAGGGAACCGTGCTTGCCCAGTCCGTCGAAGAGGTTGAGGTTGCCGCTGATCCGCCAGTCCCGGTAGCTGCTCTTGGTCTCGATGTCCTCCAGGATGCCGGTCGGGACCTGGCGCGGCAGGGTGATGTAGTCGCCGCCCGCCGTCCAGAGCGTGTCGGCCACGTAGGAGTAGGTCTCCAGGTCGAAGTCGGTACGGTCGCTGTGGCTGTACTGGCGCGAGATCGTGACGCTGGGCAGGAACGCACCCCAGGCCCGCTTGACCGACTGGCCGGCGATGGCGGCGTTCTGCTCGGCAATCCCCAGGCTCGGGCTGGACTCCAGGGCCGCCTCGATGCAACGGGCCAGGTCGTAGACCGGCATCCCCGGCTCGGCGGCCGTCGCCGCCGGGCCGCACAGGGACAGGAGAGGCAGGAGCAGGGCGACCACCGGCAGGTCCCGGCGTATCGCGAGTGGACGGTGTCTCATGGCACACTCCTCGAGCGGAAGCAACGGGTACGGCTGCGTAGTGTAGGACGCGTCGGCACGACGGCCAACCGCTTTCCGGCGACACCCAGCCTTAGACGCAGAAAACGGGGCGGGGGTTGCATCCCCGCCCCGCGTGAGACGTCTCTCCCTGCTCAGTGCAGGCGGAAGGAGAAGGGCAGTGCCATCCAGGCCTTGACCGGGATCCCCCGCTGCTTGCCCGGGAGGAACTTGCACCGCTTGGCGGCCTTGATGGCCTCGCGATCCAGCAACGGGTGGACCGGCTGGATGACGATGGCCTGCAGGACCGACCCGTCCGAACCGACCAGGACCTTGACGACGACCGTCCCCTCGAGCTGGGAGGCGCGGGCCATCTCGGGGTAGTCGGGCACCGCGAACTTGATCAGCTTCGGCTTCTCCTGGGAGACCTGGAAGGTCTCGCCGCCGGTGTCGTCCCAGGTGGTGTCCATCGACGTGAGGTCATCGGCATCCATCAGGTTGTCGGCGATGTCGACTTCCTCGTCCACGTCCTCGTCCGGCGCCGCCTCGACGTTGACCCGCGGCTTCGGGATCTCCTGGGGCGGCGGCGGGATGTCGACGGCCTCCTGCACGTCCACGACCTCCACCTCCTTCTGCCGCAGCTTGTAGGGGTGGGGGACGTACTTGGGCGAGAACAGGAAGAAGAGCATCACGATCAGCAGGGCCAGCAGCAGCGACCAGCGCAGCGTCCGGTTGTACTGTGCCTTGAACAGGTCGTTGGCGGTCGGTGTCGCCCTGCTGTAGGTGATCGTCGTCATGCGGACCGTCCTAGTACGGGACCCCGGGGAGGTCCAGGTCGGTATTGAAGAACACCTTGACGGCGTTGGCTTCCTTCAGCTGCTCCATCACGTCGCTGACGATCTTGTACGGCGTGTGCTTGTCCGTCTTGAAGGCCACGATCATGAAGGGGTTCTCTTGCATCTTCTGCGCCATCAGGCCGGCCACGTTGTCCGGACGGACGATCTGGTCGTCGATGGAGATCATGCCCTTCTCGTTGATGTAGATGTTCGTCAGCAGGTCGCGGATCCCCTCCTCGCCCGCCTCGGCACGCGGCAGGGTGACGACCAGGCCGGTCTCCTCGGTGAAGACGACGGTGACCATGAAGAAGATCAGCAGCAGGAAGGCGATGTCCCCCATCGAGGAGGTGGGGATGAACGGTTCCGCCTTGGTCGACTTCTTGAAGGTTGCCATCTCGACTCTCCCTAGATCTTCATGGTCTTCAGGGAGACCTTGCGGGCGTCGGCCATCTTGATCTCGTCCAGGCAGGCGATCATCATCCCGTAGTCGGCATCGGGATGGGTCTCCAGGATGACGACCGTCTTCTCGTCGGCCAGCAGGCGGTCCTTGATGGCCTGACGCAGGGCTGCCAGTGCGATGGGCTGGCCGTCGAAGGTCAGCGCGTTGTTGGGCAGCACGCGGATCGTCGCCACGTGGCTCTGCTTGATCTTGACGGTCGTCTCCTTGGTCTGCTTGCCCGGCAGGACCAGCGAGAGGCCGATCTCCTCCTGCTTCATCGGCATGACGATGAAGAAGACCAGCAACAGGAACGCCACGTCACTGGTGGAGGCCATGGGAATCTCGTTGGTCCCACGGTTCTTCTTGCGCTTGGCCAGGACACCCACGTCGTTGCTCCTCGCTTCCAGCCCCCGCGGGACACTCTAGCGGCCGGCCAGCTGCTCGCGCGCCAGCTCGTCGACGAGCTCGGCAGAGGCCTCCTCCATCTCGATGACGAAGCGATCGATCCGGGAGACGAACCAGTTGTACGCGATCGAGGTCGGGATGGCGATGATCAGACCGGTGGCGGTGGTGATCAGGGCCTCGGAGATACCCGACGCGACGAGCTGGGCGTTGACCGTGTCGGAGCTGGCGATGGCCTCGAAGGCGTGGATCATACCGGAGACCGTTCCCAGGAAGCCGATCAGCGGTGCGATCGTCGTCACCGACGAGATCCAGATCAGGCCGCGCTCCAGGAAGGCCATCTCGATGGTGCCGGCCGTGGTGATGGCCTTCTCCACGGCCTCGGGGCCCCGGTCCATCTTCTGCAGACCCGAGTAGAGGATGGCGGCGATGGGACCGCGCACCTTCTGGCATTCCTCCGCGGCCGCCTGGACGCCGTCGTTGCGCAGGGTCTGGATGACCGTCCCGACCAGCTTGCGGGTGTTGATCTGGGCGCGCCACAGCGTCCAGAAGCGCTCGATCATGAAGACCAGTCCGAGGATCGCCACGAAGAGCAGCCACCACATGAAGTTGCCGCCCTTGACGAACATCTCGCCGACCCCCGACTGGCCGAAGGGGCTGCGCTCGACGATACCCATCAGACCGCCGGTCTCCTCGGTGACCGTCGGGATCTCGCTAGCGGAGTCGGCGGCGGTGGAGCCACTGGCCAGCTTGTCGAGGGTGTTCATGATGCCCTCGACGTCGGGCCCCCCGTTGCTGTCGGCAGCGGCCTGTGCCACGGCCCCCCCCGGCGCCGCCAGCAGGAGGATCGCCAGGGACAGACCGAGCAGTCCGAGAAGGGCGTAGTTGAACGTACCGTGACGTGCCATTGTGCCAGATCTCCCTTTCCTGATTGGGACCCGCAATGGTCAGAGCTGGCGACCGGGCAGGGACAGCGGGTGGGGGCTGTCTTCCTGGTGTTGATCCAGCCGCTTTCTCGATCGCTTCGTGATGGGGCTTCCCGGCTTCGCCGGCGCCCCGCTTCGTCATTGAAATAAGTACCACCCTCCCCTTCAAGTCAATACAATTCCCGGTGACGCGGCCCTCAGTGCGCGCCGTCGGGGGAGCCGAGCTGGTGGGCATTGCTCAGCTCCAGATGATAGGATCCGCCCCTCTCCAGGAAGAGGAACCTGACCCCGGAAGCGTCGCCCAGGTAGGGATTGGGAAACAGCGGATGTCCCCGGCCGTCGTAGGTCCACATCTCGAAGGCCTGTAGCTGCCGCGGCGTCCCCAGCCGCTGGCGACGGGCCCGTTCCGCCTGGATGCTGACGGCGTCGAGGTCCTCCTGCCCCCTGACCGCGACCCCAGTCCGCACGGGCAGGAAGGCATCGTAGACCCTGCCGATGGCGTTGTCCAGGTTCTCCCCGCTGAGGGGGATCTCGTCGCTCTGGACGGCGTCGGGAGGCCCCAGCAGCAGGTAGATCAGACCCCGGTCGTCCACGGGCCCGAACCGTCCGAACCCGCCCAGGTAGCGCGCCACGTAGACCATGCGGCGCCGGAACTCCAGCTCGGCCTCGTTGAGGCGGGTCGACGGGTCGGGATCGTGGCGGCGCCAGAACTCGGCCAGGATGGCCCGCCGGCGGGCGGGCCCGGAGTCGAAGTACTCCTCGCGCTCGGCATCGGGCAGCACGACCCTGGCCACGGCATCGCCCTGGACCCGGGGAGCGGTCAGCTCGGACAGGCTCCAGATGACGTCGAACTCCGTCAACCAGCCGCTGCCCGGGCCGTCCAGGGGCGCGCAGCCGAGACGGTACGTCCCGGCGGGCAGCTGGTTGACGTCCAGCTCCCAGGTGACGGCGGCCACTCCCCCGGCGGCGACCAGCCCGGCGGGATCGCCCACGACCTCGATCGTGTCCCGCAGGGAGAGGTCGAGACCGACCCCCAGGACCTGGACCAGGAGCCGGCGCGGCAGCAGGTGGGCGCGCGCGGAGTCGACACCCACCGCCTCGGCATCGAAGGTCACCTGCAGTCTCTCCGCGCCCAGGCCGTAGCGGCGGGCGGGATGGAGGTGCTGCTGCAGCTCGCGCGGACGGGGCCGGGGCGTCACCCGGACGCCGCCGGGGCCGTCGACGCGGGGAGCGCCCGCCAGGAAGAGTGGATCGTGGAGCCAGAGCCCGGGTTGGGCGAGGCTGCGCTCGCGCCGGTGCCACTCCGCATCGATGACCGTCTCGGGCGGCTCGTCCGGAGGCACCCCGCCCGGGGGAGGCAGCAGCCGCAGGCGGCAGCTCAGGTGTCCCACCGCCGCACGGACGCCGTCCAGGCGGAGGGAGAAGACCTGTTCCTGCAGCCGGGAACGGGCGGCGTTGACGTCGTCGGCCCGCAGCGGGATGATCGCCCGCTGGCGACGCCTCTCACCGTCTGGGGAGACGAACTCGGCGACCGCCTCGATCCGCCCCCGGAACGTCCCGTCGTCGGCCGGACGGAGATCCAGGCCCGCGTTGGGCACGGCCACCAGGAGCACCAGGCTCGTCGTCCCGTCGTCGCGCGGTCGGTCGACGACATCCATCAGCGCCTCGAAGTCCCCCGCGCCCTCCCACGGCCTGACGGAGATCGCCCGCGCCGTCCCACCGCCCAGGACGGCAGCCGTCGCCGCCGCCAGCGCCAGGCGGCACCACCACCGGCCTGCCCGTGTTCCAGTCATCGCCACCTCCCAACCGGGGTTTCCCTTCAGCCTTGAAGGTACTGGAACAGGACCGCGCTGGCAACGGACGAGCTCCCTCCCGACACGACGGCGCCCGCTCCCTGGAGGTCCGGAGCGGGCGCCGCCGAAAGGACCAGGCTCGTCGGGACTAGTAGGTGAACGTCAGCGTGAAGCGGTTGACGTAGTCCAGCGCCTGCATGTCGACCATGCTGTAGTCGAACAGGGCGTGACCCGTGGCACCGGTCTTGATCTTCACCCCGAAGCCCCAGGCGAGCGCATCAGTGTCGTAGTTCAGGTTGTAGCCGATCCGCGCGTAGAGGAGCTGTTTCAGCTCGTACTCGGCGCCGAAGTTGGCCCGCTCGCCGTTGTCCGACGGGTGCTGGAACTCGGCCGAGGCGATGATCTTCTGGTTCTCCGTCTCGATGGCGTTGAACGCCACGCCCACCTTGAACACGGCCGGCATCTTGGCCTCCAGCTCGTCGTAGCGGATCTTGCCGCCCAGGTTCTGGAAGACCATCCCCAGCCGCAGGTTGCGGACGCCGATGCGGTAGACGATGCCGAAGTCGAAGCTCGTCGAGTTGACCGCCTCCTCCGCCAGCCCCATGTGCAGGTAGTTGAGGGTGAAGCCGGCGGAGAACTTGTCGGTGAAGAACTTGGCATAGGAGAAGCCGAAGCTCACCGAACCGGCGTCGAAGGTCTCGCCGTTGCCCTCGGGCAGGTAGGCCGTGCGCACCGGCATGGGATCCAGCCAGAGCGAGCGGGCCGAGAGGGCGAAGGTCCCCGGCAGGACGCTCGGGTTGAAGGCCAGGACCGCCGAGGTCAGGTTGATATCGGCAGGCCACTCCACGTGGGAGACCAGGAACTGGTTGCGGCGGACCTCGACCAGTCCCGCCGGGTTCCAGAAGACGGACGAGGCATCGTCGGCGACCGCGGTGTATGCCGACCCCATCCCCGTGGCTCGGGCACTGGTACCGATCTGCAGGAACTGGGCGCCGAACGTTCCCACCTTCTCGAACAGCTCCGCCTGGGCCAGGGTCGGCAGCACCAGCGCCGTCAGGGCCAGGATCACAAAGCGCTTCATGAAAACCTCCAGGCCGTCCGGGGACGGTTTGTGCCGGCGTCACAGCCGCCGGCGGGCATCGTCAACGAATCACCACGAACTTGCCGATGAAGTCCTCGAAACGACTGTCATCGGAGTGCACGACGAACAGATAGATCCCGCTGACCACTTCCTGGCCGTTGCGGCTGACCAGGTTCCAGCAGGCCTCACCGTAACCGGTTCGGCCGTCGTGATCGATCGTCTGCACGAGGTCTCCGTCCAGGGTGTAGATCTCGATCGTGTTGTGGGCCTCCGGCAGGTTCGCGAAACAGACCCGCACACCCGTCGGATCGTCGGCGTTGGGATGCAGTTCCTGGAACTCGGCCAGGGCCTCCCGTGACGCCGGGTTGGGGTACGCGTAGATGTTGGGCCCCAGGCGATCGCGTTCGGCAGCCGTCTGGGCCTGTGCACCGGGCGTCGTCGCCGCGAAGGAGGAACCGGGATCACCGGCCAGGCCGACACCGATGTTCAACTCGGTGTTGTCGTTGTTGATCTTCAGCTTCCGGTCCGTCGCGGTGACGGCGTAGAAGTAGATGAACCCGTTGTGGACCTCGGTGTCGACGTACTCGTAGAACTGGGTGGCGTGCTTCGGGACGATGGTCGGGCGGATGGCCTCGCGGCCGGTCACCATGAAGAAGGTGTCCAGGGCGGCCTTCTCCCCGGCCCAGGGCACGAGAGGCTCCATTCCCGGCGTGACGTTCCCCAGCCGGTCGAAGACCGGGGGCAGCGTGACCAGCTTGCCCGTGCTGTCGGCGTCGACGACCTGCTGCATCGCCTCGGCCAGTCCCTCGTAGCGGGGATCGTCCAGGACGCGCGGCCGGTAGCGGATGGGCTCCAGGCCGGTGTTCGCCCCCAGCGGCAGCGTGTCGATCTGGACCGAGCCGTCGCTCAGTTCGCGTGTCTGGATGAACTCGTCCACCAGGTCGTACTCGGCGATCAGGCGCCACAGGTTGCTGCCCGGCCCGTTCTCGATGGAGGAGCCGAAGGGTCGGTCCCAGTTGTCGGCGCGCCAGATCCGGTAGGACTCGAAGTCGATCCGGTTGCTGCGGACGTCCGGCGTGATCTCGCTGCGGTCGTCCCAGAAGACGTGGACGGCATTGTCGGTGGGCCACAGCCGCATGCCCGGCGGCGGGGGCGCCATGCCCACCAGCCAGTGGATCTGGGTCTCGTTGCCGCCGATACCGGTACAGCCGATCTTGTCCCGATCGGGGACGTCGGGATCCCAGCAGTTCCAGGTCGTCTCGATCAGGTGGTTCTCGGCCGTGCACTCGCGGCCCGTCTGGCGGACGCACTCGAAGCAGTTGTCCATGTTGACGTAGATGCACTGCTCCGCGTCCAGGTCGCTGGAGGAGATCGTAGGCTGGGCCTGCAGATAGGCGGCGTCGACGCACGTGGCGTCCATGAGGTCCGCCACGAAGTGGTAGATGGGATTGTCCCCGCCCCCGGAGCCGAAGTCCCGGGCGCAGATCCGCGTCTCGCGTCCGTTGACGCCGGTCTCGGGATCACCGTCCATGTCGAAGAAGTTGCCGTACCAGGTCAGGGCCGCCTCGGCCGCGTTCTTCAGCATCCCCTGCAGACCGTTGCCGACGACGATGGCGGCCTCGAACCGCAGGGTCCGGTCGGGATCGAGGCGGGCGAACGGACCGGCCGAGATGAGGAAGCGGAAGTCGTTCTGCTTGCCGGGCGAGGTGTTCTGGTCGAATTCCGTGCCGCTGAGCAGCTCGTAGCGCTCGGCGTCGTTGGTCGGATCGCCGCCCTGGTCGAAGGCCTGCTGCCCGGAGAAGGCGTTGAACGAGTGGAGGCCCACGTGGTCGGGGGCCGTCTCACCCGTCGGATCGGTATCGTGTCCCAGGAAGATGATGCCGATGTAGCCCGGCGCCTGCCCGTTGTCACCGTCGTCGTCGTACATGTAGCCGATCTCGACGGGGACGAAGGAGTTGTCCCGGGCCCGCACGACGCCCCGGAAGGAACCGGCCATGTCGTCCTCGGCGCGGCCCGCCACCGACAGGGGACCGATGTCGCAGTCGGCGAAGAAGCCGATGTAGACGTCGTTGATCTGGGTGACGCCGACGTTGGTGATCTCGAACTCGAAGGCGACGAAGTCGTCGGCGTCGTCATTCTCCCACTGGTAGGCCTTCTGGACGATCTTGAGGTTCAGGGGCGTGTGGTCGGGGTTGATCTCCTGCACCAGGCGCGTGTTGTCGTACATGGTGCAGACCATCATCTGGTTGCCGATCTGCCCGAAGTCCTCGTCGATCAGCCCGTCGCCGTCGTCGTCGTAGCCGTTGAGGGTCTCCTCGTCGATCAGCCCGTCTTCGTCGTCGTCGGCCCCGCTCTCGGGTACCCGCTTGCCGCTGGCGTCGGGGTTGCCGCTGGGACGGATGATCCGGCCGTTGATCGCCTCGTAGATCGTGTCGCGAAGGTCGTCGCGGGCCAGGAACTCGTGGGCGTACTCGCCGGTGGTGACGAACTTCTCCCCCAGCAGGACGCCACCGACCCACAGGCCGGCAGCCCAGAGGTATTCCACGCCCGAGCCGGCCGGCCACTGCGCCGAGGGGGCATCGCACCACTGGCAGGTGGAACCGGCCATCGACCCGATCAGGCCGAAGTTCGTGATGTTCATCTGCAGTTCGCCGACGTTCATGACGTAGGAGCCGTCGGTGATCAGCAGGCCGCTGGGATCGTCCAGGTTCCCGCCGGCAACACTATCCAGATCGACCCAGGCCGAGCCGACCACCGGCAGCAGGAGGACACCCAGCATCAGCAGGGCCGTGGCGCAGAGTCGCCCTCCCCGGATCCGTGCCGAGAGCCTGCGGCGTTGCATCATCTCAGGTTCCTTTCCTTGCACCAGGACGACCGGCACCGGGCCGGCCGGTTGCTGTCAGAACTGCCAGCCGAGCCCCACACGGAACAGGCGGTGATTCATGAAGACGCGCGGGTCGTTGATGGGGATGAACTCGCTGTAGCTGTCGCCGTTGACGTCCTGCAGGTAGGCGCCTCCGTACTTGCCCGTCTCGGTCAGGTACGACGTGTAGGCCGCCGCAGCGTTGTTCATGCCCGGGTAGATGCCCGCCGAGGGGGCGCGGACCATGTCCTGGTTGATCAGGTTGAAGCCCTGCAGGTATAGAGTCAGCTTCTGGCCGTAGAAGTTGACCTGCCGCTCCGCCTGGAAGTCCAGCTGGTAGGTGGCCGGCAGCCGCGCGCTGTTCTCCAGCAGGGGGTCCTGCTTGCGGGCGAAGCGGTCCACCGGCGTCCAGGGGTAACCACTGCCGTAGGTGAAGGTGACCGAGCCGGACCAGGAGTTGGGCTTCGACAGCAGCAGCGACAGGTCCAGCTTGTGCCGCTGGTCCCAGTCCAGGGGCAGCTCCTGGCTGGGCAGGAACTCCAGCCCCTCGGGGTTGGAGCCGAACTCCTGGCTCGAGGCGACACCGTCGGCGAAGGAGTAGGTATAGGCCAGGTCCATGGCGAAGTTGTTGGAGTAGCGCTTGTTCAGCGTCACCTCCACGCCGCGGGCCGAGGCGTAGGCCTTGTTGATGTACCGGGCCAGGAGGTTGCCGGTCTCCTTGTCCGTCACCGTCGTCGCGGCGATCAGGTCGTAGATGTCGCGGGAGTAGATGGCGATCGAGCCGGCCAGGTAGTCGGTGAACTGGTGCTTGACGCCGGCCTGGTAACCGATCGTCGTCTCGGCCTTCAGGTTCGGGTTGCCCAGCACGCCGCTGTTGCCGATGGGATCCTGGCTGGCGAACAGGAGGTTGCGCTGCGGGAACTGGATGAACCGCCCGTAGGAGAAGTTGAACCCGTCCCGCTCGGTGATGGGGAAGGCGAACGCCAGCCGCGGCGAGAACTGCTGCTTGTACTTGATGACGTTGTGGTTGACCTCTTCGTTGTCGATCAGGATCCGGGCCGCCGACCCCGGCGAGAACAGGTCCCACCGGAAGCCGTAGGTCATGACCATGCCCTCGTACTCCCAGCGGTCCTGGATGAACCACGACACCTCGGGGTTGTAGGTGTGGTAGACGTTCCGGTTGGAGCCCAGGCTGTACTCGCCGGTGTTGCGGTTCTGCCGCTCGATGGCCGGGTAGGAGAGCGTGTAGTTCTCGATGTCGTTGTAGCGGAACTCGAGGCCGGTCTTGACCAGGTGGCCGTCCCAGCGCGACGAGGTCAGCTTGAACATCATGGTGTAGGTCTTGACGTAGTTCTCGTTGTAGAGGGGATAGTCGCTGGTCGTGATGAACAGCGGGTTGTCGGGATCGGTGTAATAGTCCGTCCCCACCAGGTAGAGCAGGTTCTGGGCCTGGAACAGGCCGGGCGACCAGACGCCGCCGTGGTTGTACTCCCACGGCATCTTGTCGTTGACGGAGAAGCGGCTCTCGTTCTTCAGGAGCCCGAGGCTGAGGGTGTAGAAGGTGTCCTCGGTCAGGTTGTGCCGCAGGATGATGTTCAGGTTCGAGCCGATCCGCTCGTTCGTCCCCCGCCGGTCCGCCGAGTTGAACCAGGTGTACGAGGAGTCCTCCTGGACGGTGGAGTAGGACGAGTTGGGGTAGCGGTAGCCGTCGTAGGCCGGCTCTGCCACGACCATGTAGAGGCGGTTGTCGATGCCGCGCACCTGGAGGATCGGCGCCGTCCTGCGGACGAGGCTGGAGCTGCGCGGATCCAGGACGACGGCCGGTCGCGCCGTCTCGTTCATCCGGTCGAACCAGGGGCCGTAGTAGACGGGGATGAACTGGCGGGTGTAGAGCCAGGTGTCCTGGCCAGGAGTCGGCACGACCCTGGGCATGTAGATGATCCGGCTGGCGTAGCCCGAGACGCTCCAGTTCGGCGCGTACGACTCGGTGGAGGCCCAGTTCAGGGTGTACTCGGCGGTCAGCCGGATGTTCTCGTTGAAGTCGTACTTCCACTTGGTGGAACCCTTGACGCTGTTGCTCTGGCGCCGGCGGAACTGGAACAGGGTGGCCCCACCCAGGTTGACCCGGTACTCGGGACGGTTGGCGACGGAGTAGTTCTCCGTATCGGTAAAGCTCATGTCGCCGGCGAAGAAGTACGTCAGCTTGTCGATGGGCGTCGGACCGCCGAAGCCGAACTCGAACCGGTCGTAGTTGGTGTAGGTCTTGTCCTGGCGGCCG
>CAYTEO010000031.1:14674-31157 GCA_964436825.1 uncultured Fibrobacteraceae bacterium | reverse complement strand
CGTTCACGTCGCCGTTGGAGGGGTCCACGTTGAGGACCTGCGGCGCGGTCGTGTCGGCGGGCGGCGCGGTCGGATTGTCGTCGTCGCTGCATCCCAGCAGCAGGAGCGGCAGGACCAGCAGCGCGCCGACCCAGGCATGACGTCTTGTTCGTCGCATCTCACTCGTACCTCCGCGTGACGGGGCCGGTTGTGTCGGCCCCCGCCGCTGCCCCGGGCGCGGCGGGGGTTCCGTATGGTCTGCCGCCTGCCGGGACGGGCTAGCGGCTCTTGATCGCGTCGAGCCTGGCGTTCATGACCGACTGGTCCCAGGACCAGCCGCCCTCCATGTAGTCCACCGAGTAGTTGCGCTCCTCCACCAGACCGTAGCCGGTCACCACCCGCAGGGTGTCCACGCCCACCTCCACGGTGTCCGTCCCGGCCAGGACGGTATGTTCCAGGACGATCGTCCGGCAGCCCTGCCAGAACAGCCGGTCCGCCACGGCCTGCTCGGGATCGGGCTGGGGAACCTCCACGTCCGTGGTTCCCGCCAGCACCTCGCCCTCGTAGAGCACCTGGAGGGTGTCTCCCTCGGACTCGAACAGGGTGCTGCCGGCCCAGGTCTCGCCATCGCTCGGCGCCAGCGGCATGTACTGGACCGGGTCGAAGAAGGAGGTGTCCCACGCGTCTCCGCCGTCGGTCTCGTGGAACCCGCGCATCAGGAGCCAGGGATAGCTGATGGTGAAGTAGTCCCACTCCAGGGGGGTCTGGTCGGGAGTGTCCAGGTAGTTCAGCCGGAAGTCGCCGGCCGGCTGGTCCTCCCACGTGTGGTGGCGGTACTCGGTGTACCACTGGCCGTCCCAGACGGGATTGGCCTGCTCGTAGCCGCGGGTCAGGAATCCGTAGACGTGCCACGGATCGACGATCACCAGGTCGCCCGGATCATCCTCCGTGACCGTCCAGCTGGTGGTCACCGTGTTGGCGTTGCCCGCCAGGTCCTCGAAGTGGCCGATCACCGCGTGGAGGGTGGCGCCGTTGGGAATCGGCCCCCGCAAGGGGATCGTCATGACGGTGCCGTCCGGCGACCAGGTGACGTTGTCTGTGTCCAGCAGGACGGCGAGCTGGCCGTTGACCTCCGCCAGGGAGAAGCTCTCCGGGTCGATGGGCTCGCTGAACTCCAGGACGATCATGTCCAGGTCGGGATAGACCGAATCGCCGTCCGGGGGATCGATGTAGACCAGCTCCGGCGGCGTGGTGTCGTTGGTCACCGTGAAGGTGGCTGTCACGTCCAGCGGGAGCGTGTTGCCCGCCAGGTCGCAGGCGCCGGCCTGGACCGTGACGGTCACCACCTCGCCGGGTGTCCAGGGATCGTGGTGCAGCAGGACCCGCTGGTCGTCCAGCCACTCGATGGTCGTGATGCCGCCTCCGGACATCTGCAGGTAGTTGGCGGCGCAGAACTGGTCCATGGGCTCGCTGAAGGTGACCAGCACGTCCTGGTTGATCGGCACGTCGACGGCGCCGTCGGCCGGATCGATGGACACCACCTCCGGCGGTGTGAGATCAGCGGCCACCGTGAAGATGCTCTGGGCCGGTGCGGCCAGGCCCCGACCCTCCAGGTCGGTCATGCCGACCCCCACGGTCACCGTCACCGTCGAGGCCTGCGTCCACTCCTCGTGATGGACGACCAGGACGTCGGGCGCGGTCCACTCCAGCAGGGTGATCGTCCCGCCGTCCATGGTCACGTTGCCCTCCGCCGTGCCCGGATCCATCGCCTTGCTGAAGGTGATCGTCACGTCCTGGTCGGCCGGCACGTCCGTGGCGCCGTCGGCCGGGTCGATGGACACCACCTCCGGCGGCGCGGGCGGCGAGGACACCGTGAACGTGACGGTCTGCGGGTTGGCCAGCGGGTTGCCGGCCTGGTCGTGCAGGCCGTCCGTGACCGTCAGGGTGATCTCGGCGCCGTCGGCCCACGCGGTGTGCCAGGTCGTCACCAGGGTCTGGTCGTCCTCCCAGTGCCACCAGGTCTCGGCGGTGTTGCTGAGGCTGACGCTGCCGCCGTCGTAGTACGGCGCCATGGGCTCGTCGAAGACCAGCCGGACCTGCTGGTTGGGATCGACGTCCGTCTCGCCGTCTGCCGGCGTGGTGCTGACCAGGTGCGGCGGGGTCGTGTCCGCCCCGGCGATGGTGAAGGTGATGGTGTACGGTGCTGCCATGTAGTTGTGGGCGAAGTCGAAGACAAGGGTGTCCACCGTCACGGTGACCGTCTCTCCCAGCGGCCAGGGATCGTGGTACACCTGCAGGGTCTGTTCGTCCTGCCACTCCAGACCGGTGATCGTACCCCCCTCCATGGACACCAGGGCGGGATCATCGACCGGCGCCACCGGTTCGCTGAAGGTGAACTGCAGCGGTGCGTCCGGGGCCACTTCCGTGTCCCCGTCGGCGGGGCTCGACAGCTCCACGTACGGCGGCGTGTGGTCGGCGTCGGTCACGGTGAAGGTGGTACTGGCCGGCTCGGCCAGGTGGTTGCCCGCCGGATCGGCCAGCTCGGTGCCGGCGGTCACGGTCACCTCGGTGCCAGAGGTCCAGTCGGTGTGCTCCACCACCAGGGCGTAGGGATCGTGCCACCAGGTACGGGTCACCTCGCCCGCGCTCATGGTGATGGCGCCGGCCGCGGTGAGGGTGTCCATGGGCTCGGTGAAGATGAAGACCACCACCTGGTTTCCGGGCACGTCGCTGCTGCCGGTGGCGGGGATGACCTCCTCCACCTCCGGTGGGATCACGTCCTGGTCCGTGACCGTGAAGGTGAACTCGTGGGGGTTGATCAGCGGCTTGCCGGCCAGGTCGTGCAGGCCGCTGCCCACGTGCAGGGTGACCGTCGCGCCCAGCGGCAGCGGCTCGTGATCGATCCAGAGGGAATACGGGGTGACCCAGGAGAAGGTGTCCATGTCGGCCCCCTCCAGCCAGACATCCGGCCAGTCGCCGGAGGTGTCCATGTCCTCGCTGAAGTTCAGCCGGATCTGCACGTCCTGGGACACATCGGTCTGGCCGTCGACCACCGAGGAATACAGGAGCTGGGGGTCGCACACGTCGTCACTGCCGACCACGAACGTGGCCGTGAAGGGGGTCTCCAGGTGGTTGCCCTCCTGGTCGGTCAGCCCCGTGCCGATGCTCACGGTCACCTCGGTGCCGGGATCCCAGTTGGGGTGGATGATGGCCAGGCGGGTCCAGCCGTCGTACCAGCGCCACTGGATGGTGCCGGCCGGCGTCATGGTCAGGGCGTCCTGGACGCTGAGCTGGTCCACCGGCTCGCTGAAGTCGATGTAGATCCACTGGTCGACGCCGGCGTCGGTGCTGCCGGCGGCGGGGGTGAAACCGGTGATCACGGGCGGGGTGGTATCGGGCACGGTCACCGAGAAGGTGCTGCTCACGGGTGCGGCCAGGTGGTTGCCCGCCAGGTCGGCCAGGCCGGTGCCCACCGTGACGGTGACCATGGACTTCAGGGTCCAGGCCTCGTGGTGGACCACCAGGGTGTCGGCGGCGGTCCACTCCAGCGAGGTGATCGTCCCGCCGGTCATGGTCACGTTGCCGTCCGCCGTGGCCTGGTCCATGGGCTCGCTGAAGACGATCACGACGTCCGTGTCGGGCGAGACGTCGGTGGCGCCGTCGGCCGGGGTGATGCCCAGGACCGTCGGCGGCGTCGTGTCGGGCACCAGGGTCGTGAAGGAGAAGGTGAACGTGTCGGCCAGGCGGTTGCCCGCCAGGTCGGTGACATCGTCGTCGACGGTGACGTGGATCTCGGTGCCGGCGGGGAAGTCGGGATGGTGGACCACCACGGTCCGGTCGTCGCTCCAGGTCAGCGAGTCGACGTCCGTCTCGGCGATGGCGACGTGGCCGGCCACCGAGGCCTGGTCCATGGACTCGCTGAAGGTGAGCGAGACCTCGGCGTCCAGGGCCACCTCGGCGGCCCCGTCGGCCGGAGTCGTGCCGGTGACGGTCGGCGGCGTCGTGTCGGGCACGGTCACCGAGAAGGTGCTGGTGACCGCCTCGGCCAGGTGGTTGCCCGCCAGGTCGGCCAGGCCGGTCCCGACGGTGACGACGACCTGGGACTTCATGGTCCAGGTCTCGTGGTGGACGACCAGGGTGTCGGGCGCGGTCCACTCCAGCGAGGTGATCGTCCCGCCGGTCATGGTCACGTTCCCGACCGCCGTGGACTGGTCCATCGCCTCGCTGAAGGCGACGACCACGTCCATGTCCGGCGCGACGCCCGTGGCGCCGTTGGCCGGGGTGATGCCCAGCACCGTCGGCGGGATCGTGTCCACCGGCGCCGCGACGGTGAACGACGCCTGCCCCGGCGCGGCCAGGTGGTTGCCCGCGGCATCGGTCAGGGCCGTCCCCACCTGCAGCGTCACGTGGCTGCCGGGGGTGAAGGGCGCGTGCGCGACGGCAAGGGTGTGATCGTCGGGCCAGGAGAGGCCGGTGAGCGTCCCTCCCACCAGCCGGACGCTGGCGGTGTTCGCGGTGGCCTGGGCCATCGCCTCGCTGAAGACGACCTGCACGGCCGCGTCGACGGCCACGTCGGTGTCCCCGTCCGCCGGTGTGAAGCCGACGATCGTCGGGGCGGTCGTGTCCACCGGCGTGGTGGGATTGTCGTCGCTGCAGGCCGCCAGCATGACGGCGCCCAGCAGCATCAGGGCCATGACGACCCTCGTCGCATTCGCACGCATGATCAAGATACCTCCATGTGTACCGACACCATGACATGACCAACCGGTCAGGATCCGCCACCGGGTGACGGGAACCGGCCGCATATCGCCCACCGGGACGAGTTCCCGTGGGGCCGAAGGGCGGAGGTGCATGCCTCGTACCCGATCGTTCGCTTCCTGATCAACGCTGCTGCAACACCCTCGTCGTCACCTCCGCGCGCAGGGGACCCTTCCGCCAGTCGGGGTCCGGCGGCAGGTCGCAGGCGGAATGGCCGCAGAGCATCACGATCCGCCCTGCGAGCAGGCAGTCGGTCCGGACGGCGTTGTCGGGGAATACCTGGCGGGGGATCGGGACGGCGGGGTGGGTGCGGGCCGCGTCGAGCCGGGCGGCCGCCGCTGCGACCGGGGCGGCCAGCGTCAGCCACGCCAGGAGCGCCAGGATCGTCGATCGAACCCCCGTGCGCCGGAACAAAGGCCCCTCCTCCCTGTCCAGCCTCCGTTGCGGGTACCGGGAAGAAGATTACCTCAACCGCGCGTCCCCGTATACTCCCGCGCGAACGCCGCCGCCATCCGCCGCAACCCCTCCCTTGCCGGTACCGGCGGCAGCCAGCCGAGCACCTCCCTGGCCAGTGAGGGATCGACCTGCAGCGAACCCGCCAGGCGGTCGAACACGTCGCCCCGCCCCACCAGCCGGGCCATGGTCCCGAGCAGGCCCAGCGGCGCCGGCACCAGCCGCGCCGGCCGGCCCATGCCCGCCGCCAGCTCGCGGACCAGCTCCGCGGTGGAGAGGTCCTCGCCGTCGCTCACGGTGAAGACGCGGCCGGGGGCGTCCGGGTGCTCCGCGCAGCGCACCAGCAGGTCGGCCAGGTTCTCCACGCCGATCAGGCTGCGCCGGTTGCGGACCGTGGCCAGCGGCAGGGGCACGCCGCGACGGACCAGCTCCAGCAGCCGCAGGAGGTTGCCGCCCACGCCCGGACCGTGGACCAGGGGCGGCCGGACGATCACCGTCTCCAGCCCCGTCTCCGCCGCCACGGCGGCCAGGGCCTGCTCGGCCTCCCACTTGGAGATCCCGTACGCGTCCCGCGGGGCGGCGGGGTCGCGCTCGCTGAACGGGGCGCGTCCGGTGGTGCTCTCGCCGTTGACCTTGATGGTGCTGACGACCACGACGCGCCGCACTCCCAGGCGCGCCGCCTCGCGGGCCAGGCGCTCGGTGCCCCGGGTGTTGACCTCGCGGAAGGCCTCCAGCGGATCGGCGGCCGTCTCCCGCATGACGTGGACCCGGGCCGCCAGGTGGATCACCGCGTCCACGTCGACCAGGGCCCGCGACCAGTCGGTGGCGGCGCCGATGTCCCCCACGATCACCGGTGGCGGGGAATCCAGCCCCAGTGCCGCAAACCGCCGCGCGCATTCACCGTCGCGCACCAGGGGCAGGGGCTCACGGCCTGTCGCGAGCAGGGCGCGCACCACGTGCCGTCCCACGAAGCCGTCGGCGCCGGTGATCGCCACGCGTCTCATGCTGTCCTCCCCCCGTCACCGACCACGCCCTCGAGCACGTCCATGAAGTCGCGTGCCTGGCGCTCGCGGCTGTAGCGCGGCGCCGCCGCTAGGCTCCGCTCGGCCATGGCCTCGAGTTCCGTCCGGTCGTCGGCCAGGCGCTGGACTGCGGCGGCGAAGGCGTCGGGGTCCGCCGGCGGCACCCACAGGCCGGCCCCCTCCTGCTCCACGATCTCGCTCCCGGTGCCCCTGGGCCCCACGAACAGCAACGGCAGGCGCATGGCCATGGCCTCGAAGATCTTCGAGGGAATGACGCCGGCGAAGACGGTATCGTTCTTCAGGTGGATCAGGGCCACGTCGCACAGGCTCCAGTACTCGGGCATGCGCTCCTTGGGCTGCCGCGGCACGAGGACCACGTTGGGCAGCCGCCGCCGTTCGGCCTCGGCCACCAGGGCATCCCGGGCCGCGCCGGAACCCACGAACAGGAACCGGATGTCGTCGCGGTGGCGCAGGCGCTCGGCCGTGTCCAGCACGTTCTCCAGGCCGTGCGCCATGCCGTGGGTCCCGATGTAGCCCACCACGAAACGGTCGCCCAGGCCCAGCTCCTCGGCCAGGGCCCGCTCGCGGGGCCGGGGAGCGTAGCGGTCCTGGTCCACGCCGTTGATCACCACGTGGATCTTGTCCGCGGGAATGCCGCGGCGCACCAGGTCGTCGCGGAAGGACGGCGCCAGGGCGACCACGGCCGCCGCCTGCCGGTAGAGGAAGAGCTCGAGCTTCTCCACCACGTCGAGCACGCGGTTGAGCCGCACCGCCCCCACGGCGCGGATGGAGGCGGGCCACAGGTCGCTCAGCTCGAAGACGAAGGGCACGCGCCGCAGCCGGGCGATGGCCCATCCGGCCACCGCGGCGAAGAACTGGGGCGAGGTGGCCACCACCACGTCCGGGCGCGGCTCGCGCAGGGACGCCCAGACGGCGTTGAACATCAGCGACGTGAAGTCCAGGATGCGCCGCCCGAAACCGGCGTTGGGAGCGATGTACGTCTTCACCCGCACGACCTCGACGCCGTCGCGGAGCTCGCGCTGGTGCCAGCGGTTCTCGTAGCCCGGGAAGACCCGACCCTCGGGGAAGTTGGGGGCCTGGGTGATCACCGTCAGCGAGTGCCCCCAGCGCAGCCAGTAGCGGGCGCGCTCGCTGACGCGCGTGGCCGAGGCGTTGCTCTCGGGCGGGTAGTTCTCGGTGACGAACAGGATCTTCACGACGCGCCCTCCGGTGCGCTGTCGCCAAGCAGCTCGCGGTAGAGGTCCAGCAGCTTCTCCGCCTCGCGCTCCCAGTTGTAGCGTTCCAGGACGGCCGCGCGGCCGCGGCGACCCATCTCGCGCGCCTCGCCGGGATGGCTGGCCAGCCAGGCGAGCGCTTCCGCGATGGCGTCGGGATCGTGGGGATCGACCGCCAGACCGCAGCGGTGCTCCTCGATGAAGCGGCGCCAGACCGGGAAGTCGGAGACGACGACCGGCAGACCGGCCAGCATCGTCTCGTAGAGCCGGTTGGAGCGGATGGCGTGGTGGTTGGGGTGGTCGGCGTAGAGGACCAGCCCCGCGTCGGCCGCCAGGGAGGCGTCGATCAGCTCCTCCCGGTCGACGACCCCGCGGTAGTCGACGCGCCGCCAGCCCGGCGACTGTTGCAGACGCTCGAGCAGCTCCTGCTCGAAGACCCGGCCGCCCAGGACGAGCCGCACGTCCAGCTCTCCGGGCAACCGCTCCAGCGCGGCGACGATCTCGCCGGTGACGCGGGCCGACCAGACACCGCCGAAATTGACCAGCCGCAGCCGGCCCGGCGCCGGATCCGGCCGCGGCGGTGCCTCGACGAGCCGCGGCTCCAGGACCGGAAAGTTCTCCACGCGCACCACCCGGCGCGCCCGGCCCGCGAAGCGCTCCTCGATGTCCCGGCCCGCGGCGACCACGGCCGACAGCCAGGGCGCGGCGAGCAGCTCCAGTCCGCCCGCCACGACGGCCACCGGTACGCGCAGCGGGCGCGGCAGCCACGGCTTGCCCCGCAGCTGGCGGGCGTAGTCCTCGTGGGCGTCGTAGACCACCCGCTTGCCGCGCAGCCGCAGCAGCAGGCCCACCGGGATCAGCTCCGGGTCGTGGAAGTGGTAGAGGTCGGCATCCAGGGCCACGGCCCGACGCCACAGGGCGGCCACGGTTCCGGTCATCCGCGCCAGGCGTCCCCGGGGAGCGGGCAGGGCGGCGATCCGGACACCGGCGACCGTCTCGTCCCGCTCGTGGCGGATGACCAGGGTCACCGCGTACCCGGCCGCGGCCAGGGAGCGGCACTCCTTGTGGAAGACCCGCGTGTCGAAGGTCCGGTGCACGCTGGAGAGGTGGCAGACCCGTCGCTCAGGCATGCGTCTCCTCCCGGGGCGACAGGGCCAGCAGGCCGAGGGTCGCGAACAGCATCCGGTTGCTAGGCAGGTCGGCGGTCACCTGCGCGTTGACGAACGTGTTCAGGGCGAACAGGACCACCAGCAGCAGCAGCGGATCCCGGGCCAGGTCGCGGTAGCGCACCTGGCGCGCCGCCGCCAGCAGCACCAGCAGGAAGAGGGCCAGGCCCAGGACACCCTGCTCGGCCAGGAGTTCCAGGAAGATGTTGTGCGGGTAGAACGGCGCATCGGGTCGATCGTAGAGGATGGGGAAGCTCCCCACGCCGCTGCCGATGATCGGGTGCCGGTGCCAGCTCTCGATCGCCCAGCCGTAGTAGTGCGCCCGCTCGGCCGCCGAGTAGCCTCCCCCCTCCTCCTGCACCAGCAGCGTGGCCCGCTGCAGGGTGACCGGTGCCCGGCCGCTGGCCAGCAGCAGCGAGAAGGCGAGCGTCAGGCAGAGGACCGTCAGCGCGGCCCGCCGCACGATGGTCCGCTCCGGCGCCGATCGGCGGACCAGCGGCAGCAGGGCCAGCGGCGCCACCACGACGACGAGCGTCGCCAGCAACGGACCGCGTCCCCCCGAGATCAGCAGCACGGTGATCAGCACCAGCATCAGCGCCAGGCCGAGCCACGTCTCGCGTCGGCTCGACGCCGTCAGCACGACGACGTAGGCGACGGCGACGGCCAGACCCACGGCGCGACCGATCCCCAGGTACTCGCTGCCGACGACCCAGATGACCCTGTCCATCCCCTCCCGGGCCGCCACGGCGAGGGTGCTGAACGCCACCAGCAGGGATGCGAACACCACCAGGCGGGCCAGGCGCCCGACCCGCTCCCGCTCGGGAGCGACGATGAACGCGCCGGCGACCAGCGGCCAGGTCATCAGCGTGGCCGCGTAGAGCACCTTCTGGCGTGCATAGACGACCCCCGGCGTCCATGCCAGGCTCAGGGCCAGGTCGGCCACCAGCAGCAGCGTCGCGGCCACGATGCTGCTGCCGCGCCGGGGCACGGCCAGGTTCCGCCGGTAGAGGTGGAGCCCTCCGACCACAACGCTCAGTCCGAACGCCACTGCCGTGAGATCGACCGGAAGGTCGGCCAGCCCGGCCTCGGCCTTGAAGCGGCCGGCGAACAGGAACAGCAGCAATGTCGCCTCGAAGGAGAACATGTCCCTGGGCAGACGTTTCCAGGCCAGCAGGCCCGGGTCCTGCCATCTCCCGAAGGTGCTCATCGTCGTCCCCCCGCCCGGCGCAGGCCGATCAGTTCCCGCACATAGTCGCCGCCCGGGATCCCTGCCGAGCGCAGACCGTACCAGGGCAGCCAGCAGGCCCGGTAGAGGACCTGGACCGACAGCATGGCCAGGGCAGCCGCCAGCGGCGGTCGGACCCGCGCCGCGAACAGGCCCAGCGCCAGCAGGACGGTGCCGGTCGTCCCCGCCACGGCCATCACCGAGACGGCCCGCAGCCGCCCCAGGGCCACCAGAGCCGGCAACCAGACACCGAACATGGCGCTGGGCAGCATCGCCAGCACCAGCAACCGCATCAGGCGGACCAGCTCGTCGGTCGGCGGCCGTTGCAGCCAGGCCCCCAGCAGCCAGGGCGCCCCGACCAGCAGGCCACCTGCCACCGGCAGCGAGAGTGCCAGGTGGAGCCGGTTCCCTGCCACCGCGATCCGGCGGAAGCCGTCGCGATCACCGCGCCCGGTCCTTTCCGAGAGCAGCGGCAGGAAGACGTTCTGGGCCCCGGCCATCAGGCCGTTGAGGAAGGTCGGGATCTTCAGGGCCAGGTCGTAGAGGGTGACGTCCCTGGCCGTTCCCCGCCACCCCACCAGCAGGGCCAGGGTGTTGAACATGGCAACCCGGCTGCCGGAACGGATCATGGAGTGGGCCGTGTAGGACCACAGGTTCCGCAGGGTGCCGCTCCCGTCCCGCAGCGACCGCAGCCGCCGCGGACCGGTCGCGCGCAGGGCCGTGGCCGCCATACCGGCAAGCAGGAGGGCGGCCGCCCCGACATAGGCCGTCTGGACGGCGATCATGGTCGGCCGCCTGGACAGCAGGACCACGATCCCGGCCGCCCGCAGCAGGTTGGCCGCCACGGTGACGGCGTTGCTGTGGGTGAACAGGTTGTATCCCTTGAGCAGGCCGCTGAACGGCGCGGCCAGCATGTTCAGCGCCAGGGTCGTGCCGACCAGCAGCGTCGTCGCCCGCGCCTCGCCCGCCAGCCGCGGGGGAATGGAGTGCAGCCAGCGCGGCAGCAACGGTGCGCAGACCGCCGCCAGCACGACGGTGGCCGCGGCCAGCACGGCCGTGATGCCCAGCGCCGCGGTCAGGTAGGCGTCCACCCGCTCGGGCCGGTCGCGGTGGGCAGCCACGAAGTGGGTCAGCGAGAGGGCGAACGCCCGCTCGAAGATCACCGGGTAGGAGAGACCGAACGCCAGCAGAGCCCAGACACCGTAGGCCTCGTCGCCCAGCCGGTGCAGGATGACGGGGATGACGACCAGGCCGACGACGGAGTTGACCCCCAGGGTCGCCCAGTTGGAGCCGATGTTCAGCAGGACGCGCCGGCGGATACTCATCTTGCCGACCGCCCCCGCACCAGGGAGCGGAAGAACCGCTCGCGTCTCCACAGCACCGGCGGCAGCCCCCGCACCAGGTCCCACACGCAGCGCGGGTCCCGGACGGGTTCCAGGGTGTAGCCGTGACGAACCAGCTCGCGCCCGGCCACCAGCTGCCAGAGGGCGATCTCCCGGGACGTCAGCCGCTGCCGGAAGCGGCTGATCCGGCTGTCGGTGACCGGCTCCAGGGTGCGGCGCTTGTGGGTCTCGCGGCTGGCGAAGCCGGTCTCGCGCCGGCGGTGCTGCTGCAGCATCTCGGGCCGGAATTCCTCGCCCAGGAACTGGCACAGCCGCTCCAGCTCCCGGCGCGGTTCCGTGACCAGGTCCTCGTAGCGGACCCAGGTGTAGCGCTCCGGCGGCCACCGACGCAGGTAACCGCGATGACGTTTCTGGTAGAGGCGCCAGCGGATGGCCGACGAGAGCAACGGCTCCCCGAACGCCTCGCGCTGGCTGACCGCCACGTCGCGTCCGTCGCGCACGACGGTGATGCACTGGGCGTCGGGGAAGCGCTCCAGCAGCAGGTCCACGTGCAGCAGGTGGTTGGGCGACTTCTCCCCGATCCGGCGACAATCCGGCATCCGGCACCGGATGTGCTCCAGCAGGACGTCGAACCAGGCGGCGAAGTCCCGTTCGGCCTCCGTCAGCTCCCGGCGCAGTGCCTCCTGGTCGACGGGCAGCTCGTTGTGCCGGCAGCTCTCCAGGACAGCCTCCAGGTGGAGCGGGAAGCCGCGTGGCGACGCGAGGGGACCGTAGACGCGCTCCCGCCGCAGGGATCTGCCGAAGAACTGGGTCTCGGGAGGAAAGCAGAGCCCCGGGATCTGCATCAGCATCGACTGCAGCAGCGTCGTGCCCGAACGCGCCGATCCGACGATGAACACTGGACGCCGCGTTCTCATGAATTGCATCCCGGCAGGGCCGTCAGGGTGAGCGCATCGAACCGGAGCGGCTCGCACGAAGCGATCCTGGTGGCCAGCTCCAGGTAGTGATCGGACTTGAACAGGAGCGCGGCACGCACCAGCACCTCTCCCGCCAGACGACGCTTCAGGGGGAAACGGCCCTCCGGATCCCCCGGCCAGACGGCGCGACCCGTCAGGTAGGGCAGCAGGACGTCCACGGCCGTACGCAGGCGGCTCCAGGCCGGCGCAGCCTCTGTTGCCGGATCGGGTTCACCTAGCCGGCGGGCCAGCAGGCCCAGCTCCAGGGCCAGCCGACAGTTGAACAGGTGGTACAGGAGCCCGTCGGCCCGGCGATCCTCCCGGGGCTGCTCTCCCGACGGCAGAATCTGCTGCTGCTGGCGAACGTCCCGCCACCTTGCCACCGCCGCCCGTGCCTCGTCCTCCTCTCCCGCCGCGCAGGCCAGCAGCGCATCGAGAAGATCGTAGGCCGTGCCGTGGTTGTTGGCCATCTCCCGCTCCCGCAGTCCCTCGGGGGAGGTCTCCAGCCAGAGCCGGAACTGCCTGCACCATTCGCGCCAGCCCTCCCGGTCCGACGCGGTCCAGGCCGTCGCTCCCTCCAGGCATCCGACGGCGTCGACCAGGACGCGGAATCGGTCGGCCATGCCGGCCACCACCAGGCCGCCGTCACTGCGTCCGGGGATGATCTTGCCGTACCGGCAACGGGGCGTCATGCGGGTCTCGGGGGTGACGAACCACGTCCGCAATAGGAGCGCTGCGCGCTCGGCGAAACGCTCCTGACCGGTGATCCGCCAGGCGAGGGCAAGGTCCCGCACGGCGTTCGTCATGTCCTTCATGGACGCCATGTCCCCCTCGGCGTCGGGATTGGGACTGCCGTCGCGATGGACCCAGGGAAGGCCGTCCGGTCGGTCGGGATCCGGCCACCAGTAGGCCCCGTAGCTGACGAAATCGCGGGGGTCGTCGCCCGGGGGCGGGCAGCAGTCCAGGACACTGTAGGGTCCCGCCGTCAACCGGCGCTCGGCCCGCCCGAGCAGCTCCACCACCAGGGACGGAGCCGTCGGCGCCGAATCGGCCCAGGCCGCCGCCAGTGCCGCGAGCCGGGACTCGTTCCAGAGCACGGCGCCCCTGTCGCTGCCCCGCCGTTCCAGCACGCAACCCTGCGCCACCAGGGAGAACAGGACGATGCCGAGCAGCAGGACCGGATGTCGCTCAGTGGAGCCCCTCATGGTCCTCTCTCCCCACCGGCGGCATCGTCGCCTCCCCGCCGGTCCGCCCCTGGAAGTCGGGCACCAGCTCCAGCAGCAGCCGCCACGTCGTCTCCAGCTCGCCGGCCTCGGCGGCGGCGAGGATCGCCTCGACCCGCTGCTCCAGGTCCGGCGGCAGCTCGCCGTTGCGGGCCCGCAGGATGGCGGGATTGGCCGTGGGCTCCGGCTGCTCCTGGTCGGTCCACAGCTCCTCGTAGAGCTTCTCGCCGGGCCGCAGGCCGGTGTAGACGATCGGCACGTCCACCTCGGGGGTCAGACCCGCCAGCTGGATCATCTGCCGGGCCAGGGCGTCGACCTTGACCGGCTCGCCCATGTCCAGGACGAAGATGTCGTCGCCGTCGCCCATGCCGGCGGCGAACAGGACCAGGTGGACCGCCTCGGCGATGGTCATGAAGAAGCGCTCGATGCGCGGATCGGTCACCGTCACCGGACCGCCGGCCCGGATCTGCTTGAGGAACAGCTCCACGACGCTGCCGGCCGAGCCCAGGACGTTGCCGAAACGGATCGTCGTGAAGACGGTCCCGTCGGGCCGGCTGCGCGCCAGGTCCCGGATGACCTTCTCGGCGATCTGCTTGGTCGCCCCCATGACGCTGGTGGGACGGACCGCCTTGTCGGTGGAGATCATCACGAACCGCCGCGCCCCGTACTGCTGGGCCAGCCGGGCCACGGTGCGCGTCCCGCCCACGTTGTTGCGGACGGCCTCGGTGGGATGGAACTGGAGGATCGGCACGTGCTTGTAGGCGGCGGCGTGGAAGACGACGTCGGGCCGGTGCGCGGCGAACAGCTCCTCCATCCGGCCGCCGTCCTTGATGTCCCCCAGGAAGAAGACCAGCTCCACGCCGTCGCGGGCGCTACCGCGCAGCTCCTGCTCCAGCCGGAACAGGCCGTTCTCGTCCTTGTCCAGGCAGACCAGCCGTCCCGGCTCCTGGTCGGCGATCTGGCGGCACAGCTCCGAGCCGATGCTCCCGGCCGCCCCGGTCACCAGCACGGTCCGGCCGGCCAGCAGGCGCCGGATCTCCGGCACGTCGCTGCGCACCGGCCTGCGGTTGAGCAGGCTGTCCAGGCTGAAGTCCTGCAGCTGGGTCACCGCCTCGCTGCTCTGGAGGATCTGCCAGATGTCCGGCGTGGTCTTCAGGGGCAGGCCGGTGGCCCGGCAGAGGTTCTGGACCCGGTAGAGCTGGGCCGTCGTGGCCGACGGCATGGCCAGGACGATGGCCTCGGCCCGGTGCCTGCGCGCCACCTCGACGATGCGGTCGATGGGGGCGTAGACCGGCAGGCCGTGGAGGGTCGTGTCGTTCTTCAGGGGATCGTCGTCGACGACCGCCACCGGCTGGTAGTCGTGCAGCCGCGGCGTGTTCATCGCCTCCAGGACCAGGTTGCCCGCCTCGCCCGCCCCGACCACGACCACGCGCGTCCGCGGCTCCCGGTGCCAGGTCAGCGTCAGCCGGTCCAGGATCCGGTAGGCGTAGCGGCCCACGGTGGTCAGCACCAGGCAGAGCACCGCGTCGATGATCAGCACCGACCGGGGGAAGTTCCCCTGGTAGGCCCACATCAGGACCGCCGTGTTGACGAGCGAGCCCAGGAGGATGGCCGACACCAGGGGCGGCAGGTCCCGCAGGGAGGCGAACCGCCACGACACCTTGTGCAGCCCGAAGCGGTGGACCAGGAGGACCCGGACCGGCACACCGACCAGCAGCATCGCCCGGAACCAGTGGCCCCAGTCGTAGCCCTTCTTCAACCAGGACCACTTGAAGCGGGCCAGGAACGACAGCCAGATCGACAGGATGGCGATGCCGCCGAAGAACAGCAGCGAGAACAGGACGCGATGACGCCGCACCAGGCGGCTGAGGGGACCGTCACTCATGGGCGACAGGCCGGCAAGTGTCTTGCGGAGCTGCTTGTTCACGACGCAGCGTCACCTCGCAACGGGGAACGATCGGCGGCAAAGACAGCAAGCGCGGCGCCCGGAACGATCGGACCGGCGCCGCGGCAAGGGTAACGCCGGCATGGTGAAAGGTCCAGCCTCCGGTGGGAGACGAACCGCTTTGCCGCCGGGGCGCCGACAGGATAGTCTGGGATCTCGCCACCCAGCGCCATCGACACCCGTCCGGGGGAAGAGAGGCTACACATGATCGCGCCGAGATGCGCGGTTCGCCGGATCGCCGGCGTCCCGCTCCTGACCGCCCTGCTCCTGCTGACAATCCCCGTACCGGCGGTGGCGGAGGCCGGCTCCGTCACCCGGGACGGCGGACCGACCCGCCCGAGCACCTACGACGACTTCATGATGCTGGCGCAGCCCTACGCGAAGGACATGACGGCCTACAACCCGATGTTCTTCCTGCTGGGCACCGACCTGGCCAAGAGCACCTTCCAGATCAGCTTCAAGTACCACTTCCTCGATTCCTCGCGTCCGGGGCGCGGATGGATGGACGGGATGCACTTCGCCTATACCCAGACCTCGTTCTGGGACCTGAAGGACGAGTCCCTGCCCTTCAAGGACACGAGCTACAAGCCCGAACTCTTCTACCTGAGCGGAAACCTGGCCGGCCGCGGCGACGACCAGACCCTGGGATTCTTCCTCAAGGGCGGCGCGATGCACGAATCCAACGGACAGGGCGGACCGCAATCCCGGAGCACCAACTACCTCTACATCGAGCCCATCGTCATCTTCTACAACCCGGCCAGCCGGTTTGGACTGCGTGTCTCCCCCCGGCTATGGGTCTATGTCGGCAACAGCAACGCCGACAACCCCGATCTGCATGCGTACAGGGGCTACTTCAGGCTCAACCTCAAGCTGGGCAGAGCCGACGGCGTCGTGGTCACGACGGACCTCGGCTGGGCACACAGGGGCGGTTCGGTCAAGCTCGACGTCACCAGGCCGCTGAACGTGGCCGTCTTTCGCGACCTGCGGTTCTTCCTGCACATCCAGTACACCAATGTCCTGGCCGAGAGCCTGATCAACTACCGCAAGCGCACCGACGTCATCCGCCTGGGCTTCAGCTTCGTCCGCTGAAGGCCACGGACGGCCGGCACGGCGCCGGCCGTCCGGCCCCGGCGAACAGCAGGCCCGTCAGGTGGGACAGTCCCAGCAGCCACCCCATC
>CAYTEO010000031.1:0-14574 GCA_964436825.1 uncultured Fibrobacteraceae bacterium | reverse complement strand
CAGGACCGAACATGGGGTGCAGGGAGAGGACCCGGACACCCGCCTCGTCGCAGCGACGCAGCGCCGGCCGCAGGTGGTCCTTGATGGAGGCGATCTCCAGGACGGGACAGCCGGGGGGCTGCCCGGCCAGCCGTGCCAGGACCTCCGGCACGACGGTCAGCGGCACGGCCACCAGGACGGCGTCGAACGTCTGGTCGCGGGGCACCTCCTCCAGCGAGCCGTACACCGCCGCGGACGCGCCGCGGGGATCAACACCCACGACCTGGTGTCCCATCCCGTGCAGCAGCTCGCTCCACCAGCGGCCCATCCCCCCGGCCGCGCCCAGCACCAGCAGCCGCTTGCCGCCGCGGGCGCGCAGGCGCACCCCCTCGCGGTGCTGGCGCTCCACCGACCCGTGGATGATGGCGCCGAAGATCCTCTCCATCACCCCCGGGGAGACGCCGCACTCCTGGGCCATGTCCCTGGCTCGTTGGAGGACCCGGGCCTCGACGTCGCGCACGACGATGGGCTGTCCCCGCTCCGCCTTGATCCGCCCCACCGCCGCCGCCAGCTCCAGGCGCCGCCGCAGCAGGTCCGCCAGCTCCCGGTCGACGTCGGCGATGTCGCGCCGCAGTGTCTCCAGTTCCCTGTCCATCGTCGCACCTCCGGGGCCGTGTGCTCAGACACACCCCTCCGGCTTGGGCAGACCGGCCACCTTGCAGGCGCCGCGGGAGGGGCCGTCGGGGAACAGCTCGTAGATCCGATCCAGGGAACAGCCGGTCTCGCGGCAGAGGACGCGGATCATGGGAGCGACGCCGTGCTCGAGCCAGTAGGCGCGCAGGAAGCGGACCACGCGCCAGTGGTCCTCGGTCAGCGGCGCGACGCCCGTGGCGGCGGCCAGGGCGACGGCCACCGCGTCGTCCCACCGGGACGGGTCGGCCAGGAAGCCGTCGGGATCCAGGAGCAGGATCCTGTCCCCCACGCGCAGCTCGCGTCGCTCTCCGGAAGCTGTCATCCCAGGTCGCCCCCCCGCCGCTCCAGGAACTCCAGCAGGGCGGCGACGATCCGCTCCGCGGTGTGACCGTCCCACAGCTCGGGAATCCGCCCCTTCTTCCAGCGGCCCTCGGCGATCCGTCGCAGCTGCTCCGGCAGCGACTCGACGGTGGCCAGCTCGTTGGTCCCCTCGGTGATCGTGATCGGCCGCTCCGTGTTGGGGCGCAGCGTGAGACAGGGGATCCCCAGCCAGGTCGTCTCCTCCTGGATCCCGCCCGAGTCCGTCAGGACGAACCGTGCGTGCATCGTCAGGTTGACGAAGTCGTCGTAGGGCAGCGGCTCGGTCAGCACGAGCGGGTGCTCCCCGTTGCCGGTCACGGTGATCCCGTTGGTTTCCATGACCTTTCTCGTGCGCGGGTGGACGGGGAAGAGCACCGGCGCCGGCATCCGTTCCAGGGCGTCCAGGATGCGGCGCAGCGAACCCGGATCGTCCACGTTGGCCGGCCGGTGCAGGGTCACCAGGCCGTACTCGCGTTCCCCCAGGCCGAAGCGCCGGTAGACGGCGCGGTCCTTCACCCGTGCGATGGCCCGCGTCAGCGAGTCGATCATGATGTTCCCGACCAGGCGGATCCGCTCCGGGGCCACTCCCTCCCGCAGCAGGTTCTCGTCGGCGTCCCGCGAGGGGGTCAGCAGCAGGTCGCTGATGGCGTCGGTGACCAGGCGGTTGATCTCCTCGGGCATGGTCCAGTCGCGGCTGCGCAGGCCGGCCTCCACGTGGGCCACCGGGATCTGCAGCTTGCGGGCGGTCACGCTGCAGGCCAGGGTCGAGTTGACGTCGCCCACCACCACCACCATGTCCGGCCGACGCTCCAGGCAGACCTTCTCGAAGGCGATCATCACCCCACCGGTGTTCTCGGCGTGGCTACCGCCCCCGATCCCCAGGTGGACATGGGGCCGTGGCAGGCCCAGGTCGGCGAAGAAGACGTCGGACATGTTGGCATCGTAGTGCTGTCCCGTGTGCAGCAGCAGCGGTTCGCAGCGGTCCAGGTGGTGCTGCAGCTCGTGCCAGATGGGGGCGATCTTCATGAAGTTGGGCCTGGCGGCAGCCACCAGCAGGATGGTCTTGCGTTCCGGCATGTCTGTCCTTCCGTTGAGCGGGAAGCGGGAGCAACGACTGGATGATAATAGCCCGGCGTCCTCCTGAACAGTTCGGGAGGGAGACTGGCCAGTCTCCCTCCCGACGCTGGTTCCCGGCAACGGCGCGGCTCAGATCTCGATCAGGTCCTCCTCCTCCAGGTGGAAGACCTCGTCTGCGGCGACGTCGTCTGGCAGGGAGGCGGCCGTGGCGGTTGTACCTGCCGGAGCGGCGGGACGCTCCGCCGGCGAGACGTCCACGGCGGGAGTCGTCGGCCGGTTCCGGGCCTTCCGCACCGGGGTTTTCTTCCGTCCCAACTCCCCGCCCCGGATCTCCTTGCCGATGATCCACGACAGCTCGCGCACGACGTCCTTCAGCTCCTGGACCTGTTCCTTCAGGATCTCGGACGCGGCCGCCGCCTGCTGGGCCGTGGCCGCGTTGCCCTGGGTCAGCTGGTCGATCCTCTGGATCGACTTGCTGATCTGGTTGATCCCCTCGCTCTGCTCGCGCCCCACCGTGGCCACCTCCTGCAGGACCTCGTCGATCCGCTCGATGACGGTGTTGATCCCGGCGAGGGAGTGCTCGACGATCCGGGTCGTCGCCACGCCGTTGTCGGTCTTGACGCGGACCTCCTCCAGCAGCCTGGCCGACTCCTGGGCGGCCCGGGCGCTGTCCTGGGCCAGCTTGCGCACCTCGTCGGCCACGACGGCGAAGCCGCGCCCGGCCTCGCCCGCCCGGGCGGCCTCGACGGCGGCGTTCAGCGCCAGCAGGTTCGTCTGGAAGGCGATCTCGTCGATCGTCTTGATGATGATCCCGGTCTGGTCCGTCGCCGACTTGATCTCGTCCATGGCACCGGTCATCTCGCCGACGGCGCTCCGGCCTTCCCGCGTCGCCGCGACGGCCTCGGCGGCCACCTGCCTGGCCGCATCGGCCCGCTTGGTGTTGGAGGTCACCTGGGCGGCGATCTCCTGGAGCTCGGCGGTGACCTCCTGCAGGTTGGCCGCCTGGGAACTGGCGCTCTCGGCCAGCTCCTGGCCGCTGGCCGCCACCTCGGTGGACGAATCGCTCAGCCGGGCGGCGCTCTCGGCGATCCTGTCGACGGCCCGCCCCAGCGGACGGATTCCGCCGCGATCGATCAGCCACAGCAGCACCCCGATGCACAACAGGGCCAGGATGCCGCCGAACAGGAGGTCGTCCCGCAGGGAGGCCAGCATCGCCGCCTTCTCGGGTGCCAGGGACTGCTCGACGACCAGCGCGCCGCGGATCTGTCCCACCTGGAACCCCTCCATGGGCGTGCCGGTGGGATCCAGTCCGCGGTCGTTGTTCCAGAAACGGCTGGAATACGCCGGATCCCCGTGGCAATAGAGACACTCCTGGGTCACCCGCACGGGCCGGTAGTAGCGCAGCCGGTCCTTGTCCAGGATGACGTACTCTTCGAGGTCGCCCTGCTGTAGCTTCTCCAGGACCTGGCGATCGATCTCGTCGGGGGCGTTGTCCGGGTTCCGGTGACGCAGGGCCGGGAGACGGACCTCGAAACCGTCACGCTTCCCCACATCCTGGGCGGTCCGCCAGGCGACGATGATGGGGGTCGCATCGAGCAGTTCCTCCACCCTTCCCTGGCGCGCCAGCTCGGTCACGAGTTGCTCGTCGAAGAGACCGCCGTTCCACTGGCGCGAGGTCTCCTCCCTGGCCGCCTCGGCCGTCAGCAGCAGGCTCCGGGCGCGATCCACGTACAGCCTCTCGAGCTGCTCCTTGGTGTGGCGGTAATGGACGATCGACATGGCGCCCACGACGACGACGATCGTGGCCGCACCGGCGACCAGGATCCTCGATTTCAACGAAAAGTTCGGCATGACTCGCTCTCTGCTCCTGTCGACCGTGTTCAGCCGTTCAAACGAACAAGGCCCTCCGGTGGTTCTATCGGCAGGCCCGGCAGGAGATTGAGCCCCGGTTCGGCAGGAGGGATTCATCTTCCCGTGGCGCACACGGGGCCGGGCGCGCGGTTCCGGGAACACCCCCGGAAACGACCCGGCCGCCGCCCTCGGGGGGCGGCGGCCGGACCGGTCTGCAGGCGTCCCGGCTAGAAGCGGGCCGACAGGGACAGCGAGTAGAGATCGGCGATGTAGTCGTCGCCGAGGTTCTCGTCGAACTGCCAGCGCCGGTAGGCGAAGGTCAGGCTGACCCCGCGCGCGAAGCCGCGGGTGACACGCCCGTACCAGCGGTCGGTGTCGTTGGCCACCGAGTCGCGGTTGCGGACCCGCTCGTAGTGGCCCTCGACGGTCCACCCGGCGGCGGGCCGCAGGACCAGACCCGGCGACAGGCGATAGGTCTCCGTCCGGTAGGTGACGGGACTGTAGTAGAACTCGTCGTCCAGGCGGTCCAGCGCCACGTCGCTGTCGATGTCGTACCGCTCCTTCCCGTAGGAGAAGGCCAGGTACCCGGTCAGCCACGACCTGGGCCACCAGGCGGCGTCGACGAAGACGCGATCGGCATCCCAGTCGGTCCGGACACCATCGATGTCGTCCCGCTCGAACCGCTCCCGGATGAGCTGGTAACCGGCATCCACGGACCACGGGCCGCGGGGGCGCCAGCGCAGCGCGCCGCGGTAGCCGAGGCGTCGCCAGTGGCGGTCCCCCTGGGCATACTGGCCCACCAGGGTCGGGTTGTCCTGGGCGATGTCGTCGTAGCGGAAGCCGGCCCGCTGGACGAGGGTCCAGCGCCGGGAGAGCCGATGCCGCGTGCGCAGCGACACGTCGTGCCGGTCGCGGACCCGGTTGCTGGCCTGGACGTCGGCCTGGACGTTGCCGTCCAGGTACTCGGTGACCGAGACGGTGTTGGCATCCTCGTCGGAGTGCTCGAACCGGTAGTCGAGCCGGTAGCGGGAACGACCGCCGCGGGACCGGGACAGCTGCAACGAGTAGACCTGGCGTGTCCTCTCCTTGTCGATGCCGCTCTCGGTGACCGTGGCGGTGCCGGCTTCGCTGCGGACGGTCGAGACGCCGATCTGGTCCAGGGACTGGAGCCGCCCCAGCAGGCGCAGACGCCAGCCGGTCCCCAGCGAGGTGACCAGCCCGAACTGGCCGGTGTGGATGCGGGCATCGACCTCGATGCCGTCGCTGGAGAGACTCGCCACGGGAGCGTCGCCCCCCCGGCCGCGCACCACCGCCGGCTTGCTGTCCTGCCAGACGTAGCCGTACCCCCCGAACAGCAGGCAGCTGCCGGCGTCCCAGGTGGAGCCGAACCGCAGGTGCAGGCTCTCCCGGTCGTCGGCCACCCGCTCCTGCTGGACGAACGGCAGGTTGGCGAACGGGATGACCAGTCCCCGGTCGCCGCCGTCCTTCTGGTAGTCGGCCCCCCAGGTGATGGTCACCCGACCTCCCTGGAAGCTGCCGCCCAGGTAGAGGCGGCGGCCCCACGTGTCGCGCTCGAGGGTCGAGGGGGGGCCGAACAGGTAACTCTCGCCGGTGTAGCCGCGCGCCAGGGAGGCGAGCCGGCCGAGACGGTCCTCGCCCCGGTAGCCGCCTCGCAGGCGCCAGTGCCCGTCCAGCCGCCAGCCGAACTCGGCGCCCAGCCCGTGGCGGCGCAGCCGGGGCTCCCCGAGCATCGTGCGCTGGACGTCGCCGCCCAGGTACGGGTCGTCGGCGGTGGGATCGTCATAGGTGAGGTAGCGGGACAGGTCACCGCGCAGCCAGAAGCCGCCCGCGTCACCGGTCCAGAAGCCGAGCCGGCCGCTGCGATCGTCGTCGGTGGTTCCCCAGCCGCGCAGGATCGTCCGCACGTTCCCGGACCAGGGGGAGAAGTAGGACAGCAGGACCGTCCCCCGCTGGTCGCGGACCAGGCCGGTGTTCTCGGCCAGCTTCGTCGCGCTGCCCCGGGCGTCCAGCAGCCCGAACGACAGCGTCAGGGAGCTCGACTCCCCCACGCTGTCGCCGTCGGCCGCCCAGATCCGCCCCTGGGGCACGTGGTCGTCGGCCGAGGCGAGAAACGGGGCGGCCACCATCAGCAGCCCCGTCAGGGCCGCCAGGACGAGCGGCAGCACCAGGTGCCCGACCACGTGTCTTCTGTCGATGCTCATGGCCGCCCTCCTCACGGTCTCAGGAAATGCTCGTCGACGTTCGAACCGTGGATATCGGTGTGGCAGTCGTAGCAGCGACCCCTCCGGGAGAGGAAGTCGCGATGGTCGACGTCGCCGATGACCGGATAGCCCGGTTCGAAGTGGCAGCGCAGGCAGAGCGAGTTGTCGTCCTGGCGCAGCATCTTGTCGTTGGGGGATCCGTGCGGGTCGTGGCAGACGGCGCAGGCATCGGCCTGGACCGCCTCGTGCTCGAAGACGAAGGGCCCGGCCACCTCGCCGTGACAACCGTAGCAGGCCCGGTTCTCCTCCTGCCCGAAGGCGACCTGCAGGTCAGCGTCGCCGTGGGGCGAGTGGCAGGCGACGCAGCCCATCCGGGCCTCCAGGACCGGGTGGTGGTACTGGAGACGGAACTTCCAGGTCTTGTCGGCGTGGCACTGGAGACAGAACTCGCCGGGTGCCCTGAACGCCCGCCATGGCTGGACGCCCCCGGTGGCGAAGTGGGCCTGGTCGGTGTGGCAGTCGGCGCAGGCGATTCCGGTGCCGGCGTGCATGCCGGTGAACCATGCCTGCTGCTTGTCCCGGTGGCACTGCAGGCACATGTCCGCCCGCTGCTCGTCGTCCAGGCCGGACAGGCGCTCGGCCCCGAGGATGTGGCTGCCGTCCCCCGCCTCGACGTGCAGCGAGCCGGGGCCGTGACAGGCCTCGCAACCGCCGACGGCCGTGCCGGGAACGGTCAGGCCGCGGTCAGGATGGTGTGGGGACCCGGTGAAGAAGTTCCCGATCCCGTCGTGACAGTCCAGGCAGATCCCGGCTCCAACGTATTCGGCGCCCTCCGGGACGCCGAGCCGCTCGGCGAAGGTGGGCGGGGGGTCGTCCCCCGCCCGACCGATCACCGGGGAGACAGCGACCAGCAGGACCGTCACGGCGAGAATGATCCGTGACTGGTGACGCATGGTTCGCTACTCCTTCGTCGTGAGCGCCGAGAGTTCCAGGGTTCCATGGATCAGCCCGGCCCGCTGTGCGGCCCACTGGCGATCCTCCTCCGTATGACACCGCAGGCACGTGAAGTCCAGGGTCAGGAACCCGTTGGCGAACCAGGCTTCGCCGTCCTGGTAGAACATCTGCGCCGCGGGATCGGTGTTGATCACGAAGATGTGTGACGGGATGTCACCCTCGAACGGCCCGCGCTTGACCGCAGACTTGGCCGCGAAGGCCATGTGGCACGCCTCGCACGTGTGGGCGCCGCCGGCAGTGATCAGCACCTGGATGTCGGAATGGCAGTCGTCGCAGGCGATCCGGAGCGAACCCGGATCGTCGAACCGTGTCGACTTGTGCGGGTCGTGGCAGGTGACGCACGACAGGGCACTGTGGCTCCCCGCGATCAGCTCGTCGTACTGCTCGTGGTGCTTGATGAACTGGGCCCCCTCGTCGTCCGGGCTGCCCGCCGCGATCCGGTGCTCCGAGTCGCGGTAGTGGCAGCGGCCGCAGAGGTCGGCACTGCGGTCGACGACGATATCGTCGGCTTGGCGGGACTGCGCGTGACGGCTGCCCGGGCCGTGGCAGGCCTCGCAGGTGATCCCGTCCTCGGCCCAGGTCCCGACCAGGCCCTCCAGGTTGTCCTGGTGACCCTCGGGATCGTAGCCGGTGGTGTGGCAGCGTCCGCAGTCGTACGGCTTGACCACACCGCTGTCGTAGGCCACCCACTCGCCGGTCTCCAGGTTCCACTGCACGGCGTCGCCGGTGATGATGAAACCGTCGTGGCCCACGAAGCGGGCCTTCCAGCCGTAGCCGCCGATGACGTACTCCACGTCGTCCCAGCTCACCCCGTCAGGTGGTGCCACCAGCGGGAAGTTCACCTGGTCCCGGTGCGGGTAGACCGGAGGCTGACCGTCGATCACCCGGTTCAGCTTGTACGGGTGGCCGCTGGAGATGTAGTCCTGGTAGATCTGCTCGTGGCAGTCGCCGCACCGCTCCGAGCTGGCCAGGTAGCCGTCCCGGGCGATGTGGGCATGGATCGCGGTCGCGTTGGCAGCCGCCCAGTCCAGCGTCTCGTCGGTGTGGCAACGCAGGCAGACGAAGTCCAGGGTGACGCCGCCGGACCCGTTGGCGAACCAGGCGCCGTCCTCCAGGTAGAAGAACTGGGCGTCCGGGTCGGCGTTGATCTTGAAGATGTGGGTCGGGATGTCACCCTCGAAGGGCCCGCGCTTGACCGCCGACTTCGAGGCGAACGGCATGTGGCAGGCCACGCAGGTGTGCTGGCCCCCGCCCGTGTTGATCACCTGGACCTCGGCGTGGCAGTCCTCGCAGCCGATCCTGAGCGATCCGTGATCGTCGAACCTGGTCGACTTGTGCGGGTCGTGGCAGGTGACGCACGACAGGGCACTGTGGCTCCCCGCGATCAGCTCGTCGTACTGCTCGTGGTGCTTGATGAACTGGGCCCCCTCGTCGTCCGGGCTGCCCGCCGCGATCCGGTGCTCCGAGTCGCGGTAGTGGCAGCGGCCGCAGAGGTCGGCACTGCGGTCGACGACGATATCGTCGGCTTGGCGGGACTGCGCGTGACGGCTGCCCGGGCCGTGGCAGGCCTCGCAGGTGATCCCGTCCTCGGCCCAGGTCCCGACCAGGCCCTCCAGGTTGTCCTGGTGACCCTCGGGATCGTAGCCGGTGGTGTGGCAGCGTCCGCAGTCGTACGGCTTGACCACACCGCTGTCGTAGGCCACCCACTCGCCGGTCTCCAGGTTCCACTGCACGGCGTCGCCGGTGATGATGAAACCGTCGTGGCCCACGAAGCGGGCCTTCCAGCCGTAGCCGCCGATGACGTACTCCACGTCGTCCCAGCTCACCCCGTCAGGTGGTGCCACCAGCGGGAAGTTCACCTGGTCCCGGTGCGGGTAGACCGGAGGCTGGCCGTCGATCACCCGGTTCAACTTGTACGGGTGACCGCTCTGCATGAACTCGTCGTAGACATCCGTGTGACAGGTCTTGCACTGGTCGGCCCCCACGTACTGGGCCGTCGTGACGACCTGGTCCGGCACCTGGACCGGTGCCAGGTCACTCTCGCATCCGGCCAACAGCAGGACTGTCAGGGCAAGGAATGACAGACCGGTGACGAGCCGCTTCCATCCCACCATGGCTGCTCCTTTCGACGATCGGAACCCGTCGTGACCTCGATAGCGGTTCTAGGACGATGGATGTGACATGATCTCCTAGTTTTCAGATAGGATATTCTCCCCCCAGCAGCCTGTGTCAACAAAAAAACAGAATCTGCTGGTTATCAATCATTGCAGTTGCGCCGCTAATCGAGCCAATGTCTGTCCGAAAAGTGTTGATTCTTCCGCCGCGATCGTGGCACGATGCACCCACTCGCCAGGGGGTTCGAATCCCTTTGCTGTCACATCGACCTCCTGCTCACTTCCAAACCCCGGGGGTTCCCACATGGATACGAGGAAGCTTGCCCTCCTGTCGTTCGGCGGCGTCATGATCGCCGCCATGCTGGCTCTCGCCACCGAGGATCCCGTCCCGGCCCGACAACAGGGCACCGCCGACAAGTCCGCGCCCGTCGTCCGGCCCGTCACCGCCACGCCGCTGCTGGATGTCAACGAGGCCGAGTTGAAGGAGGACCGCACCGACGCGGCCACGCTGCAGAAGAGCGGCGAAGAGCTGCAGCTCCCCGGCGACCAGCACCCGCCGCGCAATCCGCTGATGCCACGGATCTCGACCCTGCTGGAGCAGGAGCGGAACCAGCTGGCGGACCTGGAGCAGCAGTTCCGGCAGGCCGCCGACGAGCAGTCGGCCCTGGCCATCCAGCGGCGGATCCGCGAGGTGAAGGTCGAGACCGAGCTGGCGATCCTCCGCCTGCAGCTCGACGCCGCCCGAGAGCGCGGTGACGACGAGACCGTCTCCCGCCTGGAGCAGGCCATCGCGACGATCACCGGCCCGCGCCCGCAGCCCGTCTTCGTGGAACGCGACGTCCCTGACGTCCACCAGCGCTAGCCCGGGAGGACGTCATGACCAAGCGCATCATCACTCTCGCGTCGGCCCTGCTCGTGCTGACCGGCGCCGTCGCCGTCCAGGCCGACCTGTGGCCCCCCGTCAGCGTCACCGTCACCGACGGTGCCCTGCTCGCCGAACCGGGCCAGCCCCTGGAGGTCCACCTGGAGCTGACCAGCGATGTCCCGGTGACCGTCTCCGGTTTCCGGATCGAGGGCCAGGGCTGGCAGTCCGTCGCCATCGACGCCCCGGCCGAGAAAACCCTGGGGAAGCTGGACCGCCTGGCCATCACCGCCACGGTCCTGACCGACGACCCCGACCGGCCCGTAGAGTTCGTCTTCGAGATCGACGGCAGGACCTGGCGCCAGTCGTTCGATTTCTCCCCCCGCCACTACGAGATGGTCACCAGTCCCCAGCCCGAGGTGACCGTCCCCTCCACGCCGCCGGCTCCGGGCGTCGACATCGACCTGCCGCGTCCCAAGCCGCCGGTCGACCTGCAGCCCGGCCGGCGTGACGGCGACCGCCCCGAGCCCGAGGAGGACGGCGGTCAAGCGAAGCGGTCCATCCGGATCCACGGCCGGTTCGTCTACGAGCGCAGCGACGGGGTCACCATCGGCGCCGACGGCGTCTGGGTCCGCATCTACGACGAGGACGTCTTCGTCGACGACCTGCTGGCCTCGGGCACGACCGACGCCTACGGCTACTACGACTTCACCATCGACACGTCCGATGCCGGGGAGACGAACCCGGACCTCTACGTCCGCTTCGACGCCAACAACTCCGAGGTCACGGTGAAGGACGCCTCCAGTGGGAACGTCTACGCCTGGCAATCGGCCACCTACGACAACTACGGTGGCAGCGACTGGGACCGGGGCTGGACACAGCCCGCCGACGAGGCCCAGCACCCGGCCCTGCACATCCTGACCGACCTGACCCGCGACTGGCGCTGGGACATCGGCACGGTCGGCTACGACGAGCCGCACATCGACGCGCACTGGCCCGACGGCGCAACCGGAGCCTGGTACAACAGCTCGGGCATCCACATCAGCACCGAGCGGCAGTGGCGCGAGGACACCCACGCCCACGAGTACGGCCACCACTGGATGAACAGCTTCTCCACCATCCCTCCCTTCGACTACTGCAACGGCATCTGCGACAACTCGCCCACCGACTGCGGGCACTGCATCTGGTGCCAGGAGGACGGCGGCGCGGCCTGGTCGGAGGGCTTCGCCAACTGGTGCGCCGACGTCAAGACCCGCTCCTACGCGGGCACCTACGGGATCGCGTCGCAGTTCTTCCGTTCCCAGGAGAACCTGTCCACCTGCGGCGCCAGCTACGACGACCCGACGATCACCGAGGGCTTCCTGGGCGCCCTGCTGCGCGACATCGAGGATGGTACCCAGGACAGCCATGGCGTCTACGGCAGCTGGACCGACGCCCTGGCGCTGGGCTACGACGAGATCTACGTCGTGGCCGACTACGACACGCCCGTCTCGCCCATGGACTTCCTGGACAACTTCAAGACGCGCTACCCGTCCTACAGGGAGGATCTCTGGGAGACGGCCAGGAACTGCGGCTACGAGATCGACACGGCGATTCCCGCCGCCCCGACGAACCTGACATCGCCCAGCCACAGCACCACCGGCGACTCGCCCGATCCCACGATCGATTTCACCTGGACCCGCGCCTACGACGACGCTTCGGGGGTCGCCGGCTACGGTATCTACATCAGCGGCTCGCCGGGGATGCCATCCTCCATCCAGGACATCGGCGACGTCACCAGCTACACGACCGACCCGCTGCCTCCCGGCACGTACTTCTTCAACATCCGCACCGTCGATCGCAGCGGGAAGTGGGGCAGCACCTACGCCTCCCACGGACCGATCACCATCCGGGAGGCCGAGCCGGCCGACCTGGTCTTCTACCAGGCGCCGCTGTGGGACCGCCCCCTGGTGCCGCGCAACGCGACCGGAGCGACCTACAACGAGACCCACGTCACCCCGACCCTGACCGGCGACGCCAGCGCGACCTACTGGAACATGCGGGGACAGAACGTGGGCGAGTCGACGACCTCGACAGGTTTCGCGGCGCACCTCTACGTCGACGGTGTCTACTCGTACTGGGCCTCCTGGGGCCCCATCGGCCCCAGCGGCCACTTCTACGGCATCGACATGGGACCCTTCTACGTCCACGCCGGCCGGCACACCTTCTCGGCCATGGTCGACGCAGGGGAGGCCATCTCCGAGCTCGACGAGACGAACAACGTCACCGGACACCAGTACATCTGGACCCCGGGGATGCTGACGCCCGACTCGCGCCTGGTGCGGGTCAGCCCTCCGGACCGCGTCGGCGGCTGGTCACACGTCGTCGACGGCCAGGTCCTCTGGTACAACAGCGACGGCAAGCGGTTCAGCTCGTCGGCGTGGTGGAACGCCGTCGTGGTCTACGCCACCGACCTGACCAAGGACTTCGACGTCCGTCTCTACCCGGCCTCCACCGGCAGCGAGGACGGCTTCGGAGCGAACAGCGGCTGGTCCAGCCGTGGCGCCGGGCTGATCGACGCCGTCTTCGTCAACCGCAACACCCAGGGGATCCAGGACTGGGACGTGGGGACGATCAACTTCTCCGACGGCCCCTCGACCTACGCCATCACCCACCGGACCAACAGCACCTTCCTGTTCGGTGACTCGACGACGGTCAGCTTCGCCCAGGACGAGATGCTCAAGCTCCTGGAGTTCTACGTCTCCACGGCCGACACGGGCTACGTCAGCACGGTCGTCGACGTCGATCCGGCCCAGGGGCCGGTGACGGTCCTGTGGTTGGACAAGAGCTTCACGACCGGCGACCTGTACGACTACACCGACATGGCCGTCAGCGACGCCAGCGGCCGGGCCCGCATCGACAACCACGTCGGCGAGAGCGGCTACTACTGCGTCGTCGTCTACCGCGATCCCGTCGACGGGATGGGTCCGCTGGACGTGACGATGGAGATCCAGCCCACACCGCCGGACTTCCTGGCCTACCATGCGGCCGGCTGGCATGCCCCGCTGGTCCCGCGGCCGGCCGACGACGGCACACCAGCCTCGGTGGCCCTGCCGGACACCCTGTACGGCAACATCGCCTCGACGTACCTGAACATCGCCGTCAGGAACGAGAGTCCCACCACCTACGCCGGCCTCCACGCCGGCGTCTACATCGACGGCGTCTACAGTGTCTCGCTGGGCTACGGCACCTTCCCGGGCTATGTCAACAGCCTGTTCAACTGGGACTACGCCATGACCATCCGCGGCGGCCGTCACACCATGGTGCTGAGGATCGACGAGCTGGACGAGGTGGAGGAGATCCACGAGGACAACAACGTCTACGGCGAGCAGTACCTCTGGTCGCCGCTGATCGTCCCCCTCAACACCCAGGTCTCCCGCGCCGCACCGCCCGACCGCACCGCCGGCTGGACGGACATCACCAGCGGCGAGCCGCTGTGGTACAACTGCGACGGTCTGCGCACCGAGCGCGAGAGCTGGTGGCAGGCCATCGCCGTCATGCCCTCCGCTCCCGGCGACGACGTCGACGTCCGCCTCCACGACGCCCTCAGCGGCACCAAGGACGGTTTCGCCGGCTACCACGCCATCTCGTCGTGGGGCGCCGGCCAGTCCGACTTCGTCCTGGTCAACTACAACATCTCGCCGTTCGTCCCCTACGACGCGGGGGTCCTGGCCTGGAGCAGCGCGAACTCCTACACGGCCGACGTCGTGGGCTCCGCCTACTACGGCTACGCCGGCGGCAGCTACGGACCGTTCACCCTGGCCGAGAACCGGATCCTGCACCTGCACGAGTTCTGGTTCCCCGTGGGGTTCTACACGATCAGCCTGCACAACCTGGCCGGCGACGTGGACTGGGGCCTGTCGCTCCACACGTACGACGCGACCTGGATGGGCAAGTCGACGACCGTCCCCGGCGGCGTCGCCTGGCTCAACGGTCCCGCCCAGGACGAGCACATGACGATCGAGATCACCGACGCCGGCTACTACTGCCTGTCGGTGTGGAAGAAGGGATCGGCCGACCTGGCCAAGAGCGGCGACTACGATCTGCGGATCGGCACCGGCATGACCGATGCCGACGACCTGCCCCAGACCGCCGCGACGCGCCTGGTCTCGGTCCACCCCAACCCCTTCAACCCCCGCACGAGGATCGCCTTCGAGCTGGCACGGGAGACCGAGACCCGCCTCGGCATCTACGACCTGCGCGGCTCCCTGGTGCGGAACCTCGTCTCGGGCCACCTGGCCGCCGGCCGCCACGAGGCCGTCTGGGACGGCACCGACTCGTCCGGCCAGCGCGCGCCCAGCGGCGTCTACATGGTCCGCCTGTCGGCGGACGGTGTCAGGGAGATGAGGAAGGTGATGCTGGT
>CAYTEO010000030.1:0-33145 GCA_964436825.1 uncultured Fibrobacteraceae bacterium | reverse complement strand
CCTCGGCGAGCCCACGCCCGTTGCGGATAGCCTTGTGCATTTAGCCAATGCCGTCCTGCCAGAGCACGATTTCTGGCTGGAAGGGAGGACGCTGGAAAGCGTGTGGGACGGGGATCTGCCGGAATTGCTTGAGGCAGCGAAAGGATAGCCGAAGTCATGTACCACCGGAGAGACTGACCAGAAGCCGAACAGAGTTGCGGCAGGCTGGTGAATTGCCTTTGTTTGGGACCTGTCGGAACTATGGGCTACATCGCCCGGTCGTGGTCGGGAAGGAAGGATGGCACCGTGATCTTCGTGGTCCTTGGCATGCACAAATCCGGGACGACACTCGTATCCCAGATCCTCCACCATTCTGGGATAAACATGGATGATCACATCGATGAGCATGTCTCCTACGATCGAGGCAACAAGTACGAGCGACAGGCCGCCCTGAACCTGAACATCGAGATCCTGGGGGCGCGGGGCTACGAGGTCCTCGATCTGACGCCGCGCGCCCTGGAATCGGTTCCGGCGCACTATCATGAGCGCGTCCGGGAGATCGTCGCCGACTGTACGGGCCGCTACCAGGACTGGGGGTTCAAGGACCCGCGCACCTGCCTGACCTATCCCGTCTGGGCCTCCGCCCTGCCGGAGCACAAGCTCATCGTCATCTTCCGGGACCCTCGGGAGATCTGGCCTCGCTTCCGGCCCAACCGGAGCCAGTTCTACCTGGGGCCGCATCATGCCCGCATGATGCTCTCGCGGTGGCGGGAGCACAATGTCCGGATCCTGGAATACATCCGTGACGCCAAGGCGGAGGTCCTGATCCTGCGATACCGCGACCTGATGACCACGCAGGAGGAGTTCGATCGCCTCCAGACATTCGTGGGCAGGAAGCTGATCGATCGCCGCAACCCCGCGTTGTACCGCAGCCGGGCCAGGTTCCATCCCTCGCTGGCATTGGTCAACACCTGGAACGAGCTGGTCCACCGGCAGGGATACCGTCGCGTCCTCGACGAGCTGGTGCGGTTGCGCCAAGAGCAGATAGCTGAAGAGCAGGCGGGGGCCAGGGCGACAGGGCACGACCTGGCTGCCGGCTGATCACCACGGCGGTGAGAACTCCTCCCGATGCCAGGCCACGAGCCGGCGCAGGCCCTCCTCGAGGCCGACTGCGGGGCGGTACCCCAGTTCCTCCGTGATCAGGCTCGTGTCGGCGATCATGCGGTTCACATCCCCCTGCCAGCTTTCCATGGTGTAGGTGATCTCGGGGCGTGGGATACCGAGGGTCACGATGATCAGGTCGACGAGTTCCCTGATGCTGACCGGCCTGCCGCCGGCGATGTTGTAGACCTTTCCCCTGGCGGCCGGATGGGCGCCGACGAGCAGGAGGGCGTCGACGGTGTCCTCGACGAAGTTGTAGTCCCGGTACTGGTTGCCGGTCCCGATCACCTCCAGCCGGGACGGATCGCGGCGGAGTTTCTCCAGCAGGTCGAACATCACGTACTTGCGCTGCCGGGGACCGAAGGTGTTGAAGATGCGGACGCGGCGGTGGTCTAGGTCGTAACAGCGGGCGAAGGCGTCGATCAGGAACTCGCCCGCCAGCTTGGTGCCGCCATAGGGGGACTTGGGGGCGAAGGGGTGACTCTCGGGCATGCGCCCGTCCTCGGTGCGGGGCTCGCCGTAGACGGCGGCCGAGGAAGAGAAGACCAGCCGGGGCCGTCCCTCCAGCCTGACGGCCTCCAGTACGTGGAACAGGCCCACCATGTTGGCGCGGAAGTCGTAGGCCGGGTCCTCGGACGAGCGGGGCACGGACGCGTTGGCGGCCAGGTGGAAGACGGTGTCGCACCCCGCGACGAGTTCGCGGACGGTGGGGGCGTCGTCCAGGGAGGCCTGGTGGAACTCGATGGCGTCCAGGCTGGCGGACAGGTTGTCGAGACGACCGTCGGAGAGGTCGTCCAGGGCCCTCACGCGAGCACCGATCGCCACGAGCTTGTCCGTCAGGTGCGATCCGATGAAACCGGCCGCTCCGGTCACCAGGACTGTCTTGCCATCGTACTGACTGGTGTGATCCATGGGCATAATCCTGTGTTGTGGGAGAGGTGGCCACGCTGCCGTATGCCGCGAAGGAAGCAGTGTAGCGGCCGCCGCCGTAGGAGTCAATCCGCAAGGGAGCATGTCGATTACCTCTTCAGTGTTGCCGACGGGAGCCGAATGATTCCGTCGGCCGGGCGGCTCGCGAGCACTGGGACTTGTATTCCATCGCGATGGCCCTGATCATTGCCGGAGCAGTGTTCTGCCGTTACGGCGGGAAGGCGGACAGGTACGGCGGATCGACAACACAGTTCGCGAAGGCAGAAGGCAAAAGGAAGGTGGAAGGACATGGCCGAACAGTCTCGTCCACGCGCCATGATCACCGGGATCACCGGGCAGGACGGTTCCTACCTGGCGGAACTCCTCCTGGAGAAGGGCTACGAGGTGTACGGCATCGTGCGCCGGACCAGCACCGAGACGGTGGAGCGCATCGACCATATCAAGGACCGCATCCATTTCGTCCAGGCCGACCTGACGGACCAGACCTCCGTCATCGACGCGGTCGCCGAGACCAGGCCGCAGGAGATCTACAACCTGGCGGCACAGTCCTTCGTGCCCACGTCGTGGAAGCAGCCCATCCTCACCGGCGACGTCACCGCGCTGGGCGTGACCCGGGTGCTGGAGGCCATCAGGGTGGTCGACCGCTCCATCAAGATGTACCAGGCCTCTTCCAGCGAGATGTTCGGGAAGGTCCGGGAGTCGCCCCAGACGGAGGAGACGCCGCTGTATCCTCGCAGCCCCTACGGCGTGGCCAAGTGCTACGGGCACTACATCACGGTCAACTACCGGGAGAGCTACGACATCTTCGCGGTCTCGGGGATCCTGTTCAACCACGAGTCGCCGCGGCGCGGGCTGGAGTTCGTGACCAGGAAGATCTCCCACGGCGTGGCCCGGATCAAGCTGGGCCTGCAGGAGAAGCTGCACCTGGGCAATCTCGATGCCAAGCGGGACTGGGGTTACGCCAAGGACTACGTGCGCGCCATGTGGATGATGCTGCAGCGGGACGACCCGCAGGACTACGTCATCTCGAGCGGTGAGACCCATTCGGTCCGCGAGTTCTGCGAGATTGCCTTCTCCCACGTGGGGCTGGACTGGCAGGACCACGTCGTGGTCGATCCGCGGTTCTACCGGCCCGCCGAGGTCGAGGTGTTGCTGGGCGACTGCAGCAAGGCGAAGCGGGAACTCGGGTGGGAGCCCGAGGTCAGTTTCCCGGAGCTGGTGAAGCTGATGGTCGATGCCGATCTGGAGAGGCTCGGTGGCCGCTGAGACGCGGCCGCGAGGACCCGGTGGATGGCGTCAGGGAGAAAGCGAGATCCCATGAATGTCCTCTGGATAGCCGAGATGTTCCCGGTACCCTACAACTGGCTGCATGGGCCGTGGAACATCAGGGGATTGGTGGCCCTGCGGGACTGGGAGCAGCACAACGTGCGGGCCGTCACCCCCATCGGCCTGACACCTCCCCCCCGTGCCTTCAAGTCGGTCACCGGTCCGTGGCGCTGGCTGCGCGAGCGGCTTGCTGTCCCGCCCGAGGACGAGGTGCGCGGCGTCCCGGTGACCTACCCACGCTGGGTATGGGGCCCCAAGAGGCTGTTCTGGGGCTACGAGGGGCTGCTGATGTACAGGCAGATCCGGGGGCACCTGGCCGAGGTCATCCGGGAACATCGCCCTGACGTCATCCATGCCCCCTGGCTGGCCCCCGACGGCGTCTGCGCCGTCATGGCGGGGCTGGAGCACGACATCCCTGTGGTGGTGCAGGGGATCGGCAACGATGCCAACTACTACCTGCCCAACTTTCCCCACCGCGACTACGTGATCCGCTGGCTGCAGCGCAGCTCGGCCCTGCTGTTCAACTGCCACTCCACCAGGCGGAACGCCGAGGCCTGCGGCCTGACTCATCCGAATACCCATGTCATCTACCACGGCGTCGAGGTCGACATCTTCAAGCCGGATCCCTCCCGGACCACCTTCGGCCACCGCATCGTGACCCTGGCCCAGCTGCTGCCGCGCAAGAACCACCAGCTCCTGCTGCGTGCCTTCGCCCGCCTGCCGGAGGACCTGCGCGAGAGCGCGTCGCTCGAGTTCATCGGCGGCGGGCCGACCCGGGAGCAGCTGGAGCGCCTGGCCGCGGAGCTGGGGATCGCTGACAAGGTGACGTTCGCGGGGCGGCTGCCCCACGAGGAGATGGTCAGGCACCTCCAGCAGTCGGACATCTACTGCCTGCCGACGCTCTCGGAGGGGATGCCGGTGGCGACGATCGAGGCGATGGCCTGCGGTTTGCCTGTGATCGCCAGCAGGGTGGACGGCCTGCCCGAGAGCATCAAGGAACCGACCTGCGGCATCCTGGTACCGCCCGGCGACCTGGAGGCGCTCACCGAGGCGCTGGTCGATGCCCTGCACCGCGACTGGGATCGTCAGGCCATTCGCGAGCACATCCTCTCGCATTTCACGTGGGAGCTGTTCGCGCGGAACATCACGGAGCTGTACGAGAGCCTTCGGTGAGGAACTCCGCGTAGATCCGCTCGTGTTCCTGGATCATCCGGGCCAGGGAGTAGCGCTCCTGGATGATCCGCCGGCCCTCGTTGCCGATGCGCCGCCGGCGTTCGGGGTCCTCCAGAAGCGACGCAACATGGTCGGCCCAGCTCGCCACTGTCCCGTCGGGGACGGGATCCGCATCGGGCGGGGGTACGTAGAGGCATTCCCGGCGCAGGGGTGAATCCTCCAGCAGGCACGAGATCTGGGCGATGTCCGGTCCCGCGAACGGGGCCCCCGCCGCCATCGCCTCCATGACATTCAGGGGCAGGCCCTCGTTGCGCGACGTGGAGACGAACAGGTCCGCCGTCCCCAGCAGGGCGGGGATGTCGTCACGAACGCCGAGCAGTGTCACGCCGCCGGGACCGCCGGCGACGAGGTCCCGGATCCGGTCGGCCAGCGGCCCCGTGCCGCACATGAAGCCGCGCACGGGCAGTCCCCGTTCCCGCAGCAGCCAGACCAGCTTGACGAAACCCTCGGGCGCCTTCTGGACGTTCATCCGGGCCACGTACAGGAGCATGAACTCGTCCCCGGCAAGTCCCAGCTCCGCACGCTTGGTGGCGACGGTCTCCGGTGAGGCAGGCGCGAAGCGGTCAGTGTCGATGCCGTTGACCACGGTCCGGACCTTCTCGGGGGCGATCCCCTCGACCTCGATGCAGTTCTGGCGCACGGCGTCGGAGACCGCCAGGACGAGGTCCGCCTTCCGGGAGAGCTGCGCATAGCGTCGGCACTGGGCCGGCGTCATGTCCCGGTAGACGAGATGCCGCGTCCAGAAGAGGTGGGGGATGCCTGCCAGGTTGCCGATGCGCACAGCCCAGGCATCGGAGAAGCGGTTGTGCCCGTGGACGATGTGGAAGCGACCCCGGCGCAGGAACGAGTACAGGCGCCACCAGGAGAGCGGGTGACGCCACGACCTGATGCCGAGCTTGACGGTACGCACGCCTGCTGCCCGAAACCGCCGCTCCATCTCGTCCGAACCGCTGTTATCGCGGGGGGCGAGGGGAGCGAGCACGGTGACGTCGAACCGCTGCGGGTCGAGTCCCCTGGCCAGGTCGAGAGCGACGGTCTCGGCCCCGCCGACCATGAACGTGTTGATCACGTAGCAGATCCTGACGCGTTCGTTCATGCCGTCTCCGCTTGTGTTGTGGCCCCGGGCGCGGCGCCTTGGAACAACCCCTCTACCGCGATCCGCGACCAGTCCTCGAACGTCCCGCCGTCGGGGCCCCTGCCGGGGCCGAGCATTTCCGGCAGCGCGGCGGCCGGCAGCCAGCGCGCCTGGTGCGGCTCCGACTGCGCGGCGACGCGGGCCAGCAGCTCGTCGTCGCTGCCGGGCAGCTCGTCCAGGGCGATCCTGAAGACGACGCCGAAGTGGACGCTGGAGACCTCCTCGGCGTCCGAGTTGATGAACCCGGCCGGTGCGAGCCGCTCCGGGGCGACCTGCAGGCCGGTCTCCTCCGCCAGCTCCCGCAGGGCACTGGCCCGCAGCAGGCCGTGCCTCGCCACCTCGGGCGCATCGCGGTCCAGGGGTTCCACGTGGCCGCCGAAGCCCACCGACCAGAGCCCGCCCAGACGGCGCTCCGTGTGCCTGGTGCGCCGCTGGTAGGCCAGGACGCGGGTCGCATCACCGGTGCCACGCTGGAGGACCAGGTAGGGGATGACCTGTTTGAAGTGGCTGTTGTGCTCCATGTAGTCGCGTTCGGCGAAGAAGAGGTGGCGCTGCAGGGCGTCCAGGTCGACCCGGTCGGGGGGGAGGAATCCCTGGGGACTGAGATCGGGGAACAGGTGCTTGCGCTCGATGACCAGGATGCAGCGCACGTCGGGTTCCTCTCGTCGGGATGAGGCCGCGGCGCGAGAACGCGCCGCGGCCGGATGTAGGGAGGCCGGTTCCTCGGTCATTCTTGTCCGGACCCGCGCAGCGAGGCCGTCGCCTCCAGGAAGCGCTCCCGGTTCGTCTGCAGGGTGCGGCCCGTCAGGTCGAAGCCGGCCAGCTCGGCGCGGGCCGCGGCGATCCGGTCGTCGTTGGCCGGGTGGGTGCTCAGCCACCCTTCGATCCCGTGGGCGCCGTCGCCGTACAGCTGGCGCAGGTGCTCCAGGAAACGGACCAGTCCCTCGGGATCGTAGCCGGCCTCGTAACTGATCCTCAGGCCGAACTGGTCGGCCTCCAGCTCGTGGTCGCGGCTGTTCTTCAGGGTGAACAGCGAGGCGCCGACGCTCGAGACCTGGTGCCACAGGCCCTGCTCGGTGTCCCCCAGCAGCAGCCGCGTGGCGAGTTGGACACCGAGCATGTTCTGGACGGCGCGCAGGGCGTGGCGGCCGCAGACGTGGCCGATCTCGTGGGCCAGCACGCCCGCCAGCTCGGCCTCGTCCTCGGCTGCCTTCAGCAGCCCCGTCGTCACGTAGATGTAACCGCCCGGCGCCGCGAAGGCGTTGACGATGTCGCTCTCCAGGACGGTGAAGCGGTACTGGAGGTTGGAACGCGGGCTGTGGGCGGCCAGTCGCTGCCCCACCTCGTGGACGTAGGCGATCAGGGCGGTGTCGGTGACGGCCGGGTACTGTTTGCGGATGCCCTTGTCCGTCTCCAGGCCCATGCGGGCCTCGGTCGTGCCGTCGATGAGGATCAGGCTCTTCTCGCCATGGGGGCCGGTCGTGGCGCAGCCGGTCAGCAGCAATCCGGCCGGGAGCAGCAGCAGGAACAGGGCGAGCGTCAGGATTGTCTTGCGCATCGTCACACCTCCGGTCATGGCAGGAAGGCTCCCACGTCCGCCAGCTTGCGGGGGAGATACTCCTCCATGACGTAGTTGAGTCCGTGCTTGGCCAGCGCCTGCTGTTCGGCGCGCACCCCCATCTTGATCATCTGGTGCAGGGCCAGCTGCCAGGGCTTGTGGTGCAGGATGAACGGATCGTTCTTCAGGGCGTCCTTGGCCCGCTTGACGTCGACCTCTTTGAGGGGATGGGTCGGCAGGTCGTAGTCGATGATGTCCTGGGGCGTGATGCCCAGGAAACGGGCCTGCGGGACGCAGAAGAACCGGTTGAGGTGGGCGGCGTTACCGCTGCCGACCTTCAGGGTCCGGTAGATGTTGGAGAAGCCGTAGGGGTCGCCGTCGACGAAGACGTAGACCGGCAGGTCCATCTCGTCGGAGAGGCGCCGCACGAACCGCCGGCAGGCGCGCGTGGGGACGCCCCCCAGGGAGATCAGGATGCAGTTGGCCTGCTTCCAGTAGTTGTGCTTGACCAGGCGCTGGAACATGCCGGCGGTCTCGATGCAGAGGATGAACTCGGCGTCGGTCTCGAAGCGCAGGTGCTCCACCGAGATGGGGATGGAGTAGGCGCCGCTGCCGAACTTGGTGCAGTCGATCCGCAGCTCCTCGCCGGTGTCGCGGTCGTGGTCGACGACGATCAGCCGGCCGGCCACGTCCCCCCCCTTCTCCTCCGGCACGAAACCCAGCTGCTCCCGGTTGACCCGGAACAGGGCCTCGACGTCCTCCATGACGGCGTCGGACTCGGGCTGCTCCTTGAAGCGGGCGTCCGCCCAGTTCTTGCTGACGTAGTACGCCTCTCGCTTGGTGGCGATGTCGTCGGTCTCCACCAGCTCCTTGCTCAGGGCGATCATCTTCAGCGTCTGGGCGAACGTCTTGACGGTGTTGACCGTCAGGGTCCGCTCCTTCTGGCGGCCCTTCAGCTCGAAGTAGCCCACCTGGGGCTGGTAGCGGACGTTCTGGAGCGAGCGGACCGGGAAGCGCAGGGTCGGCTTGCGCCCCTTGAGAATGGCGCTGCGGACCGTCTCCGCCTCGCCCGTCAGCCTCTCCAGCAGGGCGGTGATACCGCTGCCGCTGCCGGGGCGGGAGCCCGCCCCGCCGGCGCCCGCCGCGCCCCGCCGGGAGGGCTTCCGCGGGGCGGTCGCCTTGCGGGACGACGCGGCGCCGCTGGCCCGCTTGCCGGCCGGAGGCGGGGGGGGCGCCGGGGTGAACTCCAGCTCCGCCTGTCGCTGTCTTGGCTTCTTCTCAGGCAAGGATCTCTCCCGTCGGGATGTCGTACAGGGCGCCGTACTTCCCGGCCAGGGCCTCCAGGAAAGGAGCCACGGCCAGGTCCTGGCCGGTGACGGCGCGGCACAGCTCCCGCGGCGGCAGCTCGCGACCGCGGCGATGGATCTTCTCGCGCAGCCACTCGCGCAGCGGCACCAGGTCGCCCCGGGCGATCATCCCGTCCAGGTCGGCCAGCTCGGCGCGGGCGGCGGCGTAGATCTGGGCGGCGTACAGGTTGCCCAGGGTGTAGGTCGGGAAGTAGCCGAACAGCCCGAAGGCCCAGTGGATGTCCTGCAGGACCCCCTCGCGCAGGGAGGTCGGCTCGATCCCCAGGTACTCCCGCATCCGGTCGTTCCAGAGGGCCGGCAGGTCGTCGACGGCGATCTGGCCGCGCATCAGCTCCCGCTCCAGCTCCAGGCGCAGCAGGATGTGGAGGTTGTAGGTCACCTCGTCCGCCTCGGTCCGGATCAGCGAGGGGCGGACGACGTTGCAGGCCCGGTAGAGGGTCTCCGGGTCGACGCCGTCGACGACGCCGGGGAAGTACTCCCGCAGCAGCGGCAACAGGTAGTCCATGAACGGCCGGCTGCGGCCGACGAGGTTCTCCCAGAGGCGCGACTGGGACTCGTGGATCCCGAGGCTGACCGACTCGCCCAGCGGCGTGCCGGCGTGCTCGGCGGGCAGGCCCTGCTCGTAGAGGCCGTGACCGCCCTCGTGGATCGTCGAGAAGAGCGAGTTGCCCAGGTCGTGCTCGTCGTAGCGGGTCGTCAGCCGGACGTCGGTCGGTCCCAGGTCCGAGGTGAACGGGTGGGTCGAGACGTCCAGCCGCCCCGCCTGGAAGTCGAAGCCCATGTCCTGCAGGACGCGGCGGCAGAGGGCGCGCTGTCCCGGCAGGGGATAGCGGCGATGGAGCACGGCGTCGTCGTGGGCGGGACGCTCGCCGATGGCCCGCACCAGGCGGACCAGACCGTCGCGCAGCTCCTCCAGGAGGGGCAGGATGTCCGCCACGCGCGTGTGGGGTTCGTAGGCCTCCAGCAGCGCGTCGTACGGCTCGTCGCGATAGCCGACGGCCTCGGCCTCGCGCCGCCGCAGGTGGACCAGCTCGGCCAGCAGGGGGGAGAACGTCGCCCAGCTGTCCTGCTCGCGCGCCTGCTGCCACGCCTTCTGGGCCAGGCTGCTGACCCGGCTGATCTCCATGACCAGCTCGCGGGGGATCTTGACGGCGCGGTCGCGGTCCCGCCGCGTCTCCCGGATGTTGACGGCCTGGTGGGGCGGCAGCTCCTGCCCGGCCAATCCCTCCAGCAGCTCGCCGAAGGCGGGGTCGACGAGCATGTCGTGGGCCAGTCCGCTCAGAACGGCCCGGGTGTGGGCGCGGCTCTCCACCCCCTTGGGCGGCATGAGGGTCTCCTGGTCCCAGGAGAGCAGCCCCTGGGCCAGGTTCAGGGCGTGGAGCTGGGCCATGTGGCGCAGGTAGCTGTCGTATGCCGGAGTCACGCGGTCTTCCTCCCTGCTGGGCTCACATCTTGCGACTGCGCTCGAGGGTGTCGGTCAGGGTGGCGACGATCTCCTCCCGCTGCTGCTCGGACAGGGAGAGGATGTCCCGCAGCGCGTCTCCGATGTGCGGGATGTACTTCTGGATGTAGCTCTTCTTCTTCAGCGCCTCGCGCTCGCGCACGCGGCGCCGGATGAAACGATGGAGCTGCCGGCCCGCCTCCTGCAGGGCCAGCTTGATCTCCTTGACGATCTCGGGATAGTGGGCCACCGCCTCCTTGCTCTCGGAGGTGAACGGGACCCAGACCGAGGCCATGTGGACCAGGATGACCAGCGGTCCGGTCGGCAGCGCGCCCCGCGACTGCTGCAGTCCGTAGCTGCGCCAGTTGTTCGTCAGGACCGCCTTGTGGATGGCGCAGGCCGACGCCTGGTAGAGCAGCGGCACCCGGTTGGCGAACCGCAGCAGCTGGGCCAGCTCGTCCGCGGGCAGCTTGCCGCCGTAGGCCAGGCCGACCTCGATCTGGAACGGGTTGCCCCGGTAGACCGCGGGGGGGCGGGTGACGGCCGTGTAGAATTCCGCCTCGTAGCCCTGCTGCAGCCCGGCCAGGATCAGCTCCGAGCCGATGGGCGACAGGCAGTCGGTGGGCGGGTTGGGGATGCGGGTCGCCGCGATCCCGTCCAGCAGGGCCTGGACGTCGTCCCGGTCCATGTGCCGGGGCGACTTGCGCGGCGGCAGCTGCGCGTTCTCCAGGATCGTCTGGGCCGTCTTGGGGCCGACCCGGCAGAACTCGTGGCGCAGGAACCCGTTCAGGTTGCGCTGCTTGGTCTCCTTGAGCATCCGCATCAGCAGCCCCAGCTCGACCCCGTAGGGGTGGGGCTGGATCTCGGTGGCGGGTGCCGGCAGCGCCTCGGCGGCCCGCGGATAGACGAGCCGCTCGCCCTTCGGCGTGCGGTACTCCAGCCGCACGTGGGGGTTGGCGACGACGGTCTGCTGCAGGTAGGTGTCGACGGAGTGGTGTCCCCGCTTGTAGGAGCCGGTCAGCTCGATCTCCACCCGCGTCCCGTGCTCCTTGTCCCACTCGATCGCCTCGTCCCTCTGGACGACCGGCTCGTTCTTCTTGGTGTCGAGCATCAGCTCGAAGCGGTGGGCCTGCTGGTGCGGGCCGGTGCGGCTGATGATGACCACGGGCCGGCCGGTGGTCAGCTGGCCGTACATGCCGGCGGCGGAGATGCCGATCCCCTGCTGCCCGCGGCTCTGCTTGAGGCTGTGGAACTTGGATCCGTAGAGCAGCTTGCCGAAGATGCGCGGTACCTGGGCGCGGACGATGCCGGGGCCGTTGTCCTCCACGATGACGCGGTAGCGCTCCTCGCGGGCGGGGGCGGTGGCGCCCCTGCGGCCCCTGCCGTTGCCGGCCGGCGTCTCCGGCTCCAGCGACAGCTCCTTCTCGCCGTTGCCGTTGCGGGGGGCGGCGGGGACGATCTCGACCAGGATCTCCGGCAGCACGCCCGCCTCCTCGCAGGCATCCAGGGAGTTGTCGACGGCCTCCTTGATCGTCGTCAGCAGGGCCTTGGCCGGCGAGTCGAATCCCAGCAGGTGGCGGTTCTTGGTGAAGAACTCGCTGATGGAGATCTCGCGCTGCTTGCTGGCCAGCGACTGGGCGGTGGCGCGCGCTCGGGTTCGGGCGGCTGCTGGCATGGGGCTCCATCCTCTCGGCCGGTGATGTCACCTGGACTGATCCTGCTGGGAACCTGGATCATAGTGATCCGAGGCACCAGAGATCAAGTCCGCCGTGTCATCCGGGTCACTGTTCCCGGGTGGCGGGTTCAGCGGAAACGCGCCTTCAACGCTCCCCACCCGGTCCGCGCGGCCGCCACGCTCCCGCCGGTGCAGGAGATCTCCACCCGGAAGGTCCCGTCCAGTTCGGTGTCTCCCTCGCTGCCGAGGATCGGTTGCCAGGCGTCGACGGCCACGTAGACCGTCTGCCTGTGGCCGGTGAGGTTCCGCCAGACGAGACTCTCCGGCTCGCCGGCCAGCCAGGCGTCGGCGTGGGCCACGCAGGCGGCGCCGGCGCCGCAGTCGTCGAACAGCCAGAGGGAGCCGTCGAACGGCTGGCCGGTGAGATCGACCGTCAACTCGGCGCTGTCCGGCAGGGAGACGGCGAACCATTGCTCCCCGCCCCAGGCGAGGTACGTGGCACAGGGAGCCCAGACGACCAGGTTGGGACGGTCCAGCAGGTTGCCAATGAAGGACACGGGCTGCTCGCCGCACGTCTGGACGGTCGTCGTGTCGCAGACGGCCGCCGGGGGGGAGGCGGGGGCGTAGGCGGCCAGTTCCAGTGTGTAGGCCCCGGCGGCGCCCCGGTAGCCGTCGACGACCAGGTACCACGGCTCCGGGCGCGCCGCCAGCGGTACCATGAACTCGCCCGAGTTGTAGGCGACGCAGGAGTCGGCGCTGCAGGCCGACAGGAGGAAGAGGTCCAGGTCGACCGCGGACGTCAGCCGGACGTGGAGCAGCAGGTCCTCGTCGGCGGTGACGGCGTAGACGGTCTCGGGACCGGTCTCCTCCCAGCCGACGCAGCCATACGCGTCGACGGCGGTCGGGCCGCCGGTCGTGTCCCCCGCCAGGATCAGGCTGTCCCCCAGCGCGACGGTCACCGGGACGGCGGCGTCGCAGTCGGGGTCGCCCGCCGGGGAAACGAGCGCGGGCACGGCGGTGCGATCGCCGATGCGCGGGATGCCGAACGGGGCCGCCTGGACCCAGCCGACCAGCAACAGGGACACGAGGGCGGTGGTCAGGGTCGATCTGGTCATGCCGTTCCTTCCCGCCGGTCCCCTCCCTCCGCGGTACGGAGACCGGCAACGCCAATCTCTCACCTCTGCCGCGGGTTGGCAACCCGGAGCAGCCTGCGGCGGCGCAGACAATATTTGCCCTTCCTCGGCGCCTCGGATACCTTCTGGAGCGATCGGGGATCGGACCGGTCCGGTCGGAAACGACCGGGACCGGCTGTCGACGTACCCGCTCGTGCCGAGGAACCGATGTACCAGCAGCACTTCGGATTCTACACCGCGCCGTTCAGCCTGGCTCCCAGCCTGCGCTTCCTCTACTCGTCGCAGGCGTTCGAGGAGACCATGGCCCACCTGATCTACGGCCTGGAGGGCGGGGAGGACTTCATCCTCATCACGGGCGAGACCGGGGCCGGCAAGACCCTGGCGCTCAACAACCTGATGACCCACCTCTCGGGGACCTACCGGGTCGCCCTGGTCAACGTCACCCAGATCGACTACCACGAGGTCCTCAAGCTCCTGCTGGGAGAGCTGGGGGCCGAGACCCCCGAGGGAGCGGACCGTGCCGACCTGCTGCTGGCCCTCAAGCGGGTCGTCCTGGAGGCCACGGCCGAGGGACGGCGCATCCTGCTGATCATCGACGAGGCGCAGAACCTCTCCCAGGAGACCCTGGAGGGGGTCCGCCTGCTCTGCAACCTGGGCCCCGCCGACGAGCAGGTCATCCAGGTCGTTCTTTCCGGGCAGCCGGGGTTGCTGACGAAGCTCGACAGTCCCGATCTCGTCCAGCTCCGGCAGCGGATCAGGGTCCACTACCACCTCGCTCCCCTGGACCGGCGCGAGGTCGCCGAGTACATCCGCCATCGCTGCAGGGTGGCCGGTTGCGACCGGGAGGTCTTCACCGGCCGGGCCATCGACCTCATCGCCGAGCACTCGGGCGGCGTGCCGCGCCTGGTCAACATCCTCGCCGACCGGGCCCTGCTGGCGGCCTACGTCGACGGGGCCGAGATGGTCCAGCCGTCCCACGTGGAGTCTCCCGACGACCTGCCCCGCACCTCGCCGCAGCAGCGGCGCGTGGCCGAGATCGCGGCCGCGGCCGCGGAGAATGTGCAGCCGCCGTCGCCGGCAGGTCCGGAAGGCGGTTCCGCGGCGGCGAGCGGCCCGGAGGTCGAGGGCGAGCCCGAACCCCCGGCCGAGGCTGCAGCGCCTGCCCGTCCCGCGGCCGGAATGGCCGGGGACACCGCGACGTCGGAGGGATTTGCGGCGGCCTCGACTCCCCCGCCCATGGCAACCCGCCGGCCGCCCTCCCGGCGCAGGTCGCTCCTGGCCGGTGGTGCGGGCATCCTGGTGATCGTGATCCTGCTGCTCACCCGGGGGAGCTGGCTCCCCCTGCTCCAGCGACCCGACGCCGGCGTTCCCGCGGCTGTCGATACGCACGTCGCGGCGGTCGTCGACACGCAGGTCGCGGACCGGTCGTCCCCCGCGGAAGCGGACACCGCGACAGCGGCGACGGTGGCCCCGGCCGGAACCTGGCAGGTACCGTCCCCGGCCGACAGCAGCGGCTTGCCGGCGCCCGGTACCGACCTCGCCGCGCTGGACGATACCGTCTCCACGGCCCCGGCTGCGGAGGCGGAGGCGCTTCCCCCCGCGCCGGGTCCGGCGGACACGACCACGACCTCCGGGGCTGTTCCGGCCACCATTCCCCCCGGACTCTACATCCACGCCGGTTCCTTCCGGGACCTGGCGCGCGCTCACCGCTTCTCCTCCAGGCTGGAGAAGCTCCACCTGCCGGTCCTGCTGATGCGCAAGGAGCTGGACGGGACGACCTGGTATCGCGTCATGGTGGGGCCGTGGGAGGATACCGAGGCCGCCCGCCGCGCCGAGGCCGTCATGCGGGACGGCGGCGTCCGGGACGAGATGCTCGTGTTCAGGATCCGCTGATGGACCGCGACCCCGCACCCCCGATCGTCGCCCAGCTCGTCGAGACGTTGGCGATGGGTGGCGCCGAGAACCTCGCCGTCCAGATCGCCAACGCCCGCGCCGCCGCCGGCGACCGGTCCCTCCTCTACGTGCTGGAGGGGCCCGGCCCGCTGAGCGAGCGGATCACTCCCGGCGTCCGCGTCCGCTACTTCCACTACCGGCGAGCGCCGATCGGGCGGTTCCCGGCCTTCGTCCGCTCCATCAGGCAGGGCCACGACCTGCTGGCGCGGCAGCTGGCCGACGACGGGGTCCAGGTCCTGCAGACCCATCTGCCCGGTGCCAACTTCTGGGGACTGCTGATGGCGCTGCGGCACAGGACCCGCGTCGTGGCGACGGTCCACAACAACCGCGAGTTCGACTACGGCGACGCCGATCATCCCCTGCGCCGGCGTTTCCGGCGGATGGCGTACCGCTGGATCCTGCGCCGCTGTGACGCCGTCGTCGCGGTCTCCCGCGACGTGGCGGTCTCGCTGCTGCAGGAGGTGGGGATGCGGGAGGACGATGTCACCCGGCTGGTCGTCGTTCCCAACGGGGTTCCCCTGCCGGACCCGTTGCCCCCGGTCCGGCGCCGGGAGTTGCGCGAGCGCTACGGCTGTGGTCCGGACGACATCCTGGTCCTGGCGGCCGGTCGCCACTCGGAACAGAAGAACTTCCGGGCGCTGGTGGAGGCCTTCCCCCTGGTCCTGGAACGCGCGCCCCGCTGCCGCGGCGTCGTCGCCGGCGAGGGGCCGCTGCGGACCCGGCACCAGCACCACGCGGCCCGGCTGGGCGTGGCCGAGGCCCTGGAGTTCCCCGGCAACGTCGGCGACCTGACCGACCTGATGCAGGCCGCCGACCTGTTCGTCCTGCCGTCGCTCTGGGAGGGGTTGCCCCTGGTTCTGCTGGAGGCGATGGCCTGCGGCCTGCCGGTGGTGGGGTCGCGGATCAAGGGGATCGAGGACGTCGTCGAGGACGGGGTCCACGGCCTGCTGGTCCCGCCCGACGACCCGCCGGCCCTGGCCAGGGCGATCGCCGCCCTGGCCACCGATCCGGACCGGCGGCGGCGTCTCGGGAACGCCGCCCGCGAGCTGGTCCGGCGGGACTATTCCTTCGACCGGGTCGCCGCCGACCTGGGATCGCTCTATCATCGGATCATGGCGGGGGAGTGAGCCGTCGCCGACCGCCGCTGGAGGAGTCATGACCTACCGGATCGCTGCCGTCTCCTTCCTGAACGCCCGGCCCCTGACGGCCCGGCTGCCGCGTGACGACGGTCGTGTGGAACTGCTGCACGACCTGCCGAGCCGTCTGCCGGAGCTGCTCCACGCCGGACGGGCCGACGCGGCGATCATCCCGGTGGTGGAATACTTCCGCGGTGCCGGGGCCGCCGTCGTGCCCGGCGTCGCCATCGCCGCCGACGGTCCGGCGGCCAGCGTCAAGCTCTTCTCCCGCGTCCCGCCCACGGAGATCCGCCACGTGGCGGTGGACCGCGGCAGCCGCACGTCGGTGGCCCTGCTGCGGATCCTGTTCGCGGAGCTCTACGACGTCCAGCCGGACTTCAAGGTCTTCACCCCCGATCCGGCCCGGCTGCTCGACGACGTCGACGCCGCCCTGGTCATCGGCGACCGCTGCTTCTCCGCCGAGGCCCGGCTGTGCGGCGGCGGCGGTGACGGCGTCCACGTCGTCGACCTGGCCGAGGTCTGGCGCGAGATGACCGGCCTGCCGTTCGTCTTCGCCGTCTGGGCCCTGGGCCGCCCCTTCGCGGCCGACGCCACGCCGGCACGCAGAAGCGAGCTGGTGGACCTGCTCGTCCGGGCCCGCGACGAGGGGCTGCGCCGCCTGGACGACCTGGCGCGACAGGCGGCCGCCGAGGGGATGGCCGGTCCGGGCGGCGAGATCTCCGCCGCGGCCATCGCCGCCTACCTCCGGGACCACCTGCGCTACGTCCTGGGGGAGCGGGAGCTGGCCGGTCTCAGGCGCTTCCACGAGCTCTGCGTCCGTCACGCCGTCTGTCCCCCCGGCCGCCCCATCGAGGTGGCCGTCGCCTCGAGAGGAACCTGACATGAACCGACCGGCGCCCGACCCGACGGCCTCCCTGGTCGAGAACCACACCCCGCCGGGAAAGTCCAGCGACACGGCCCTCTCCCTGCTGGACGACGCCCTGCAGAGGCGCCTGACCGGGGGCGAGCTGTTGCTGCTGCTGGAGGAGGCGGCCCTGCCCGACCTGATGCGGACGGCCCACGCCCTGCGGCTGCAACGGTCGGACCCGACACTGGTGACCTACGTCGTCGATCGCAACGTCACCTACACCAATGTCTGCTACGTCGACTGCGAGTTCTGCGCCTTCAACCGCCACAAGCGGGACCCGGACGCGTACCTGCTGTCCCTGGACGAGATCCGCGACAAGGTCCGCTCGGTCTTCGCCGCGGGCGGGTCGCAGATCCTGCTGCAGGGCGGGCACCATCCCAACGAGAAGATCGACTACTACGAGCGGATGCTCGCGACCCTCAAGGAGGAGTTTCCCGGCCTCTGGATCCACGGGTTCTCGCCCAACGAGATCCAGCACTTCGCCAAGGTCTCGAAGCTGACGACCCTCGAGGTCCTCAAGCGCCTGCAGGCGGCGGGGCTGGACTCGATCCCCGGCGGCGGGGCCGAGATCCTCAGCGAGCGCGTCCGCCGGCTGCTGGCGCCGGGCAAGACGACGGCCCGCGAGTGGATCGAGATCATGGAGGAGGCCCACTACCTGGGGCTGCCGACCACGGCGACGATGATGTTCGGCCACGTGGAGACCTACCCCGAGCGCATCGAGCACCTGCTGCGGATCCGCGAGAGCCAGGACCGCACCGGCGGCTACACGGCCTTCATCCCCTGGACCTTCCAGCCGGCCCACACCCCCCTGTCGCGCAAGCCGGAGCTGATGCGGTGCGTGGAGGCCCGCGGCTACCAGGGCTGCGTGGACTACCTGCGGACCCTGGCCATCTCGCGCATCGCCCTGGACAACTTCGCCAACATCCAGTCCTCGTGGGTGACCCAGGGCAAGGCCGTCGGGCAGCTGACGCTGCTGTGCGGCGCCAACGACCTGGGCAGCACGATGATGGAGGAGAGCGTCGTCTCCGCGGCCGGCACGACCCACCCCCTGACCCGCCGCGACCTGGACGAGATGATCCGGGGCGCGGGGTTCAAGCCGGCTCAGCGGGACAACGGGTACAACGTCCTGCGCGTCGTCGAGGAGTGACGCCGCGGGGGATGACGGACGGTCAGGCCTGGCGGCGTGACGTCACGGGCGGAACGCCGCCCAGGCGCAGCCATCCCTCCCCGTAGATCTCCCGCGGGAACAGCTTGGGCACCAGCCCGTGCAGGAACTGGCGCAGTTTCAGCGCCAGGTGGCTGGCGTCGTGGGCGCCGTGGACGGTCCGCAGGAACCCCTCCAGGGTGTAGATCTGGATCTCGACCGTGAAGCGGTACGGCGGCAGGGAGGGATCGGGATTGGGGTGGAGGATGTCCAGGTCCCCCTTGAAGACCTTGTAGCCCCGGCCCGACCAGCGGTTCAGGGCGCGGGCGTCCTCGTCGCTGGCCAGGGTGTCGGTGACGTTGCGCCACGACAGGGGGCTGCCCAGGGCGTCGTCCAGCAGCAGGAGCAGGTCGTCCAGGTCGCTCTCCTCGTGGACGATGAACATGGCGCCCAGCAGGTCGCCGATCTCGTCGGGGTTGTTGATCCCCTTGCGGATCATCTTGGCGATGATCGAGCCGCTGTTGCTGCGCCGCAGGGAGCGCCAGCGGACCCTCTCGAGGACGCGTCGCCGGCCGTCGATGATCTCGTAGCTGACCGGGTCGACGCTCCGCTTGAAGCGGCAGTTGTAGTAGTAGATGTCCAGGTGGACGGGACGGCCGCCCACGACCTTCTTCAGGAACAGGGAGTGGAAGGCCCAGGTCTGCTGTCCCGGGCGCGGCGGCAGGTTGTAGCGGATCGACTCGCCGTCGCGGTCCAGCTCGAAACCGATCTCGGCGTGGTGGGTGTCCTCGGTGTACCGCCACAGCCCGTCGCGCAGCAGCCGCTCGAAGTAGGCCTTGTGGCGCGGGCCGTCCTGGACGTGTCGGGAGTGCTCGACGTCCAGCAGCAGCTTGGCCAGGCAGAGCTTGCGCTGCGCCTCGAAGCGGATCCGCGGCGAGTCCCCCTCCAGGATCAGCGACATCAGGGTGCGGATGTCGTTGCAGGCGGTGACCGTCGCCGCGGGACGGACGTGCTGGCGGGCTTCCCCCGGCAGCAGGTCGATGACCTCCAGGATGTAGGCGTCCGCCTCGTTGAGGAAGGTGATCAGTGCCCCGGGGTCGGTCCCCTCGTCCGGCTGCACGTGGGGCGGGTTGAGCAGCCGGTGCAGCTCGCGCCGGTAGATGCGGTCGTCGTGGCTGTGCTGTTCGTGGAGGGCGCGCAGGAAGAGGCCCAGGCGGGTCGGTCGTTCCCAGAACAGGGGATCCAGCAGCGGGTGGGCGCGCAGGACCTTCCCGTCGGTCCCCGGGTCGACGCCGCGCCGCTGCAGCTGTCCGGCGTCGACCCAGGGTCGTGTCTGGTTCCTGCCAGCGGTCATGATCCTCCCGGACGGTCAGATCCGCGCCAGTGCCTGATCCAGGTCGTCGATCAGGTCGGCCACGTCCTCGCAGCCGACGGCAACGCGGACCAGGTCGTCGGTGATGTCGGCCGCCTCCCGCTCCTCGCGGGGGATTCCGGCATGGGTCATCGATGCCGGGTGCTCGATCAGGGTCTCGATGCCGCCCAAGCTGACGGCCAGGGTCATCAGCTCGACGCTGTCCATGACGGTCCGGCCCGCCTCCAGCCCGCCCTTGACCCCGAAGGAGATGATCGCCCCCGGCGCATCCATCTGCCGCTGCGCCAGCTCGTACTGGGGATGGCTCTCCAGGCCGGGGTAGCGGACCCAGGCCACCTTGGGATGCCGCTCCAGGTGCTCGGCCAGGACCCGGGCGTTGGCCACCGCCTTCTCCAGACGCAGGGCCAGGGAGCGGACGCCCCGCAGGACGAGCCACGCCTGGTGCGGGTCCATCGTCCCGCCGATGTTCTTGTGGACCTTGGCCAGCCGGGCCAGGACCTCGGGCTCGCGGGCGACGACCATGCCGGCGACGACGTCGGTGTGGCCGTTGATGAACTTCGTCATGCTGTGAACGACGATGTCGGCGCCGAGTTCCAGGGGCCGCTGCAGCAGGGGGGAGGCGAAGGTGTTGTCCACCGCCAGCAGCGCGCCGCCGGCGTGGGCGATCTCGGCGCAGGCGGCGATGTCGGTCAGCTTCAGCGTGGGGTTGGCCGGAGTCTCCACGTAGACCAGGGTCGTCTCCGGCCGCATGGCCCGGGCCACGTTCTCCGGGTCGGAGGAGTCGACGAACGTCGCCTCGACGCCGAAACGGGTGTACTCCGTCTCCAGGACCATCCGCGACGGTCCGTAGAGGGACTCGGTGGCGACGACGTGCTTGCCGGCGCCGAGCAGGGTCAGGTAGACGGTGTTGACGGCCGCCATGCCCGAGGCCGCACCCAGGGCGCCGCAGCCGCCCTCGAGGGTGGCGATGCTCTCCTCCAGGTGGGCCGTCGTCGGGTTGCCCAGGCGGGTGTAGATGTAGCCGTCGTCGGTGCCGGCGAAGCGGGCCGCGCCCTCGGCCGCCTCGCGGAAGCGGAAGGTCGACGACTGGTAGATGGGGACCGACACGGCGCCGGTGGCGGGATCGGGATGCTGTCCGGCGTGGATGACCCTGGTGTGTGTCCGCTTGTCGTGGAGATCGTGCATGGCGGTCCTTTCATTCCGGCGATCGATCGGCGGCCGCAGGCCGGTCGGTGCGCCGTGGCAACGCTGGAACCGGCTTGTTGGCCCGGTGCGGCCTCCCTATAATATGTCGCTTGAGACCCGTTGTCGAAATCCCTGCCGTTCCCTTTCCCCCGGGAGGCGCTCATGCCCCGCAACACGTTGTCGTTCTTTGCGTTCTGGAGCCTGGTGCTCCTGGCGGTCGCCGTCGCGGCGGCGCCCGCGGACTGGCCCTACCTGCCCAACACGGACATCGGCACCGACGCCTGGCGCGCGGCCCATCCCGACTGGGACGGTCGCGGCGTCGTGGTCGCCATCCTGGACACCGGCGTCGACGGCCTGGCCCCCGGCCTGCAGACCACGACGACGGGCCTGCACAAGCTGCTCGACACCCGCGACTTCACGCCCGAGGGGGAGTGGCAGGTGGAGGAGGCGGAGCTCGAGGACGGCGCCCTGGTCCACTCCGACGGCCTGCGCCTGGAGGCGTTCGGCACCCTGCCGGTCCCGCCCGACACCACCGATCTCGATCGCCGGCCGGTCTGGATCGGCCGGATCGCCGAGTCGCGCTTCGTCAACAACAGGACGACGGATCTCAACGACGACGGTGACCGCGGCGACGTCTTCGGGTTCATCGTCTACACGGCGCCGCGGTCCGAGGTCGAGAAGGCCCTCGGCATCGGCAGGGGACTGGAGCTGCTGGCCGGCCTGAACGACACCGCCGCGGCCAGCGTCGAGCAGGAGCGGCGCAGCGAGCGGGTCTGGCTCGTGGTCGTCGACACCGACGCGGACGGCCACCTGGACGACGAGACCATCCTGCGCGACTACCACGTCAACTGGGACCTGTTCACCCTGAAGGCCCCCGACGCCCCGGAGAGCCGCGCCCTGATGGCCTGGTCGGTCAACGTCCGCGCCAACGAGGACTACCTGGGCGCGCCCGAGGCGCCGACGGTCGAGTTCCACTACGACGGCAACTCCCACGGGACCCACTGCGCCGGTATCGCCGCCGGGCACGACGTGGGCGGCCAGGCCGGCCTGGACGGCGTGGCGCCGGGCGCGTGGCTGATCTCCTGCAAGCTGGGCGACACCCGGCTGAGCGGCGGGGCCACCCGCACCGAGTCCATGAAGAAGGCATACGAGCACGCCCTGGCCTTCGGCGAGCGGTACGGGCTGCCGGTGGTCGTCAACATGAGCTTCGGCATCCTCTCGGTGGAGGAGGCCGAGGACACGATGGGCCGCTGGCTGGACGACCTGCTGGCCGAGCACCCCGGCTTCTACGTCTGCACGAGCGCCGGCAACGAGGGCCCCGGCCTGTCGAGCGTCGGTATCCCGGCCACGGCGCGGCACGTCATCTCGTCGGGCGCCTACCTCTCCCGCGCCACCGGCAAGGCGCTCTACAACGCCGAGCTGCCGCAGCCGGTGCTGTTCTACTTCTCCAGCCGCGGCGGCGAGACGGCCAAGCCGGACGTCGTCAGCCCCGGCTCGGCCCTCTCCACCGTGCCGGGCTACGTGGACAGCGACGCCCGCTACAACGGCACCTCGATGGCCTCGCCCGAGACGGCCGGCGCCGTGGCCTGCCTGGTCGGCGCGGCCCGGAGCGAGGGGCTGGAGATCCACTGGGGGATGGTCAAGCGGGCGCTGATCCTGGGAGCCGTTCCCGTGGAGGGCCTGACGCTGGTCGACCAGGGCGGCGGCCTGGTGAACCTGCCGGGTGCCTGGAAGATCCTGGCCAGGCTGGCCCGCAGCCGCAGCGCCCACCAGGTGCTCGACTACCGCATCGAGACCGAGTGCCCGTTCCAGCAGGACGGCAAGGCGCCGGCCGCCTACTGGCGGGTCTGCGGCGGCGTGCCCGTCTCTCCCGAGCGGGTCACCTTCCGGATCACGCCGGTCTTCCACCCCGACCTGACGCCCGACCAGCGGGACGCCTTCTATCGCTCGTTCACCTTCCGCAGCGAGGTGCCGTGGCTGAAGGTCGTTTCCGGCAAGCGCTACATCCGCGGCAAGGCCGCCATGCAGGTGGACGTGGTCTACGACGGCAGGAAGCTCCGGGAACCGGGCCTCTACACCGGCCGCGTCCTGGCCTCCCTGGACGGCGGTGACCTCTCCGGCCTGGCGGCCCGCGAGTTCTCCCTCTGGAACACGGTCGTCGTGGCCGACAAGGCCGGCCCCGAGCGCGGGTATGGCCGCGTCTTCGACGGGCACGGCCTGCGCGCCGCCGCCGTGAGGCGCCACTTCGTCGCCGTGCCGCCCGGCGCCACGGCCATGCGCTGCAAGCTGGAGGTCAGCAAGCGGGTCGGCGCCCGCAAGGGGGCCGGGGCCCGGGTGACCCTGTTCGATCCCGAGGGAGTGGAGCGGGGCGGCTTCGCCGGGTACGCCCGGCCCGACAAGGAACCGGTCGTCGAGAAGGACATCCTGGGCGAGGACCTCGTGCCGGGGATCTGGGAGCTGGACGTCGTCGCGTCGGTCCTCAACCTCGCCGACACCGACTACCGCCTGACGGTCTCGTTCGACGGCTACCGGACCGATCCCGCGGTCGTCACGACGCTGCCCCGCGGCGGGGCCGGCAAGCCGGCCAAGGCCACCGTCACCGTCGAGCGCCTGTTCGAGGGCGTCTTCAAGGGCGACGCCACGGCCGAGATCACCGGCTGGCGGCAGGTCCACGACGTCCACGTCACCGACAGCGACACCTGGTCGCTGCCGTTCACCCTCGACGCCACGACTCCCAGGGCCAGCTTCCTCATCACCATGGACGAGCCGACGGCCAACCTGTTCACCGACTGTGCCGTCAACATCCTGGACGCCGACGGCAAGGCCGTGGTCGCCGAGGGGATGAACGGGCTGACCGGCGAGGTCTCGATCTCCCTGCCGGACGGCAGGGAGAAGGCCAGCTACACGCTGCAGGTCGTCGGCGGATTCACCCTGAAGGTCGACAGTCGGGACTGGAGCTTCACGGTGGAGCAGAAGGCCGACTTCGCCTCCCCGGTGACGGGGAAGGTCGCCCGCAAGGGCGGCGGTCCGCTGCGGCTCTACTGCGGCGTGCCGACCGAGCTGGAGGTCTCGTTCGCCGGCGACTGGCCCGCGCCGCCAGAGGGAATGGCGCCGTACGGCAGGGTCGTCTTCACCGACCGCAACCTCGACGATCGTGCGCCGGGGGAGAAGGGCGGACGACGCGTGCTGGAGGTGCCGATCCGCCTGGCGGAGTGATCTAGGTCCGGTTCGACGATGGCGCTGGAGCGGTGCCCGCCGTCTCGACGAGGTGCCGCTCCAGCGCCGTCATGTGGACCCGGGTGTCGTAGCGGGCGACGGCCTTGCGGCGGGCGGCCTCGCGCGCAGTCGGCGGCAGGGCGGCCGCCTCCCGCAGCCCCCGGTACAGGTCGCCCGGGTCGGCGGGCCGGAACAGGACGCCGTCGACGCCGGGATCGAGGCACTCGGGGATGCCGCCGATATCGGCGCCGGCCACCGGCACCCCGGCCGCCAGGGACTCCAGCAGCGACAGGGGGCCGTTCTCGTAACAGCGCGACGGCAGGACGGTGAACCGGGCCCGTCCGACGATGCCGACCAGGTCGTCCGGCGGGACGGAACCCAGCAGGCGGACCCGGTGCAGTCCCAGCGCCGCGATCCGTTCCCTCAGCTCCCCCTCCAGCGGTCCCGAGCCCGCCAGGCGCAGCTCCAGGACGCCGGGGTCCTCCCGCTCCCAGCGGGCGTGGGCCTGCAGCAGGTCGCCCAGCCCCTTCTCCGCCGAGAGGCGTCCCACGTAGAGGTAGTAGTCGTCCGGCGGCGCGTCGGCGGGCCGCCAGCGGTCCGTGTCAACGAAGTTGGGCAGGTGGATCAGCCGGTCGGCTGGATAGCCCCACTCGGCGAACCTGCGGACGTAGAAGGCGCTGGGGCAGAGAAACCGCCCGACCGTCCGCGGGTAGAGCCGCCGGTACCACTGGTGGGCCGTCTCCAGGGCGGCCAGCAGCGATGCCGCCAGCGATCCCTTGACGCAGCGCCCCAGGACCGCCTGGTGGAACCGCCCCCCTCGGCACCGCTCGCAGGTCTCGCCATGGCGCAGCATGTGGATGGCGGGGCAGAGCAGGCGCAGGTCGTGGAGGGTCATCACCACCGGCACCCCGTGGCGGCGCAGGACCGGCAGCAGCGAGGGGCTGAGGTGGTGGTAGATGTTGTGGAGGTGGGCGACGTCGGGCCGCACCTCCCGCAGCAGGCGCTCCAGGTTGCGCGCCGCCTCGCGGTTCCAGAGGAGGTTGGCCGCGGCGACGGCGTCGCGGGGCGACCAGCCGGGGGTGGCGTAGTCGTGGGCCCGGGGGAAGAAGCGGTGCCACGGGGAGGGCCGCACGTCGGCGTCGGCGATGGCGAACGGGACGACCTGCCAGCCGCGCCGCTGCAGCTCGGTTTCTTCCTGCAGGACGTAGCGCCCCACGCCGCCGGCACGCCCCACGTCGTGGTAGAACTTGTTGATCAGCAGCAGGGTGCGCTCGGCCATCCAGGGACCCCTTCGGCTGTCAGGCGATCCGGTCCAGCAGCAGCGGCACGGTCCGTTCGGCACCGCCGGCGATGAAGTGGTCGACCCAGGCGGCGACACCGCTGCTCTCGAGGTTGAACTCGGCGACGACGGCGCCGCACTGCTTGGCCAGGTGGGCCAGTCCCGCCGCCGGGTAGACGACGCCGGAGGTGCCGATCACCAGCAGGAGGTCGCAGTTCTCGACCGCGGCCGTCGCGGCCGCCATGGCCTGCGGCGGGATGGTCTCGCCGAACCAGACCACTCCCGGCCGCAGCATGCCGCCGCAATCGTCGCAGCGGGGCGGGATCGGCAGCGGGACGCGCCGGTCCTCCCGTTCCCGGCCGCAGCCGGTGCAGCGGACCCGCCACAGCGAGCCGTGGAACTCGACCACGTCGCGGCTGCCCGCCCGCTGGTGGAGCCCGTCGACGTTCTGGGTGACGATCGCCAGCTCGCCGACGCGGCCGGCCAGCTCCGCCAGGGCCAGGTGGGCGGCGTTGGGCTCGCAGGCCGCCACCAGGCCGCGGCGCCAGTCGTACCAGCGCCAGACCTGCACGGGGTCGCGGGCGAAGGCCTCCGGCGTGGCCAGCTCCTCGGGGCGGAGGTTCTCCCAGAGGCTGTCCTCGCTGCCCCGGAACGTCGGCACGCCGCTGGCGGCCGAGACGCCCGCACCGGTCAGGACGGCCACCCGCGCGTCGGGGGTCAGCAGCTCCCCGACGGCGGCCAGGGCCCTGGCTTGCTCGTCCATGTGAACCCTCCCGGGTTGCGATCCCTGGTGCCCTGGCGCATGATGCTCGGCGGGGATCGGGGCTGTCAATCGGGTTCAACGCCGGGAGGGATCATGGGAGCGGTTCGCCGCCTGTTGCTGCTGGGTGCCGCCGTGCTGGCGCTGGGGTTCGTGCGGCCGGTGACGGCGGCCGGAAGCGACCGCCTGCCGGTCCGCTGGGAGACGAGCGCCGGGATCGACACCGCGACCGTTGCGCGCTGCCGACAGGCGCTGGCGGCTGGGCGGGAACGTCTGCTGGCCGTCTGCTGGCCCTACGCGCGAGCGCCCCTGGAGATCACCGTCCACCTGGTGACGACCGATACCTTCCGGCGCTGGACCGCCGGCGCGTTGCCCGACTGGGGGATCGGCGTGGCCCTGGGCGGCCGCACGGCCGTGATCGATGCCTGGCGCAGCGATCGCCATGACCGGCCCCTGGGCGAGGTGGTCCTGCACGAGCTGGCCCACTGCCTGCTGGACCAGGCGGCCGGGCCGGTGGGGGTGCCGCGCTGGTTCCACGAGGGGGTGGCCCAGCACGTCAGCGGCGAGTGGCGCTGGCGCGACACGGTGTCGCTGGTCCTGGAGGGTGTGCCGGATCTCCAGGACCTGGAGCGCGATTTCGCCGGGCCGCAGCCCTGGGCCGACCGCGCCTACCGGACCGCCCTGCTGGCCGTGCGCTTCCTGCAGCAGCGCCACGGCGAGGGGGCCGTCCCGTCGATCCTGCTGCAGACCCGCACCGCCGGTGATTTCGCCGCCGGCTTCGCCCGCGCCACGGGCGAGCCGCTGGCGGGTTTCGCCGCCGCCTTCCGCGGTCGCCATCACCTGCGCTTCGGCTGGCTGGTCATGCTGACCCGCTGGCCGGGGCTGTTCATCCTGCTGGCCTGCGTCCTGATGGTCGGGATAGCCGGCCGCCGCTGGCGGGATGCGCGGCGCCTGGAGCGGATGGAGCGCGAGGAGGAGGCACTGCGGCCGTTGGCGTCCCACCTCTGGACCCCGCCGGCCCGCGGCGACCCGCAGGCCGGTTCCCCGCCGGGCGGCAACGGGGACAGGGACGACGGCGGCCCGTCGCCCCACGTCCACTGAGCCGGTCAACCGCCGCGGCGCAGGGTACGCAGCAGCTGCAGGTCCTCCCGGTAGGCCTGTTCGCCGCCGGGGACCTCCAGGATCATCAGGGCGTGCCGCAGCCGGCGGGTTCGCACGATGTGGCCGAACGCCTCGGCGCCGATCGTTCCCTCGCCGATCCGGGCGTGACGATCGACACGGCTGCCGCGCTCCCGCCGCGAGTCGTTCAGGTGGACGACCTTGACCCGCTCCAGTCCGACGGCGGCGTCCAGCTCGGCCAGGGTCCGCCGCCACCCCGCCGGCGTGACGACGTCGTAGCCGGCGGCGTGGACGTGGCAGGTGTCGACGACGACGCCGTAGCGGTCCGGGTAGCGCGAGGCGGCGATGATGTCCCGCAGGTGCTCGAACCGCCAACCCAGGTTCGTTCCCTGGCCCGCGGTCGTCTCGATGCAGAGCAGGACGTCGTCGGTCCCGGCCACCGGTCCGGCCGCTGCCTCCTCCAGGCAACGGTCGGCGTTGCGGGCCACGGCGGCGATCCCGGCGGTTTCTCCCTCGCCCAGGTGGCTGCCGGGGTGCCAGACCAGGTAGGGGATCCGCAGCCGGGCGCAGCGCTCGATCTCGTCGACGAAGGCGGTGCGGGACTTCTCCAGGTTCTCCCGCCTGGTGGCCGCCAGGTTGATGAGGTAGGAGTCGTGGCTGCAGGTGTGTTCCGGGGAGAGACCGCAGGCGGCGAGCTGCTCGAACCACGCCGCCACCGTCGTGTCGGACAGCGGCTTGCCCACCCACTGGTTCTGGTTCTTGGTGAAGAGCTGGAAGGCGCGCGACGGCAGTGCTGCGGCCCGGGCCGGCGCCCTGTCCACACCGCCGGCCGCGGAGACGTGGGCGCCCAGCAGGTCATTGGCCGGTGGCGGGACCGATTGCAAGCTGCACCTCCTGCCCCACGAATCGCACAGGTCGGTGCTCCCGATGCGGGAGCATGCGGGTCCAGTGACCGACATCCTATTCCCGAACCGCCCCGGTGACCACCCTGCCGGAGGCTGCATTTTGCCGTCGACAGTGACAATAACTCACAAAAAAGCGGGCATACCTCACGATCGATCTATTGACAGGACCATTGCGACATCCCTTACTGGTGGGGCGAAGGGAGTCCGCCCGACGCAGACGTCTCCATCCCCGTTCCGCCGGCAGGAGGCCGGCCGATGGAGGATCCGCGTCGTGCCCCACCCTGTCCCACTGGGGACGACGTCACCACATTCTCGGCGGTAGCAACGAGGTGGCATCCTTGTTGCAAAGAAGGTGTCGGCAACCGCATTCGACACGACGATCGTCTGGTACCGAACAGGGAGCATGAGCGGGTGACTCCACGCGTCTCACGACGGAACAGGTCCATGGCGAGGACGGTCCCGGTGGTCGCCATCCTCCTGCTTGGGCTCGGGGCGGCCACCGCCGCTGTCGCCGTACCGGTGACTTTCCACTGGAGCCCGCCCCGGGACGGCGCACCTGTCGACCACTACAACGTCTACCGCTCCATCGACGGCCAGCCCTTCCGGTTCCATGCCACCATCCAGGACACCACCTACATCCTGGAGGTCGACTACGGCCACGAGTACCGGGTGCGGGTCAGCGGGGTCTCCGCCGCCGGGCTGGAGGGGGAACTGAGCGTCTCCTCCGATCCGGTCGAGCTGCCCGATCCCCAGCTGCAGCTCGTCAGCCCGCCGGTGGTCGTGCGGCTGAAGCCCAACTACCCCAACCCGTTCAACCCCCAGACGACGATCAGCTACGGGATCCCCGAGAGCCCTGGCGGTGTGGGGGTGGCCCGGCTCGAGATCTACGACATCCGGGGTCAGCGGGTCCGGACCCTGCCCGCCGAGACGTCGGCCGGGTGGCACACGGTCATCTGGGACGGGACCGACGAGGCCGGGACCGTCGTGCCGTCGGGACGCTACGTCGTTCGCCTGTGGAGTGACGGTCACAGCGACTCCTGGACGATGACGATGGTCAAATAGGGTCCCGCCCTTTCCTCCGTCGCCAAACCTGCTATCTTATCCGCAGAAACGGTGAAGTAGAGTCGACGGTCGAGCGGCCGCCGCGACCTCCGTTGCGGTGAGCGGCTCTGTCTGTGCTCGAGCATCAGGTGACCGAGACGCGGGAGGCGGAGATGAACCTGTTGAAGCTGAAGAAGCTGGCCAACTCCCGCCAGTTCGACGCGCTGGAGTCCCTGTGGCCCGACGTCCTGGACGAGGAGGAGATCTCCTGGTCCGGCCTGGCGCGGGTCGTGGGGCAGGTCAGCCGCCTGGGCGCCGACGAGAAGGCCGACACCCTGCTGGGGATGATGCTGAGCGAGGCCGAGCAGCGCGGCGGTCCCGAGGAGCGCCTCGACGCCGCCCGCCAGGCCGCCGCCGAGGTCCCCACCTCGGGCCTCCTGCGCAGGGAGCTGCGGCAGCTGCTGCAGCGGTTCCATCCCGACTACCCCGACGTCTCGACCCTGCTGGGCAAGCTGCTGGCCGAGCAGGTGCCCCTGGACGTTGCCCTGGAGCAGGCCGACCGCTTCCTCCAGCTTCCCCCGGGTTCCTTCCTGCGGGACCGGTCCTTCCTGGATCCAGGCGTCGTCGAGGAGGTGGATGCCCAGAAGGCCGCCCTGCGCGTCTCGTTCCGGGGCCGGCACGCCACCATCGACCGCGAGAGGATCCGCGAGGTCATCATCCTGCCGCGCAGACACTTCCCGTCGCTGCTGATCTACCGTCCCGACGAGCTGCGCGAGCTGGCCGGGTCGGACCCGGTCGAGTTCGTCCTGCTGGCCCTGGAGGCCACCCGCGACCGCACATGCACCTATCGGGAGCTGCGTGGCTGGGTGGTGGAGCTGATGGGTGAGAAGGGGTGGCCCGACTGGTGGAAAAAGGCCCGTTCCGTCCTGAAGCGCTCGACGCGGCTGGAGATGGGCGGCGCCTCGCAGCCCACCTTCCGGGTGCTGCGCCGCCAGCGCAGCTACACCGAGCGCCGCCGGGAGCAGTACCGCAAGCTGACCGACGACCTGGCCCGCCTGGAGTTCGTCCTGGACTACCTGGACGAGGCTCGCCGCGAGGGGGGGGGCGACCTGGAGCTGCTGGCCGAGCTGGGCAACGCAGCGGCGCGGCTGGCCGGCGTCCACCTCAAGAGCGACCCGGTCCTGACCCTCGCTGCCCTGGCCGTCCACGCCGAGGTGGCCGCCACCGAGGCCAACGTGGCGAAGCTCAATCCCGCCGCCGCGCGCAAGGTCCTGGCCCTGGTCGAGGATCTCAGCCAGATCGCCCTGCGTTTCAGCGACCGGCTCCAGCAGTCGATCCTGCGCTTCGTCCGCTCCCTGGAGCCGGAGCGGTGGCCCGAATCGTGGGCGGTCGTGCTGCCGCGGGCCCGCAGGCACATCGCCGAGCTGATCGCCAAGGAGCTGCTGTCCGCCGGCCGCGCCGACCTGCTGGACGCCGCCCTGGGCGAGATCCTGGAGCGCCCCACCTCCGCTCCCGACGTCGTCTGCTGGCTCTGGCGCGCCCGGCACCAGGAGAGCCGTTTCGGGGCCGGTCTGCGCGAGCTGGACACCGCTGCCCCCGGCCGCATCCTGGACGCCCTGCTGGACCTGCTGGAGGCCACAGGCCGCATGACGGCCATGACCGACGACAAGCGGCTGCGCCGGGTCCTGGAGATGGCCCAGGAGACCCTGCTGATCGACAACGGCGCGCCGCTGCGCGACTACCTGGCCACCGTGGACCAGGCGCGCGCCCGCGACCTGCGCGACCAGATGGAGCAGAACACCGGTCTGCGCGCCGCCATCCGCACGCTGATGGTCTCGACCCTGCGCGAGTCCCACCCCGAGGTCTTCCTGGAGAACCAGAGGCCGTGGGAGGAGCAGGACGTCATCTACACCACCGAGGTGGCCCTGCAGCGCCGGCGGGAGGAGCTGGACGACCTGGTCAAGGTCCAGATTCCCGCCGTGGCCAAGCAGATCGGCGAGGCGGCCGCCCACGGGGACCTGAGCGAGAACTCGGAGTACACGGCGGCCCTGGAGAAGCGCGACCAGATCACGTCGCGGGCCACCCACATCGAGAGCGAGCTGGCCAAGGCCAAGATCATCCCTCCGGAGCTGGCCCACAGCGACTTCGTCAACATCGGCACACGCATCCGCGTGCGGGACCTGGTCGGCGGGCAGCAGGAGACGTTCACCTTCCTGGGGGTGTGGGACTCCGATCCCGAGAACGGCGTCCTCTCCTACACGGCGCCCCTGGCCCAGGCCTTCATGGGCCGCCAGGTGGGCGACCAGGTGGAGTTCGGCGAGGAGGGCAGCCGGCGGCGCTGGGAGATCCTGTCCATCGAGCCGGCGCTCTAGGGGCGCACGCAGCGACCATCACGGGAAGGGGGACGCCGTCGGGCGTCCCCCTCGTCGTTTCAGCCTGCCGGTCCCGCGGCGCTCAGCGCCCCCGCGGGTGGTTGATGGTGACGGTCTTCTGGTCGGTGGGCCAGAGGATGATCTCCCCGATGTTCACGTGGGGTGGCCGCGTGGCGCAGAACAGGACCGCCTCGGCCACGTCGTCGGGCTGGAGGGGCGGGAACTGGGTGTAGACGGCGTCGGCGCGCTCCCGGTCGCCGTGGAAGCGGACCAGGGAGAACTCGGTCTCCACCTGGCCGGGATCCACGGTCGAGACCCGCACCCGGGTGCCCTTCATGTCGATGCGCAGGCCGGTGGTCAGGGCGTGGACGGCGAACTTGGTGGCGCAGTAGACGGCCCCGCCCGGGTAGACGTCGTGCCCCGACACCGAGCCGATGTTGATGACGTGCCCCCGGTCCCGGGCCACCATCCCCGGCAGGACGGCCCGGGTGACCCAGAGCAGCCCCTTGATGTTCGTGTCGATCATCTCTTCCCAGTCGCCGGGGTCGCCCTCGTGCACGGGCTCCAGCCCGCGGCTCAGGCCGGCGTTGTTGACCAGGATGTCGATCTCCCGCCACGGGTCGGGCAAGTCCTCCAGGGCGGCGAAGACGGCGTCGCGGTCCCGCACGTCCAGGACCAGCAGGTGGGTCTCGGTCCCGTGCTCGGCGTGCAGCTCCTCGGCCAGGGCCGCGATCCGCTCGCGGCGGCGGGCCAGCAGGATCAGCCGCGCCCCCGCGCGGGCGAAGGCGCGGGCCGTGGCGGCGCCGATGCCCGCGCTGGCGCCGGTGATCAGGGCGGTGTGGTTGGTGAGCATGGTTTCCTCCCCGTGTGGTCGGTTCCCTGTAACGGTGCCAACGATGTCGTCCCGGCGGGGGGCGTGCAAGCGTGGTCAGGCACAACGGAAGCGTGCGTACCGTTCTTCCAGTAGTTCTGGGTCCGGTCGGTCCTCCCGGCGGCGGGGCAGGATGATTCGTGCACCATGCAGTTCTTGCAGGCCGTGTCTGAGCATGGGGCCGTCCTCCTCGCGCAGGATGTCGAGACGGATCTCGACGCGGTAGTCGGGGGTGATGCCCAGGATGTTCCGGTCGAACGCGGCGTGGTGGAGCTTGCAGAGGGACAGGCCATTGCGGACCTCCGGTCGACCGCCCTCGCTGTCGGGAATGATGTGGGCGGCATCGAGCAGCTCGGGATGATGCAGGCGGCAGATGGCGCAGTGCCTGCGGTAGGCTGCGATGACCCGCTCCCGGAAGGAACGCTGGTGGATTCTCTGCAGCACGGTCGTGGTGATGTACTGCCGCCTGGGAGTGGGGTCCGCGTCGTCGACGGGTCGCAAGATGCCGGGCAGCGAATCGGCGGTGTCGGCCATGACTGTGAATGAGAGTCGGCGCGGATCGTCGGCGACGATGAAGACGGGATAGAAGACCTGGTAGAGTCTAGGCACGACGCCGTGGAAGTACACGAGGGGGAGCTCGTTCCACATCAGTTCCCGCAGTCCCTGGTTGTCCTGGTGGTCCGGGTCCGTGCCGCGATACCGGTAGATGATGGCGTTGTCCAGCACGCGGTCGTTGTAGGGCCGGGGCCTGCGTGGGTTCTCGGGGATCGTCGTGATGGAGAGCGGAAGTGCCAGCTGACGGGGTTTGAAGATGCCTTTCGGGCCGATGAGGCGGATCAATGTTCCCTGGAACAGAAACCCCTTGCGGATCTCTTCCCGTGACAATACATCGTCGCCAAGCGATGCGGTTGTCCTGTCGAGATGGGCGAATGCCGCCAGCCGGATGG
>CAYTEO010000029.1:26360-33489 GCA_964436825.1 uncultured Fibrobacteraceae bacterium | reverse complement strand
GACCAGCACCAGTTCCCGGTGGTTGTTGGCGACGAAGATCGCCCCTTTATGCACCACATTCAGCCAGGAGACGGAGACGAGGACATCGAGGATCTCTTTGAGCTGTTGCGCGAAATTGACGGGCTCCATCATGATGTCCAGGACACGGGAGATCGCGGTCTTCGCTCCCCACTCGGGGCAAGGGGGATCGTCCCGTACCCGTTGCTTCCCTCGCCGGTCGGTTCGTCGTTCCCTGTCTTTTGGATTGGCCTTACAAGATTCCGTCGCCTTGACCACTGGTCCATCCTTCATCCCGCCCCTGCCACGCAGGGGTCGACGCACATCCACCCGGATCTGTTCGAGTGTCGGCGCCGGGACGATGGACTTTACAAGTCAATTCCCGGGGACGAACAGAGGAATGACGATCATGGTGAACCCGCTGCCGTTCCGCACACCACACCCCGCAGGATGAACTCCGCCACCTCGTCGGCCCGCGAGGAGAGGCGGACGTTGCGGCGCGACAGGACCCAGTCCGTGGCGGTCTGGTCCAGGACGCCGAAGATGAGCTTGGCGGTGAACATGGGATCCAGGTCGGCACGGAAGACGCCCTCGTGCTGTCCCTGCTCGACGACGCCGGCCAGGATGACCAGGTAGTCGTGCAGGCGGGTGCGGGAGAAGAGGTCGAGGAAGCGCAGGTTGTGGCGCAGCTCCACCTGGAGGATGACCGCCAGGTCGTAGTCCTCCCCCACCTGTTCCAGATGCAGGTTGACGATCTCGCGCAGGCGGGAGACGGCGTCGGCGGTCGGCTCGAGCTCCAGGATCCCCTGGCTGAGGAAGCGATCCATCACCTGCTCGAAGACCGAGACGAGGATCTCCTCCTTGTTCTTGAAGTAGAGGTAGATCGTCCCGTCGGCCACGCCGGCCCGCCGTGCGATCCGCGAGACCGTCGTGCCGTGGTAGCCGCGGCTGGCCATCTCGACGATGGCCGCCTGGAGGATCCGTTCGCGCTTGTCGCCGCCGTTCATCGTTCGCCGCTCCATGAATGATGGTTCAGAAGATGTCCCTCCGGAGCCGGGATCGAAGCTAATGATATCACGAAAGCGGCCGATGACACCAGGGATTTCAGCGATCGCGAAACTAAGCATTGACACGGGAGTCGCGGTCGCCCTAGAATACTGAACGGTCATTCAGTACGATCCGTACCATTCCCAACCTCAACCCATCCACCAGGAGTGGTCATGACCAGACACATCCACAAGGTCGCCGTCCTGGGCTCTGGCGTCATGGGCAGCGCCATCGCCGCCCACTTCGCCAACGCCGGCATCCCGTCGCTGGTGCTGGACATCGTCACCCCCGGACTCGGCGACGACGAGCGCGAGGACCGGGCGGCCCGCAACCGCCTGGTCGACGGCGCCGTGCAGGCCCTGCGCAAGGCGAAGCCGGCCCCGCTGTTCACGCCCGACCTGATCGACCTGATCGAGACGGGCAACCTGGAGGACGACCTGCCCCGCCTGCGGGAGGCGGACTGGATCATCGAGGTCGTCAAGGAGGACCTGGAGATCAAGAAGCGGGTCTTCGCCGCCGTGGCCCCCCACATCGCGGAGCACGCCTGGCTGTCCAGCAACACCAGCGGGCTGTCGCTGGCGGCCATGGCCGAGGTGCTGCCGCCGGAGCTGCGGCCGCGCTTCCTGGGGACCCACTTCTTCAACCCGCCGCGCTACATGCACCTGCTGGAGGTCATCCCCACCGCCGAGACCGATCCCGCGGTCGTGGCCGAGGTGTCGCGCTTCGCCGAGACGAGGCTGGGCAAGGGGATCGTCCTGGCCAAGGACACGCCCAACTTCATCGCCAACCGGATCGGCGTCCACGCCATGATGGTCACCATGCGGGTCATGGAGGAGATGGGCCTGACGGTCGAGGAGATCGACGCGCTGACCGGCCCCGCCATCGGCCGGCCCCGGACGGCCACGTTCAAGCTGGCCGACCTGGTCGGGCTGGACACCTTCCTCCACGTGGCCGACAACGTCTACCAGCTGGTCCCCGACGACGAGGCGCGCGAGCTGTTCACCGCGCCGGAGTTCCTGCGCCGGATGGTGGACAAGGGCCTGCTGGGCCGCAAGAGCGGCGCCGGGTTCTACAAGCGCGTCAAGGAACCGGAGCGCAAGACCCTGACCCTGGACCTGGAGACCCTCGAGTACCGCGACAAGAAGAAGGCCCGCTTCCCCGAGCTGGACCAGGCCAAGGGTATCGACGACCTGCGGGAGCGGCTGCGCACCCTGCTGGGCGGCAAGGGCCGCACCGCGGAGATCCTCTGGAAGCTGATCGCCCCCACGCTGAGCTACAGTGCCATGCGCCTGGGCGAGATCTGCGACGAGGCGTCGGCCGTCGACCGCGCCATCCGCTGGGGCTTCAACTGGGAGCTGGGGCCGTTCGAGGTGTGGGACGCGCTCGGCTTCCGGGCGACGACCGAGCGGCTGCGCGAGACGGGGCTGCCGCTGCCGGCTTGGGTCGACGCCCTCTACGAGAGCGGCGCCGAGACGATCTACCGCGACGCCGACGACCACCGCGAGGTCCCCACGGCCGAGCCGGGCGTCTTCGTCCCCGAGCCCGTCAACCCGCGCGTCTTCGACTTCGACCTGCTGCGCCGCACCGGCGGCGAGGTGCGCCGCAACCCCGGCGCCAGCCTGCTGGACCTGGGCGACGGCGTCTTCTGCGTCGAGTTCCACAGCAAGATGAACGCCCTCGGCCAGGACCACATCAACATGATCATCACCGGCTGCGAGACGGCCGAGCGGGAGGGCCGCGCCCTGGTCGTCGCCAACCAGGGCGAGCACTTCAGCGCCGGCGCCAACCTGATGATGCTGCTGATGGAGGCCAGCGAGGGCAACTGGGAGGACATCGACCTCATCGTGCGGACCTTCCAGCGGATGACCGACCGGATCGCCTTCTGCCAGGTCCCGGTGGTCGTCGCCCCCCACGGGATGACCCTGGGCGGCGGCTGCGAGGTCAGCCTGGCCGGCGCCCGCATCCAGGCCGCGGCCGAGACCTACATCGGCCTGGTCGAGGTGGGCGCGGGCCTGATCCCCGCCGGCGGCGGCTGCGTGCGGCTCTACCAGCGCTTCCTGGAGCGGTTGAGCGACGGCGTGGACCTCTACCCCGCCCTGCGGGCGGCGTTCGAGACCATCGGCATGGCCAAGGTGGGCACCGGTGCCGCCGACGCGCAGCGGATCGGCTACCTGCGGCCCGGCGACGGCTGGAGCATGAACCCCGACCTGCGCATCGCCGACGCCAAGGCGCTGGCGCTGGCGCTGGCCGAGAGCTACCAGCCGGCCCGTCCGGCCGAGGCCATCCCCGTGATGGGCCGCGGCGGCGTGGCGCTGATCGAGTCGGTCCTGTTCAACCTGGGCGACGGCGGCCAGGCCACCCCGCACGACGTGACCATCGGCAAGCACCTGGCCCGTGTCCTGTGCGGCGGCGACGTGCCCGGCCCCACCACCGTGTCGCACCAGCACCTGCTCGACCTGGAGCGGGAGCACTTCCTGCGGCTGTGCGGCGAGCGCAAGACGCTCGAGCGCATGCAGCACATCCTGAAGACCGGCAGACCGCTGCGGAACTAGGGAGGTCCTGGAGATGAGAGACGTCGTTGTTGCCCTGGCGCTGCGCACCCCGGTCGGCAAGGCCAAGAAGGGGTCGTTCGCCCAGACCCGCCCCGACGACCTGGGCGCGGCCGTCGTCCGCGCCATCCTGGAGAAGGCCCCCGCCCTGGACCCGCAGCGGATCGGCGACGTGGTCATCGGTTGCGCCATGCCCGAGGCGGAGCAGGGGATGAACGTCGGCAGGAACATCGCCCTGCTGGCCGGCCTTCCGGACGAGGTCCCCGGGATGACCGTCAACCGGTTCTGCTCCTCGGGACTGGAGACGATCAACCTGGGCGCCCTGAAGATCGCCGCCGGGCAGTCGGACATCGTCATCGCCGGCGGCGTGGAGTCGATGACGATGGTGCCCATGGGCGGCTACCGCTACCTGCCCAACCCCGACCTGGTGGCCCGCGACCCGGACACCTACCTCAACATGGGACTGACGGCCGAGCGTCTCGTCGTCGAGGACGGCCACACCAGGGAGGAGCAGGACCGCTTCGCCCTGGCCAGCCACCAGAAGGCGCTGGCGGCCATCCGCGACGGGAAGTACCGGGACGAGATCGTCCCTGTGCCGGTGAAGCTGTCGCGCCCCGGGCCGGACGGCAAGCCCGAGGTCGTCGAGAAGGTCGTCGACACCGACGAGGGGCCGCGCGCCGACACCTCGCTGGAATCGCTGGCGAAGCTGCGGCCGGCGTTCAAGGTGGACGGGACGGTGACCGCCGGCAACTCGAGCCAGATGAGCGACGGTGCGGCGGCCGCCCTGCTGACGACGCCCGAGGTGGCCGCCGAGCTGGGCCTGCAGCCGCTGGCACGGTTCGTCACCTACGCCGTGGCCGGCGTCCCGCCCGAGATCATGGGCATCGGTCCGGTGGCGGCCATCCCCAAGGCGCTGGCTCAGGCCGGGCTGAAGCTGGACGATATGGACGTCATCGAGCTGAACGAGGCGTTCGCGGCCCAGAGCCTGAGCGTCTGCAAGCGGCTCGGCCTGGATCCCGGGGATCCGCGCCTGAATCCCAACGGCGGGGCCATCGCCCTGGGACATCCCCTGGGCTGCACCGGGGCCAAGCTGACCGCCACCGCCCTGCACGAGCTGCGCCGACGCGGCGGCAGATACGCCATGGTGACCATGTGCATCGGCACCGGCATGGGCGCCGCCGGCATCTTCGAGGCCATCTAGAAGGAGAGAGGACATGTCCGATCGCAACTATCCCACCGGCGGCCAGTTCCTGCTGGAGCAGATCGCCCCCGCGGAGGTCTTCACGCCGGAGGACTTCGACCAGAACCAGCGGATGCTCGCCCAGGCCGCCGGCGACTTCATCGACAAGGTCATCGAGCCGGTCCGCGAGGAGCTGGAGTACAAGGGCAAGGCCGAGCTGGGCGGCGGGCTGCTGAAGCAGGCCGGCGAGATGGGCCTGCTGATGGTCGACGTCCCCGAACAGTACGGCGGCATGGGCTCGGACAAGGCGACGATCATGCTCATCAGCGAGGTCATGTCGCGGGCCGGGAGCTTCGCCGTCACCCACGGCGCCCAGTCGGGGATCGGGACGCTGCCCATCGTCTACTTCGGCACCGACGAGCAGAAGCAGAAGTACCTGCCGCGACTGGCCACCGGCGAGCTGCTGACCGCCTACGCCCTGACCGAGCAGAACAGCGGCAGCGACGCCCTGGCGGCCCAGTGCACGGCCAAGCTGAACGCCGAGGGCACCCACTACATCCTCAACGGCGTCAAGCAGTTCATCACCAACGCCGGCTACGCCGACATGTTCATCATCTTCGCCAAGGTCGACGGCGAGCAGTTCACCGCCTTCATCGTGGAGAAGGACTTCGGCGGGGTGACGATCGGCGCCGAGGAGAAGAAGATGGGCATCAAGGGCAGCTCCACCTGCCAGGTCATCCTGGAGGACTGCCCCGTCCCGGTGGAGAACGTCCTGGGCGAGATCGGCAAGGGCCACGTCATCGCCTTCAACATCCTGAACGTGGGCCGCTTCAAGCTGGGCGCCAGCACCGTGGGCGGGATGAAGTACGCCCTCGAGCTGGCCGTCCCCTACACGAAGCAGCGGCACCAGTTCGGCCGGCCCCTGTGCGACTTCCCGCTGATCCGGCGCAAGATCGCCCAGGTGGCCGCCCGCGGGTTCCTGGCCGAGTCGATGGTCTACCGCACGGCCGGCCTGCTGGACCGGGCCATCGCCACCCTCGACAAGAACGCTCCCGACTACGACCTGCAGTCGATCCTCAAGGTCGAGGAGTTCAGCATCGAGTGCTCGATGATCAAGGTCTTCGCCACCGAGGCCATGGCCCTGGCCGCGGAGGAGACCGTCCAGATGCTGGGCGGCTACGGCTTCTGCCAGGAGTACATCGTCGAGCGGCTCTACCGGGACGAGCGGATCAACCGCATCTTCGAGGGCACGAACGAGATCAACCGGCTGATCGTCCCGGGGATGCTGATGCGCAAGGCGCTCAAGGGCGAGCTGCCGCTCCTGCAGGCGGCCCAGCAGGTGGCCGAGGAGCTGACCGCCCTGCCGTCGTTCGGCGACGCGGGCGAGCCGGAGTTCCTGGAAACCGAGAAGAAGCTGGTGGCCAACATGAAGAAGGTGGCCCTGGCCGCCCTGGGCGTGGCCGCCCAGAAGTTCGGCGACAAGCTCAAGCACGAGCAGGAGATCCTCTCCGACGTCGCCGACATCATCATGGAGGCCTACGGTTGCGAGAGCGCCCTGCTGCGCACCCTCAAGCGGGCCGAGCGCGAGGGGCAGGACGCCGTGGCGCACATGGCCGACATGGTCACCCTGGCCGTCCACGACGGCATGGACCGGGTGGCCCTGTGGGGCCGGCGCGTCCTGGCCGACACCCTGGCCGGCGACGAGCTGCGCACCATGCTGGCCGGCCTGCGGCGACTGACCAAGCACGACCCGGTCTCCCGCCGCGACCTGCACGACCGCATCGCGGCACGGGTCATCGAGGCCGAGGGATACACCGTCGGCTAGGCCGGACCGCATCCGGGCGGGACGCGAGCGGCGGCTCCCATGCGGGGGCCGCCGCCTTCGTACCGCGTCGGGTCACTGGTTCCCGTCCGCCCGCCGGTAGACGAGCTTGAACCGGAGCGGCTCCTCCCGACCCGCCAGCCAGCGCTGCTCGGTGACGAGCAGCTGCTCCCCGTCCGGCGACAGCTCGTAGCGGCGCACCCGCTTCGCGAAGCGACCGGAGGCGCCGTAGGTGACGACCACGGCCCCGTCCTCCCGGACGGCCGAGGCCGGGACCTCCCCCTGCTGCGTCCAGACCTTGCGGGTCCGGCCGTCGGTCTGGAAGGAACGGCTGATCTGCCCGGCGTCGGTGACGTCGAACTCGGCTCCCTCGTGGTGGATCGACAGGTGCGACAGGTTCGCCAGCATGCGCTCCGCCTGCCTGGTGGCGCGATCCGTGCCGTCGGTGCCCGCGCTGCGCCCCCGTCCGCCGCGCATGCCGCCACCGCCGCCGCGCATGCCGCCACCGCCCATGCCGCCGCCCATGCCGCCGCC
>CAYTEO010000029.1:0-26260 GCA_964436825.1 uncultured Fibrobacteraceae bacterium | reverse complement strand
CCGCCCATGCCGCCGCCCATGCCGCCGCCACCACGGCGCTGGCCGCCGCCACCGTAGCTGTTCATGCCGGCGCTGCGCAGGACGGCCGTCACGTCGTCGCTGGCGGCGGGATCGAGGACCCACTCACCGGTCAGCAGGGCGGACGTCTCCTCCTGGGCAGTCGCCGGCAGCCGACCTCCCGCGGCCAGGCATGCGACCACGAGCACGGCACCGATCCACGTTCTTCTCATCTGGTTCTCCTTTTCCTGGCGATCGCCTCTCTCTGCTATAACGCATGACAGCCACCGAACCTGCGCCGGAACCAATCCCCTGTTGACGGGCAGGCAGGCGAAGGTGCAGCCTGGGATCGATGCCGATCCGTTCATCCCCTGCCATGGAGGTATCGATCATGATCAAGCGCTACATGCTCTGCCTGTTCTGCGTCCTGCTGCCGGCGGCCCTCGCCGCCGCCGACGTCGTGACGATCGAGCAGCTCCAGACCGGAGCCGTCGCCGAGGGCACGACCGTCACCCTCAGCGGCGTCGTCGTCACGGCCAGCACGAGCTACGGCCTGGCCGTGGCCGAGGCGCCCTACACGGCGCTGCACGGGATCTGGGTCTACACCGGCGACGACCCGGGCGTGCAGGCCGGGGACGTCGTCGATGTCACCGGCGACTACGTGGAGTACTTCGAGCTCTCGGAGGTCAACGTGGCCGATTCGACCGATCCCGGCGCCGGCGTCACGGTCACCGGCGCGACGAGCGTGCCGCCTCCCAGCGACGTCACCATCGACGATCTGCTGGATGCCACCGAGGAGTGGGAGGGGTGTGTCGTGCGCGTCGTCACCCCGCTGACCGTCGTCGACGACGATCTCGGCTACGGCGAGTGGCTCGTGGAGGCCGACGACGGCAGCCGCTCCTTCCGCTGCGACGACATGTGGTACCAGGGGACCGTCCTGATCGGGCACCACTACATGGCGGTCACGGGACTGTGGCACTACACCTACGGCAACTACAAGCTGGAGGTCTTCGCCGACGGGATCGATCCGGACAACCCCACTGCCGGTCGTGCGACGAGCTGGAGCCTGGTCAAGAGCCTCTACCGCTGACCGGCACCGGTCCCGGCCGGGGCGCGGAGGGTCACCGGCCCGTCCCTGTGCATCGCCGTTCCCCCTGCGCCGAGGGGGCCGCCAAGCGGCGGCCCCCTCTCCCCTTCTCGTCGCCGGGACGTCCGCGTCCGCGGCGGATCCTCACTTGACGAGCATGACCTTGAGCGTCTGGTCCACCCCGTCGCCGCTGAGGCGGGCGAAGTAGACACCGCTGGCGGCCCGCACTCCCTGGTCGGTCCGGCCGTCCCAGCGCACCTGGTGGGCGCCGGCGGCCTGGCGGCCCGCCACCAGGGTGCGGACACGCCGGCCCTGGACATCGTAGAGCGCCAGGCGCACGTCCGCGTCACGGCCCAGGGTGTAGGCGAGCGTCGTCGTCGGGTTGAACGGGTTGGGCCAGGCCCCCACCAGGCGGGTCACCCCGGGCAGGTCGTCGCCGGCACCGGTGGTGTCGATCGTCTCGGTGCCCGAGATGACGAAGTCGTCGAAGTGGAAGCCGTCCTTGGTGACAGAGCCGTCGCTCATCAGCAGGAAGCGGAAGCGGACGTCCGTCTCCCCCAGCCACGGCGCCAGGTCGAGGGTCTCCTCCACCCATGCCGTCTGCTGTCCCTCGTAGATCGGCTCGCCCGACGGCTGGGCTCCCTGCCCGTTGCCGACGGTCATGCGGGGCATCTGGACCGCCGTCCAGGTGACGCCGCCGTCGGTGGAGACCTGGAACTGGACGGCGTCCCAGTCGGTCTCGATGTCCCAGTGCGCCAGGTAGCTCAGGGTCGCCGTGTCGGCGCGGGAGAGGTCGACGCCCTGGGCCATGGCGAAGGGGCTGAAGCTGCTGTCCGCGTAGTTGCCGCCCGGGCTGTCGCTGAAGCCGTAGACGCCGGCGGCGGCGTCCTCCTCCACGCCCCAGTCGCCGGTCCACTGGGCGGTGCCGCCCTCGGCGTCGTCGCTGAACCAGGTCACGTCGACGGAGAGCCCCAGGGTCACCGGCGGCGCGACCACCGAGGCGGCGTCCAGGGTGACGGTCACCTCCTCGGTCGTGTGGCCCGCCGCGCTGCAGACGATCCGGTAGTCGCCGTAGACCAGGTTGCCCAGGGTGTAGGCGCCGTCGGCGGAGGCATCGCTGTAGACGGTGGCGACCAGCGTGTTGGCCGGCAGGAGGTAGGCGTCGACGCGGGCCGTCAGCGGCGTGCCGCCCAGCGCGTAGACGTGACCGGTGATGTCGCCGTGGGCCACCGGGTCGAGGACGACGTTCAGGACGGTCGAGGTGCCCCAGGTCGTGCTGACGCCGGTGATCGTCTTGCTGAGGTACCCGTCGGCGCTGAAGGTGATGTCGTACGTGCCGGTGTCCAGCAGCTTGTAGTAGTCGCCACGGTCGGGATCGGTGTGGACCGGCTTGGCGTTGCCGGCGACGGTCACCGTCGCCGCCAGGGGCTGCCCCGTGTCGGAGGCGTAGACGACACCGTTGACGCCGTAGCGGGCCGCCCTGATGAAGTGCATGAAGCTCTCGCGGTTGTCGTCCCACAGCCCGTCCAGGACCGAGGCGTCGGGCCACTTGGTGTCGTAGTACTCGATGGTCACGTCGATGCAGTCGGTCTGGTCGTACGACCAGTCCTGCAGGCTGCCCGTGACGACGTACCAGGCGGCGCCGTTGGTGATGCCCTGGTCGAAGGCGCCGTTGTACATGGGGGTGTTGTACGTGCTGTATTCCAGGCTCAGCTTGACGATGGCGTCGTTGTCCGGGGTCAGGTCGTAGGTGTAGTCCCAGGGGTAGTTGACGACCAGCGCGCCGCTGTGTCCGTTCTCGCTGATGACGAAGTGGTGCGTGTTGGCGTAGCTCATGAAGTTGAGCGTCTCGATCTCCTGGGTCGGGTGGGAACCGGCCGGCTCGGGGAAGTTCCGGTTCAGGTCCACGTCGTTGGCGTTGTAGCGCGTGCCGGCCACGTACCCGTCGGGGTTGAACAGCGGCATGATGTGGATCTCGTAGTTGTCCACCAGGTCGGTGACGTCCTCGTAGCCCGGCTGGCCGTAGTTGTCGGTCAGGTACTGGGCCAGGTAGAGGAGCATCTCCATCCCGGGCGGCTCGTCGCCGTGCATCGTGCTGCTGAGACGCACCTCGGGCTCGGCCTGCTCGCTCTGGACGCTGTCGGAGATGACGATCCCCCACAGCTCGCGCCCCTGGACCGAGGTGCCCCAGGTGAAGGTGCGGGCGATGTCCGGGTGGTTCGTGGCGATGTCGTCCAGTAGGGTGCCGATCTGGGCGTGGGTGTGCCAGACCCCTTTCTCGCCCAGCAGCAGGGTGCTGCCCCCCTTGGCGGCCTGGTCGGCCCAGTGCCGCTCCATGCTCGAGCGGATCTCGCGGTAGACGTCCCGGACGCGCTCGGGCGCGTAGCCGGCGTCGATGAGCGACTGGTACTCCTGCTCGGTGACGCGCGGGGTCACCACGAGCCCGCCCCGCGACGAGGGCCGGACGTCCTCGCGACCGAACCGCGAGAGGGGCACCTGCCGCAGCAGCTGCTGCAGGGCGATGCCGTCGGGCAGCACGATGCGGACCGGGAAGTCATCCCACTGCCGGACCTGCCAGAGGGGCAGGCCGTGCTCGTCGACCGGGACCTCTCCCGCCAGGGCCAGGGCAGCGCCCAGCGACAGGACCAGGGTGAACAGGAACAGGGCGAACGACAGGCGATGTCGCGGCATCATCTCGAGCCTCCCCGGGGCGAGAACCCCGCATAAGGTGGTTGGGTCGGCCGGCGCTTCGGCGGGGGGGTGGGACCGGCGCGGGACCGGTCGGGCGTCGGTCAGTTGTCGTTGCTTCTCGTGTCATTATACCACGGATCGCCGCTCCGCGGCCAGTGGGTCGACAGGGAAGGGCGCCGGCGGCAGGACCGCCGACGCCCGGGAATGTCGAGGCGGGCACCCGGCGGGCGCCCGCCTGCCGCTACTTGACGAGCAGCATCTTCTGGACCGCCACGTGGTCGGGCGTGGTCAGCCGCAGGTAGTAGGTGCCGCTGGCCATCCGGCGACCGCTGTCGTCGGTGCCGTCCCAGCGCCGGACGTGGACCGAGGCGGGCAGGTCCTCGTCGACGAGGGTACGGACCACGCGACCGGTGACGTCGTAGATGCGCGCCACGACGTGGCCCGGACGCGGCAGGTCGAACATGATGTTCGTGGCCGGGTTGAACGGGTTCGGGTAGCAGGGATGGAGCGCGAACGTCGCCGGCACGTTGCCGGTGAAGGTCACCGAGACCTCGGCGCTGCGGGCCATCTCCACGCCGCCGATGACCTCGCTGTAGCTGTAGTACAGCACGGTCCCCGGCGCGATCCCGTAGCCGGGATCCACGAACTCGATGTGACCGTCGCGGCTGGCGACCGGATCGTCGGTCAGCCGCTCCAGGCTGCCGCCCTCGACGCGGCGGTAGACGTGGAAGCCGTCGACGGCCTGCTGGTCGTAGGACCAGGTCAGCACGACGCCGCCGCTGCCGCTGGAGGCGGACATGGCGGCCGCGTCGTTGGGCACGGGCATCGAGTAGGTCAGTTTCAGGCACCACTCGTTGAGCGTCCCCACGTCGGCGCCAGCGTTGTCGCTGACCCACAGGGTCCAGTCGCCCGCGGCGGGCTCGCCGACGAAGGCCGACAGGTCACCGGCCGGTTCCAGCTCGGTCGGGTACCAGCCCAGGATGTCGTCCGCGCTGCTGCCCGAGCGGTTGTGCAGCGTCACCGTCGTGCCGCCGGGGGAGGTCAGGTTGACGATCAGGTCACCCTGCCAGGTGTGGGTGATGTCGACGTAGACCTCGACGCCGCTGAGCAGGGTCGCCGGATCCATGTCGACGGTCATGACGTCGGAGATGCCGGCCGGGTCGTCGTCGGGGATCGCCACACCGGGCTGGCTGCAGAACTGCTCCGTGGCGATGGGCGCCAGCTCCATGGGCTCGGCCGTGAAGGTCCCGCAGTCGTCGACGACGACGGTGACCTGGGCCACGCCCCAGCCGTCCTTGGAGGCCCGGATCGTGTAGGTCCCCTGGTAGAGACCGGTGAACGTGTAGTGGCCGCCGGCGTCGGTGACGGTCGCACCGCCGCCGGGGATGGCCTCGACGGTGATCCCGGAGTGGTCGGTCTCGCCGGCCAGGGTGACCGTCCCCTCGATGGAAGCGCAGCCGTGCTCCTCGGTCAGCAGCCAGTTGACGGCGTTCTGGAGCAGGTCGGTCAGCTCGCTGCAGTAGGCGGCCGCGTAGTTGAAGGCGAACAGGACGAACTGGCCGCCGCTGGGGTCGGGGTTGGCGTCGTAGGCGATGATGCTGGCGTCGGTCGGGTACTCCGACCAGTTGCCGACCATGACCGCGTCCGCCGTGGGGATCAGGGCGTCGGAATCACCGTAGCCCGCGTAGGTCACCGCGATCGGACCGGTGATCGTGTTCGGCGTCGTCATCAGGGTGTGGCCCGGCTCGGCGACGGTGACGTCGCCGGACGAGTCGTGGGTCCAGTCGGCGATGTGCAGGACGTTCGCCGCGAAGGCGGCGTCGTTGTACTGCCAGTCGTAGCCGATCTCGCCGCCCTCGACCAGCAGGTGCCCGCCGGCCTGGACGAAGTCCTCCAGGGCCGCGCGGAAGCCGGCGTCGTCGAGGGTCGTCGTGTTGTCGCCGCAGGTGACCAGCAGCAGGTCGTAGAGCTGCCAGGTCGCCGGGTCGGTCTCGCCGATCCCCTCGACGGTGACGCCGTAACCCAGGAACTCCAGGTCGGCGACGATGTCGTCCACGGCGCTCTTGGCGCGCGTGTCCTCGTAGGCCGGGGCGAGAACGTTGCCCTTCTCGTCCACCTTGGCCGGGTGCGACTTGACGGCACCGTTGTCGTTGATGACCAGGATCTCGCCGTTGGTCGGCTCCATGGCGAAGCTCTTGGTCACGACCGGCGCGCCGATCTCGATGTCCAGCTGGACCGGCACGTGGTGCGAGGCGCGCACGACGACGTGGTAGGTGAAGTACGGCAGCGACGGCGTCGTGAACTCGCCCGTCGTCGCGTCGCTCGTCGTCTCGGCGTAGAGGTCGCCGGTATCGGTGCGGTAGACGCTGATCGTGGCGGCCAGGGCCGTCCCGTCGACGGCGTCGTACACCGTACCGGTCAGCACGCCGGAGGGAGCCGGCGTCAGGGTGATGTCGAACGTGTTCGCGCCGTAGTTGACGAAGTACGACTGCTCGAAGTGCTCGAAGCCGAAGTAGTCGACCACGACGGTGTAGGCGGCGACCAGGACCTCGTCGGCCACGGCGTAGTCGCCGTTGGCGTCGCAGACGGCCGTGAAGGCCACCTGGCCGTCACCGTCCAGGCCGACGACCTCGGCCCCCGCGGCACCGGTGCCGCCCGCGTCCACGTGGCCCGCCAGGGTGCCGTAGGCCTCGACCACGTCGAAGGTCTCGCTGTAGATGTCGTAGCCGGACAGGGCGATGACGCCGGTCACCTGGCCGGGCTGGTCCACGGTCAGGACCATGCTGGCGTCCGCGGTGGTCACCAGGCTGCCGTCGGGCAGGTAGGCGCCCAGCGTGGCGCCGGCCTCACCCACCGAGGCCGTCAGGGTGGCGGGCAGGTTCAGCGGGAAGGCGTCGCTCAGGCCGATGTCCGTGGTCACGGCCAGGTCCGGCGAGGTGAGCGCGGCGGCGTTGACCGTGAGCAGCTCGTGGAACAGGTCGTAGCTCTCGGCAGGATCCTTGCCCACGATCTCGATGCTCGGTCCGTAGGGGTAGTCGATGTTCAGCACGGCCACGCCGGACGCGTCGGTGGTCACGTGCGGCGTCGCGTACTGCATCCCCTGGGCCCAGACCTCGATGCCGGCCAGCGGCGTGACGCCGTCCTCGCCGTAGACCGTCACGGTCACGTCGGTCGGGACGTTGGCGTCGATGGCCGACGGGTCGATGACGACCGTCGCCGGGACGATGACGTTGATGTCGGTCACGTAGGGCTCGAAGTTCTGCGCCATGACGACCAGGTGGGCCGGCACGCCGGGCGTCAGCATCCCGCTCAGCGGGAAGACGGCCTTGCCGCCGGCGGGGACCAGGCCCGAGGCCATGATCTGGCCGTTCTGGGTCAGGCCGAAGTAGCTGCCCGGTGCGGCGTCGATCTCGAAGGTCGTCGCGTTGGCGAACAGGGTCGGCGCGTGGACGACCGGGTTGGCGGCAGGCACGCCCAGGTAGGTGCTCAGCGACGGGTCGCCCATCAGGTTGTAGATGTTCCAGTAGTACAGCTCGCGGCTGGAGCCGGACTCGGTGACGGCCAGGTTGCCGCAGAAGATGATGGCGTCGTTGGTCACGTACCACTGGGCGGGGTTCTCGCCGTGGTCGTGGAACAGGCCGTCATAGGTACCCATGCCGGTCTGCTCGTAGGGATACGCCGAGCCGTCGATCTCCGAGGAGGGATGGTACCCGACGCCCCACCAGTAGTCCTCGTCCCAGTAGGTCGAGTTGGAGCCGCCGATGTAGCCGATGGCGCCCTTGTTCGGGGCCCGCAGCCAGGTCTCGGCGAAGCACTCGTCGTAGTCGTAGGTGCTGGTCAGGCAGCAGTTGCCGATGGCCAGGCAGTACTTGCCGGCGTTCGACAGGCCGTTGACGTCCGCCTGCCCGAAGCTGGGATCGTACCAGCCGGTCTCGCTGCCGTGGGCCGTGTAGTTGACGAAGCCCACGCCGTTGCTCACGTCGGCGATGACCTGGGCGTCGGAGCTGGCCGAGGCCGGGTACAGGTAGGTGTGGCTGGTGATCCCGTGGGCCGCGTTGAAGTAGTGCTCGGTCCCGTAGTTGATCTGGCCGTTGCCGTGGGTCGGACCGTACGTGGCGTCGGCGCCGGCGATCATGACGACCTCGCCCAGGTAGCTCGGATCGGGCATCGTGAACTGGTCGTACATCATCGTCTTGTCCAGCATGGCCTGGAGCTGCGAGCTGTTCGTCGCCGAGAAGCGGCCGTAGTACATGTCGGGGAACATGTCGCCGTCGACGTCGCAGTACGGCCGGTCGGTGGCGTCGCCGTTCTCGAAGAACGTCGGGCACTGGGCCACGTCGCCGACGAACAGGACGAAGCTGGGTGCCGGCTGCTCGGGCGTGGCGTTGTTGTACAGGCCGTGCAGCCAGGCCTGGATCGTGGAGGTCGTCGAGCCCACCTCGGGCGAGCCGATGACGCCGACGACCATGTTGAAGCCGCGCTCGGTCTTCCAGGCGACGAAGTCGTTCAGCTGGTACTGGAACTCGGGCGGGGTGACGACGACCATCGTCACGGGGCTGCGGACCAGGTCGGGATGCGCGTCGTGCGCAGCGTCCTTGGCACCGGTGATCCGGGCGTAGACGGGCTCGAAGAAGGGGCTGTAGGTGCTGGCCAGCAGGTCGCGCTGCAGCGCCTTGTCGCCGCCCTCGAAGACGACTCTGATCTCCAGGTCGTCATGGACGATCAGCCGCCCCTCGCGCGGCAGGTACTCCACCGGCGAGATCTCCAGGCGGCCGACCGGCAGCGAGCGCAGGTTGCCCAGGGCCACGACGCGGGCCAGCGGCTGGGCCACCTTGTCGGCGGCATAGGCGGCCCGGTCGTAGACGAACGGCACCTGCGCGGGATCGGCGCTCTTGCTCAGAGGCGGCTGGGCCGGCATGATCGGGTTGGTGATCCCGAAGTCGGACAGCTTGATCTCGCGCGGGTTGTCGGAGACGATCTCGACACGGGCGTCGGCCCCCACCGGGATCGCCAGCAGGTCGTTCATCATCGGCAGCTCGGGCGCACCCTCGCGGTGCGAGACGTGGAACCCGGGAATGAGCAGGCGGGTGAAGTCGCCCGCCTTGGTATGGACGTCCAGGGTCCGCAGCTCACCCACCCGCACATGGTAGGTCACCGCGTCGGGTCCCTTGTCGATCACCTGCAACTGTGGCTGCGCGTCGGAGACGGGAATGCTCCCCGTCGCCGACCAGGCAGCGCCGGCAAGCAGCGAGAGAATTCCCAGCAACAAGAACAGTCTCCCCCTCATAGCACTTCCTTTCTGAGGATGAACAACCCGACCATCGTCACATGACGGTGGCCTTGCGAACCTGAAAACGTGGAATGGACGGTCGTCATCACGACCGTAGGCGGGGGTTCCAACGCATTCATTCTACCACAGGGTTCGAACGTCACAAAAGAGAAAACCTGCCGACCGTATGACATTCTTCTGCATAACCGTGAAACTGGCCAGTTGACGCGGCAGGGACGACGGCTGTAGACTATACGGCACGTTGCTCGGATCCCCCCGCCAACCCCCGACAACCCAGGGAAACGCTCCATGAACCAGCCCATCTCCAGGTGGAGAGGATCGTTCGTCCTGGCAGCCCTGTTCCTGCTCTCCTGCGGGCGCGAGGCGCCGGTCGGAACCGTGGCCGTCGTATCCGATCCCCCGGGCGCCGCCGTCATCGTCGACGGCGACTCGACCGGCAGCCACACACCGGTCGATCTGCTGCTCGGCGCCGGCCCCCACACCTTCGCGGTCCGGCTTCCGGACCACGAGGCCGTACCGGCGACGCGATCCCTCACGGTAGCGCCCGCCCAGCGCCTGACGGCCAGCTTCGCCCTGACGGGCATGGGGTGGCTCGCCGTCGCCTCCGACCCGGCCGGCGGGGCCATCGTGCTGGACGGGGAACCGACGGGGCGCAACACGCCGGACACCCTGCGCGTGGCCGCCGGCGAGCATGTCGTCGGCGTCGTCGCCGGCGGCCTGGTCGCCGAGGAGGGGCAGACGACGGTGACGGTGGCGACGGGCGACGTCGCGGAGGTCGCCTTCACCCTGGTCCCCGCCGCCACGCTGCGGATCACCAGCGCGCCGGTCGACGCGACGGTGATCCTCGACGGCGAGACCACCGAACGGACGACCCCGGCCCTGTTCGTGCTGCCGGCGCGACGGCACGTCGTCCGCGTCCTGCGGGAAGGCTGGAATGCGGAGCCGGATTCCCAGGTGGTGGACCTGGTCGCCGGCGCCGACACGACCCTCGTCTTCCAGCTGACCGAGACGGGACAGACCGGCATGCTGCGCGTCGCGTCGGTCCCGCCCGGCGCCGTCGTGCTGGTCGACGGCGAGGAGACGAACCGGACGACCCCCGCGGCCATCGACCTGCCCGGCGGCACGCACAGCGTGAGCGTCCGGCATCCCCTCTTCCGCCCGGTCCCGCCGGTCGTGGTCGAGGTCGTCGCCGGCGAGACCGTCGACCAGGGCTTCGTCCTCTCCGCGCGCCGGGTCGCCCTGGTGGAGACGTTCTCGTCGGTCAACTGCGTCGGCTGCCCCCAGATGAACACCATGCTGGAACGGGTCGTCACCGAGGGCGGCTTCGGACGCGACCGGCTGCTGGCCGTCAAGTTCAGCCAGGGGTGGCTCGGCCCCGACCCCCACTACGCCGCCAATCCGGCCGACAACGACGCACGGGCGCAGTTCTACTGGGGCAACACGTCGTGGGACGGGGCGTTGCCGACCCTCTTCCTGGACGGCGTCCTGTCCGTGGCGCCGGAGCGGACCAACGGCTACCCGCCCTACGACGAGATGATCGCCCTGCTCGACGCCAGCGGCGCCGCCGACCCCGGCTTCGCCATCCAGGTGGACGTCCCCGACTTCTCCGCCCCGCGGATCACCGCCACCGTGACGCTCCTGACGGCCACGCCTCCCACCGGCACGGAGGACCCGGAGCTGGACGTCGTGCTGGTCGAGTCGCCCGTCCACTACGACGAGCCGCCGGGAAGCGAGGGCGAGACCGAGTTCCACTGGATCATGCGGGACGTCGTGCGGCTCGCGGACGCGACGCTCGCCTTCGATCCCGCCGCCCCGGACACGCATACCGTCCAGTTCACCAACGATGCCACGTGGGTCGACGACCACCTGCTGGTCGTGGCCTTCGTCCAGGATCGCGGTACGCTGGCGATCCTGCAGGCCGGTTCCGCGGCCGCGGCCGATGCCGCCCCGTCCCGGTCCGCCTCCCCTGCACCAGCACCAGCCGACGAGGTGACCCGATGAAAAGACTCATCCTGCTGCTCGCCCTGTTGCCGGCCGTCCTGGCCACGGCCCACCCCGTCCAGCGCACGGTCCTGCTGGAGACCTTCACCAACGTGAGCTGCGCCAGCTGCGCCACGGCCAACCCGGTGACGCACCAGTTCGTCCTGGACCACGGCCCCCACGAGGCGCTCAACGTCCAGTTCCACGTCAACTGGCCGTCGCCGGTCGATCCGTTCTACCTGGTCGACGACGCGATGCAGACCACGCGGCGCATCTACTACGCCATCAACAACGTCTCGGCCCTGGTGGCGGGGGGCACCGAGCGCCCGACGCCGGGCAGCCGGTCGTCCCTGGACGCGGCCTACGCCGCCGTCCAGCGGGATCTCTCGCCGGTCCGCCTGCGGGTCACCCGCGCCCGGGTCGGCGACCAGCTCACCGCCGACGTCGAGATCAAGGTCGTCGCCCCGATCGCGGCCGCCGACCTGCGCCTGCGGGCGGCCATCGTCGACGCGCACGTCCACTACGCCTCGCCCCCGGGCAACAACGGGGAGACGGATTTCTACTGGTCCGCGCGCCGGATGCTGCCCGACGCCGCCGGCACGGCCCTGGACCTGGTCGAGGGGGACTCGCTGGTCGTCCACCTCTCCGGAACCGTGGACGCCGCCTGGGACTCGCCCGACCTGGAGGTGATCGCCTGGCTGCAGGACGACGCGACCCGCGAGGTGCTGCAGGCCGCCGGTTCCCAGTCCCCCGCGGCCCACGCCTTCAGCTACTACGGCGAGCGCCGGGCAAAGGTCTCGCCCGTCGGCGAGCTCTACCGCTTCGACGGCTGGCTCGAGAACGCCGGCACGAGCGACGACACCTACACCGTCTCGTTCACCACCGACGTCCCGGAGGGCTGGTCGGTGACGGCCTGCTCCGGCACCACCTGCTACCCCCCCTGGGTGACCAGCTTCGACGTCCCGCTGGCCGCGGGGCAGGAGGAACTGATCTCCATGGACGTCACCCCCTCGGGCGCCGGGACCGGGACGGTGACCGTCACGGTGACGAGCCAGGGCGATCCCTTCCTGTCGGTCACGCGCCTGTTCACCCTGATCGCCGCCGGTGACGAGGTCCTCTACGTGGACGCCGACGGCGGACAGGACACCGACGCCTACTTCACCGCCGCCCTGGACGGTGCCGGCGCGACGCACGCCACGTGGTCGCGCGCCGTCTACGGGCTGCCCCGCGTCGATGACCTCCTGCACTACCAGACCGTCGTCTGGAACGCCGACCTGGCCCTGCCCGCCCTGACTGCCGATGCGCGCGACGCCCTGGACGGCTTCCTGGACGCCGGCGGCAACCTGCTGCTGACGGGCCAGGACGTCGTCGCCGACCTCTGCGATCCCGCCAGCGGCCACAGCAGCGACGAGACCCGGCAGTGGTGCGCCGATCGCCTGGGAGTGGCCTACGTGGCCGACGACGCCAACGGGACGTCCGTCGGGGGCATCACGGGCGATGCCGTCTACGACGGCCTGTTCTTCGCCATCACCGGCGGCGACGGCACGAACGACCAGGACTACCCCGACGCCCTGGCCGCGGCCCCCAACGGGCTGGCCACGATGATCTACAACACCGGCGACGTGGCCATCGTGCGGGCCGTCGGCAACGGGGGCAAGGTCGTGACCCTCGGCTTCGGCTTCACCGGGATCTCGGCGCCCGACAAGCGGACCGACCTGATGTCCAGGACCCTCGCCTGGTTCCGCGACTCGACCGTCGGGACGGGCGGCGGGCTGCCCGTCGTCGCCGTCTCCGGGCTGACGGCCGCCCCCAACCCCTTCAACCCGGCGACGGAGATCCGCTTCACCCTCGACGCCCCCGCCGGCACCTCGCTGCCGGTGACCGTCCGCATCCACGACGCCGCCGGCCGCGTCGTCCGCGAGCTGTGGCGCGGCGCGTTGCCGGCCGGTGAGCGACGCCTGCGCTGGGACGGGCTGACCGACGACGGCCGGCGCGCCGCCAGCGGCCTCTACCTCGTCCGGATCACCGGTCCCGGGGCACCGACCGTCCTCAAGCTGACGCTGGCCAAGTGATCGCCACGGGGCGCCCCCCGGGGGGCGCCCCGTTCCCCCCGGAGGAGTCGCCCGTGAGACGCATCCGCATCGCGCTGCCGCTGTTCCTGTCGCTGACGGTCGCCCTGGCGGCCCCCCCCGCCGTCGCCGCCGACGACTGGTCGTTGCCCGACATCGACGGCCGCCGGGTCTCCCTCGCCGACGCCCTGGCCGGCGGACCGGTCCTGGTCGCCTTCTGGGCCAGCTGGTGCGCCCCCTGCATGAAGGAGCTGCCCCACCTGGAAGAGCTGGCCGCGGCCCATGCCGGCGAGCTGACCGTCCTGGCCGTCGACGCCGACTCCCCCCGCAGCGCCCACAAGGTGCCGGCGCTGGTCCGCTCCCGCGGCTTCGACCACCTGGTCGTCCTGCTGGACACCGACGGCGAGATCCAGCGCCGCTACCAGGTGACGAGCCTGCCGTTCCTGGTCCTGCTGGACCGGGACGGGTCGGTGGCCTACAGCCACCAGGGCTACCGCGAGGGGGACGAGCAGCACCTGCGGGAGGCGGTCGAGCGTCTGCTGTCCCCGCGGCCGTCCACCGCGGCGGCTCCCGCCGGCAGCACCCCCGACGGCGTCGCGGGGGGCGTCCTGCAGGTCTCCGACCAGTTCCAGTACCGCTACAACACCGACACGCAGGCCGAGATCACCGAGAACTGGCTTGATGCCATCTGGACCGGCGAGCGGGTCCGCCTGGGCGTGCTGTTCAACCACGAGCAGCCGTCCGAGGAGGGCCGTCGCCGCGACGAGATCCGCCACCGCTGGGTCGAGTTCACCGGCGACCACGTGCGCGTCCGGGCCGGCCACTTCTACGGCATGTTCGGCCGCGGCCTCCTGCTCTCCCTCTACGAGGACCGGGTCATCCGGGTCGACACGGCCCTGGACGGCTTCCGGGTCGACGCCGGGGTCGGCCGCTGGCGCGGCACCTTCCTCTCCGGCACCCCCTCGAACCTGGACCTGGACCTGCGCGGCCTGGACCAGGAGGTCGACCTGGGGCGCGGCCTCGTCGTCGGCGCCTCGGCCCTGACCTGGCAGTCCCCCTCCACGCCCGTGCGCGACGGGGAACTGCTGCGCGACTACGTCGTCTCGGGCCGGGTGGGGGCCAACGCCGCCCACGGCGGCGCGTACCTGGAGTGGGGCGCGCGGAAGCAGTGGCTCCAGGCCGACGGCGGCGACTGGCACGCCCGCTGGGGGCACGCCGTCTACGCCGGGCTGAACGTCTTCGGCGGCGGGTTCGGTCTGTCGCTGGAGGGGAAGGACTACGACCGTTTCACGATCCTGCCCGCGGCCGACGGACGCGAGCCGGTCAACAATCCGCCGTCGCTGACCCGGGAGCACCTCTACACGCTGCTGAACCGCCACCCCTACCTGCGCGACGCCGACAGCGAGCGCGGCTACCAGGTGGAGGGCAACTGGAGCGGCGGCGACGGATGGAGCATCCTGCTCAACAACGCCTACACCGAGGACCAGGACGGCAGGCGCCTGTTCCGGGAGTTCTACGGCCACGTGGAGCGGCGCGACTGGGGGCCGTGGTTCGTCCGCGCGGGCCTGGACCGGCGCGACGTCTACGACCCCGACCTGCAGCGGGAGCAGCGCTACTGGACCGTGGTCGCCGAGGCCACCTGGCACCGGGACAGCCGCCGTGCCGTGGGCCTGAAGTTCGAGCAGCAGCACGTCGAGGATCCGGGCAACGCCTTCGGCACCCTCGGCGAGTACGACCAGCAGTTCACGACCCTCGAGTACACGGTCGCCCCCCACTGGTCCTGGAGCGCCATCCTGGAGACGAACGACAAGTTCGACACCCAGCGCGACGCGCGCGAGGACGACGGGCCGTTCCCCGCCCTGCAGGTGGCCTACGTCACCCCGGGCGGCTCCCAGTTCACCCTGTGGGCGGGCAAGCGGCTGGGGGGCTACCTGTGCGCCGGCGGCGTCTGCAAGTACGAGCCGGCCTTCGAGGGCGTGGAGCTGTTCGGGACGATCCGCTACTGAGCCCGGCCGTCAGCTCCCCTCCGCCGGCCTCAGTGCCAGCCCCTTCTCCCCGTTGACGATCCCGGCGACGATCGCCGCGTCGGGTGCGCCGTCGACCCGCCAGCGGTCGCCGTCGGCCGCCAGGCGGTAGTGCCCTTCCGTCGCCGGCGCCTCCTTGCGGAGGTACAGCCGCGGCTTGTCCCGGTGCGGTGCCCCGGTCTCGGGACAGAAGGTCGTGCAGTTGCCGCAGTCGTTGCAGAGATCGGCCAGGCAGAGGAACTGCCACCTGCGCTCCAGCCGGTCGGCCAGCTCGTCCGGCCTTCCCAGGCGGAGCATGGCGTCGTTGGGGCAGACGCTCACGCAGAGGTTGCAGCTGGAGCAGTCCCACAGGGCCAGGCGGCGGTCGACGCGGCGGGGCGGTTTCTCCACCGCGGCCGCCGCGTAGGGCGCCGCGGCGTCGGTGCCGGCCAGGCGGGCGGCGTAGGCGGCCGCGGCGGTGGCGTGTCCCGCCGTCCGGGCCGCGCCGCGGGCGCGGGCGCGCCAGGCGGCCAGGTCGCGGCAACCGGCCTCGCGCAGGGCGGTCGCGAGCGCCCTCGCCTGCCGCTGCAAACCGCCGTAGCCGGCCGGCTTGAGCAGCGAGCTGCACGAGGTCACCGGCGACAGCCCGCAGCCGACGGCGGCGGCCACGTTCCGTTCGTCGATCCCCGCGGAGAAGGCCACCGGGATCTCCCCGCCCGCGGTCGCCAGCCGTCCCGGCAGCGCCTCCTCCAGGACGGACAGCAGCTCGACGGCCAGCACGTGCAGCGGCGGCCCCGAGAGGTAGCGGGTCTCCCCCGGCAGCGGCGCACCGGGATTGCGGACCACCAGCGTGTTGGTCAGCTTGATCCCCAGCCGCCTGCCGCGCGCGGCGGCATGGTCGGCCAGGCCGGTCAACATGGTGACGGCCCGGTCCAGCTGCAGGTCGGCCGCGAAGGCGTCCCGGTCCAGCTCCACGTGCGCGTAGCCGAGGCGGTCGTGGAGGATGGCGCGGACCCGCTCGTAGCCCAGCAGCGTGGGGTTGAGCTTGACCGTCACGTCCAGGTCGTGGGCGTCGATCAGGTGGCGGACGATCCCCTCGATCTCCTCGGGCGGGCAGCCGTGGAAGGTCGACAGGTTCGTCCCCGCCGCCAGCCGCGACGGGACCGGCACATCGGCCAGGTGCCGCAGCGGGGCCGGCACCTCCTCCCGCAACCCGTCCACCAGGTCCGCGATGTCGGCGGCCCGCTCCAGGAAGCGGGTCATCTTCTCCCCCTGCAGGCCCTCCAGGTCGTACCCGACCGACAGTTCGAACAGGTGCGGTCCCGGCTCGCCCAGCACCTCCCGCAGCGGCTCCCAGCGGCCCAGGATCGCCAGGGCCAGGTGGGCCCTGGCGTACTCGCGCAGCGACTCGTCCAGGGTCAGCTCCTGGCTCCACTCGACGTTGTAGCCGACGGTCGCCATGTCGATGCACGGCCGAGGGATCTCCAGCTCGTCGAGGGCCTGGACGGTCTTCAGCTCGAAGACCCGCCCGCCCGCGAGCCAGCCCAGGACGATGTTCCCCGCCAGCTGGGTGTGCGGTCCCGCCGCCGGACCCAGCGGCGTGGCCACGGGATGGCCCATGACCGTGTCGGAGAGGTCGACTCCGGGGTCGCGTCGCCAGAAGCGGCCGGCGGGCAGGTCGAGGATCCGGCGGTCGCGCTCCCACTCGCGGACGATCCGGCCGAGGAGCTCGGACAGCGACAGGGGAACGAGGTCGCGGCTCACGGTCACCTCCTAGAGGGTCAGGCGGGAGGGAAACAGGTTCTTCAGCTCCGCCAGCGACTCGATGACGTGGTCGGGCCGGGCGGCCAGCAGCCGCTCGCGCGCGGTCAGGCCATAGGCCGCCCCGACGCTCACCGCGCCCAGGGCCCGCGCGGCCAGCACGTCGTTGGGGCTGTCGCCGACGACGGCCACCTCGGCCGGGGGGACGTCCAGCCCTGCCAGGCAGCGCTGCAGGGGCTCGGGATCGGGCTTCTTGCGGGTGACGTCGTCCGCGGCGACAACCCGCCGGAACGCGCCGTCGATGGAGAGGTCGCGCAGGATCCGCTCGGTGAACACGCGCGGCTTGTTGGTGGCCAGGTGCAGCGGCAGGCGGCGGAAGTGGAACAGGACGTCCAGGGCGCCGGGATAGAGACGGGTCTGGTCGGTACAGTGGCGTCCGTAGTGGTCGCGCATGGCGGCCAGGGCCGTCCGCAGCTCGTCCTCGGAGGGCTCGTCGCCGTCGTGGACCAGGGCACGGCGCATCAGCTTCTCGATGCCGTCGCCGATGAATCCGATCAGCACGGGCTCGGGCAGCGGCGGCCGTCCCAGCGCCGCCCGGCCGTGGTTGGCCGCCCGGGCGATGTCGACACCGGAGTCGATGAGCGTCCCGTCCAGGTCGAAGATCAGGGCGCGGACCCTGCCGCCGGGGTGCTTGCGGTGTCCCATGGGGCCTCCTGGCGCCTGGGGCCGTGATCGTAGGACGTGTGCGTCGGGCCGGTGGGGAGGATAGTCGCTGCCCTGCCGGCCGACAAGACGGAAGGGGCGGGAACGTGACGTCCCCGCCCCTTCTCCGCCGGCCCTGCTCCCTCTACGCGGCCTTGCGCGTCAGCAGGCTCTTCTTGACCAGGTCCAGGAAGATGGTCAGCGCACCGGCGATCATCAGGCCGTCCGGCAGCAGCCGCGACCACATCCAGCCCTTCAGCGGCTCGACGGCCTCGCGCTGGCGCGTGAACCAGTAGCCCACGTCGTGGGCGATGCGCGCCTGCTCGAAGCCGATGACCAGCGTCGGGATCGCGAAGATGATCACGCCCGAGGTCAGCAGCCAGAAGCCGATGCGGCTGGGCTTCTCGTTCCACTCCAGACCCTTGGCCATGGCGTTCGCCCGGGTGACCAGGTACATGAAGGCCAGCGAGATGTACCCGAAGGCGCCCAGCAGGGCCACGTGGCCGTGGGGCATGATCAGGTACGTGCCGTGGCTGTAGTAGTTGATCGTCGGGGTGTTGATGACCATGCCCAGGAAACCGGCGCCGAGCCAGTTGAGCAACGCGCTGCCGGCCAGGAACAGGAACGGCACCGCGAAGGGGAACGACTCGCCCCGCGCGGTGATCTCGCGCTGCTCCTTGAAGGCCTCGATCATCAGCAGCACCAGGGGCAGCGGCTCCAGGGCCGAGAAGATGCCGCCGATGGCGATCCAGTACTCGTCCAGGCCCTGCCACCAGTAGTGGTGTCCCACGCCCAGGGTGCCGCTCAGGGCGATCAGGCCCAGCTCGAAGAGCATGATCCGCTCGGCCGTCTTGCGCGGCACCAGGCCGAGGGCGACGGTCAGGTAGGCCAGCACGCCCGCGGCGAACAGCTCGAACGTCAGCTCCACCCACAGGTGGACGACCCACCAGCGGTAGTAGTCGTCGACCGTGTAGTTGGGCATGATCTTGTGCAGCGGCATCATGCCCGCCATGTACAGCGTGGCGATGCCGAAGGCGCTCCAGATGATCGTCCCGACCAGGACGTTGTTCTCCTTGGCCTTGCGGATGACGCTGAAGACCATCAGGAACCACATCACCAGCCCGGCCACCAGGCCGATGTCCCAGACGCGGCCCAGGTTGAGCAGCTCGCGCCCCTCGTTGCCCAGCCAGAACCAGACGTCGCGCAGGTGGCCCGTGGCGCCCAGGTAGATCCCCACCAGGCCGCCGCCGCCGACCACCAGCAGCGCCGCCCAGAGCACGTCCACCAGCCACGGGAACTTGAGGTCCTCCTTGCCCACCAGCGGCGCGATCATCATCCCGCCCACCAGCCAGCCGATGGCCACCCAGACGATGGCCAGGTTCGTGTGCAGGGCGCGCATGACGTTGAAGGGGATGATGCTCTGGGACAGGACGAAGTTCTTGGCCGGCTCGGTGTAGATGTGGGCCAGGTAGCCGCCCAGGACGATCTGCAGGAACATGAACAGCCCCACCACCGGCACGTACTTCAGGAGCTTCTCCTGGGAGGGGAAGAGCTTCTTGATGGTCAGGGGCTGCTCCAGGACCTCGTCCGGATCCTTCTTCAGCAGCTTGTCGTAGGCGAGCCACAGGACCAGGATCGTGCCGACCCACAGTGCCAGCAGTTCCCACAGGGTGAACAGGTGGGTCGTCCAGGTGGGCCCCTGGTCCACCAGGGGCTCGGCCGGCCAGTTGTTGCTCCAGGTGCGGTCGGTGCCCGGGCGCTTGCTCGAGGCCACCAGCTGGCTCCAGTCGACGAAGGCGGCGATCAGCCGCGCCTCCTCGGGACGGATGACACCGCCGGGCCAGGCCAGCTCCTTGTTGCCGCCCACCAGGAAGTCGACCAGGTAGTCCACGTTGGCCTTGTAGGCGGCCGCCGAGGCGTCCGAGTAGGTGACCGTGCCGGGGACCAGCTCGGTGCCTGCATGGAAGTCGGCCTTGACCATCTCCTTGACGGCGGCGCGCTGGACGTCGGTCAGGTCGTCGGCGGAGACGCCGTAGACCTCGCGCGCGAACCGTTCGTACAGGAACTCGGCGCGGCGGTGGAAGAACTCCACCGAGAAGTCCGGTCCCAGGTAGGCCCCCATGCCCAGCAGGGTGCCGTAGTCCATCAGGTCGAACTGCTGGAACATGGCCTTGCCGTTCACCACGTCGTCGTGGGTGTAGAGGACCTCACCCGACGCGGAGACGACCTTCTCCGGGATGGGCGGCACCTCCTTCTGGAGGTTGGCCGTGAAGACGATCAGGGCGGTGACCATGATGATCCCCACGACCCAGAACGCGGTGTAGAGCCCCTTGCGGGACATCAGCCTGTCGAGCCACGAGTCGTGCATGAACTCTTCCTCCGGGCCTGCGGCCGGTGCGGCCGGTTGTGGTCCCCTGGGGACCGCCTGTTTATGCTACGTTCGTGTAGCATATTACGAGAAAAAAAGATCAGATCCGTCGGCTACCGCTCAGCGCCAGGTCGGCCAGGGTCGTGCTGTCGAGCATGGACCGGATGGCCTCCCGCAGGTCGTGCCAGCGCTCGTGAAGCGGGCAGGGGTTGTCGTCGTCGCAGGTGGCAAAGCCCAGGATGCAGCGCTCGTAGCTCTCCAGACCCTCGACGACGTCCACGATATCCGCCAGTTTCACCTCGTGCAGCGGCCGGGCGATCCGGTACCCCCCGAGCTTGCCGTGCTGGGCGGCAACGATCCCGGCACTCCCCAGGCGGCTCATCAGCCGGCCCAGGAACTTGTAGGGAATGCCGAGGGATTCGCTCAGCGTCTTGACCGAGCAGACCTCGCCGTCGCCCATGGCCATGTAGACCAGGCAGCGGATGGCGTACTCGGATGACTTGGACAGATGCATAATGCTACCTCCGGGTAGAATAATAATCCATGGCTGACGCGAAGGCAAGGGGGGGCTTGACATGTCCTTGGGTCGCCTATAATTTATTCGTGTTGATCCAACACTAATAAGCCAGAAGGACTGAACACAATCATGATCACGAGCGGGCCACCCCTCGCAGCCCTGACGAGTCTCGGCCTGGGCAAGCCCCAGGCGGAGGCGTACCTGGCACTCATCCGGATGTCGGTGAGCGGCTCCCCGACGGGCTACCAGGTGGCCAAACACCTGGGCAAGGATCCCACCAGCGTCTACAAGGCCCTGGCCGACCTGGAGAAGCTGGGTGCCGTCGAGGTGGTCGGAGGCCGGGGGCGGCGATTCCGCCCCATCGACCCGGAGGACCTCGTCCGGCACCTGAGCCGGGATTACCAGCGGCGGGCCCGGCAGGCCCGCCGGGTCCTGGCCGCGCTTCGCCCGGCGCCCCCCACGCCCGAGGTGCTGCGCCTCTCCGGGCGAGACCAGCTGCTGGACCGCTTCCGGGCCCTGATCGAGCGGACGGAACACGTTGCCCTGCTCCAGCTGGACCACAAGGTGGTGCGTGCCCTGCGCACGGAGCTGCGCCGGGCCCTTCACCGGGGCGTCAGGGTGTTGCTGCTGGGCGGGGAGCCCGTCGGCCGGGCGTTCCGGCACCCCTTGCTGACGGTGATCGCCGCCGACGCGGACCGGTCGCTGCAGGAGCTGATGCCGGCGCCACTGATCCGCGGCGTCTTCGATGCCGGTTCCCTGGTGGTGGGGTTCCTGCCCGATCCGCCCGGCAGCGGCGGCCACGGGTACTGGACCACCAGCCGCCTGCTGGCGTACCGGGAGCACCTGGGACTGGCCATGGAGATGGCCGCGGCCGAGGTCCACCATCTCCTGGCCCGGGAAACGCCGGCTCCCGCCATCCGGGATCGCTTCCAGGAGCTGCTCCACCTGGCCCACGCCTCCCTGGACTGGGAAGCCCTGTGGGACAGGATCGCGCTGCCCGTCGGGCCCGGAACCGATCGCCGCGCCGGACCGGGAGCCGAACGCCCCGCCGCACGCGAGCTCGATCGCCCGTCCGAACCCCGGTGGCGGGATCTCATGACCCCGGCGCAGGAACCACTCACGTTGAAGTCACCGCCCAGCGTCTTCGCCGACCATACAGAACCGACGGACATCCCCCTCGCCTATCTCGAACCGCCATCGTCGGACGATGTTCTCGATGCCCTCGTGCTGCGTCGCCGCCGGTGGCAGAAGGAGCGTGATCGCCATGCTGAGCCAGCCCATCCTGAAGATCCTCGACACCATCCAGACCAGTGATCCCCAGGAGCACGCCAACCTGGTCGTCCTGCCGCTGCGCCATCGCGGCCCCGCGGGGCCCGCGTACATCACCCTGTCCGAGGCCCTGGCGGAGGACCTGCTCCAGGTGACCGAGGTGGACGAGGGTGGCAGCGTGAACCACCTGAGGGTGACCAACCGGGCCGACCGGCCAGTGCTCCTGCTCGACGGGGAGACCCTGCGCGGGGCCAAGCAGAACCGCGTCCTGAACACGACCGTGCTGCTGGCCGCCGGTACGGAGACCATCCTGCCGGTGAGCTGCGTGGAGCACGGGCGCTGGAGCTGGCGGAGCAGGCACTTCGACGACGCCGACACGGTGATGTTCAGCAGTGGCCGGGCCCGCAAGATGGCCTCGGTCTCGTTCTCCCTGGCCGAGCGTGGCGTCCACGCCAGCGACCAGGCCGAGGTCTGGGAGGAGGTGGCGCGCCTGGAGCGGACGGTCGGCGTCCGCTCCGAAACCGGGGACATGGATGCCGTCTACGACGGCACACGTGACACCCTGGAGTCCTACCTGGAGGCCAGCCCCCTCGTGGAGGAACAGACCGGCCTGCTGGCACTGGTGAACGGACGGCCCCTCTCCCTGGAACTCGTTTCGCGGCCCGAGGCGTACCGGCACCTTCACCAGCGCCTGCTCCGGTCGGTCGCCATGGAGGCCCTGCTGCGCCGGCGTGCGGAGCGCCGCCACCGGGAAGGACGGAACTCCTGGGACCCGCGGGAAACCGCGGCGGCCTTCATCCGGAACCTGCGCGAGGGTCGGGACGATCCCCGCCCCGCCGTGGCCCTCGGCACGGACCACCGTCTCTCGGCCGACGGCGCGACCGGCCTGGCCCTGGAACACGAGGGCGCCGTGATCCACCTGGCGGCCCTGGCCGATCCCGACCGGGAGAAGCGCCGTCCCGCAGCGCCCGGGGAGTGGCGTGACCTGCGCTGACCACGGCACCGCGTCCGGAGATCCGGGAGGCGTCCCGCCGCGGGGGCGCCTCCCCCACCTCACCGGTATGCGGTGCGCGCGGCGTCCAGCTCCGCCGTGACGGTGTCGCGGAGACCGGCCGGTTCCAGCAGACGGGCGTGGCGCCCGAAGGAGAGGACCAGCGACACCACTTCCGGCTCCGACGTGGACCAGAAGGAGAGCTCGAGGGTATCGCCCCGCCAGCGCAGCCGCTGATCGGGGCTCCAGGTGCGCTCGGCGGCGAAGGTGGCCGCCCAGCCGGTCAGCTCCAGCTTCACCCGAAACCGTCGCTGGAGCCAGACGCCGTATCCCCGGTTCATCACCTTCTCGAAGTCGTAACCCTTCGGGCGGCGGAAGGGGGTGTCGGTCAGGACTGCCCGGGTGAAGCGATGCAGGGCCAGCAGGGGATCGTAGCGGGGCACCCGGTAGAGCTTGCCGGGCATGCGGGCCAGGCGGGCGTGGACGTAGACGCTCTCGCGGTGGGCGAAGACCTGCAGCGGCTTGATACGAAATGTCTTGGCACGCCGCGCTTCCAGGCTGCGGTAGGAGACCTCGCAGACCCGCCGCTGTTGCAGGCCGTCCAGCAGCACCCGGAGGATGTTCTCGTGTTCCGTGTAGTCGATCACCCCGGTGCGTACCACGCCGAAGGCCAGGTCGTCGGGCTGGGCGTCCGCGGGAAGGAACCGGGCGCTCTTCACCACGGCACGCTCCAGGTCCTGCCAGGTCCGCGTTCCCAGCAGGTGGCGCGTGAAGTCGCGACACATCTGGAGGGTCCGCAGCTCGGCCTCGGAGAGCAGGGCGGCCGGCGGGCTCTTGGGCACGCCCTCGATCCAGAACCAGCGGCGCCGGTCGCTGCCCAGCTCCGAGCGGATGGTGACGCCGTAAGCCTGGGCGATGTCGTCCACCAGGCGCAGGACGGTCTGCTTGGAGCAGTCCAGCATGTCGGCCAGTTCCGTCAGCGAGTAGCGGCGGCGGTGGAACAGGAGCCGGGCGAACAGGGCAATCAGCTTGTCGCCGTACGTACGGTCCGGATTGCGGCGGGGCTGCAACTCGACCTCCCGGAATGCGTATACCGTTCCATCTCACGGAACCCTACGGCCCCATGATGTGACCCGTCAATCCCACGGTTCGGGGCGGCACGGTCGGCGGCCGTCCCAGGGCGCGGTGTTCAAGGGCGAGGGGCACCGCGCCCCACTCTTTTTCCACGACCAGCTCAGCATGTTGCCTTCGCGTTCCACCGGACGGAACGCTCCCCGCGTTATGGATATGTCCCTTTTCCTGAAAGGATGGTGATGATGAAGCTGCGTCTCCCCCCCGACCACGTGGTCCCTGTCTCCCCCCTGGATCCCGACGAGCGCCTGGTCCATGCCAGCTGCGCCCTCTGGACCGCCCGCGTCCTGGCGCGCTACCCCCGCCTGGACGCGCCCGCCATCGGCATGGCCGCCTGGCTGCTGCAGGCGGAGGACGAGCTGCTGGCCGGCATCGCGACCCGTGCGTTCCCCGGCAGCGAGGCCGCCCCGTTCCTGGAGATCGCGCGCCGGCACGGAAGCTCCCCGGAGGAGGGTGCGGCCGTCCTGGCCGAGGCCCTGCAGCGGCAGTCCCTCGACCGGCGGCGCCGTTACCTGGAGACCCTGATCGAGCGCCTGTTCGTCCTGGCCGCGACGGCCGAGGAACTGGAACAGGCTCCCCTGTCCCGGCAGCTGCGCCGGACGGCGGAGCTGTTCGGACTGGACGACAGCGAGCTGGAGCTGGCCTTCTTCCTTTCCGTGATCCGTGTCTGGAAGGTGCCCGACGAGTTCTTCCGCGACACCCTGCACGTCCATCACCTCCCCGGTCGCAAGTACCTGCAGGCCGTCCTCGACCTGTCGCCGGGCCGTCTCTCGGGCATCCTCAACGGGCGGCTGGTGCGCCTCGGTATCGTGGATCCCGGCATGGGGTGGATCGACCTGGACGACGACTACCTCCCCCTGTTCACCGACCCCGGGGGCATGGTCCTCGGCGATCAGCTGCACCGTCCCCTGCCGCCCGCCGACGTGCCCCTGTCGGCCCTGGACGTGCCGGAGACGGACCTCGCCATCCTGCAACGGCTGCTCACCCTGCGCAGTAACCGGCCGGTGCACGTGCTGCTTTACGGGCCACCCGGCACCGGCAAGACCACCCTGGTCCGGGGTCTGGTGCACGAGCTCGGCCTGGACGGCCTGGAGGTGATGGGACGGACCAGTGAGAGACCGGCGCACCGCCGCGCCGCCCTGGAGGCCTGCCTGCAGATGGCAGCGGACCGCCCCGGTCGCGTGGTGGTGGTGGACGAGGCCGATCACCTGCTGCTGACCTGGCGCGCCAGGCAGGCCCATGGCGACGGCGTGGACAAGTCGTGGCTGATCGACGTGCTGGAGCGACCGGGCATCCGGGCCGTCTGGATCGTCAACGACCGCGACGACATCGAGCCGGCCGTCCGGCGCCGCTTCGCCTTCAGCCTGGAGCTGCCGGAACCCGACCACCGCGTCCGCCGGCTCGTGCTGGAGAAGATCCTCCGCCGCCACCGCATCAAGCGGCACTTCCGTCCGGCCGACGTGGACGGCCTGGCCCGCGATTTCGCCGTCAGCCCCGCCGTGCTGGAATCGGCGGCGGCCACCACCGCCCTGGCCGGCGTCCGTGGTGCGGCCTGCCGCGACATGTTCCGCCGCACGCTGGAGGCGCGGCTGCGCCTGGACGGACTGGAGCCGCCCCGGCCTGCCCGGCCCGCGGCGACCTTCCTGCGCGAGGGGGTGGTCTGCTCCCCTGACCTCGACCGGGTGGAGGAGATGGTCCGCACCTACGACGCCAGCTGGCGCGCCCTGCCCGCCGGCGGGGAGCTGCCGCCGCTGAACCTGCTGTTCCACGGCGCGCCGGGCACCGGCAAGAGCTTCACCGCCCGCCACCTGGCCCGGCTGATCGACCGGCCGGTCGTGGTCAAGCGCGCCAGCGAGTTGCTGAACGCCTTCGTGGGCGGGACGGAGCAGCGGATCGCCGACGCCTTCACCGATGCCCGCCGGCAAGAGGCGGTCCTGGTGATCGACGAGGTGGACAGCTTCCTCCACCGCCGCGACGACGCGGTGCGCACCTGGGAAGTGGACCGCGTCAACGAGTTCCTGGTCCAGCTGGAAACCGGGCCGGGGATCCTGGTCGCCACCACCAACCGCTTTGCGGCGCTGGATGCCGCGGCCCGGCGCCGGTTCACCGAGCGTGTGGCGTTCCAGCCCCTCACGGGCGACCGGCTGGTTCAGTGCTACCGCCGCGTCCTGGGACCGCTGGCGCGGGGACGGCTCACGGCCGGCGAACGGCGGCGCCTGACCCAGCTCTCCGGGAACATGGCCGGCCTGCACGCCGTGCGGCAGCGGTGGCTGCTGCGGGGCATGGATCGGGTGCCCCACGGCGTGCTGATCGGGGAGCTGGAGAGAGAGTGGGGAACCGGAGGATCCAAGCACGCGGTCGGATTCGCAATGTGAGGCAGATTCAGGTTCCGTTCACGGCAAGG
>CAYTEO010000028.1:0-35368 GCA_964436825.1 uncultured Fibrobacteraceae bacterium | reverse complement strand
CAGTCGTCGTCGCTGTGTACGACCGTGTTGCGATCCCCGCGCCGGCGCCGCTCCTCCCCGGTCAGCTCGCCAGCGGGCCCCGGCCCCCGCCCGCCGCCGCGGGGCAGCTCGGTCTCGCCTCCCCCGCCCCGACGCCCTTCCCCCCGGGCGCCGCCGCCGAGACGCTGCCGGCGCCGGCCCATGCGACGCTCGCGCTCTATCCTGGCGCGCCGTTCCGCATCCGAGAGGCCCGTATGGCGGGGGAAGAAGTGCTCGACCAGGTCTCCCAGCGGCAGACTCAGCCCGATGTTCCAGTCCCCCTTGTTCTGCAGGTTCCCCGTCCCCGGGGGATCGTCGCCCTGGCGCACGTACGGCGCGTGGTTGTTGTTGAAGCTGCCGTTGTACGTGATCGAGGGTCGCACCGACCGCATCGACCTGGAGAGCATGGTCAGGGGCCTGAAGAACCAGGTGTCGGGCAGGCCGAGCTTGGTGGGGGGACTCAGCCGCAACTGGACCTGCTGGTTGTAGACGGTCTCCTCGCCGATGTTCAGCAGCCAGAGCTTGCGGGTGCGGAACAGGTCGCGATCGGACCGGACGCTGACGCTGACGTCGGCGAAGGGCAGGGGCCGGTACGAGATCTGTCCCGTCAGGGTTCCCTGCCGCGTCCGGTTGACCGGCTGGGGGACGTAGATGCCGGTGGTGGCGTTGTAGGTCGACGAGTGGCGGGTCGAACCGCTGAAGTTGCCGGTGAGCGAGATCTTGCTGGGCAGCAGGCCCACCGCCTTGACGATCGGGACGTAGTGCAGCGGCCCCAGGTCGCCCAGCTGGTGCCGGCCGCCGATCCGCAGGTCGTAGGAGATCGACCCCTGCAGGTTCTTGGTGCGGTTCTGTCCCAGGGGCGAGAAGTCCTCCGAGCGGGAACCGCTCAGCGACAGGGACCAGGGATCGACCAGGTAGCGCAACAGGGCGTGCTGGGAGGGCGGGCGCTGCAGGCGCACGGCGAAGTTCTCGCGGTTGCTGATGGAGCTCTGCTCCTCGCGCAGCGCCTCGTCGATGATCTCGATGTCGCTGTTGGTGACGTACTTGGGCCTGCGGGTCGAGCGCTGCTTGCCGAGACTGACCGGCAGGCGGAAACCGAGCAGGGGGATGAAGTCGTCGACCCGGAAACTCGTCGAGAGGTTCCAGTTCTCGTTGGTGAACCCCTGCCCCGTCTCCGAGTTCAGGCCGTGGAAATCGGCGTCGCGCCGTGACCAGTCGAAGTCGACCTTCAGGACGTCCCCCATGTTGACCCGCAGGGCGAGGCGTTCGGCCAGTCCCTTGTCCTTCTTGACCTCCCGCAGGCGGACGTCGTTGAAGTAGAAGTAGCCGGTGGCGGGAAGCGACTGGTCCGTGTTGCGCACCCCCATGTAGAGGCGCTTGACGCGCCGCAGGTCGGGTCCGCCGACGACGCGGACCCGGTAGCGCTGGCCGGTCTCGGGATCGGGAATCGTCCCCTCGACCCAGCCGGTGACCGGGTCCCGCTCCTGCAGCTTCACGTTCGCCAGCTCGGCCAGGTCGAGCCGGATCTCCTTCCAGCCCGTGCGCGCGCCTTCCTGCTCGTCGAAGCGGTAGTTCACCTCGTAGAAGTTGAGCGTGTCGGCGCCGAGACGGAAGAAGACCTCCAGGGACGCCTGGTCCGGCGTGGGGTTGAAGACGTACCAGGTGACCCGGTGGTAGCGCGTGAAGTCCTCGCCGTTGGGTGAGAGCAGCCGGCTGGCGCGCACCAGGTGGCCCTGCCCCAGGTTCTCGAAGTCGAGAACCATCGACTGCTCCTTCTCCGGGATGTTGTTCGTCACGTGGACCGAGAAGGGGGGCGAGTAGTCCGGGTTCTCCTTGTTGTTGACCTCCCCGATGAAGAAGGCCTCGCCCGGCAGCCGTTCGGCCTCGGGCAGGATCTGCTCCAGCGGCGAGTCGGCCCCGGCGATGCGGCGCACCCCCTCGCGCTCCCAGCGGCTGCCCAGGAAGCGGAGGTCGGTCAGCTGGATCCGCCGCGACGTCACCGAGGGATCGGGGTTGCTGTCCTCGAACCAGATCCGCACGTGGGTCACGGTCGCCAGCTGGGGGGTGGTGCCCCCCGGCGGCGAGACGGTCAGGGCGTCGCCCAGCCTGACCCGGTACTTCCGCCAGGCCAGGTGGCGGTCGAGGTTCTCGCTGACCTCGCCTGCCGGGTAGTCCCGCAGGACGTCGATCAGCGCCGAGTCGGCCAGGTCGACGGTGAGGGTGAAGTAGCCGTCCTGGCGGTCGAAGACGGTGTCCCCGTCCAGGTCCTCGGAGTCCTCCCGGTTGTTCCCCGCCGTGCCGTTGATGTAGGGGTAGGGGTCCGCGTCGCTGCCGTAGTCGGCGCTGAAGCGGTCCCTCTCGGGATCACCGCCCAGGCCGATGTCCTCGTCGATGGTGAACACGCCGTCGGGGGGATCGCCCAGGATCCCGTCCTCGCGGTTGAAGGTCCCGGTGACCAGTTCGCCGCTGTCGTCCACCGGCCAGTAGAAGTCCTCGTTGATGTAGCCGAAGTCGATGTGGAGCTTGCCGCTGGGGTGTTCGCCGAAGACGTCGCTGCGGAAGTCGTTGACCCAGAACTCCACGAACTGCGTCTTGGTCAGGTCCAGGCCGCTGCGACCGAGGCCCCGCATGATCCCGCCCCAGTTGTCCGGTTCCCAGGGCTGGCCGCCGGTGCTCAGGTAGATCTCCAGGACCTGCTGGGCCTCGCGCGCCTCCTGCTGGCGCAGCTCCGGGTTGAGGTAGAGGCGCAGGGTGTTCTCGCGCGGGAGGAACCAGCGGGTGACGAGCCGCTTCTCGGGAGTGAAGTGGCGGTTGCCGATGTCCGGGTCCTGGACCAGGTAGCCGGGGTCCTCCCCCTGGACCGGGGCGCTGGCCAGCTGCCAGGAGAGCCGGCTGACCGGCATCTGGTCCGAGGAGTCGATCCCCTCGAAGTCCTCGACGTAGACCTCGTTGAAGGTGTTGGGGTTGGGCATGCTGGTGGCCAGCTCGCCGTTGATCTGGACCTTGCTCTCCCGGTCGCTGTCGCGGCGGCTGAGGAAGTTGGCCACGTGGGTCAGCAGCCACGGCTTGAGGGTGAACTGGCCGTTGATGTCCCCCACCAGGATCCGGCTCGGCTCCTCGCCCAGCTTGGCCTTGTGCCCGACGACCTGCTTGGACTGGTAGAGCCAGGTCGTCGACAGCCGGCTCTCGGCCCCCAGGTCCATCCCCAGGTTCGCCCCCACGAGACTGCTGTTCCCCCCGCCCAGGAAGGGGGCGTACTGGTAGGTGACCGAGATCTGGGAGTCGGCGGTCAGGCTGGCGGCGGCCTCCCCCTTGAGGGTCACCTGTCCGAAGGTGTAGTCGATGGTGTAGTCGACGTCGCGCACGAGGGTCCGCCCGTCCAGGACGACCGTCTCGGAGCCCTCCTCGATGTTGGAGACCCCCAGGTTGAAGGAGCTGGAGGCGGCCGACGAGGTGACGACGAACTTGAAGCGCGAGAAGGTCGCCATCTGCTGCGGCGTCGTCTCCGGGTCGTAGATCTCCGGCATCAGGTTGTCGCTCAGCAGGGAGCCGTCGAAGTCGAAGGCCGACGTGTCGGCGAAGGCCGTGTAGACCTCCGGCGGCGCGTTGAACGGCTCCGGGACGTCGACCGGGAACTTCAGCAGTCCGCGGTTGAAGTCGAACAGGTAGGGGTCCCCGATGTCGACCAGTCCGTCGGGGTGGGGATTGCCCTGCTGGTCGAAGCGGTCGAGGCCGAAGATCCGGAACCAGTCCAGGCCGCTGCCGTTGCCCTGGTTGTCCAGGTCCAGGTGGGGATAGTCGGTGAAGGCGTTGATCTCGATCTTCAGGTCGAAGCTGCTGGGATCGATGTTCGCCCCGCCGAGGGAATAGATGTTCCGCAGGACGTACTGCCAGGTGTACGGCTCGGGATTCTGGGGCTTGAGCAGCTTGAGGCGGTAGAAGAGGCGTCCCTCCTCGTCGGGGATCCGGTTGTCGTCGTCGATGCCGGGATAGTCGCCCACCTGGTAGAGGAGATTGCCCTCGTCGTCGACCACCTGGTAGACGACGGCCAGGATGTCGTGGTAGTCGTACTCGCGCAGCAGGTCCAGGGCCACGAGGTTGTCGTTCTCGTCCTTGAAGACGTCGTACTCCACGGGGCTCCACCACTCGCCCCAGATCTGTCCCGGCGAGGGGTTCTGCAGCTCGTAGGCGAGGGCGCCGGGGATCCAGCGCCCGGTCGTGTCCGGCAGCGCCACGATGTCGCGCACGAAGTCGTTCCGGGGCGTGGCCGCCCCCTCGAACTTGTAGACCTGGATCGAGTTGAGATCGATGTGCTCGTGGACGGCATCGCGGCCCGGGTAGTCGGGCCGGGCGTAGGAGACGATGTCGTTGGGCGGCAGGTCGAGGCGGAAGAAGCGGTTGTTCAGGTACCGCCACGCCTCGATGGTCCGCTCCTGGGCCGTCCCGCCGCGGGAGTTGAACGACTTGGAGGCGCTCTCCGCCTTCTGCTTGCTGGCCACGAAGGTGAAGTCGGTCCGCCCCACCTGGCCGATGACCTTGATGCCGAACAGCCCGGACTTGTTACTGCTGTAGCCCAGCAGCTGGCTGCCGGGCAGGGTCAGGCCGACGTCGCCCGTCTCGATGGACTGGATGATCTCGTCCTCGGTCCCCTCGTACCAGAGGCGGATCTTGGTGGCGTCGGGCCCGATGGCCTCGCTGTTGTGGTCGACCTCCAGGTGGACCTTCTCGCCGATCTGGCCGGAGAGGTTGATCTGGAGCTGCTGCTCCATGTCCAGGGAGGGGAACAGGCTCTGGGAACGCCGCCTTTCGGTGGGCGTGAAGCGGTTGCTGACCGTCGACTCCCCGCTGATGGAGATGTGCTCGCGCCCGGTGATCTTGATGTTGGTCTTCTCGCCCCTGCCGATGATCTTCTCCAGCGTGCGGGGCAGCTTGATGGGGATGGTCAGGTTGATCAGCCCCTGCTGGTCCGCCCCGCCGGGCCGGCCGCTGCGCAGGTCGAGGTTCGTGTACCAGAGCAGGCGGTTGCGGACGGCGTGACGCCGGGCGAGCGCGGTGGACAGGTCGTCGACGAAGAGCTCGACCTCGGGAGCGTCCACGGGACGGGGCGGGAAGTAGACGAAGCCGCCCGGAAGCGTCTCCTCCGTGGTGTAGAGGAAGAACCAGGTCGGATACTGGAAGGTCGTCGTCAGGCCGTGGAACCCGTTGTCCTCGACGACGGTCAGCCGCCGCTCGAGGTCGACGTGGAGCCGGTCCCGGACCAGCTTGCGCCAGTAGGTGTCCAGGGTCGGCGCGATCCCCTGGCGGGGATCGACGCCCCAGGCCAGGAAGCGCTCCCGCCACCAGAGCCGCTCGACGCCCAGCAGGCGGGGATCATCCGTGCTCCGCAGCAGGGGATCGACGGCGGGCAGCAGCAATCGCCGGGCGGTGCCGTCGCCTCCCCCGGCGGGAGCGGCCAGGACGGCACCGGCCAGCAGGAGGGTCAGCACGAGCAGCGCCGGAAACCGGGGGAACGCCCCCGGCCGGCATCTCACAGCTGCCCTCCCGTTGCTGACGAACACACGTGGCGGCTCCGTCGTGACTTTTTCCGGAATGGCGCGGCATCGACCAGTGTTGCAGCGTTGTCCCGGGCGGTCGCTGGCCCTACACTGGCGGGAACATGCCGGCGACGGCGTCCACCAACGGGGTCAGGCTGACCCCCAACGACGACACTCCGCGGGAACGGTGAGCGACGATGAGACTGCTCGATCGGCACATCCTGCGTTCCGTCAGCGGCCCGTTCCTGTTCGGGCTGCTGGTGATCACCTTCGTGCTGATCATCGACATCCTGTTCCGGTACGTCGACATGTTCGTGTCCCACGGGGTCTCGTTCTGGACCGCCACCGAGGTGCTGCTCCTGAGTCTGGGCCATACGCTTGCATTATCCGTGCCGATGGCCGTGCTGATCGGCGTGCTGATGGGCATCGGCCAGCTGGCCGCCGACAACGAGATCACGGCCATGAAGGCCAGCGGGATCGGCCTGGTGGCCGTCCTGCGCCCCCTGCTGCTGGGAGGCGGCCTCGTGGCCGTTGCCCTAACTGCCTACAATCACTATGTGTTCCCGAACACGAACCACAGGCTAGCCAACCTCCTCTACGACATCAACCACAAAAGGCCCATGCTCCAGGTCCGCGAGCAGCTCTTCACCGATCTCAACGACCGGCTGACGATCTTCGTCAAGAGCAAGGACGACCGCACCAACACGATCCGCGGCGTCCTCGTCATCGAGCGGGACGGTCCCGGCGACGTCACGCCCTCGGTGACGACCGCCACCTGGGGCAAGGTCATCCCCCTGCACGAGCAGGACGCCCTGCGCATCGAGCTCCACGAGGGCCAGACCCACGAGCTGCCGGACGACGCCGACTGGTCCCGGTACGACGTGACGACCTTCCAGCGGCACGATCTCTACATCCGCAACGCCGAACGGGACCTCGAGGACAGCAGGCGCCGGGGCCGCGGGGACCGGGAGATGGACCTGCGGGCCCTGCTGGCGGCGGCGCGGGAGCAGCAGCTCCTGATGGCCAAGGCCATGCGCAACGGGCGCAAGACGCTCAGCGGCGTGGTGGAACAGCAGTGGCGCCTGCTGGACCCGCAGCAGCGCGAGGACGCGCTCCGTCTGGGGAAGATCCGGCTGCCCCTGTCCGCGGACCGCAGGCGCAGCCTCCTGGACGGGACGCTCCAGAACCTGCGCCAGGCGGCGACGGCGGCCCGGTTCCAGCGCGACCTGCGCCGCTCCTACCGGGCCCGCATCAACGACTACCTGGTCGAGTTCCACAAGAAGCTGGCCATCCCCGTGGCCTGCGTCGTCTTCGTCCTGCTGGGATTGCCCATGGCGGTCACCTCGGGCCGGTCCGGCAAGGGCGTCTCGGTCTCGCTGGCCCTGGGGGTCTACGTCGTCTACTACATGTTCCTGGTGGGAGGCGAGAAACTGTCCGACCGGGGCCAGCTCGACCCCGCGGTGGCCATGTGGTCCGCCGACATCGTGTTGACCCTGGTGGGGATCCCCATCTTCCTGCGCACGGTCCGGGAATCGAGTCTCTTCTCCCGGACCCTGCGCCCGCGCCCGCCCGCCTCCCGGCCCGGTCACCAGGGGGAACGACGTTGAAGCTGATCGACCGCCTCCTGCTGGGAAGCTTCCTGAAGACCCTGCTGCAGGCCCTGCTGGGAGCGATCACCCTGTTCACCCTGCTGGACCTGTTCGACCACCTGGGCTCCTTCCTGGACAACGAGGCCCCCCTGGCGCTGGTCGGTCGCTACTACCTGTTCAAGATCCCCTGGATCGTGGACACGACCCTGCCGATCGCCATGCTGATGGCCACCCTGTTCACCGTCGGGACGCTGGCCCGCTACAACGAGCTGACCGCCCTGTTCGCCGCCGGCCGCTCCCTGCTGCAGGTGACACGCCCCCTGCTGGCGCTGGCCTTCGTCGTCATGGGGTTCTCCCTGCTCTGGAGCGAGTACGTCCTGCCCCCGGCCAACCGGCAGGTGCAGCACATCTGGGAGGTGGAGGTCCACCACCATCCCGACCGGGTCCGGCCGACCAGCGACGTCCCGCTGCAGGGCGCCGACGGCCGGCTCTACTATGCCCGGCGCTACAATCCCGATCGCCAGGCCATCTCCGGTTTCCGCGCCATCGCCCGCCGGGACGACCGGATCACGGAGCGCTACGACGCGAAGCGGGCCCTCTGGCGCGACGGCAACTGGGTCCTCTACGACGTCATCCACCGGCGTTTCGATCCCGACGGCGGCGTGACGACCGCCAGGCAGGACAGCCTCGTCTCCGGCCTACGCGGGATCTCACCGGAGGACTTCGCCCGCGACAGGGTCAAGCCCGACGCCATGAACATCCGGCAGCTGCGCCGTCACATCGCCATGCTCGAGCGCGGCGGCAACGACGCGACCCGTTACCGCGTCGACCTGCAGTTCAAGTTCGCCTTTCCCTTCGTCCACCTCATCGTCGTCATGCTGGGGATCCTGCTCGCCTCGGGCCCCCGCAAGACGACCATCGCCTCGGGGTTCGGCTGGACGGTCCTGATCAGTTTCGGCTACTACCTGGCCATCAACTTCGGACGGGCCCTGGGGCACACGCAGGTCCTGCCGCCGGTGGTCGCCGCCTGGATCGGCAACGCCGGCTACCTGCTGGCGGCGGTTGTCCTCTATCTGCGGCTGGGGCGATAGGGCTTGCTCGCCCCGTGGCCGGCGGTTATCTTGACGTGGCCGGGCGTCCGGACGCTGTCGTCCGGTCGTGCACGACCCCCAGGATCCAGGAGTCAGATCCCATGATGCGACGCTTGCTGCCGCTGATGCTGTTGTTGCTCGGCGCGGCCCTTCTCTGGTCGGGCTGCAACGACGACGTGAACCGGGTTCCGTCCTTCACTCGCGTCGCCAGCGACGTCGACTGCGGTCCCGCCCCCCTGGACGTCCAGTTCGTGGCCATCGCCACCGGTGGCGACCCGCAGAGCGACCCCACCGGCGGCAACCTCTACCTGCAGATCCGCTGGGACTTCGGCGACGGGCAGTCGGCCACCGGGTCGGTGACGAACCACACCTTCACCGAACCGGGCATCTACGACGTCCTGGTGACGGTCACCGACGACGACGGCGACCGGGCCGCGGTCACCCTCCCGATCACCGTCGAGGAGGACTCCCTGAGCGTCAGTGCCGCCCCGCGGGACACGACCGTCTGGACGAACCTGGCATACTTCCGCGCCGCCGACGGCACTCCCCCGACGCCGGGTGCCAGCAACGGCGGCACGCCGGCGGGCGAGCCGCGCGCCGACGTCGCCATCAACGAGGTCATGGCCTTCAACGAGACGGCCGTCCAGGATCCCGACTTCGGCGAGTACAGCCCCTGGGTGGAGCTGCTCAACACGACCGACGTGGCCATCGATCTCGCCGACTGGTCCCTCAGCGACGACCCCGCCGAGCCCGACAAGTGGCACTTCCCCGCCCTCGGCAGCTCCATCCCCGCCCACGGCTACCTGCTGGTCTGGCTCGACGGCCAGGACAGCGACCACACCCACGCCGGCTTCCGGCTGGCGGACGGGTACCAGGGCGCGCCGGCCGATTTCACGGGCGTCCTCTTCCTGCACGACGCCGAGGGCAACCTGGTCGACGCCATGGGACTGCGCGGCCTGGACACCGACGTCTCGTTCGGTTGCTATCCCGACGGCTCCCGTGGCCAGCCCGTCCCGCTGCGCTCCGGTGTCGAGCTGTGCGGCTTCGACAGCGCCACCCAGGACTACCGGCGCTTCGACTTCGTGTGGGTCCTCGACGACGCGGCCGGGACGTCCTATGACGGCCGTCTGCCCCTGATCCGGTTCGACAGCGACGTGGGCCTCCACCGGGTCGTCCTCCACGTCTTCGACACCCAGCAGAGCGTCAGCCGGAGCGACACGGTGACGGTCCTGGTCCAGCCGGTGACGCCGGCCCGCTGACCATCCCGCCGGCCGGACGAGACGACGGGCGGTGCCTGCCAGGCACCGCCCGTCGTCTTCTTCCGCGCCCTGCCCCCGATCAGCCGACGGCGTCCAGGAGCTGGCTCGTCCGGTTGGTGCGCTCCCAGGTGAACCCGTCCTCCTCCCGGCCGAAGTGGCCGTAGGCCGCCGTCGCCCGGTAGATGGGGCGCGCCAGGTTCAGCATCGTGATGATGCCCCGGGGGGTCAGGTCGAAGACGTCGCGCACGGCATCCTCCAGCCGGTCCCGCGGCACCTTGCCCGTCCCGAACGTCTCCACCGCGACCGAGACCGGCTCCCGGACGCCGATGGCGTAGGCGAGCTGGATCTGGCAGCGGTCGGCCAGGCCGGCGGCCACGATGTTCTTGGCCACGTAGCGCGCCGCGTAGCTGGCCGAGCGGTCCACCTTGGTGGGATCCTTGCCCGAGAAGGCACCGCCGCCGTGGGGAGCGGTGCCGCCGTAGGTGTCGACGATGATCTTCCGGCCCGTCAGGCCGCAGTCCCCCTGGGGACCGCCGACGGTGAAGCGGCCCGTGGGGTTGACGTGGTAGGTGACGTCGCTGACGTCGAGGTCGAAGGTCGCCAGGACGGGGCGGATGATCTCGGCGATGACCGCCTTGCGGATCTGCTCGTTGTCGACGTCCGGGGTGTGCTGCGTCGAGATGACGACCGTGTCGACCCTTACCGGCTTGCCGTCGCGGTAGGCCACCGTCACCTGGCTCTTCCCGTCGGGTAGCACCCACGGCAGGATCTCCTGCTTGCGGATCTGGGCCAGGCGCTGGGTCAGGCGGTGAGCCAGGGTGATCGGCAGCGGCATCAGCACGTCGGTCTCCCGGCAGGCATAGCCGAACATCAGCCCCTGGTCCCCGGCGCCGCCGGGATCGACCCCCTGGGCGATGTCGGGGGACTGCTCGTCGATCGCCGTCATGACCGCGCAGGTCTGCCAGTCGAACCCGAACTGGGCCGAGGTGTAGCCGATCTCCCGGATCGTCTTGCGGACGATGCTGGGGATGTCGACGTAGGTCTCGGTGGTGATCTCGCCGGCGACCAGGGCCAGGCCCGTGGTCACCAGCGTCTCGCAGGCGACGCGCCCGTTCGGGTCGTCGGCCAGGATGGCGTCCAGGACGCTGTCGGAGATCTGGTCGGCCACCTTGTCGGGGTGCCCCTCGGTCACCGACTCGCTCGTGAAGAGGTACTCATCCGCCATTTCGCTCGTCTCTCGTGTTGGTGTGGGTCAGGACGGTTCGCCCACGATCTCGCCGTCGTCGCCGACGTCGACCCGGCCGCGGACCCCTTCCAGGCGGCAGTCGGCGCCGACGATGCTGTCGTGGAGACGGCAGTCCTTCAGGACGGACCGCTCGCCGACGATGCAATCGCTCAGCCGGCAGCCGCGGATCGTCGCACCGGCTCCCACCGAGACGTTGGGGCCGATCTCGCTGTCGACGATCGTCACGTCGGGACCGACGTGGCAGGGCGGGACAATCCCCGCCGCGGCCGGCGCGGTGGCCGACGCCTCGAGCAGGGCCCGGTTCGTCTCCAGCCAGGTCTCCCGCTTGCCGCAGTCGTACCAGCCGGTGACCTGCATGATCGTGAAGGGACGGCCCTGGCGCAACATCGTTTCCAGGGCGTCGGTCAGCTGGTACTCGCCGCGGGTGCGGCGGTCCTCGGCGACGATGCGGTCGAGGGCCTCCCAAAGCGCCGGGGCGTCCCGCAGCAGGTAGGCCCCGACGATGGCCAGGTTGCTGGGCGGGTCCTGGGGCTTCTCCTCGAAGCGGGCGACGCGGTCGCCCGCCATGGCCACCACCCCGAACCGCCGCGGGTCCTCCACCGGGCAGACGGCAATGCAGTTGCCCGGCGCCGCGAGCAGGGCCGGGTAGTCGGCCTTGAGGATCGTGTCGCCGAGGATGCAGAAGAACGGTTCGTCGCCCACCGCGTCGCGTGCCGTCCAGAGGGCGTGACCCAGGCCCAGCCGCTCGGTCTGCTCGACGAAGGTGACCGGCGTGCCGGGATAGGCCGTCTCCACCCACCGGCGGACGGCCTCCCCCTGGTAGCCGACGACCAGGACGAACTCGTCGATCCCGGCCGCGCGCAGGTCGTCGATGATGTGGCCGAGGATGGGTCGCCCCGCCACCGGCAGGAGCGCCTTCGGCTTGTTCCAGGTGTGGGGGCGCAGGCGGGTCCCGATGCCCGCCGCGGGGATGAGTGCCTTCATCGCGGCTCCTTCAGTCGACGTTTCAGTTCCTCGATCCTGGCCACCGGCAGCGGGTCGACGCCGGCGGCCTCGGCCAGATAGCAGGAGCAGAAGTCGCCGATCTGGACCAGCGACAGCTGGCGCGCCAGGGGGGTCTCCCCCCGCGCCCGCCAGGTGACGACGCGACGGAACTGGTCCGCCAACAGCTCGGCCGTCAGCTCGGCGCGCCGTGCCGTGCGGGGATCCTCGTCGTCGGACCGCAGCAGCAGCAGCAGGAAGTCGTCGCGGCGGCGCTGCAGGACGTCCCAGCCGACGATGTCGTTGTGATCCCCCTCCGGCAGGGGGACGTGCAGGGCCGGCGACTTGGCGTTCTCGTTGAGCTGGCACTTCAGGCGGTAGCCGGCGGGATGGAGATGCGGGGCCGTCGTGTAGATGACGGTCAACCGTCCCAGCGCCGCCCGGGCCGTGGCCAGGGCCGGGTTGTCCTCCCCCGCCAGCGGTCCCAGGGCGGCGATCCCGTCGCGGAGGGTCGCCACGGCCCCGGCCAGATCGTCCGTCGCGCCGGTCCAGGCGCCGCTGCGGGCCAGGACGTGGAGCAGGGCGCCGTAGGCATGCCCCAGGGCGGCGCGGGGCGGCAGCCCCTCCGGCAGCCGCACCCAGGACCACTGTCGCTGCCGGGCCAGCGCGGCGAGAGTGCCGCCGCTGCCGATGACGCAGGTGGGCCCCCGGCGGCCGGCGAGGGCGGCGGCAACCGAGAGCACCTCCTCCGTCTCACCGGAGTAGCTGGCCAGGACCACCAGCTGCTCGTCGGAGAGCCAGGCCGGCGGACCGTACTCGCGGTGGACCGTCAGGCGCACCCCCGCCGCCGCGGCCAGGGGTGCCGCCAGGTCGGCGGCGACGGCCGACCCGCCCATCCCGCAGAAGACGACGTCGCGGATCGCGGTGGCCAGCCCGGCGACGTCCTCCAGGCCCGGCAGTTCACAGGACGCAGCGAGGTGGTCGGGGAAGGTGGCCACCAGGCGCAGCATCGTCCGGTCGCTGTCAAGAGGTCCCGCTACCACCGCCTTCACCTCCTCCGGCCGCGGCACGCGCTGCCTTCTTGGCCGTCAGGTAGTTTTCCAGCAGGCTCTCGGCCTCGGCGCATGTCGCGCACTCCAGCAAACGCCCGACCAGCTCCCTCGCCTCGGCCAGGGGAGTCCAGCGGACCACCTGCTTGATCTTGGGGAGCTGGGCGGCGTGCACGCTCAGGGTGTCGAACCCGAGCCCCAGCAGCAGCTCGGCGAACCGCGTCTCCGAGGCCATCTCCCCGCACATCGCCACCTCGATCCCCGCGGCGTGGGCCGCCTCGACGATCCCCCGCAGGGAACGCAGCACCGAGGGGTGCAGGGGCTGGTAGAGGTAGGCGACGCGCTCGTTGAGGCGGTCCATGGCCAGGGTGTACTGGATCAGGTCGTTGGTCCCGACGCTGAAGAAGTCGCACTCGGCGGCCAGGCGGTCGGCGATCATGGCCGCCGAGGGGGTCTCCACCATGATCCCCACGGGGATCCGCGGATCGTGGGGCAGCCCCTCGGCCTCCAGTTCCCGGCAGCATTCCCGGCAGATCTCCCGCGCGGCCCGCAGCTCGGCCAGTCCCGTGATCATGGGGAACATGACACGGGCGGGACCGTCGGCCGCCGCGCGATAGATGGCGCGCAGCTGCGATTTCAGCAGCGACCGGTTGGAGAGCAGGAAGCGGATCCCGCGCCAGCCCAGGAAGGGGTTCGACTCCTGCCGGGCCCCCAGGTAGCGCTGCAGCTTGTCGCCGCCCACGTCGAGCGTCCGGAAGACGACCGGCCGCCCGTCCATCGCGGCCAGGACCTGGCGATAGACGGAAAGCTGCTGCTCCTCGCTGGGGAGCGTCCCGTGCTGGAAGAAGATGTATTCCGTCCGCAGCAGCCCGACCCCCTCGGCGCCGCAGGCCAGCGCCTTCTCCACCTCGACCGGCAGCTCGATGTTGACCTGCAGGGAGAGACGTCGGCCGTCCGGCGTCTCCGCCGGCAGGTCACGCAGGTGGGCCAGCTTCGTGTTGACGTGCCTGGCCTGGCGGCTGAGCTGGTGGAAGCGCGCGACGGTCCCGCTGTCCGGCTCGAGGATGACCTCGCCCCTGTCGCCGTCGACGGCCACCAGGTCCCCGTGGGCCAGCTCCCCCAGCCTGTCCCCCAGCCCGACGACCGCCGGCACACCGAGCGACCGTGCCAGGATGGCCACATGGCTCGTCCGGCTGCCGTGGCCCAGCAGGAAGGCCAGGACGTTGCGGGTCCCCAGCGAGGCCGTGTCCGACGGCGCCAGGTTCTCGGCCACGACGATGCTGGGGCGTCCCGGCGGGGTGACGCGCTGGCCGCCACGGCCGGTCAGGATCCGCAGCAGCCGCTGGTGGACGTCGTGGAGATCCTGGATCCTCTCCCGCTGGACCTGATCGTGCAGGGCGCCCAGGTCGGCGAGCAGCGACTGCAGGGCCTCCTCCAGGGCCGCCTCGGCGTTGAGCCCCTGCTCCCGAATGACCTGCTCCGTCCGCTCGACGATCAGCTCGTCCTCCAGGATCAGCAGATGGCTCTCCAGGATCGCGGCGCTGTCGGGTCCCACCTCCCGGGAGAGCCGCTCGACGATCCGCTGGATCTGGTCGCGGGCCGTCCCGAGGGCGGCCCGGAAGCGGGTCACCTCGGCGTCGATCTCCCCGGCACCGAGCCGGCGGCGGGGGACGGTGGGCAGATCGGCCGCCAGCCGGTGGACCCTTCCGACGACCTGTCCCCCGGAGGCGGCGATGCCCTGGAGCGTCCTCATCCTACCCCTCCGCGCCCTCTGGCTGTTCGGCCAGCTGGACGGCGATCAGCCGCACCAGGGCGGAGATGGCCTCGGGGGCATCCGGTCCGTCGGCCTCGATCTCGACCTCGCTGCCGTAGTCGGCGGCCAGGCTGGCCAGTCCCATGATGCTCTTGGCGTTGGCCATCCGGCCGTTGAAGCGGATCGTCACCTCGGCACTGAAGCTCTTGGCCAGCTTGACGATCCTGCCGGCGGCCCGCAGGTGGAATCCGACGGGGTCGGAGACGATGGCGGTGGCGCGTTCCAAGGTTGATCGTCCTTTCCATGGACCGGCCGGAGCCGGTCAGATCGATTGGCCGCCTGACAGGGCGAACAGCACCGCCAGCGGCAACATCAGCAACAGGATCACCTCTCCGGGCCAGCGGCGCCGCGCCCAGCCGGCGACGACGAGACAGCAGGCGAAACCGATCCAGACGGACGTCTCTCCCGTCCCCGGACCGGGTCGCGGCAGGCGGAGCACCGCCTGGACCAGCAGCAGGCCGGTCAGCAGGGCGCCGCTCCGCTTGGCGAACGCGATGGCACGGTGCCAGCCCGGCCTGGCGAGCAGGGCCGGCACGGCCAGTCCCGCGGCGTGGCCGGCAGCGACCTGCCGGTACCGGAACACGAGCTGGACGGCACCGAACAGCCCCACCGGGACCAGGGTCCAGCGACCGCCGCCCCACCAGGCGAGCAGCACCGTCAGCACCAGCAGCGCGGGATGGAGACCGAGCCAGAACAGCTGGTCCCCCAGCGAGGCGAGGGCCCGCGCCAGACTCGACTTGTAATCCGCCAGCGAAGGGCCGGTTCCCGTCGCCTCGATCCGCCCCTCCTGCTCCAGCCGCACGATTCCCCCGACGATGATCCCGGCACAGTAGGGGTTCGTGTTGAAGAACGCCAGGTGCCTGCGGAGGAAGCGCCGCCGGGCCGGTTCCTGCCAGCGTTGCCGGCGCAGCCACGGCAGGAGCGTGAACAGCAGCCCCAGGCTCTGCATGCGGGCGTCGTTCCACGAACCCTGCAGGGTCAGGGACCGCCACCAGAGTTCCCGGTGCAGGTCGGGCGCCATCCTCTCCGGGGGCCCCTCACGGTGCTGCATCAACGACCACCTCCCCACCAGAGCGCCAGGCCCAGCAGCACCCCGACCGCCAGGACCGGCCGGCCCGCCCGGGTCCCGTAGAGGTCGAGCAGGGCTCCTCCCGCCACGGCCGGTGGCCACCAGGCCAGCAGTCCGGCCGCCGCCCGGACGGGAGGCGACAGCCGCCCCCCCGGCCCGAGCCACAGCACCAGCAGCAGCACCGCCCAGGCGACGGGCAGCAGAGCGCCGCGTGCGGCGGTCACGGCGAGACACCCCAGGTGCGTCCGCGAGACGATCCGCTCGTCGCCCCGGCGCACCGAGCGCAGGGCCGCCAGCATCCAGCGGCCGTGCAGCTCGCGCTCCGCGCCCAGGATGTAGCGCCCCAGCAGCGCTCCCGCCGCCAGGCTCGGCAGCAGCCACCCCAGGCGCCACGCCTGGTCGGGCGCGTCCCACGGGAACACCAGCTGCCAGCCGGCCAGTCGGCAGGCCAGGACCGCTCCCAGCAGGGGGGAGAGGCGATCCCGCAGGTTCGTCTCCCCGATGGGCAGATCCCCCAGCACGAGCAGCTGGACGGTCGCCCCCAGGACCAGCCCCGTCACCGGGTCGCCCGTCAGCATCCCGGCCAGCAGGCCCGCCGGCAGCGGCTGGCTCAGCCAGGTCTGGGCCACCGCCGTCTCGTCGAGGGCCAGCACGCCCCCCAGGAGGGCCGTCCCCCACCACCAGCCGGCGGGCCCGTGCCACAGGTCGGTGAGCAGGGCGGTCGGCGGCCCGCTCACGCCCCCACCTCCAGCTCGTCCAGGCGCCGGCTGTCGATCTCGATCCGCGGCGCCCCGGGCACCGACTGGGCGAAGAGCCGGACCCCCCGCACCAGCAGCTGCCGCAGGTCCGCCAGGTCGGCGGCGTCCAGGTGGATGTACGGCAGCAGCTCGTACTTGCCGTGCCGGGCGTGCATCCCGCCCAGGTTGACCTCCTCAAGTTCGACGCCGCGCGCCAGCAGGTCCAGCAGGTCGCCGGGCCCCTCCACCAGCAGCAGGCGCCCCTCCGCCGCCCCGTCGCCGAGCAGCCGGACCGTGGCGGCGCGGTCCAGGATGGAGACGGCCAGCTGCGGCGGGACCGAGCTTGCGTAGACCTCGCGCTGCCAGGGGTCCGCGGCGATGCGGTCGTGGCACAGGACGATCCGGTCGGGACGCAGCCGCCGGCACCAGCCCACGACGACCTGCCCGTGGATGAGCCTGTCGTCGATGCGCGTCAGCAGCAGGGGCATCTCACTGCTCCCCGCCCTCGGGCGGCGTCACCAGGCTGACCGCCTCGCGTCCCGTGCGCACCAGGCGCGCCGCCAGCTCCGGCAGGGGCAGCTCGTCGCGCCAGGCGGCGAAGTCCAGCAGCATGGCCAGGTTGACCCCGGTCAACAGGCGGGCCGACCGCCCGCGGAGGGCCAGGCGCGCCGCCGTCGTGCAGCTGCCCCCGAAGTCGTCGGTGAAGACCAGCAGCTCCTCCGCCGGAGCGGCGGCAGCCCAGGCCGCGATCCGTTCCCCCAGTTCCGGCAGGGACTGATCGGTGTTGGACAGGGCGGTCAACCCATCGACCGGCCCCATGATCATCGCCACGACCCTGACCAGCTCGCGGCCCAGCTCTCCGTGCGTGATGATCAGCCCCTGGATCATCGTTCCCCCTATTCGTGGTCGTGACGCAGGTAGCGCTGCAGGCGATCGCCCGACTTGAGCGATTCCATGATGCGGCGGTTCAACTCGCGAGCGGCGTCGATACCGTAGACCCGGAGCATGAAGTCCAGGGCGATGACCTCCATGATGACCGTCAGGTTCTTGCCCGGGACGATGGGCAGGACGATCCGCGGCAGCGACACGCCCAGGATCTCGGTCTGCTGCTGCTCGAAGCCCATGCGCTCGTAGTCCGCATCGTCCCGCCACTGTTCCAGGCGGACCTCCAGCTCGATCCGCTTCTGCATGCGGATCCCCCGGATCCCGAAGATGGCCTGGACGTCGACGACCCCCACGCCCCTGATCTCCAGGCTGTGCTGCAGGACGTCGCGGAACCGGCCGATCAGCACGGCATCCCCGAAGCGACGGATCTCGACGATGTCGTCGGCCACCAGGCGGTGCCCCCGTTCCACCAGGTCCAGGGCGCATTCGCTCTTGCCGATGCCGCTGTGGCCCGTGATCAGCATCCCCACGCCGTAGACGTCGACCAGGGAGGCGTGGACCTCCACCCGCGGCGCGAAACGGTCGTTGAGGTAGAGCGTCAGCTCGTGGACCAGCTCGTCGGTGGCCAGGGCCGCGCTGTAGACGGGCAGTTCCCCCTCGCGCGCCGCCGCCAGGACGGCCGGCGGGAGGGTGAGGCTCGAGGACACGATCAGGGCCGGGGCCCGCAGATGCACCAGGCGCTGGATGGCCTCCCGCTGCTGCCCGGGATCCAGGGTCCCCAGGTAGGCGACCTCCGACTCGCCCAGGACCTGCAGCCGGTGGGGCAGGAAGTTCTCCATGAATCCCATCAGGGCCATGCCGGGCCGGTGGACGTCGCGCGCCGCGAGGACGACCTCCCGGTGCGGCGGCGGGACCAGCTCCTGCAGGCGCAACGTCCTGGACAGGTCGTCGACGACCTGGCTGAGGGTCACCTGGTTCTGGGGCTGGGTGTCCCGGTCGCTCATCGCATCGCTCACTCCGGCTGCATGACGACCATCTCCCCGTCCCCGCGCCGGTAGAGGACGGCCACATCGCCGGTGTCCCGGTCGCGGAAGACGAAGAAGGGATGCGAGGTGCCGGTATAGATCTCCCGCGCCTCGTCCAGGGAGAGATCCCGCAGCTGGAACCGCTCCTGGACGACGGCCGAGCCCTCGTTGTCCAGCAGCTCCCCTGCCAGCTCGGTCATGGCCTCGCCCAGACCACCGTCGGCCGCCCGTCCCCGATGATCCTTCAGCTTGTCCTTCAGCCGCCGGAGCTGGCGCTCGACGTGCTCGATGGCCAGGAAGGCGGCCCCCTCCGGCTCGTCGTGGCCCACCTTGGCGTGGCAGGAGTGCTGCTTCAGGTTCAGGGAAAGGTCTCCGGTGAAACGCCCACCCTCGAAGGTCAGGGTCAATCGCGCGAACAGCGGCTGGTGCGGGCTGTAGCGCTTCAGGTTCTCCAGCTTCTCCACGATCTTCTCGCGGATGTCGTCGTCGAGGGTGAAGCGTCGGGTATTGATCTCGAGCTGCATCCAAGGACCTCCCGGTCTGGCGCGTGAACGGTTCAGGAGAACTGGCGCCGCATCCTGGCGTTGAGGATGCCGAGCTGCTCCCGGTACTTGGCAACCGTACGGCGGGCGATCTTCAGCCCGCGCTGGGCGAGGATCTCCACGATCTTCTTGTCCGACAGCGGGTGCGCCGGGTCCTCGCCGGCGATGATCTCCTGGATCATCTCCTTGACGGCCTTGGCCGCCACCTCCTCCCCTCCGTCTGTATCCAGGCCGGCAGAGAAGAAGTACTTCAGCGGGAAGACGCCCCGGGGCGTCTGGACGTACTTGTTCTTGGTGACGCGGCTGACCGTCGACTCGTGCATGCCGATGGCCGAGGCGATCTGCTGCAGGGTCAGCGGCTTCAGGGCGATGGCGCCGTGCTCGAAGAAGTCGCGCTGTTCCCGGACGATGGCCTCCATGACGCGGATCATGGTCCGGCGCCGCTGCTCGATCGTCTTGATGAGCCACTCGGCGTAGCGCCTTTTCTCGCCGATGAACTGGGCGGCCTCCTCCAGGCGCTGCCCCTCCTTCTTCTGCAGGATGTCGTCGTAGGCTTGGCTGATCCGCAGGCGTGGCAGGTTGCCGTCGTTGAGATAGACGACGTAGTCGTCGTCCACCTTCTCGACGACCAGGTCCGGGGTGATGTACTCGGCCGCGCCGGTGCCGCCGGAGAGGCCGGGACGCGGGTCCAGCTCGCCGATCTCCTGGGCGATCTGCTGGACCTCGGCCGGCGTGATCCCCATCTCGCGGGCGATGTCCTGGAAACGGCGGTTCTTCAGGGACTCGAAGTGGTCCCGGACGACGATCCAGGCCGGCGTGTCCTGCTTGTCCAGGGCCTTCAGCTGCAGCAGGAGGCACTCGCGCAGGTCCCGGGCCGCCACGCCGGGCGGGTCGAACCCCTGGACGATCTCCAGGACCTTCTCGACCCGCTCGACCGGGACCTCGAAGTAGGCGGCGATCTCCTCGACCGGAGCGGTCAGGAATCCGCTCTCGTCCAGGCTCCCGATGATGTACTCGCCGATCTGCCGGTCCAGGTCGTCGTCGACGGCCAGCACCAGCTGCTGGTGCAGTTCCTCCTGGCCCGTGGGGATGGAGACCGGCAGCCGCTCGGGGCGGTCCTCGTCCTCGTGCTCCCGCTCGAAGGTCCCGTCGCTGAACCCGTCACGGAAGTACTCGTCCCAGTCCACCGGCTCGTCGGTGGCCGAGGTTTCCTGCGTGTCGGGCACGGCCGGCTCGGGAGCATCCGTCTCCTCCATCGGCTCGTCCTCGTCGGGCTCGACTTCCTCCAGCAGCGGGTTGGCCTGCAGCTCCTGTCGCAGGACCTGTTCCAGCTCCAGCGTGGGGATCTGCAGGAGCTTCAGGGCCTGCTGCAGGCGCTGGGTCATCACCAGCTGCTGGCGCTGGTAGAGCCCCATGTGCTGTCTCAGCTTGACGTCCATCGTCCTCGCTTCCGGCGCAGGCTACATGCGGAATCCGTCCCCCAGGTAGATGGCCCGCGCCTTCTCGTTGCGGACGAGCTCGTCGGGGGTGCCCTGCAGCTCGATCCGCCCCTCGTACATGATGTAGGCCCGGTCGGTGATGCTCAACGTCTCCCGGACGTTGTGGTCGGTGATCAGGATCCCCAGACCCCGCTCCTTGAGCCGGGCCACCGTCTCCTGGAGATCGGCCACGGCGATGGGATCGATGCCGGCGAACGGTTCGTCCAGCAGCATGAAACGCGGCCGGGTCACGAGGGCCCGGGCGATCTCGACCCGCCGCCTCTCCCCACCCGAGAGCTGGTAGCCCCGGGAGCGGCGGATGTGGGCGATTCCCATCTCCTCGAGCAGCTCCTCCAGCCGCTCGCGTCGCTGCTGCCGCGACAGCGGCTGGGTCTCGAGGATGGCCATGATGTTCTGTTCCACCGTCAGGCGACGGAAGATGGAGGACTCCTGGGGCAGGTAGCCGATGCCGCGGCGGGCCCGCTTGTACATGGGCAGCCGCGAGATGTCCTCCCCGTCCAGGACGACCTCCCCCGCGTCGGGCCGGATGAAGCCGACGATGATGTAGAAGGTCGTCGTCTTGCCGGCACCGTTGGGGCCGAGCAGGCCGGTCACCTCGCCGGTCCGGAACCGCAGGTCGACCCCGTCGACGACGGCGCGCTTGCGGTAGACCTTGCGCAGTCCCCGTGCCTCGAGGATCGTCCCGGTCGTCGTTGCGGCGGCCGTCGTCACTGGTCGCTCCCGGTGGTGTCGTCGGGGGCGACCTCGGCGGCCACCTCCCGTTTCAGCTCGAAGTAGGACAGGTCGGGCGAGGCCTCCATCCCCCAACCGGTCAGCACGTCGTCGCCGCGGGTGAACCTGTCGTATACATCATTGTAGATCAGACCGCGCCGGTTGTCATACGTCAGTTCGGTCGTCTCCAGCCGCCGGCCGTCTGTCGTGACGACCACGACGTCGCCCCAGACGTGCAGATTCTTGGTCTTCAGGTCTGCCCGCCCGCGCCGCGAGGTCAGGGTGGAAAAGAGGGTGTCGGCGCGGAAGAACTGCATCCGGACGGTGTAGAGCTGGGCCTCGTCGCGATCGGCGAAGCGGTCCAGCCGCTCGCTGTGGAGGATCCAGCGCACCTCGTCGTCGCGAGTGTCGGTGATGACGGCGTCGTAGAGCCGCTGGTCGGGCGGCGTCTCGTCGGCGTTCTCGGTGGTGGAGAGCCCGGCGGCGGTCGTGGAAGCCGGCTCGCGGTCGCCACAACCGGTCGACACGACGGACAGCGCCAGGATCAGCAACCACGGCAGACACGCCGCTGGCCGTGCCGACCAGCGACGCCCTGCCCGCGGCCCGTCACCGCGGGTGAGGTCAGTGTCCTGCCAGGTTCGCATCATCCAGCCTCCATCGATCATGAAACCAGACCCACTCCGCGGGGTTCCGCAACAGCAGGGTCGAGAGCGCCGCGTTGATCCGGCCGGTCAACTCCAAGACGTCGTCCGGCCCGTCCCCTCGCGGTTCCAGCGGCGGCAGGGCGACGACCTCGTAGAGGCCAGCCACGCCGTCCCGCTTCGCCAGGGCCATGGGCAGCAGGGGCGCACCGGCCGCCAGGGCCAACCGGGCCGGTCCCGTCACCGTCGGCGCGGGCCGGCCACAGAACGGCACCATTGCCGAGGGGGCCGCCAGCGCCTGGTCCGGCAGCAGGGCCACCGCCTCGCCGCGCCGCAGGGCCGCCAGCAGGGGGGCAAGCCCCTCCCCCCGGGGAACGGTCGTCAATCCCGCCTCCCGGCGCCAGCCGTTGACGAGGCGATCGACGGGGGGATTGTGGATGGTACCGGTGACGACGGTCAGCCGTCCCAGCCGCCGGGCCAGCCAGGCCCCCAGCAGTTCCCAGCAGCTGAAGTGTCCGGTCAGGATGACGACCCCGCGGCCCCGCGCCAGCAGCTCCCGCAGGCGGGCCAGGGCAGCCTCGCCCTCCACCTCGGGCAGTCCCCGCCGGACCCGCGCCGGCAGGGTCAGCGCCACGTGGAGATTGTCGGCCAGGGACGTCCTGGCTTCACGCAGCAGCCGGCGCTGCCGCCCGGGCGACCAGTGCGGAAAGACATGGGCCACGTTGCGCCGGGCCAGCTCCCTTTCCCGCGGCCTGACCCGCCAGGCCAGGGTCGCCGCCCCGCGGCAGAGGGCCCTTCCCCAGGCGGCCGGCAGGCGCCTGACCGTCCCCAGGACCAGGACGGCCAGCAGATGATAGACGCGGCGGCGCAGGCGACGCCACCACGGCAGCCGTCGCACCGGCATGGCAGCGACCTCCCGTGTCAGAACAGCCCCGCCCTGAGGATGTCGTGGATGTGGAGCACCCCGACCGGCCGGTGCCCCTGGTCGACGACGACCAGCAGGGTGATCGGCCCCTCCGGCCTCTGCTCCATCCGGCGCAGGGCCGTGACGACGAGCTCGTCGGGGGCGATCGTCTCCGGCGAGCGGGTCATCAGCTCGCCCACGGGACGGCCCAGGGGATCGGGATGGGCCACCAGGATCCGCTTGATGTCCCCGTCGACGAGCAGCCCCGCCAGCCGGCCGTCCCCGTCGATGACGCACGCGCAGCCGAGCCGCTTGGCGACGACGACCGGCAGGCAGTCGCGCAGCGTGGCCGTCTCGGGCACCAGGGGCAGCTCTTCGCCCTCGTGCATCAGCTCCGCGACACGCATCAGCAGGGAGCGTCCCAGGACGCCGCCAGGGTGGAAGTGGGCGAAGTCGTCGCGGGTGAAGCCGCGCATGGTCAGCAGGGCCAGGGCCACGGCGTCGCCCACGGCGGCGGCCGCGGTGGCACTCGTCGTGGGCGTCAGGTTCAGCGGACACGCCTCACGCGCCACCCCGACGTCGAGCACGACGTCGCCCAGGCGGGCCAGCTCGGAGTCGGGGTTGCCGGTGACGGCGACGACCGACAGGCCGAACGAGCGGGCCAGGCCGACCAGCTGGGATACTTCAGGGTTGTTGCCGCTGCGGGAGACGGCCAGCAGGACGTCCCCGTCGCCGACGATCCCCAGGTCGCCGTGGATCGCCTCGACGGGATGGATGAACAGGGCCGGCGTGCCGGTGGCCGTCAGGACCGCCGCCAGCCTTCGGGCCACCAGGCCCGACTTGCCCAGGCCTGTCACCAGGGCCCGGCCCCGGCAGGCGGCCAGGAGGCGGACGGTCTGCACGAAACCGTCGCCCAGCCGGTCGGCCAGGCTGCGCAGGGCGTCGGCCTCCTGGACGATGGTGCCGCGTCCGTGGGCCAGGATCTCGCCGTCACTCAGCTCGCGGGGACGCGGGTTCATCGTTCCGGCTCCCTGTCGACGGGGGATTGCCGCGGCGCGGTCAGGCGCGCGAAGGCCTCGTCCAGCTTCCCCTGGGCCAGCAGGACCAGCTCGGCCACCTCCCGCACGGCGCCGTGGCCCGCCGGGGCGGTGGTGATCCAGCAGGCCCGCTCCCGGACCGCGTCGGGTGCCTCGCCCACCGTCACCGGCACGCCGCACGCCGCCAGGGCGGGGATGTCGATCAGGTCGTCCCCCATGTAGAGGGTCGCGGCGGCGTCGCACCCGAGGGTCGCGGTGATCTCCCGCAGGCCGTCGGCCTTGTCGAAACGACCGAGCAGGACGGCGTCGAAGCGCAGGTCGGCGGCGCGGCGGCTAGCGACGGCGCTGTCGCGCCCCGTCAGCAGGGCCAGCTTCAGGCCCGCCGCCCGCAGCAGGGCCAGGCCCAGCCCGTCGCGGGCGCTGAACGCCTTGAGACGCTCACCGTCGGCGTCGTAGTAGAGCAGCCCGTCGGTCAGCACGCCGTCACAGTCGAAGACGAGCAGCTCGACGCGGGCGAACCGGTTCCGCAACTGGGGCCCCAGCCGGCGGACCGCCTCGCGCTGCTGGGCGACCTTGCCGGGGATGGGGTTCGCGGCGCCGCTCACGTCGTCACCTCCAGGTAGAGGTCCCGGAAGCGCCGCGCCGTCTCCAGGACGCCGGCCAGGCGCTCCAGCGGGAGCTGGCTGCCGGCGTCGCTGAGGGCGCGGGCCGGCTCGGGGTGGGTCTCCAGGAAGAGGGCGTCCGCTCCCGCGGCCATGCCGCAGCGGACCAGCAGCGGCACCAGTTCGGGCCGCCCGCCGGTGACCCCGCCGCCGCTGCCGGGCGACTGGACCGAGTGGGTCGCGTCGAAGACGACCGGCAGGCCGATCCCGTGCATGACCTGGACGGAACGGAAGTCGACGACCAGGTCGCGGTAGCCGAAGAAGCTGCCGCGCTCGGTGGCCAGGACCTGCTCGCCGCCGACGGCCCGCAGCTTGCCGGCCACGTGGGCCATGTCGGCCGCCGCCAGGAACTGTCCCTTCTTGACGTTGACGACCCGGCCGGTGCGCCCGGCCGCCTCCAGCAGGGAGGTCTGCCGGCAGAGGAAGGCCGGGACCTGCAGCACGTCGACGACCTCCGCCGCGGCGGCCGCCTCCTCGGGATGGTGGATGTCGGTCAGCAGGGGTACGCCGTGCTCCCGCCCGATCCGTTCCAGCAGCCGCAGCCCCTCCTCCAGGCCGGGACCACGGTAGGAGGCACCGCTGGTCCGGTTGTCCTTCAGGTAGCTGGCCTTGAAGCAGTAGGGCAGGCCGAGCCGGCGGCAGACGTCGGCGATCTCGCCGGCCAGCCGGAGCATCTCGTCGGGCTCCTCCAGGACGCAGGGGCCGGCGATGACCAGCAGCGGCCGCCCTGGACCGACGGGGTGTCCCCCGACGACGACCTCCCTCACCGGCGTCCCGTTCACGCCTCCACCTCCGTGCGTTCCCGCTGTTCGCGGCGCTTGTGGGCCACGGCCGCCGCCACGAAGTGGTCGAACAGCGGGTGGGGCCGGTTGGGCCGCGACTTCAGCTCCGGGTGGAACTGGACCGCCACGAAGAAGGGATGGTCGGGCAGCTCGACGATCTCCACCAGCTCCCCGTCGGGAGAGAGTCCCGAGAAGACGACCCCCGCCGCGGCGAACCGCTCCCGGTACGCGTTGTTGACCTCGTAGCGGTGGCGGTGACGCTCGCTGATGCGGTCGGTACCGTAGATGGCGGCCGCCCGGCTGCCGGGGACCAGACGGCAGGGGTAGGCCCCGAGGCGCATCGTCCCCCCCTTGTCCTCCACGCCCACCTGGCTGGGCATCAGGTGGATGACCTGGTGCTCGGCGGCGGGATCGAACTCGCTGCTGTTGGCCAGGGGCAGGCCGACGACGTCGCGGCCGATCTCGATCATCGCCACCTGCAGGCCCAGGCAGATGCCCAGGAAGGGGATCCCCTGCTCCCGCACGTAGCGGACGGCGTTGATCTTCCCCTGGACGCCGCGGTCGCCGAATCCGCCCGGGATGAGCACCCCGTGGCAGCCGGCGAAGGTCTCGCGCAGCCTCTGCTCGCCGACGTCCCGCCCCTCCAGGGTCTCGGAGTCGACCCAGACCTTCTCCACCGCGACGCCGTTGCTGATCCCAGCGTGGACGAACGCCTCGATGATGCTCTTGTAGGCGTCGTGCAGCTCGACGTACTTGCCGACGACCGCGATGCGGACCGTGTCGGGCGGGTTGAGGATGACCCCCACCATGTGGCGCCACGCCTCCAGGTCGGCTGGCGGGGTCTCCAGCTCCAGGTGGCGGCAGATCAGCTCGTCGACCCCCTGCTCGTGGAAGACCAGGGGGACCTGGTAGATGGTCGGCACGTCGGGGGCCGTGATGACGTTCTCCGGCGGCACGTTGCAGAACAGGGCGATCTTGCGGCGCGCCTCGGACGGCAGTTCCACCTCGCTGCGGCAGACGAGCATGTCGGGCTGGATCCCGATGCTGCGCAGCTCCCGCACCGAGTGCTGCGTGGGCTTGGTCTTGATCTCCCCCGCCGCGGCGATGAACGGCACCAGGGTCAGGTGGACGGCGTAGGTGTCCCGGGCCGGCCGCTCGAGGCGGAACTGGCGGATGGCCTCCAGGAAGGGCAGCGACTCGTAGTCGCCGACGGTGCCACCGATCTCGGTCAGCACGATGTCGACATCGTCGTGCTCGGCCGGCAGGGCGATGCGCCGCTTGATCTCGTCGGTGACGTGGGGGATGACCTGGACGGTCCGGCCCAGGTACTCGCCGCGCCGCTCCCGGGTCAGGATCGTGTCGTAGACCTGGCCGCTGGTCAGGTTGTTCAGCTTGCTCAGGTTCGTGTCGGTGAAGCGCTCGTAGTGCCCCAGGTCCAGGTCGGCCTCGGCGCCGTCGTCGGTGACGAAGACCTCGCCGTGCTGGAAGGGGCTCATCGTGCCCGGATCGACGTTCAGGTAGGGATCGAACTTCTGCAGGACGACGCTGAGGCCCCGGGCCTTGAACAGCCGTCCCAGCGAGGCCGTGGCGATCCCCTTGCCCAGGGCGGAGACGACCCCGCCGGTGACGAAGATGAACTTGGTCATCGTCCTGTCAGCCTCCCTCGCTCGCTCCGGTTGACGCGCCGCACGGGGCGCATGTTAGGTCATCGCCCCCCGGCAGGGAAGGAGAACTCAGTCACGCCGGTCCCAGAGCCGCCGCACGCGCTCCAGGTCGTCCGGCGTATCGACCCCCAGGGCCGGCCCGCAGGGGGCGACGACGATGGGGATCCCCAGTTCCAGGGCCCGCAGCTGTTCCAGGCTCTCCGCCCGCTCCAGCGGGGTGGGCGGCGCGGCCAGGAAGCGGTCCAGGGCGTCGCGCCGGTAGGCGTAGACCCCCACGTGGCGCCGGGCGAGCCGCCAGCCCTCGGTGCCGCCGTCCCGCACGGCCGGCAGCGGCAGCCGCGAGAACCAGAGGGCCCGTCCCCGCCCGGAGACCAGGACCTTGACGACGTCGGGGTCCCGCCACTCCCGCGCGTCGGCCAGGGGATGGGCCAGGGTGCCGATCCCCGCCGCGGGGTCGGTCTCCAGCGCCGCCACCAGTCCGTCCAGGTCGGCCGGGTCGAGCAGCGGTTCGTCCCCCTGGAGATTGAGGACGATCCGGGCGTCGCGACCGGCGACCGCCTCCCCCACGCGGTCGGTCCCGCTGGGGTGCTCGCCGGTCATGCAGGCCTCGAAGCCGGCCGCGGCGACGGCGTCGGCGATCCGCTCGTCATCGGTGGCAACGACGATCGCGTCGGCCCGGCGCATCCGGCCCGCCGCCTCGGCCACCCGCACCACCAGGGGGCGGCCGCCGAGATCGGCCAGCGCCTTGCCGGGAAAGCGCCGCGAGCCGTAGCGGGCCGGGATGACGACCAGCACACCGCTCATCCGTCCTCCTCCGCGGACGCCACGGTGCGACGGACCGCGGGTCCAAAAAGAGGAAGGCCCATCCCGCAGGGGATGGGTCTCCCTGGAGCATCGCTGGCACGGGGCTCAGACCGGCTGCACACTGACCTTCTTCCGGTTCCGGTTGTAGCGGCCGAAGACGACCCGGCCGTCGGTCAGGGCGAACAAGGTATCGTCCCCGCCGCGGCCGACGTTCTCGCCGGGATGGATCTTGGTGCCCCGCTGCCGGACCAGGATGGTCCCGGCGGTGACGTACTGCCCGCCGAACCGCTTCACGCCCAGGCGCTGCGCCCTGCTGTCGCGGCCGTTGCGGGAACTTCCCACACCCTTCTTGTGCGCCATTGCTCGCTCTCCCCTGTCTGCGCCGTCAGGCGTCGATCCCGGTGATGCGGATCTCGGTGAACGGCTGGCGGTGACTCCGGTTGCGCCGGTAGTTCTTGCGCCGCCGCTTCTTGAAGACGTGCACCTTGGGGGCACGGCCGTGCCGCACGACCTCCGCCTTGACGGTCGTGCCGTCGACGACGGGGGTGCCGATCCGCGTCTCGTTGCCGTTACTGACCAGCAGGACCCGGTCGAAGGTCACCGTCGCCCCCTCCTCGGCCGCGAGCTGCGGGACCTGGAGGGTCATCTCGGGCTCGACCCGGAACTGCCGGCTGCCGATGTTGACGATCGCGTACATCTCTGGTCGTCTCCCGTGCTGGGTGTCATGGCCCGGGCGGCACCGCCGCCGGCACCGCCCGGAACTACGCATAATAAAACCAGGACCCCCGCCACGTCAAGGTCCTGTTCCACATTCCCGTCTGTTGACACCTCCGCACACCGGAACGAGATTGGGTGACCGAGCTCACGATGTACGACCACACACGGAAACGGGAGAAGCGAACATGTCCGATCACAACCAGCGCGTCATCGTCATCGGCTCCGGCCCCGCCGGCTTCACCGCCGCCATCTACCTGGGGCGCGCCAACATGCCGCCGCTGGTCTTCGAGGGCGACCAGCCCGGCGGCCAGCTGACGATCACGACCGAGGTGGAGAACTATCCCGGTTTCCCCGAGGGGGTCACCGGCCCCGAGCTGACCGAGAAGTTCCGGGCCCAGGCGGCGCGGTTCGGCGCCAGGATCGTCACCAAGTCGGTCACGCGGGTCAACCTCTCCGCCCGCCCCTTCCGGGTCCACGTCGGCGACGAGCTCTACACGGCCGACGCCCTGATCATCGCCACCGGCAGTTCCGCCCGCTGGCTCGGCCTGCCCGACGAGGAGAAGTTCCACGGCAAGGGCCTGTCGGCCTGCGCCACCTGTGACGGCTTCTTCTTCCGCGACCAGGAGGTGGCCATCATCGGTGGTGGCGACACGGCCATGGAGGAGGCCATCTACCTGACGAACTTCGCCAAGAAGGTCACTGTCGTCCACAGGCGCGACCAGTTGCGGGCCAGCAAGATCATGGCCGAGCGGGCCATGGCCAATCCCCGGATCGAGTTCGCCTGGAACAAGGTCGTCAAGCGGTACGTCGCCGGGGAGAACGGCCTGCTGACCAAGCTGATCCTGGAGGACACCCGTACCGGCGAGGAGTCCGAGCTGCCGGTCACAGGCTGCTTCATCGCCATCGGCCACATCCCCAACACGGCCTTCCTGGAGGGGCAGCTCGAGACCGACGAGAACGGCTACCTGGTCACCAGGCCGGACTCGACGGCGACGAGCGTCGACGGCGTCTTCGCCGCCGGCGACGTCCAGGACCACGTCTACCGCCAGGCCATCACGGCCGCCGGCAGCGGTTGCATGGCCGCCATCGAGTGCGAACGGTGGCTGAACGCCCAGGGAGTCTGACCAGGCATCGGCCGGGCCGCACACCGGCGAGACGGCGACACACCCCTTGCCTCCTCTCCGGCGCTTCGCGGAGTCGCCCGGCAAGGGGTGTGTCGCTGTCTCGCCGTCGACCGGATCGATTCCCCGGGTCAGACTCCCTGGGCGTTCAATTCCAGGGTTTCTCCCGGATGAGCGTGAGGAACTCGCCGCGGGTCCGGGCATCCTCGCGGAAGACACCCAGCATCTCACTGGTGACAGCGAATGAGTTGAGACGCTTGATCCCCCGCATCATCATGCAGAGGTGCTGGGCGTGGAGGACCACCGCCACTCCCTTGGGCTGGAGGTTGTCCATCAGGCAGCGGGCGATCTGGGCGGTCATCCGTTCCTGGACCTGCAGCCGCCGCGCGTAGGTCTCGACGACACGGGCAACCTTGCTCAGCCCGACGATCTTCCCGTCCGGGATGTACGCCACGTGGGCCTTGCCGAAGAACGGCAGCAGGTGGTGTTCACACATGCTGAAGAAGTCGATGTCGTTGACCAGGACCATCTCGTGGCCCTCCGCCTCGAACAGTGCCCCGCGGACCATGGCGGCGGGATCCTCCCGATAGCCGGAAGTGATCTCCTGCCAGGCCCTGGCGACCCGCTCGGGGGTCTTCAGCAGCCCCTCCCGCTGCGGGTCCTCCCCGATGGCCTCGAGGATGTGGCGGATGTGCTCTTCCATGACCGGTTCCTTCCTGGGCAGGCTGGCTGGACATCGGGAACGCGGAACACGATAGGTCCGCCACCCGGCGCGGTCAACCCGCACGGGAACCGACGGGACGTGCCGGCACGTCCCTTGCATGGATCGGGGCGACGGACACGCGACACCCGAGGGCAGGGCCCGGACCGCGACCGGACGCCAATGCCAATGGCGCAATCGCGAACAAGCTGTCCCCCCAGAGTGATGCGATAGTCCCGGTGACGGAACGGGCCCTGAAACACCCGGCAGCCATGCCGGGTGTTTCTCTTCAACTCCCGTCGCGACAACGCGTTCTACTGATCGCATGTCACGTGATCATCTTCACGTTTTTTCTTGATTCCCGTTGCGGAATTGTTTTTTTACGAACAAGATCGTCGCTCGCCGAGCGCCCCCCGTTCCGCAACAAAGGAGAGGCTCGTGGGCAACCGCATCGTGACCGCCCGCCTGCTGGCGGAGAAGACCATGCTTTTCGAGATCGAGGCGCCGCACATTGCACAGCGCGGCCGCGCCGGTCAGTTCATCATCCTGCGGGTGAGCGAGCCGGGTGAGAGGATCCCGCTGACGATCGCCCGCCGCGACCCCGGCGCGGGGACGATCACCATCGTCGTCCAGGAAGTGGGCAAGACGACCCGTGACCTGAACCGCCTGCGCGCCGGCGACGAGATCCTCGACCTGGCCGGTCCCCTGGGCAAGCCGACCGAGATCCCCGACGGCGGCAAGACCGTCGTCTGCGTCGGCGGCGGGATCGGCAACGCCGTGGTCTGGCCGCTGGCCACGGCCATGAAGGAGGCCGGCAACACCGTCATCAGCATCCTCGGTGCCCGTACCAAGGACCTGCTCATCCTGGAGGACGAGATCCGCCAGGTGAGCGACGAGGTCATCGTCACCACCGACGACGGCAGCTACGGGCGCAAGGGCCTGGTCACCGACGCCCTGCAGGACCTCATCGACAGCGGCCGCGCCATCGACGAGTGCGTCTGCATCGGCCCGGTCATCATGATGAAGTACGTCTGCAAGACGACCGAGCCGTACGGGATCAAGACCCTGGCCTCGCTCAATCCCATCATGGTCGACGGCACCGGGATGTGCGGCGCCTGCCGCGTGGACGTGGGCGGCGAGACCCGCTTCGCCTGCGTCGAGGGTCCCGAGTTCGACGGCCACCAGGTCGACTTCGACCTGCTGATCAAGCGTCTCTCCTACTACAAGCCCGAGGAGGCCCGATCCCTGGAGCGGGCCGTCCAGGGCGACCACCAGTGCCGTCTGGAGGCCGAGATCGACCGCCTGCGCCGGGAGCAGGATGTCCAGGGGGTGGAGTCATGAGCAAGTTCCCCTACCAGCTGAACAAGGACAAGCACAAGACCCCCATGCGGGAGCAACCGCCCGAGAAGCGGATCTTCAACTTCGAGGAGGTCCCCCTGGGCTACAGCCCCGAGGAGGCCCGGCGCGAGGCCAGCCGCTGCATCCAGTGCAAGAACCAGCCGTGCATCGCGGGCTGTCCGGTGGGCGTGCCGATCCCCGAGGTCATGCGCCTGGTGGCCATGGGCAAGTTCGAGGAGGCGCTGCGGAAGATCCGCGAGAAGAACTTCCTGCCGGCCATCTGCGGGAGGGTCTGCCCCCAGGAGGACCAGTGCGAGCTGGTCTGCACTCTCAACAAGCCCGACAAGGGGCGTGACCCCGGCGGCATCGGCCGCATCGAGCGGTTCCTGGGCGACTACGCGCTGGAGCGCGGCTTCGCCGCCACTCCCAGCGTCGCCCCGAAGACGGGCAAGAAGGTGGCCATCATCGGCAGCGGTCCGGCGGGGCTGACCGCCGCCAGCGACCTGATCCAGCTCGGCCACGAGGTGACCGTCTTCGAGGCCCTCCACAAGCCGGGAGGCGTGCTCTTCTACGGCATCCCCGAGTTCCGGCTGCCCAAGAAGATCCTCATCCGGGAGATCGAGGGGCTGAAGCAGATGGGCGTCGAGTTCGTCATGAACTACCCGGTCGGCAAGGCCGAGTCGCTCAACTCCATCCGGCAGCGGTTCGACGCCACCTTCATCGCCACCGGCGCCGGGCTGCCCTGGTTCCTGGGCATCCCCGGCGAGAACCTCAACGGCGTCTACTCGGCCAACGAGTTCCTGACCCGCGTCAACCTGATGGGCGCCTGGCGGTTCCCGGAGACGGACACCCCCATCAAGCCGGTCAAGCGCGTCGCCGTCATCGGCGCCGGCAACACGGCCATGGACTCGGCCCGCACGGCCAAGCGGCTCAAGCCGAAGCACGTCTACCTCATCTACCGCCGCAGCCGCCTGGAGATGCCGGCCCGCGAGGAGGAGATCCACCACGCGGAGGAGGAGGGCATCGAGTTCCACCTCCTGCACTCCCCCATCCGGATCATCGACGACGGGACCGGGAGCGTCTGCGCCATCGAGTGCCAGCAGATGGAACTGGGCGAGCCCGGGCCCGACGGCCGTCGGCGTCCCATTCCCATCGAGGGAAAGACGAGGACCTTCGAGGTGGATACCGTCGTCATCGCCATCGGCCAGGGTCCCAACCCGCTGCTGACGGCCGACTGTCCCGACCTGGTGCGGGATCCCAAGCGCGGGACGATCCTCGTCGACGAGGAGACGATGCAGTCGGTCTCGCTGCCCGACGTCTTCGCCGGCGGGGACATCGTCACCGGCGGGGCGACGGTCATCCTGGCCATGGGAGCGGGGCGGACGGCGGCCAACGCCATCCACCGGTTCCTGATGACGGGGGATCCCAGGGGCGAGTAGAGACAGGGGAGGGACCGAACTCCCTTTCCGGGGACGCGGGGACCACACGTCCTGTGTGGTCCCCGCTTCGCTGTCGTCCCCCTCTCGCCGTCCTGGCTGCGGGAGACGACAGAGACCCGGGCAAGGGAGCTCTCTCCCTCCCCCGTCACCACCGCTCCAAGGATCGCCCGTCATCGGGCACCGTCGGAGGTTGGTGGGACGCCTGGGCCGGCCACCGGTGGGGCGCGATCCCGCACGGCTGGCGAAGCGATGATGCACCCGACAGCCGGGGGCTCTGGAGCTCTCCGGAGCCAGGAGGGCGAAGGAGAGCGGAAGTGCAGCCGTGACGGGACAGGAGGTCCTGTCACGGCATCCCCGGCTGTCGGGTGCATCATCGCTTCGCCGCTACGGCGGGGAACCGCCCTCCACCAGGATCATCCGCGCCAGGCGTCCCACCACCTCGGGGTACAGCTCGCACTCCGCGGCGAAGACGCGGGCCGCCAGCGTCTCGACGGTGTCGTCCGGCAGGACCGGCACGCGGCGCTGGCCGAGGATCTCCCCCGCGTCGTACTCGTCGCTGACGCGGTGGACGGTGCAGCCGCTCTCGGTCTCGCCGGCGGCCAGGACGGCCGCATGGACCCGCTCGCCGTACATCCCCTTGCCGCCGAACCGCGGCAACAGGGCGGGGTGGATGTTCAGGACCGGGCCTGCGAGCCATGGCGGCGGGATGTAGTAGCAGAGGTAGCCCGCCAGCAGGATCATCCGCGGCGCCAGCGGGGCGAGCCAGGCATTGATGGCGGCGCTGTGGGCGGCGGCGTCGGGATGGTCGCGGCGGCGGAAGACGGCGACCGGCAGGCCGGCCTCCTCGGCGACGGCCACGCCGCGCACGCCGGGACGGCTGGAGACGACCCCGACGATCCGGATCGGCAGCTCGTCCGAAGGGCTGCGGCGCAGGAGGTTCTCCAGGGTCCGGCCGCTGCCCGAGAGCAGGACCGCCACCGGGACCGTCGGGTTCATCGGCCTCGCCCCCAGTCGTCCACGCCTGCGACGAGCGCCTCCAGGACCCGCCGATGCCCGGCGAAGGCGATCGGTCCCGGGGGAGCGTCCGGCGGGTAGAACCCCACCGCCTCGGCGTCGTCCCCCGCCCGCAGATCGCCGCCGGTGATCTCACCGCGGTAGACGATCAGCACGACCGGATGGTCGGGCGGCAGGATCCCCTGGTGGACGGCCAGCAGACCGGTCAGCCGCACCTCCAGGCCGGTCTCCTCGCGCACCTCGCGCACGGCGCTCTCGGCGGGGTGCTCGTCGTACTCCACGAAGCCGGCAGGCAGGGTCCACTTCCCGGCCCGCGGCGGGAACCGGCGCTGGACCAGGCAGACCTTCCCGTCCCGCTGCAGGACGACGGCCGCCGCCGGGGCCGGGTTGAGGTACTGGACGAAGCCGCAGGCGGGGCAGTGGGGCCGGCGGATGCCCCCCTCCTCGCGCAGCTTCATCTCCGTGCGGCAAAGGGGACAGTAGCGGAAGGCGTGGCGCAGCGGGTTCACGATTCCCTCCCCGGCGACAGCAGCAACAGGACCAGGACGGCCCAGGCGGCCAGGACGGCGGCCAGGGGCCAGGAACCGTACCGGAGATACCACGTCCCGGCGGGACCGGGGGCGACGTCCGCCAGGACGATCCCCCGCCGCCCCAGCCCGAGGCGGGCGACGATCCGGCCGGCGGCATCGGTCACCAGGCTGACGCCGTCGTTGGCGCTGCGGATCAGCGGCACGCCGCACTCGGTGGCCCGCATCCGCGCCAGGGCTGCGTGCTGCAGGGGACCGCTGGCCATACCGAACCAGCCGTCATTGGTGATGTTGACCAGGGCGCGGGCGCCGCGGCGGACCGCCTGGCGGGCCAGGTCGGGGAAGACGGCCTCGAAGCAGATCAGCGGTGCGAAGTCCAGCCGGCGCCCGTCGGCCAGGGCGACCGTCAGCGGGGCGGGCGGATCGCCGGGCGTCCACTCGGCCTGGCCCAGGTCGATCCGTCCCAGCCACGGCAACCACCGCTGTCCCGGCAGCCGCTCCCCCACCGGCAGCAGGTGGTGCTTGGCATAGCGGGCCCGCACCACGCCGTGGCTGTCCAGCAGACCGGCCCCGTTGTAGCGCGCCACCCCGCCGTCGGGCAGCAGGGCCATGTCGGGGAAACCCGTCAGCAGCCAGACGTCGTTGCTGTCGGCCTGGGCCCGCAGCCACCGCAGCAGCGCCCGCTCGGCTGGGTCCACCAGGACGTAGGCCGGCACGGCCGTCTCGGCCCAGACCACCAGCTCGGCCCCGGCGCGGGCGGCGGCGGCGGTCAGGCGGGTGTACGGCACCGTGCTGGAGTCGATGCGGGCCGGGTTCCACTTGTCCCCGAGCGAGACGTGGGGCTGGACGGTGGCCACGGCGACGGCCGACGAGTCGGCTGCCGCGGCCCGCCGCGCGGCGGCCAGGGCGCGGTGCCCGCCGGCCGCCAGGGCGAGCCAGCCGCCGGCGCACAGCAGGACCAGGGCGGCAA
>CAYTEO010000027.1:0-36773 GCA_964436825.1 uncultured Fibrobacteraceae bacterium | reverse complement strand
CCAGCGGTGATCTGCACCGGTGGCATCGTGTTGGCGGTCAGCCCCAGACCGCCCAGCAGGGGGGTGAAGCCCGTACCACCGCAGCAGGGCGCCGGCCTGGACCGCGACGTGTCCCGGCCGACTCTCGTTCTCGCCCCAGTTCATCGCTCCTTTTCTCGACGATATCGACTCAGCGGCGACGGTGCTGGAGTAGGGAAAACAAGGATTGAAGGTGCAACGCGGGATCCAGCTGGCAGGCGTGGCCGTATGTGAGCGGCGGCGCCCCCCCGTGATCCCGAGCCATGCGAATCGACGGCATCTTTCCGATTCACGATCCTGTCCAGGGCGCTCCTCTCCATCCTGGTGTGTTTCCGGCAACCCGTGGCCTGTGTGGATATCGATCGCCGCCCCGTCCTCGCAAGGACCGGGGCTCGACAACCTTCGGAACGGAGGGTGACCCACCATGGCTATCAACATCGCACGGGAACGGCATCGGGGAAGGCGTACCGGGGCCCAGATACGACCATCCATCTGGCCTGTCCTTCTGCTGGCCAGTCTCCTTCTACTCGTACCGCTGGCCGACCAGGCCAAGGCCGCCCGCTACCACGTTCGCATCGGGGGGGCGCGATCGACCGGCCCCAGCCTGCCCGGGGACTGGGCTCCGGCCAATTGTTACCCGGACCTGGCCACGGCCCTGGCTGTTTGCACGGAGGCCGATTCCGTGCTGCTCTGGCGGGAACTGCACGAGCTCTCCGGTGTGCACGATCTGCCCGGCTTTCTCGGCAACCCCGAGATGGACAGCGATTATGCCACCTGCCTGGTCCACCTGGACTCTTCAGCTCAGCTGACGGTTTCCAGCAATGCCGGCTCCCGCTGCGTCCGGGGTCTCTCCCTGGTCTCCGACGGGGCGAACAGCCACACGGCTGCGATCCGGCACTCGGGCACCGGCACGGGCCCGCTGGATCTGGCGATCGAGGGTTGCTACTTCACCGGCAACCGTTCCAGCGACCAGGGCGGGTCAGGCGGGAGCTGTCTCAGCCTGGGTGGTGACGGATCCGGGGTCACGGTACGGGTCGAGGATTGCTTGTTCGCCGGCAACGAGACCAGGGGCCCCGGCGGCGCGATCTTCATCGGCAACGGGTATCGGGTGACCGTGCGCGAGTCCCACTTCTCACAGAATGTCAGTGCCAACGGATTCACCGTCTGGGACGGTCGCGGCGGTGCGATCGCCCTGGCAGCCCCGACCGACCGGGCCAGTCTGGTCATCGAGAACTGCACGTTCGACGACAACGGCGCGTGGGGACCGGGGGGTGCCCTGTTCATCGATGGCGGCGACCTGACCCTGATTCGCGTCATGCTGATGAACAACCGGTCGGACGTCGGCAACTCCACCCTGTGGGCGGCCGGTGGCGGCCTGTTATTCCGCCGGACGGATGCCGATCCGGATACGCTCTCGCTGGTGGTCAGGGACTGCATCGTCCAGGGCAACGTGGCCGACCATCCCGGATCGGACTGGGCGGGGGACGGCGGCGGTATCCTGGTCAAGGGTCAAGAAGGGTGTTACGTCGACGTCCTGGTCGAGGACTCGGTGTTCCAGGAGAACTACGGCGCACAGGGAGGAGGGATCTACGTCGGCCGTTATGCCACCGGGACGGTCCGTCGGTGCCGGTTCATCGAGAACGGATCGCAACGACAGGGGGGTGCAACCTTCAAGGGAGGCGCCTTCTTGGCGAACCTCGGAGAGCTCGTCACCTACGAGTACTGTCTCTTCCAGGGGAACCGGACCGGGGTCGCTACGGACGGGCAGGACAGCGGGGTTGAAGGTCGGGGCGGCGCATTCGGTACCCGTCTGTTCCCCCGGGCCCACTTCGTGAACTGCACGTTCCGCGACAACGTGGCCTGCGGCCCCTACCACCTGGGCGATGCGATCTACCATGCCGTCGAGGGTGGCGCCTTCGACACCGACCTGAAGCGCTGCACCCTGACCAACTGCCTCTTCTACGGGACCACCGGCAACGATGTCCAGGTACGCGCGGACGGGGCGCGTGGTTTCACGACGGTGCGTAACTGCGTCCTGGCGCCTGGTCAATTCATCGGAGAGGGCGTGGCCTTCCAGGACACGATCCTGCTGACCGACTCCCCCTTCACGTCGCCTGCCGATCCGTCCCTGGCCGAGGGGTGCCCGTGCATCGACGCCGGCCTTGATCTCGGTCTGGAGCTGGACCTGTTCCACCACACCGTTCCGCAGGGGCAGGGGCCGGACATCGGCGCCCTCGAATCGCAGACCCTGGTCCACGTGTCCGTCCCGCTCCTGACAGACTTCAGGGTGGACCCGCGACAGGGCCCGCGTCTCTCCTGGCGCCTGGCAGGTCCCTCACCCGAGGGGCACCTCCGGGTGTTGCGCGTTCTGCATCCAGGCGGATCCTATCTCGCCGTTCCGGGCCCGGATCCCTCCCTGCAGGGAGACAGGTGGGTCTGGGAGGACCCGTCTGCCCCGGCCGGGCGGACCATCCGTTACCAGGTTTCCCTGCAGTCGGGAGCCACGACAGTCGTCCTTCATGAATCGGCCCCGATCCTGGTGCCCCTCCCTGCCGATCGCCTCCTGGCAATCGAACCCAACCCGTTCAACCCACGGACCACCATCCGGTATGTGCTGGCCAGGCCGGGCGCCGTCAGGGTGGTCGTGTACGGCCTGGACGGCCGGCACGTCGCCACGCTCTTCGCGGGAGCCCAGGCCGCAGGCACGCACGAGCTGGTCTGGGACGGGACCGATGACACGGGACGCGGAGTGGCGGCCGGATGCTATCTGTGCTGTCTGGAGGCGACCGCCGGGCGGTCAACCCGGATGCTGACCATCGTCCGGTAGCTCCCCTGGGGGCGACAGAGCACGGAGCCGGGACACACCAGCGCGCCGGGATCCAGGTCCCGGCGCGCGGTGGTGACCGGAGAGCTCCTATCGCCGCCGCAGTTCCTCCTTCATCACCTTCCCCGAGGCACTCTTGGGGATGGCGTCCACGAAGTGCACCGCCCGCGGCACCTTGTACGGCGCCAGGCGGTCGTTGCAGTGGCGGAGGATCTCCCGCGCCAGGGTGTCGCGGTCGGCGTCCGCACCGGCGGCCGGCACGATCCACGCCTCCACGGCCTCGCCCAGCATCTCGTCCTCGACGCCCAGGACGCAGCACTCGGCCAGCTGCGGCAGCTCCAGGATGGTCTCCTCGATCTCCTTGGGACTGACCCGGTTGGCGCCCACCTTGATCATGTTCTTCACGCGGTCGACGATCCAGAGGAAGCCGTCCTCGTCCCTGTAGGCCAGGTCTCCCGTGTGCAGGCCGTCCGCCTTGAGCACCGCCGCGGTCTCCTGCGGCGCGTTCCAGTAGCCCTGCATGATGTTCGGTCCGGTGGCGACGATCTCCCCCACCTCGCCGGTGTCGCACTCGCTGCCGTCGGTGCGGCGGACCGTCAGGGTGACCCCGGGGATGGCAATGCCGATGGAGCCGTACTTCTCGGGCAACCGCTCGGGCGGCACGTACGACAGGCGCGCCGAGGCCTCGGTCTGGCCGTACATGACGTAGATGGCGATCCGCCCGGGCAGCGCCTCGCGCAGACGCCGCTGCAGGGCCGGGGCCATGGCGCCCCCGGCCTGGGTCAGGTAGCGCAGGTGCTCGTGGGGGCGGTCCAGGAAGTCGGTCCGGCTGCAGAGGATGGCGTAGTGGGACGGCACGCCGGAGAAGCCGGTGCAGCGCTCCTGTTCCAGCGTCTCGAGGACCTTGGCCGGGAAGGCGAACCGGTTGTCCACGACCACCCGTCCGCCGCAGGCCACGTGGGTCAGCAGCAGCGAGTTGCCGAACGAGTAGTGGAACGGCAGGACGCAGCAGACGCTGTCCCCGGGTGTGAGGCGGAGGTAGCCGAGGATCTGCTCGGTGTTGACCACCAGGTTGCCGTGGCTGAGCATGACCCCGCGCGGGGTACCGGTCGAGCCGCTGGTGTAGAGGATGGCGGCCAGGTCGTCGGGGCCGTGCTCGGCCAGCAGCGGCACCTCCGGCAGCGCGTCGGCCTCGGCGCGCAGGACCAGCTCCGGCCCGCCGGCGGGCAGCTCCCACGCCGGGACGATCCGGTCCACGACCACGGCGCGCAGATCGGGGCAGCCGGCCACGATCTCCGGCAGCCGCCGCGCCTCCCGCGGCCGGGTCACCAGGACGACGGCACCGCTGTCGCGCAGCAGCAGGTTGTGGGTCCGGGAGCGGTTGGCGTGGTTGAGGGCGACCACGGTCGCCCCGATCTGCAGCGCCCCGAAGAACGCGGTCACGTAGTCGAGCGAGTTCTCCAGCAGCAGCGCCACCCGGTCGCCGCGGCCGACACCCAGCTCCCGCAGCAGGCGGGCGACGCGGGCCGCGTCGTCGGCCAGCTCGACGAAGGTCCAGCGCCGCTCCCCGTGGGCCAGGGCCTCGCGCTCCGGCCACTTGTTGGCGGCGCGCAGCAGCAACCCGTCGACCGTCATCAGCCACCCCGCTTGCGCGTGACGAAGGCGACGAGGTTGTCCACCGAGTCCAGGTTCTCGGGCACCAGCTCGTCGTCCGCCACCTCGACCCCCAGCTCGCCCTCGAGGAAGGCGACCAGCTCCATGACGCCGACCGAATCCATGATCCCGTTGTCCAGCAGGGACATGGCATCGTCCTGCAACGGCGCGGCGTCGCCGAACAGGAAGTTCTCGACGATGAACCCGCGGATCTGTTCCTTCAGCTCCATCTACGCTCCTATCACGGTGCGGACGGTGGATCGTCCGGTGTCGTGCCGCCGCGCCAGGCGACGGCGCCGGGCGGCAGGGTGGTCAGCCTGACGTGCCGCTCGAAGGCCTCGCCGAACTGTCGCGCCAGCAGCTGCGCGCTCAGCAGGCCGACGAACGCCATGTTGTCCCGCGCGCCGGTCAGCTTGCCCGCCTCCCACTTGCGCAGCAGGCCGGAGACGCGGCCTGGTTGCAGCAGCCCGGTCTCGGCCACCGACTCGGGCGACAGCAGGTCGCGGACCAGCTCCGCCCCCGCTCCCACCATGAAGCTGGAGCTGTCGGGGGCGCGGTACGGCTGCTTGGGACGGGTGACGATCTCCCGGGGCAACAGATCGGCGACGGCCTGTTTCAGTAAAGCCTTTTCCTCCAGCCCGGCCAGCTTCGCCGCCGCCGGCAGCGACCCGGCCAGCTCGGCCAGCTCGTGGTCCAGGAAGGGGAACCGTCCCTCGACGGTGTGCCCCATGAGCATCCGGTCCCCCTGGGAGGTCAGCAGGTAGCCGGACAGGAAGGTGGTCATCTCCAGGTACTGGGCCCGGGCCACCGGTCCCCACTCGGCGAACTCGGGCGGCAGGGAATCGAGCAGCCGCTGCTCCGCCGCCGCGGCCCGCGGCGCCGCCTGCAGCTCCGGGTCCAGGAAGCCGAGCAGGCCCGCGGTGTTCTGCCACCGCGGCCGGTGGGAGAAGAGCGGCTCGTCGGGCCGGTCCAGCCCCTGGCCGTAGAAGCGGGCCAGGAAGGCGGGCGGCGACTGCTTCAGGTACGGGTAGAGCCGGGTCAGCAGCAGCGGCCGGCGCGGCGAGCCCGGGTCGCGCGCCCAGAAGGCCCGCACCTTGGCCTCGCGGAAGATGTTGTAGCCGCAGAAGACCTCGTCGGCCCCCTCGCCGGTCAGGACCACCTTGTAGCCCTGGGCCTGGACCAGGCTCGACAGGGCGTACAGCGGCGCCGGGGCGGTGCGCAGCAGCGGCGTCTCGGCGTGCCAGACGACCCGCGGGAAGGAGGTGGCGATGTCCCGGTCGCCGACGCGGATCATCTGGTGGTCGGTCCCCAGGTGGCGGGCCATGATCTGCTGCCAGCGGGTCTCGTCGTAGGCGGCATCGGTGAAGCCGACCGAGAAGGTCTTCAGCGCCCGGTCGGTCTCGCTGCACACCAGCGCCGCGGTGGCCGACGAGTCCAGCCCGCCCGACAGGTACGCCCCCACCGGCACGTCGGCCCGCAGGCGCAGGATGGTGGCCTCGGCCAGCTTCTCGCGCACCGCGCGCGCCATCCGGCGTGCCTCCTCGCGGCCGACGAAGCGGTGGTCCTCCGCCGCGGGCAGGAAACGCGGGTACCAGTAGCGGTGCGGCGTGATCTCCGCCCGGCGGTTGCCGCCGCCCAGGTCGACGGTCAGGAAGTGGCCGGCCGGCAGCTGCTCGACGCCGTGGAAGGGGGTCGCCGGGGAGATCGTCACCCAGTAGGTGAAGATCTCCTGCAGCGAGGTGGGATCGAACCTGAGCGCGAAGCCGGGCCAGGCGCCCAGGGCCTTGATCTCCGAACCGAACAGCAGCACATCGCCGTGGCGGGCCCAGTAGAGGGGCCGGATCCCGAAGCGGTCGCGGGCCAGCACCACCCGCCGCCGCGGCGCGTCGTAGAGGGCCAGGGCGAACTGCCCGTTGAAGCGGTCCAGGCAGGAGATCCCCCACTGGCGGTAGGCCGCGACGATGACCTCGGTGTCCGAGTCGGTCCGGAACGCATGTCCCAGGCCGCGCAGCTCGTCGCGCAGCTCGATGTAGTTGAAGATCTCACCGTTGAAGGTGACCTGCACCTGCCCGTCGGCGCTTCCCAGCGGTTGCTGGCCGCTGCGCAGGTCGATGATGCTCAGCCGGGCGTGTCCCAGCCAGACCCGCCCGTCCCGCCACGCCCCGTACTCGTCGGAGCCACGGTGGCGCAGGCTGCCGATGGCCCGCTCCGCGGCGCCGGCCGGCAACCGCAGCGGCCCCTCCAGGGCGATGGCTCCACAGATCCCGCACATGGTCAGGTCGTCGACCGCTCGAGCCAGGCCTTGACCTGGGCCACGGCCTCGGCGGGGGTGGCGGCCAGGCTCCAGACGCCCTCGCCGCAGCGGTCCAGGAAGGCCGCCCCGGGATCGAACCCCAGCAGGACCACGCGCTTGCGGAAGCGCAGGGCCATGGCGATCTCCGACATGGTCCCGCCGCTGCCCTCGCAGGCCACGACGACGTCGCTGGCCAGGACGTTGACCACGTTGCGGGCCGCCCCCATGCCGGTGGGGATGACGATGTCCAGGTGCTCGCTGGCCAGGGCGGGGTCGGCGTCGAACAGCACGCCCACGGTCAGCCCGCCGGCCTCCCGGGCGCCGCGGGCCGAGGCGTCCATGATCCCGTTCGGCTTGCCGCCGTTGAGCAGCACCCAGCCGTTGCGCGCGATGAGCCGGCCCAGCTCGTAGGCGTCCCGGCAGGCCTGCGCAGAGGCGTTGTTGCCGCCCATCACACCGATGATCGTCTTGCGCATGGCATTCCTCCTCGGGCGGCATCATCGGGGAGATCGCGGGGAGCCGCAAGGAAAAGGACCCAGCTGCCGGAGACCCGGGGAGGGACACGGGCCTCTTCCGGGCTTCGCGCTGCGCGAGGCGCCCGGAAGAGGCCCGTGTCCCTCCCCGGACTCGACGCCGGATCGGTCCTTTTCCTTGCGGCTCCCTGCGATCACACCGTCCGGTCCCTGCAGAGCCCTACCGCCCGTCCTTCCGCCGCACCCCCCGTGTGAGCGACCCCTCCCCGAAGCGCTCCCGGGCGGCGTCCAGCAGCCGGTCCAGCTCCCGCTGGCGCTCGGTGCGGGGATCGGCGAACAGCTCGGGCTGGACGGCGGCCCGGGAAAGCTGCTGCGCCGTCACCCCCAGCAGCCGCAGCGGTCGCCCGCGCCGTCCCAGCCGCTGTTGCAGCAGCAGGCGGGCGGCGTCCCGCACCTCGGTGGTCAGGTCGGTGGGCCGGGGCAGGGCGAGCCGCCGCGTCACGGTGGTGAAGTCGGGATAGCGGGCCTTGAGCTGCACGACGGCGGCCAGCAGTCCCGCCCGGCGCAGCCGCCAGGCCACCTTGGCCGACAGCCCGTCCGCGACGGCGACCAGCTCGGCGGCGTCGGCGATGTCCTCGGCGAAGGTCACCTCGTTGCCGATGGACCTGGCCTCGCGGTCGGTGACCACGGGCCTGTCGTCCTCGCCCCGCGCCAGGGCCTGCAGCCGCAGGGCGGCGTGGTCGCCCAGGCGGCGGCGCAGCATGTCGGCGTCGGCCCGTCGCAGGTCGGCGACCGTCCGCAGGCCGAGGTCCCTCAGCGTCGCGGCGGTCCGCTTCCCCACCCCCCACAGCCGCTCGACAGGCAGCGGGTCGAGGAACCCGCGCACCCCGTCCGGCGGCACGACCACCAGCCCGTCCGGCTTCTCCAGGTCCGAGGCCAGCTTGGCCAGGAACTTGTTGGGTGCCACCCCGACCGAGGCGACCAGGCCCACGGTCTCGCGGATCCGCCGCTTCAGGGCACGGGCGATGGCCGTCCCGTCGCCCAGCAGATCCCGGCTGCCGGTGACGTCCAGGAAGGCCTCGTCGATGGACAGCGGTTCGACCAGGGGGGTGACCTCCTGGAAGAGGGCGAAGACACGGCGGGAGATCTCCAGGTAGCGGGCCGGACGGGGACGCAGGAAGACGCCGTCGGGGCAGAGCCGGCGCGCCCGGGCGGCGCTCATGGCCGAGTGGACACCGTAGCGGCGGGCCTCGTAGCTGGCCGCAGCCACGACGCCGCGCCCCTCGGGGGTGCCGCCGACGATCACGGGACGGCCGCGCAGGCGCGGGTCGTCCAGCACCTCCACCGACGCGTAGAAGGCGTCCATGTCCACGTGGATGATGGTCCGGTCGGCCATCGCTCACCCCCCGACGGCGACGGGCGGGCCCGCCGCGGCGGCCCGCCCGTTGCCGTTCCCGTGCCTGTCGGCGGCGTCACTCGACGGTGACGTCGGCGTCCTCGACGATGACGTCGTAACGGTACCCGGCGCCGAAGTCCTTGTCCACGGCCAGGGTGCCGCGCACCAGGACGGTCTGGCCGACCTGGGCCGAGGCGGTCGTCGTGACGGTGATGTCGCCGGCCGCGCCCTCGGCCGAGCCGTCCTGGACGTGCAGCCAGTTCTTGCCCATGACCGCCGGCGTGTACTTGACGACCTTGCCGCGGAACAGGACGGTCTTGCCCGACAGCTCCGCCTTGCGGCCGTGGATGTCGGCGATCCGCACGCCGCCATCGGGAACGGTCAGGCCGGAGAAGTCGACCCCCGCGTCGTTGACCACGAGATTGGCGTGGGCCGAGGCGACGGCGTCCTGGACCTCGGCGGCGGTCGCCTCGCCGGGCCGGTGGATGCCGGAGGCGAAGTAGATCTGGTCGAAGGTCCGGTCCAGGGACTTGGCCTGGAAGTCCTTCATCAGCATCGCCCCGGCCAGGACCACCTGGTCACCCACCTGCAGCCCCTCGGTCTCGGGGCCGGCGGCCCAGATCTCGCCCTGGTCGGTCTCGAGCTTCACGTAGGTGTAGCCGCCGGAGTTCATGGTCTCGAGGATCTTTCCGGCCGGGCCCTCGGCGGCGTCGCCGCGGCCGGCGGGCATGGTCGTGGCCTGCTCGGCCACCTGGCTGGCCTTCTGCTGCCAGGCAGCGGCCTGGTCCTCGGTCTGCTCGCCGCGGCATCCGGCCAGGGCCAGCAGGGCGATCGCCGTCAGCGTCCACAGGATCGTTCGAATCATCGCATTTCCTCCGCAGGTGATGGATGTCGGTGCCCGTCGCGACAACCATATCCCCGTTCGGCGGGAATGCAACTCCGGACCGGTTGTCCCGGCGGGGACAGGATGCTAGCATCCCGCCCGACCACCAACCGGGAGGCAGCGTTGAGCGAGCGCACCCTGCGACAGATCGTCGTCCACCCCCTGAAGTCCGCCCCGGGGATCCCCCTGGCCGAATCCGGGATGACGGCCACCGGCCTGCCCGGCGACCGCCGCTGGCTGCTGGTGCGGCCCGACGGCAGCGGCGTCACCCTGCGCGACAGGCCCGACCTGGTCCGGCTCCGTCCCTCCCTGCCGCCCGGCGGCGGGCTGCAGCTGGCCTGCGACGACGGCCCGCCGCCGCTGGCGGTCCCCGTCCCGGGACCGGACGCCGAGCGGGTCGAGATCGCGATCAAGGGCCGCTCCGTCACCGCCCTGGCCGCCGGCCCCGAGACCGACACCTGGTTCTCCGACCTGCTGGGCGAGCCGGTCCGGCTGCTCCACCTGCCCGCCGGGGAGGAGCCCGGCGGCGCGCCGCTGCTGCTGACCGGCACCGCGTCGCTGGCCGCCCTGGCCGAGCACCTGGGCCGGCCGCTGGCCATGGCCCGCTTCCGGGCCAACCTGGTGGTCGACACCACCGCACCGTGGGAGGAGGAGACGTGGACCGCCGTCCGCGTCGGCGAGGTCGTCTGCGACGTCCTGAAGCCGTGCCCGCGCTGCCCCATGATCACCGTCGATCCCGACAGCGGCGAGCGCGAGCCGGCGATCCTGGACGGCCTGCGGGAGCTGCGCGGCGGCCGGCCCGACTTCGGTATCCTGCTGGCGCCCCGCGACGGGGGCCGGGTGCGGACGGGAGACCCGGTGGTGCCGCTCTAGACCCGGCAGGCCCGGTTTCCCCGGCCCCGCGCGGCGTGCTATCTTCCCGACGGGCCGGCCGCCGCCGGCCCGTCGTCACTGCCTGGCCCCTCTCCGGGAGGTTCTCCATGAAGAAAACACTGCGCCGCGGTCTGCTGCTGGCGGCACTCCTGCTGCTGGTCGCCGCGCCGGCGCTGGCCGCCGAGCGGACCCACACCATCGTCCCCGAGGACTACTTCTCCCTGCGCTACGCCGGCAGCCCGGCCGTCTCCCCCGACGGCAAGCGGGTCGCCTGGGTCCTGTCGGGCTGGGAGGGCCCCGGCGGCGGGCGCATGAGCCAGCTCTGGGTCACCGACCTGCCCGACGGTCCGTCGCGGCGGCTGACCTTCGACCTCTCCGGTCCCGGCCACCCGCGCTGGAGCGGCGACGCGGCCTGGATCTACTTCACCGCCCGGGACGACCGCGGTGAGGACGAGCCTCCCCACGACGGCAGCCGGCAGGTCTGGCGGATCCGTCCCGACGGCAGCGGCCTGACGGCCGTCACCCGTGTCGAGGACGGCCTGGGACTGTTCGCCCTGGATCCGGATCGCGACCGCCTCTACTACACGACCACCGAGACCGTCCGCGACGGCGACTTCGCCGACCTGCTGAAGAAGTGGCAGAAGCTGGAGTACGGCACCGGCGTCGACGAGTTCGACGCCGTCCACGTCCTGGAGCTGGACACCTGGCGCGAGCGGGAGCTGCTGGACGCCGACCGGGTGATCCGCGGCATGGAGCTCTCCCCCGACGGGACGCGGCTGGCCCTGCACGTCACTCCCCACCGTCCCCTGATCTGGAACGAGGGGTGGTCGCGCATCGAGGTCCTGGACACCGCCACCGGCGCGGTCTCCCCGGTCACCGACGAGCACTGGCGCGACGGCCACCCGTCGCCCCACGGCTGGATCACCGAGATGGCCTGGGCGCCGGACGGCCGGGCCCTGGCCTACGGCGTCAGCTTCGACGGCTACGCCAGCCAGCTCTGGCTGGCCGAGTGGCGCGACGACGGCACGGTCGAGCTGGCCGAGCTGCCGCGGCCGGAGCAGGTCTCGCTGGCCGGCAACCTGCGCTGGCTGGATCGCGGCCGGACCCTCTGCTACCTGGGCGAGCGCGAGGCGCACGTGCGCGTGCTTGCCGCCAGTGACGTGCGCGACGGCCGCTGCGGTCGGACCCGCGTGCTGGCCGGCGGCGGGATCGTGGCCACGAGCTTCGACCCGCTGCCCGGCGGCAAGGGCGTGGTCCTGGCCCGCGACGACCACACCCGCGTGGGCGAGCTCTACCTGGCCCGCAAGGGGAAGCAGCGCCGTCTGACCCGCCTCAACGAGCACATGGAGCAGTGGATCCTGCCTCAGATCAGCCTGGTGGAGTGGACCGGCGCCGATGGCGACCGCGTGCAGGGGATCCTGGAACTGCCGGCCGGGCACGACCCGCAGCGCGACGGCGCGCTGCCGCTGATCGTCGAGATCCACGGCGGCCCGACCAGCAGCACCAAGGACCGCTTCCGGCTGTGGATCTACGGCCGGGCGCTGATGCCGGCCAACGGCTACGCGCTGCTCAGCCCCAACTACCACGGCAGCGAGGGGTACGGCGACGAGTTCCTGGCCAAGCTCATCGGGCGGGAGAACGAGATCGAGGTCACCGACATCGCCACCGGCGTCCGGGCCATGATCGAGCGCGGCATCGCCGACCCCGAGCGGATCGGCGTCATGGGCTGGAGCAACGGCGGCTTCCTGACCAACGCCATGATCACCAGCCACCCCGAGCTGTTCAAGGCGGCCAGCAGCGGCGCCGGCGTCCTGGACCAGGTCATCCAGTGGGGAACCGAGGACACGCCGGGCCACGTCATCAACTTCATGCAGGGGCTGCCGTGGGAGGTGCCCGACGCCTACCGCAAGGCCTCGCCCCTGTACAAGCTGGACAGGGTGACCGTCCCGACCCTGATCCACGTGGGCGGCGCCGACCCGCGCGTGCCCAACGCCCACAGCAGGGCCCTGTTCCGCGGCCTGCACAACTACCTGCACGTGCCGGTCCAGCTGGTGGTCTACCCGGGCGAGCCCCACGGGTTGACCAAGTACGACAACCGGCTGGCCAAGATGGAGTGGGACCTGGCGTGGTTCGGGAAGTATCTCAAGGGGGAGGACAGTGCTGAGCAGGGCGACGACTGAGCCGGCATCAACTCCCGGACACGAAGCAGGGGGCGGCCACGGCCGCCCCCGTTCCGTACACCATCGCCAGGACCGCCTGCTACGCTCCCGCCCCGGCCACCTCGCGTGTCGCCAGGTACCTCCGCAGCAGCTCCGCGAACAGCCCCGGGATCAGCGCCAGCCGCTCGGGTGTCTCCACGTAGGCCACCCGCATCTGGGTCCGCCCGGGGTTGGGCGCCCCCTCGGGCACGCTGTAGAAGCCGCTCATCGGCGCGGTCAGGACCGTCCAGCGCCGGCCGTCCCGCTCGACGGCTCCCTCGGCGGCGCACCAGCGGACGAACTCCAGCGCGTCGAACGACCCGTCGACGATCTCCCGCACGTCGATCACCGAGTAGAGGGCCGCGTCGGGACTGGAGACGATCACCCCCGGCAACGCCTCCCGCATCCCGTCGGTGAACGACCGCAGCAGGCCGCCGTAGTACTCCCGCTGCTGCCGGTACCACGCCTGCAGCTCGTCGTGGGGGACGTGGGCCAGGGCGCCGAAGATCCACTGGCCGATGACGTTACTGCAGAGACTGACCGTGTGCTCGGCCACGGCCTGGGTGTGGAACGTCTCGTTGTCTGTCACCAGGGCGCCCACGCGCAGCCCGCAGCCGTTCCAGACCTTGCTGGCGGTTTCGATGCTGATCCGGCGGCCCTCGATCCCCGGCACGTCGGCGTCGGTGATCCCCCAGATGCTGATCGTGTCCGTGCCGGTGTAGGCCAGCTCCCGGTAGGCCTCGTCGCTGACCAGCCAGAGGTCGTGCTTCACCGCCAGCCGGGCCAGGGCCAGGACCTCCTCGCGGCGATAGAGCTGGCCGGTGGGGTTGTCGTAGGGGATCATGACGATGGCGCCGGGGCGCCGCGCGACGATGACCCGCTCCAGCTCCGCCAGGTCGGGCAGGGAGAAGCGGCCGTCGTCGCCCAGCCGGCGCGCCACCGAGCAGGTGGCCCGGCCCAGCCGCTCGCAGAGGGTCTTGTAGTTGGTGTAGGCCGGATCGATCAGCAGCAGGGGCGCCTCGTCCGTGCCGGCCGGGCCGCAGACCCCGGCGATCAGCAGCTCCATCCCCTGGCTGCCGCCCTCGGTGATGTGGGCGTGCAGGCCGGAGGTGTCGAACCCGCTGCTGGCGATGACGTTCAGGAAGGCGTCGATGGTCTCGGGCAGGCCGCTGGTGGCCGAGTACTTGACCACGCCGTCGCGGAAGGGACTGTCGGGCGCGTCCAGGTGGAACATCCGCTCCCGCAGGGCCGGGTGCAGGGGCATGGCGACGTTCCCGATGGCGACGTTGATGGCCTCGGTCCCGTCCTGGCGGGCGTCGAAGGCGATCTGGGCCATGCGGATGACCGACGGGCGACGGGACCGGAACAGGGCAGACATGCGGGGACCGGGCATGGCATCCTCTCCTTGCGCTGACGGACCGTTCGGTGGGAATCGTCGTGCCTGCGGGGCAAGGATGCAAGGTGGAAGCGTGGTGCAACTCCCACCCCGCTCGCGGCGTATCGCCCGCGTCCTCGACGAAGGGAGCCCCGCGATGCGACGTTCCGAACTGCTGCTCTGCCTGGTACTGCTGGCCTGGCCCCTGTCCGCCGGCGCGGGCTCGCTGGACCTGCCCACCCACCGCTGGGGCGTCAGCCTCGGCAACTCGCCCCGTTTCGCCGGCCTGCGGCTGAACTGGTCGGACGGCGACGTCGACCGCGTCGACGGGATCAACCTCACCCTCTGGCGTCCCGCGGAGAACGACACCGCCCGCTACCGCGGCCTGGCGCTGGGGATCGTGGGAACGGCCGGCGCGCGGATCACCGGGGTGACGGCCAGCCTGGTCGGCGTGGCCGCCGGCGGCGTCGACGGGGTGGCCGTCGGCGCGATCGGCGTCGGGACCGGCGCTGTCCGCGGGATCGCCGTCGGCGGCCTGGGCGTGGGCGCGACCTCTGTCGACGGGATCGCCCTCGGCGGCCTGGGGCTGGGGTGCCGCCGGTTGCGGGGGATCGGCGTCGGCGGGCTGGGGATCGGGGCCGACGCGGCCAGCGGCCTGTCGATCGGTGGGCTGGGCGTCGCGGCCGGCGACATCGCCGGGATCGCCGTCGGCGGCCTGGGGATCGGCGCCGGGAACATCCGGGGGGTCGTCCTCGGTGGCCTCGGCATCGGCGCCGACCGGATCGACGGCCTCGCCCTCGCCGGGGCGGGGATCGGCTGCGAGCGCCTGCGCGGAGTGGCCGTCGCCGCCTACAACCGCTGCGACGGGCGGGTCGACGGCCTGCAGGTCGGCCTGCTGAACCGGGCCCGGGAGCTGCACGGCGTCCAGATCGGCCTGCTGAACCAGGCGGCCAACAACCCGCACGGGCTGCGGTGGCTGCCGGGGATCAACGTCCATCTGCCCTGACCGGCAGGCCTTGCCTCGCGGCGAGCGGATGTTACCTTGTTCACAGATCCTGACGCATCTTCGGGGAGTGCCATGCACGAGCTGTCCATCGCCACGAGCATCCTGGAGATCGCCCGCCGGCAGGCCCGGGAAGCCGGCGCGGCGCGGATCAACAGCGTCGAGGTGGCGATCGGGAGGCTGGCCGGCGTCGAGCTCGAGGCGCTGCGGTTCTGCTTCGCCGCCGCGCGCGGGGAGGATCAGCTGACCGTCGAGACCGAGCTCGTCGTCCGGGACATCCCCGGCAGGGGGCACTGCCCCACCTGCGGGGCCGAGCCGGAGCTGGAAGTACCGCTGGGGACCTGCCCCGAGTGCGGGACACCGGGGCTGGAGATCGTCGCCGGTCGCGAGCTGACCGTGCGCTCCCTGAACGTCGACTGAGAGCGGGACCGACCGGGACACCGGAACATCGAGACGGAGGCCAGACCATGTGCGACACCTGCGGCTGCGGACAGCCAGGCGAGGAGATCACCTATCACATCCCCGGCCGCGAGGAACCCGCCCCGGAGCACGAGCACACACACGGCCACCCGCATCACCACGGGCACGACCACCATCATCACGACCATCGCCACGACCACGACCACGAGCACGGTCACACCCACGTCCACGAGCACGGCGGCGGCCGGGAGATCGCCGTCGAGCAGGCCGTCCTGTCGGAGAACGACCGCGCGGCCGAGTGGAACCGCGGCTGGTTCGCCGCGCGCGGGATCATCGCCCTGAACCTGGTCTCCTCCCCCGGCAGCGGGAAGACGACCCTGCTGGAGCGGACCATCCGCGAGCTGGCCGGCGAGCTGCCGGTGGCGGTCATCGAGGGGGACCAGCAGACCAGCCGCGACGCCGACCGCATCGCCGCCACCGGGGCTCCGGTCCTGCAGATCAACACCGGTCACGGCTGCCACCTGGACGCGTCGATGATCCGGCGGGCGTGCGAGGAGCTGGACCCGCCCTCAGGCTCGCTGCTGCTGATCGAGAACGTCGGCAACCTGGTCTGCCCGGCCCTGTTCGACCTGGGCGAGGCGGCCAGGGTCGTCGTCATCAGCGTCACCGAGGGGGACGACAAGCCGCTGAAGTACCCCACCATGTTCGCCGGCTCACAGCTCTGCGTGCTGAACAAGATCGACCTGCTGCCCCACGTGCCGTTCGACGCCGACGCCTGCGAGGCGGCCGCGCGGCGCCTGAACCCGCGGCTGGAGACCCTGCGCCTGTCGGCCCTGACCGGCGAGGGGATGGACGGATGGCTCGACTGGCTGCGCGCCAGGGTCGCGGGGCGGTGAGCGGAGCCGGGGACCGCGCCCGCCGCCGCCTGCGGGTGGACGGCATCGTCCAGGGGGTCGGCTTCCGGCCGTTCGTCCACCGGCTGGCCGCCGGGCTGGAGCTGGGCGGCTTCGTGACCAACACCAGCGACGGGGTCGTGATCGAGATCGAGGGACCGCCCGCGCGCCTGGACGAGTTCGCCCGCCGCCTGCGCGACGAGGCGCCGCCGCTGGCCCGGGTCGTCTCCGTCGCCGCCGAGGAGCTGCCGCCGGCCGGCGACGCGACGTTCGTCATCCGGCCGTCGGTCGACTCGCCCGGGGTGACGACCCTCGTGCCGCCCGACGTGGCCACCTGCGCCGACTGCCTGCGGGAGATCCGCGACCCGCGCGACCGTCGCTTCCGCTACCCCTTCACCAACTGCACCAACTGCGGGCCGCGCTGGACCATCATCCGCCACCTGCCGTACGACCGTCCCTGGACCAGCATGGCCGGCTTCGCCATGTGTCCCCGCTGCCGGGCCGAGTACGACGACCCCGCCGACCGCCGCTTCCACGCCCAGCCCAATGCCTGCCCCGAGTGCGGGCCGCGGCTGCGGCTGGCGACCGCCGACGGGATCGACGCGCCGGAGGGGGACGATCCGCTGGACGCCGTCGCGGCGCTGCTGACCGGCGGCCGGATCGTGGCGATCAAGGGCCTGGGCGGCTTCCACCTGGCGCTGCGGGCCGACGACCAGGCCGCCGTCCGTCGCCTGCGCGAGCGTAAGCGGCGCGAGGGCAAGCCGCTGGCGCTGATGGTCCCGGATCTGGCCACCGCCCGCCGCCTGGCCGAGGTGGACGAAGCGGCGGCGCGGCTGCTCTCGTCACCGCAGGCACCCATCGTCCTGCTGCCGCGCCGACCGGACGCGCCGGTGGCCGACGCCGTCGCCCCCGGCCACCGGCGCCTGGGGATCATGCTCCCCTACACGCCGCTGCACCACCTGCTGCTGGACACGCTGCGCGATCGCGGCGTCACCGTCCTGGTGATGACCAGCGGCAACGCGAGCGACGAACCGATCTGCCTGGACGACGCCGAGGCACAACGGCGACTGGCGGGGATCGCCGACGGGTGGCTGCTGCACGACCGGCCCATCGTCCGGCGGGCCGACGACTCGGTCGTCCTGCCGCTGTCCTCCGGGCCGCTGCTGCTGCGCCGCAGCCGCGGCTATGCGCCGGTGCCGGTCTTCGTCCGCGGCGCCGCGTCGGCGGGCCCGCCGGTCCTGGCCACCGGTGCGGAGCTGAAGAACACGGTCTGCCTGCTGAAGGAGGACCGCGCCTTCGTCAGCCCCCACGTGGGCGACCTGTCCAACCTGCCGGCCTACGAGTTCTTCCGCGAGACGATCGCCACCCTGGAGGAGCTGCTGGAATGCCGCCCGGCCGTCGTCGCCTGCGACCTGCACCCCGGCTACCTGGCCACCCGCTGGGCCCGCGAGGCGGCCGCCGACCGGTCCGTGCCGCTGGTCCCGGTCCAGCATCACCACGCCCACCTGGCGGCCGTGCAGGCGGAGCACGGCGTCACCGGTCCCACCCTGGGCCTGGTCCTGGACGGCACCGGCTACGGCGACGACGGGACGATCTGGGGCGGCGAGCTGCTGCTGGGCGACGCGGACGGCTACGCGCGGCTGGGCCACCTGGAGACCGTCCCGCTGCCCGGTGGCGACGCGGCCATCCGCGCCCCGTGGCGGATCGCGGTGGCCTACATGTGGCAGGCGTTCGACGGGGAGCTGCCGGACCTGCCGTGGCTCGCCGAGCGGCCGGCGGAACCGGTCCTGGAGATGCTCCGCAAGGGAGTGAACACCACCCCCACCAGCAGCGCCGGGCGGCTGTTCGACGCCGTGGCCGCCCTGACCGGCCGCTGGGGAGAGATCCGCTACGAGGCCCAGGCCGCCATCGAGCTGACGGCCCTGACCGACACGGCTGCCGTGGCGGCCGCCGCGCCGTGGGAGTGGGAGATCGCCGAGCGGGACGGGCGGCTGGTCATGGCCGTCGCGCCGCTCGTCCGCGCGGCGGCAGCGCACCTGCTGGCCGGCGGAGATGTGGCCGACCTGGCGGCCCGCTTCCACGCCACGGTGCTGGCCATGTGGACCGAGGCGGCGCGCCTGGCGGCGCGTCAGACCGGGGTGGAGACGATCGTCCTGGCCGGCGGGGTGATGCAGAACGAGATCCTGGCCACGCTGCTGCCGGCGCGGCTGCGCGAGGCGGGACTCGATCCCCTGCTGCCGCGGGAGTTGCCCCCCAACGACGGTGCGATCAGCGTGGGGCAGGCGGTCATCGCGCGTCGCCGTGGCGCCGCTGCCTGATCATTTCCTGCAGGACCGGCTCGATGAACCGCGCCCTCTGGCGATCCATGATCTCCATGGCCACGACCAGGAACACCACGATCACGCCCATGTCGAGCCAGAGCCGGCTCGACCAGAGCGAGGTCACCGCCCGGGCCGCGATCCCGGCCACCAGCAGGTAGGCCGCACCCCGCAGGAACTCCCTCCCCACACGCCCCGCCAGCGCCCGGCTGCGGGCCTCGGTCACCAGGATCCGCCGTTCCCGCCGGGAGAGACCTGCCAGCTCGGGCAGGTCCTCCAGGCGCCGTCCCCCGAGCCTCACGACACTGCCCCCGGGCGGCAGAGCCGCGACAGCTGCACCCAGGCGAACCCGGCATCGACCAGGAAGAGGACGGCCAGCAGCCAGGCCAGGGGATACTCCAGCGTCCGGGTGTAGAACAGTGCCAGCGAGGCGGCGGCCAGTACCAGGGCCATGACCAGTTCCACCCGCAACCAGGCCCGCCCCTTGCATGTGGCAGCGCGCTGCATGCGGTCACGCCAGGTGTCGGCCACGTCCACCTCGGGCAAGCCGGCGTGCAGGCGTCGCAGCAGCAGCAGGTGGACGACGGCCACGATGGGCAAGATCAGCACACCACGCGGGCCCAGCAGTGCCGGTAGCAGGAAGATACAGGCCAGAAAACCATACCAGAGGGCGTTGCCGCGACGGACCAGACGCCGATACGTCCCCTGGTCCGGGACCAGGCGCCCCTTGCCGCTGAGGCCGCCGGGAAAGTAGATGATCCGGCCGCCGGGCTCGTGTCGGAAGTTCTGCGCGAAATGACACCACAGGGGATGCATGGAGCGCCTCCATCGAATATGGTCTGCGGGAGGTGAGATCGTCCGCAGTGTAGAGATCCCCCGCTGCCTTCGTCAAGGAAGTGGGCCGGATCGGTTAACACGCCCCGCTGCTGCAGCATACGGTCCGGACACATTTTCAGTGACACCACTCGCCTGTTAGACATTTCACGGAACCCGGCTATCTTTGTCAGGGACCTGCGACGAAAGGAACCGCACATGTGCCTAGCCATCCCGGGCCGCGTCGTCGAGATCTTCGAGGAGGGCGGCCTGACCATGGGCCGGATCGACTACGCCGGGGCGGAGAACACGGCCTGCCTGGCCTACGTCCCCGAGGTCGAGGTGGGCCAGTACGTCCTGGTCCACGCCGGCTTTGCCCTGCAGGTGGTGGACGAGGAGGAGGCCCGCCGCTCCCTGGAACTGCTGACCGAGCTGAACGCCCACCTGGAGGCCGACCTGAGGGCCGACGGTGGTGCCGGCGAGGCGGCGGACGGGACCCCGGCGGACGGCAACCGGGGGGGCGCATCGTGAAGTTCCTGGACGAGTACCGCGACCCCGAGCTGGCCCGGGCGCTGCTGGAGCAGATCCGTGCCGCCGTGACCCGGCCCTGGACGATCATGGAGATCTGCGGCGGGCAGACCCACGCCCTGCTGCGCCACGGCATCGACCGGCTCCTCCCGGAGCAGATCACCCTGGTCCACGGTCCCGGCTGTCCCGTCTGCGTCACCCCCCTGGAGACGATCGACCGGGCCCTGGCCATCGCCTCCCGGCCGGGGGTCCTGTTCACCAGCTTCGGCGACATGCTGCGGGTCCCGGGCAGCAAGGGCGATCTGCTGCAGGTCAAGTCCCGCGGCGGCGACGTGCGGGTCGTCTACTCCCCCCTGGAGGCGCTGAAGCTGGCCCGCGCCAACCCGGACCGCGAGGTCGTCTTCCTGGCCGTCGGTTTCGAGACCACCGCCCCCGGCAACGCCATGGCGGTCCGCCAGGCCGCCGCCGAGGGGCTGGAGAACTTCAGCCTGCTGGTCAGCCACGTCCTGGTGCCGCCGGCCATGGCGGCCATCCTCTCCTCTCCCCGCAACCGCGTGCAGGGTTTCCTGGCCGCCGGACACGTCTGCACGATCATGGGCTGGACCGAGTACGAGGAGCTGGCCGCCCGCTTCCGGGTGCCGATCGTCCCGACCGGCTTCGAGCCCGTCGACCTGCTGCAGGGCCTGCTGGCCTGCGTCGAGATGCTCGAAAGGGGCGAGCACGGCGTGGTCAACCGTTACGGGCGGGCCGTCCGCCGCGACGGCAACCCCGCCGCCCGGGCCGTCGTCGACGAGGTGTTCGAGGTCTGCGACCGCCCCTGGCGCGGGCTGGGGGTCATCCCCCGCAGCGGCCTGCGCCTGCGCGAGCAGTACGCCGCCTTCGACGCCGAGCGACGGTTCGACGTGGGTGAGATCGCGCCGACGGAGCCGGTCGTCTGCATCAGCGGCCGGATCCTGCAGGGGCTGAGCAAGCCGCCCGAGTGTCCCGCCTTCGGGACCGACTGCACGCCGTCGACCCCCCTTGGCGCGACCATGGTCAGCAGCGAGGGCGCCTGTGCCGCCTACTACCGCTACCACCGGCCCGAACCTCGGAGGACGTGATGGCCGACATCGACGACCTCTCCTGTCCCCTGCCGCTGACCGACCACGACACCATCCAGCTGGCCCACGGGGCCGGCGGGCGGCTGTCCGGCGAGCTGATCGCCCGCCACCTGCTGCCCCGCTTCGGCAACCCGCAGCTGGACCGCCTGGAGGACCAGGCGATCCTGGAGGTCCCGGCCGGACGGCTGGCCTTCAGCACCGACACCTTCGTCGTCTCGCCCCTGGAGTTCCCCGGCGGGGACATCGGCGAGCTGGCCGTCAACGGGACGGTCAACGACCTGGCCATGGGCGGGGCGCGCCCCCTGTACCTGTCGGTCGGCCTGATCCTGGAGGAGGGACTGCCGCTGGCCACGCTGGAGCGGATCCTCGACAGCATGGCCGCCGCCGCCCGGCGGGCGGGGGTGCGGATCGTCACCGGGGACACCAAGGTCGTCGACCGCGGCCACGGCGACGGGATGTTCATCAACACCAGCGGCATCGGCGTCGTCCCCGACGGCGTCGTCCTGGGCGCCGACCGGATCCGGCCCGGCGACGCGGTCCTGGTCTCCGGGACGATCGCCGACCACGGCATGGCCATCATGGCGACGCGCGAGGAGCTCTCCTTCCGCGCCACGATCGCCAGCGACACCGCACCGCTGCACGATCTGGCGGCCGCCCTGCTGGACGCCTGCCCCGACGGACGGCTGCGGACCATGCGCGACCCGACCCGGGGCGGGCTGGCGACGACCCTCAACGAGTTCGCCGCCGCGGCCGGCGTGGGAATCGTCCTGGAGGAGGGGAGCATCCCGGTGCGGGACGACGTGCAGGCCGCCTGCGAGATCCTGGGCTTCGACCCCCTGGCCGTGGCCAACGAGGGAAAACTGGTGGCCGTGGTCGCCGCCGACGCCGCCGACGCCGCCCTGGCCGCCCTGCGGTCCCACCCGCTGGGCCGCGACGCGGCGATCGTCGGCGCCGTCACCGCGGACCACGCCGGGATGGTCACCCTGCGCACGGCCCTGGGCGTGGAGCGGATCGTCGACATGCCGCTGGGGTTGCAGCTGCCGCGGATCTGCTGATCGGGCACCGGGCCGGCAACGGCGGCCGGGACGCCACCGCTCGCCCGACGCACCGAAGGGGACTATCTTCCCCGCATGAACGACACGGTCCTGGCCTTCCCCATCCCCTACCGCGACCCCGCGGCGGCCTTCACACCCCTGGCCGGGCGGCCGTTCGCCGTGCTGCTGGACAGCGCCGGCGGGGAGACCGACGGCTGGAGCTTCCTGGCGAGCGACCCCTTCCGGACCCTCGTGGCCCGCGGCGACCGGGTCCTGCTGGACGGTCGGCCGGTGGCGGACGATCCGCTGAACCTGCTGGCCGGGGAACTGGCGCGCTGGGCCGTGACGCCGGACCCGGACCTGCCCCCCTTGCAGACCGGTGCCGTCGGCTGGCTGGGCTACGACCTCGTCCGGCGGCTGGAGCGGATCCCGCCCCACCGCCGCGACGACATGGGCTTTCCCGACCTGGCCCTGGGGTTCTGCGACGTCGTCGCCTGCTTCCACCGCGGCCGCCGCGAGGGGTGGATCCTCAGCAGCGGTCACCCCGAGCGGACCCCGGCCACCAGGGAACGACGGGCGCGGCGGCGGGCCGCGTGGCTGAAGGCCCTGCTCGACGACGCACCCCGCGCTGTCGCGGTGCCCCCCCCGCCGGACCGCCCGCCGGTGGTGACCGGCAACCTGGCCGGCCGTGACGACTACCTCCGCCGTGTCGAGACCGTGCTGGAGCACATCCGCGCCGGCGACATCTACCAGGCCAACTTCACCCACCGCCTGGCCACCGACCTGCCGCCCGGCGACGATCCCTGGTCCCTCTACCTGCGCCTGCGGGCGCGGACACCGGCTCCGTTCGCGGCCTTCGTCCGGGTCGGCGACCTCGTGCTGGCCTCGGCCTCACCGGAACGGTTCCTCCTGCTGCGCGGCGACCGGGTGGAGACCCGCCCCATCAAGGGAACCCGTCCCCGCGGTGCCGACCCGGCCGCCGACGCGGAACTGGCCGCGGCGCTGCGCGCCAGCGGGAAGGACCGCGCCGAGAACGTCATGATCGTGGACCTGCTCCGCAACGACCTGGGCCGGGCCTGCCGGCCGGGGAGCGTCGTCGTGCCTGACCTGTGTGCCCTGGAGAGCCATCCCACGGTCCACCACCTGGTCTCCACGGTCACCGGGCGGCTGCGGCCCGGGCTGGGGGCGGTCGACCTGCTGCGAGCGGCCTTCCCCGGAGGCTCGGTCACCGGCGCGCCCAAGATCCGGGCCATGGAGATCATCGCCGACCTGGAACCGACCGCCCGTGGCCCCTACACCGGGAGCATCGGTTACCTGAGTGCCGGCGGGGACATGGACACCAGCATCGTCATCCGCACCTTCTGCCTGCGGGGGCGACGCGTCACGCTGCAGACAGGCGGCGGGATCGTGGCCGACTCCGACCCGGCGGCCGAGTGGGAGGAATCACTGCTGAAGGCCAGGGCCCTGCTGGATGCCCTGGCACCCGGGACACGCTTCACTCCGGCCACGCGAACCGCGCCGCCAGGGAGCGGCGAGCGGGGGCGGCCTCGTCGCCGGTGACGACGATGGAGATGCTGTTGATCGAGGAGCAGACGGCGAGGACGCGAACGGACTCGCGGCAGAGGGCGGAGAAGGCCTCGCTGGCCAGGGCGTGCTTCTCGCCGAAGTGGGGACCGTAGACCGTCAGGATCGTCACGTCCTCGACGACGGTCACCGACCGGGGCCGGAACAACGCTTCGATCCGCCCCACCAGGGGCCGCGCCTGCGGCAACCGGTCGGCCCCGAAGCAGAGAGTCATGCTCAGCAGGTCGTCGTCGCCGGTGCCGATGTTCAGGAACGACAGGGGGATGGCGCCGGCGCCGAACAGGGACAGCACGCCGCACGATTCCCCCGGACGCCACGCGAAGCCGTGGACCTTGACCAGGCACTGCCTGGCCTTCTCCAGCAGACCGCCGCAGGGAATCCTGTCGTCCATCGTCCCCCCCTATCCCGTGACGGCCGGCGGGGCGCCGTCGCCGGCACCGCCGTTCCCCCGACCGGTCGCCTCTTCCCGCCGCGGCAGGTGGACGTGGAAGGTCGTCCCGTCGCCGACGACGCTGTGCAGCTCGATGCGGCCGCCGAGCTGATCGACGAACCGCTTGACGATCGGCAGCCCCAGGCCGGTCCCCAGGTTGGAGATCTTCTTGGCCGCCGGCGCGCGGTAGAACTCGTCGAAGATCTTCTCGCGGTCCTGCGGGGCGATCCCGATCCCCTCGTCGGCGACGGTCAGGACGACCTCGTCGCCCCGGTCCTCCACCGCCACGAGCAGCAGGCCGCCCTCGCGGTTGTAGCGAACGGCGTTGCTGACCAGGTTCAGGACGATCTTCTCCACCGAGGTGGGACTGGTCACCAGGACGACCGGCCGGTCGGGCAGGCGCTTCTCGACCACCAGTCCCCGCCTGGCGATCAGCTCGCCCTGTCCCGCCAGGACGTCCTCGACGACCAGGCGCACATCGACGCGGCTGCTCTCGCGCTCGGCGTCCAGCCGGCCGCGGGTCAGATCAGCCAGGTCCTTGACGATGTCGGTGGCCTGGGCCAGGCGCTGCCGGGACCGCTCCAGCATGTCGCGTGCCGAGTCCGACAGGCGCGGCCCCTCGATCTGCAGGACGGCCTCGATGGCGCTCTGGGCCGTGATGACCGGGTTCTTCAGCTCGTGGGTCACGAAGCGGAAGAAGTCCATCTTGGCGTGGTCGGCCGCCACCAGGCGACGGTGCTGCTCCAGCAGCTCGTCGCGGATGGCGCGGTGGCGGTTCATGATCGACAGGGCCATCACCGTGCAGACGGCCAGGACCACCCAGAAGACGGCCAGGTCCAGCAGCAGGAAGGGGAGGCTGTGGGCCCGGGGATCGCGGCCCAGCAGGTGGTGGTGGTGGAGCAGGTGGACGTGCTCCCCGACGGCGACGGCGGTGAACAGCAGCCCCGCCATCAGGGCGATTCCCAGCACGTCCCGCCCCCGCAGCAGCAGGCCGGCGATGATCACGTGGACGATGAACAGCAGCTGCAGGGGATTCTCGATCCCGCCACTCAGGTGCATCAGCGCCGCCAGCAGGAAGAGGTCGCTGACCATCTGGTACTTCAACCAGCGGGTCTCCTCCTCCACTGCGACGGCCGGGGCGCGCCGGTTGCGCTGGTGGAAGACGAGGTTGGCGGCCAGCAGCAGCAGCAGGATCAGCAGGATCCGACCCAGGGGCAGCTCCAGTCCCCCCACCGGAATGGCGAGGACGGCCAGCAGGAGCGCCCCCGCCGCCGCGAACCAGCGCATGGCCACGAACCAGCGGCTGCGGCGCCGCAACGACTCCGCCGTGACGAAGCGGAAGCCGGCGTCGGTGGTCATGCCGTCGTCTTCCATGACCGCTTCACGCCTGGGCCGGCAGGTTCTCGCGGACGACGTCCAGCAGCTTGCGGGGGCCGACCGGTTTCTCCAGGTAGGCGTCCACCGGGAGGAATTCCGCGTCGCGGTCGGGATCGAACCGGTAACCGGTCTGGTCGGCCACGGCCGTCAGCATGATGATGGGGATGTCCGCGGTCTCGCGCCCCCCCCGCAACCGGTAGGCCACCTGGAACCCCTCGTCGATGTCGTTCATCATGACGTCGAGCAGGATCAGGTCGGGGTGCTCCCTGCGAGCCAGTTCCAGGCCCTGCTCGCCGGTCTGGGCGTCGAGGACCCGGTACCCCTCGTTCTCGAGGGTGACCCGGATGATCTCCACCAGGTCGATGTCATCGTCGATGACCAGGATGGTCCGCTGCATGGCCGTCCACCTCCGCTGCAATGATCGCGATCACCTCGGGGACCGCCCCCGCCACGGCGGGCGACAGCCCCTGTCCGATCTCCGTCCGTTCCGGTTCCACGCCGATGATGACCAGGCGTTCGGGCAGGCTGCCCACCACCTCGGCCAGGGCCAGCGCCTCGGGCAGGCCGATCCCGTGGGCCGAGAGCCGGTCGCGCCACGGGCGCAGCCGCAGCTGGTCGGGGGTGAAGCGCCGGACCGTGCCCGGCGCCTCCCCCATCCGCGCCGCGTCGACGACGACGTTCAGCTCGTCGGGCGCCAGGCGGTCGACGAGCGCCAGGGGATCCAGGCCGGCGTCGACCAGTTCCGCCCCGGGCAGCAGCCCCTCGCTGCGGATGGTCGCCAGGACGGCCGCCCCCACCCCGTCGTCGCCGCAGGCCTCGTTGCCCACCGCCAGGATCCGCATCGTCACTCCACGAACTCCACGTCCAGCATGTGCACCGAGCAGGAGATGCACGGATCGTAGGCCCGCACGAGCATCTCCAGCAAGTGGGCGATCTCCTCCTGCGGCCGGTCGATCACCTGGGGCACCAGCTCCCGCATGTCGTGGTCGATGTTCTCCAGGTTCTGGCCCGTGGGGATGATGCAGTTGGCGGCGGTGATCCTCCCCAGCCGGTCGTAGGTGTACTCGTGGTAGAGGATGCCCCGCGGCACCTCGGTGGCCCCCACGCCGGTCCCGTAGCGGGTCGGCTCCTGGTTGGGCTGCTCGTCCCTGAGCCCGCGGGTGAGCAGCTCGTCGATGATGGCAATGCTGTCCACGGTGCAGTGGGCGCACTCCACCACCTGGGCGATGGTGTTCATGAAGGGGTTGGTGCAGCCCGGCGCCAGGCCCAGGCGCTTCGCCGCCTCCAGCGCCAGGTCACAGAGGCGGTCGTGGTTGTTGTTCCAGCGCGCCAGGGCGCCGACCATGAAGGCGTCCCGGTTCGCCCGGGCGTGCTTGGACGTGCTGTGGGGGACGACGAACTCGTTGGTCATCCGCCGGTACTCGGAGACGGGGACCCGGCCCGTGTCCGAGGAGCAGATGTCGCCGTCGTAGAGGGCGTAGTCGTCGTCGCTGCGCAGGGAGATGTACTCGGTCTCGCGCTCGAAGTCGGGGATGGCCGCGGCCAGGGACTCCAGCGTCTCGACGGTGGCCAGGATGTCCGGGAGCATCTGCTCCTCCAGCCGCCGCTTCAGCTCGCGCAGGGTCGCCTCGGTCGGGATGGCCGTGAAGCCGCCCGGGACGCAGGCGATCGGATGGACGGCCCGGCCGCCCACGAACTCGCTGATGTCGTTGGCCAGTCGCTTCATCCGCAGGGCCCGCTTGACGACCTCGGGGTGGGTGTCGATCAGGGGGAAGACCGACCCCACCTTCAGGAAGTCGGGCGCCGCCAGGAAGTAGGCGTGCAGGATGTTCGACTGCAGGGTGGCGCCGTGGATCAGCAGCTTGCGCAGCAGGACGGTCTGCTCGCTGACCTCCAGCCCCAGGGCCGCCTCGGTGGCCTTCAGCGAGGTCATCTGGTGGCCCAGGGAGCAGATCCCGCAGATGCGCGAGGTGATGATGGCCGCCTCGTGGAAGCTGCGGCCCAGCAGCATCGCCTCGAAGTAGCGGGGCGCCTCGACGATCTCGAGCTGGGCCTTCTCCAGCACGCCGTCGCGCATGTTGACCACGATGTTGCCGTGCCCCTCGACCCGGGTCAGGTGCTCGACGTTGATCTCCAGGTTCCGGCTCATGAGGACACCCCCTCGAGCTGATTGGCGTTGAACAGTTGCAACCGCTTGCGGGCCTCCTCCACCGACAGGCCGTGCTGGACGAGGATCTCCTCCATGCCCGCCAGGTTCGGCTCGCTGACCAGGCCCCGGCAGCCGGTGCAGTACTGCCCGAAGGAGGGACAGCGCGCGTTGCAACCGGCCCGGGTCACCGGCCCCAGGCAGATCATCCCCTTCTCGTAGACGCACTCGTTCTCCCGCAGCTTGCAGTCGGTGCAGACGGCCCGGTCGGGGACCTGCGGCTGCTTGCCCATGACCAGCGCGGTGAAGACCCGCAGGAACTCCTCCTGCGTCATGGGACAGCCGCGCACCTCGTAGTCGACCTTGACGGCCGCCGAGAGCGGCAGCGCCGGCAGGGTGGGGAAGAGGTACTTGTCCTCGCCGTAGACGTACTCGCGGACCTGCTCGATGGGGTGGATGTTCTTGACGGCATTGATCCCGCCCTGGACGGCGCAGGCGCCGACGGCCACCAGGATCTTGCACTTGCGCCGGATGGCGTTGATCCGCTCGATGCAGCTGGGCGTGGAGAGGGAACCCTCGACGAAGGCGATGTCCACCTCCTCCACCTTGTCGTCCATCGCCTCCCGCCACTCGACGATCTCGACGTGCTCGAGCATGTCCAGCAGCTCGTTCTCGAAGTTGAGCTGGTTCAGCTCGCAACCCTCGCAGCCGGTGAAATCGTAGAAGCCGATCCTGGGTTTTCCGCTCATCACAGCGCCTCCTGGAGAGCTCTGAGCACCGGGTAGTGGTACACTGGGCCGTCCTGGCAGACGTAGGAATGGTTGATCTGGCAGTGCCCGCACTTCCCCACACCGCACTTCATGCGGCGCTCCAACGACATGTAGATGTTCTCCTCGGGCAACCCCTTGCTCTGCAGGGCCAGCAGGACGAACCGGTACATGACCGGGGGGCCGCAGATGGCCGCCAACGTGCGGGGCAGGTCCAGCTCCAGGGGCGGGATCAGGGTCGTGATGACGCCGGTCCTGCCCTGCCAGTCGGGCGAGCCGTGGTCGACGGTGACGTGGTACTCGACCCCGGGGTCCTCGACCCAGCGCTGCAGCTCGTCGGTGAACAGCAGCTCACGGTCGCTGCGGCTGCCGTAGCAGACGATCAGCCGGCCGAAGTCGGACCGGTTGTCCAGGACGTAGTTGATCAGCGAGCGCAGCGGCACCAGGCCGATCCCGCCCGCGATGATCAGCACGTCCCTGCCGCGGAAGGCGTCCACGTCGAACCCGTGGCCGAACGGCCCGCGGATCCCGACCTTGTCGCCGGGACCGAGCCGGTGGAGGGCCTCGGTCAGCACGCCCACGCGCCGGATCCCCAGCTCGAACTTTCCGCGCAGGGTGGGCGAGGAGGAGATGGAAAACGGTCCTTCCCCCACACCGAACAGGGAGACCTCGACGAACTGGCCCGGGTGGTGTCCCAGTTCCTCGCCACCGGGCAGTTCCACGGTGAAGAGCTTCTCCAGGGGCGTCAGCTCGCGCACGTCGGTGATCGTGGCGAGGGTCGGCGTGTAGAGATCGCGAGGTTGCAGATCGTGGCTCGTCGCTTCGCTCATCGGCCCCTCCCTCAGTGACGCGACCCGGCCGCGGTGACGCGACCGCGGTCGTAGTCGATGACCAGGCGGTTGACGATCTCGACGATGCTGATGCCGGCCGGACAGGCGGCGGTGCACCGCCCGCAGCCCACGCACCACGACTCGCCCGTCTCGTCGGTGATGTACTTGAACTTCCTGTAGATCCGGTGGCGCTGGCGGGTGTCCAGCCCCTCGCGGAAGACCTCGCCGCCGGCGACGCGGGTGAAGTCGCGCACCGTGCAGCCGTCCCAGTAGCGGACGCGGGCCCCGGCGGTGACGCTGACGTCCACCTCGTCGTCGACCTCGAAGCAGTAGCAGGTGGGACAGACAAGGTTGCAGGTCCCGCAGCCGACGCAGTGCTTGACCGCCTCCTCCCAGACGGGATGGTCGAAGCTGACGGCCAGGGCCTCGGCGATCCTCCCCGGCGGCGCGTACAGGTGCTGCTGGAACCGTCCCGGCGGCGGCAGGCTGCCGATGAACTCCTCCAGGTCGAACCCGTCGAGCAGTTCCCGGCCGGTATCGCTGACCACCTCCAGGACGTAGCCGTCGTCGACCTTGTGGAGGAACAGGTCGAAGCCGTCGGTCCGGTTGACGGGGATCCCCACCGAGTCGCTGAAGTGCCAGCGATCGGGCGTGAACGAGACGCCCACGAAGACGGCCCCGCGGCGGCGGACCAGGTAGTGGCTCTCGGGATTGCCCTGGCTGAAGTTGTAGTCGAGGCGATGGACGGCCTGCAGGTCGTAGCTGTGGACCCCCAGGAAGATGGTGTCGCACGGCTCGGGCTGCTCGCTCTGGAACGACTGGTCGTCGATCCGGAACGACAGGAGCCGCTCCCGCGGCGGCAGGAAGTACTTCTTCACCGAATGGAGCGTCCGCGGGTAGTCCAGGACCACCCTCTCGGGATCGGTCACCTCGGCGAACGCGTAGCTGACGGCTCCCTTGCGCTGGGGAGCCACCACCTTCTTTTGCCCCATGAGGTGGCGCACGAAGTCGGTCACGCGACCCTCGGGCAGATGATAGCGCGCCATGCCAGCTCTCCTGTGGTTGCGAGGCCTCTGAGGAACCCACTCTCGCGAAATACGTTATTCTCGTATCCGATGTCGTCAAGAAATAAACAATTATTCCTGGACGACATTCCCCCCTCCTCTCCGGGGACACACTATCCTATTGGGGCCGGGGAAGATACTCTGAAATGGAATCGAAGGTGACCTTCAAGATCATAGCGAACCGCAGTGCGATCACGGCACCACCCCGCCGGACGGGCCAAAAGGCAGGGACCCGGTCCCCAGACGGGGACCGGGTCCAACGATGCGGGATCGGGATCCCGACCTGCTCAGCCCACCCGCACCAGGATGGGACCGATGACGACGCTGATGACGCTCATCAGCTTGATCAGGATGTTGAGGCTGGGACCGGCCGTGTCCTTGAACGGATCGCCGACGGTGTCGCCGACGACGGCGGCCTTGTGGGCGTCACTCCCCTTGCCGCCGTGGTGACCGCTCTCGATGTACTTCTTGCCGTTGTCCCAGGCGCCGCCGGCATTCGCCATGAAGATGGCCATCAGCACGCCCGAGGCCGTCACACCGGCCAGCAGGCCGCCCAGCATGGCGGTCCCGCCCAGGAAGCCGACGATGACCGGGGCCAGGACGGCCAGCAGACCGGGCACGATCATCTCCTTGATGGCCGCGGCCGTGGAGATGTCGACGCAGCGGCGGAAGTCGGCCGTGGCCTCACCCTCCATCAGGCCGGGGATCTCGCGGAACTGGCGGCGCACCTCCTCGATCATGGAGAAGGCGGCCCGCCCGACGGCGCTCATGGCGTAGCTGGAGAACAGGAACGGCAGCATGGCGCCCAGCAGCAGGCCCACCAGGACCTTGGGCTCCATGATGTCGATGGACTCCAGCCCCACGATGTGCTGGTAGGCGCTGAACATGGCCAGGGCGGTCAGGGCCGCCGAGCCGATGGCGAAACCCTTGCCGATGGCGGCAGTCGTGTTGCCCACCGCGTCCAGCTTGTCGGTCCGGCCGCGGACCTCGGGCCCCAGGCCGGCCATCTCGCTGATGCCGCCGGCGTTGTCGGCGATGGGACCGTAGGCGTCGACGGCCAGCTGGATGCCGGTCGTGGACAGCATCCCCAGCGCCGCGATGGCGATCCCGTACAGCCCGGCGAAGTTGTAGGCCACCAGGATGGCGATGCTCAGCACGATCACCGGCCAGGCGGTCGAGAGCATCCCCAGGGCCAGGCCGGCGATGATGTTCGTGGCCGGGCCGGTCTCGCTCGCCTTGGCGATCCCCTGGGCCGGCTTGCGGACGTCGGAGGTGTAGTACTCGGTGATCATCCCGATGGCGACCCCACCGGCCAGGCCGGCGATCGTCGCCCAGAAGACCCCCATGGCCTGCTCGGCCGGCAGCATCCGGCGGATGACGAAGAAGGAGACGACGACCATCAGGGCCCCGGCCCCGAAGGTCCCGGTGTTCAGGGCCGTCTGGGGATTGCCGCCCTCGCGGGTGCGGACGAAGAAGGTCCCCAGGATGGAGACGACGATCCCGGCCGCCGCCAGGATCAGCGGCAGCAGGACGCCGTTCATGCTCCCGGAGACGAAGGTGACACCCAGGATCATGGCACCGACGATCGATCCGACGTAGGACTCGAACAGGTCGGCTCCCATGCCGGCCACGTCACCCACGTTGTCGCCCACGTTGTCGGCGATGACGGCCGGGTTGCGCGGATCGTCCTCGGGGATCCCCGCCTCGACCTTGCCCACCAGGTCGGCGCCCACGTCGGCCGCCTTGGTGTAGATCCCGCCACCCACGCGGGCGAACAGGGCGATGGAGCTGGCCCCCAGGGAGAAGCCCGACACGATCTGGATGATCCGCGCGATGTCCCAGCCCTCGCGGCCGTGGAAGGTGCCGTAGTAGACCAGGAACAGGATGCTCAGGCCGGTCACGCCCAGCCCGACGACGCTCATCCCCATGACCGTACCGCCGCTGAAGGCCACGGCCAGCGCCTCGTTGAGACTGCTGCGGGCGGCGTTGGTCGTCCGCACGTTGGCCTGGGTGGCGATGGTCATGCCGAAGAAGCCGGCCAGGCCCGAGCAGAGGGCGCCCAGGACGAAGGAGACGCCGATCAACCAGTGGGAGTTGCTCAGGCTGCGGTTGCCGAAGGCCAGCAGGACGGCCACCACCAGCACGAAGATCGACAGGACGCGGTACTCGCGGCCCAGGAAGGCCATGGCGCCCTCGTGGATGTGTCCGGCGATCTCGGCCATCTTCGCCTCGCCCACCGCCTGGCGTTTCACCCAGGACGATTTCCAGAGGGCGAACAGCAGCGCCAGCACGCCGGCCGCCGGGATCAGGTAGTACAGGTTGCCCATCGGTGGATCACCCCTCAGAGCTGCAGGTTGCGCGTGACCGGGCCCCGGCGAGGGGACCCGGCGGGCCGGCCGGTTGCCGGCGCCAGCAAGACAGCAGCGGTCGTCCCGTCCGGAAGACCGCTGGAAGCCGCGGCAATGTTAATGGTGTGCGCAGTGTGAGGCAAGAACTACCACCCGCCGCCGCGGCGGAACGCGACGGCGCCCCTGGCGAGCGGGGCGCCGTCACGGTGCCGGAACAGGCGAGGAACTACTGGCCGGCGGACAGGTCGGTCTTGCCCTGGATCCCGGTCAGCTCCACGTCGAAGATGAGCGTCGCGCCGGGAGGAATGACCCCGCCGGCCCCGCGGGAGCCGTAGCCCAGCTCGGGCGGGATCCTCAGCTCGCGCTTCCCGCCGACGTGCATGCCGGCGATCCCCTGCTCCCAGCCGGGGATGACCTGGTGCGCGCCGATCTGGAAGGTGAACGGCTGCCCCCGGTCCAGGGAGCTGTCGAACTTCTTGCCCTTGCCCCCGTTCTCGTCCTGGAGCCAGCCGGTGTAGTGGACGTCGACGATGTCCCCCTCCTCGGCCACGGGACCGTCACCGACGGAGAGATCCTCGAACTGGACGCGGGGGATGTCCACCAGCTCCACCTCGAACAGGAGGGTCGAACCGGCCGGGATGTTGGGCATCTCGCGGTCCCCGTAGCCCAGCTCGGGGGAGATGATCAGCTCGCGCTTCCCGCCAACACGCATGCCGGGGATCCCCAGGTCCCAGCCCTTGATCAGACGGCCCACCCCGATGGGGAACGTGGCGGGCTCGCCGCGGGGGATCGAGCTGTCGAACGGCTGCTCGGCCTTCTGGCCGTCGCTATAGACCCAGCCGGTGTAGTGGACGGTGACCATGTCCCCGACCTTGGCCTCCTCACCGGTTCCGACGACGATGTCCTTGACCACGAGTCCCTCCACTTGCTGCACCGACGCGGCCTGCTGGTCGTCCGCCGGCTGGTTGGCGTCCTTGTTGCAACCGCCGAGCACGACGAGCGCGGCCATCGCGAACAGTCCCATGAGGATCAGACGTTTCATCCCAGGATCTCCCTTGCACGAGAAAGCCGGGCGTCGCCCGGCGGATGGCCGGTGCAATATACCCCTGACGGACCGGGGTCGCCAAGGGGAAAACGGCGCGGTCGGATCCCCGCCGCCCCGGGGTCAGCGGATCCTGTCGGCGAAGATGATCTCCCGGTTGCGCTCGAGATACTCGCGGACCAGGGCCAGGCCGAACCCCGCCAGCAGCCCCGCCAGCGTCAGCAGGCCGAGGGCCCGCGCCTTGCGGGGACGGACCGGCCGGTCGGTGACGATCGTGTGGCCGATCTTCTCCAGGGAGGTCAGCACCTCCAGCTTGGACTCCAGGTCGCGCTGCTGGTCGTCGATGACCTGCAGCTCCTGGTCCAGCGCCTTGTCCCGGTTGATCTCCATCTCCCGGATCTTCAGTTCGGCCAGCTTGCGCTCCTTCTGGATGGCGTAGCCCTCCTCGAGGAGATCCTTCTCCTTGTCCAGTTCCTCCAGGCGGCTCTTGTTGCGCAGGTCCTCGGCCTTGAGCTTGTCCTGCCACAGCAGGTTGAGATGGTCGAGGGTGTTCAGCAGCAGCCGGCCCGCTACGGCGGTCTTGTCCTGGGCCATCTGGAGCCAGAGGAAGGGCAGCCGGTCGGTCTCGGGAAGCCGCGTGATGAGGGAGTCGAGGGAGGGCTGGGCAGCCTGCTTCGCGTGGAGGAGCCGCAGGTACTCGGCCATGACGTTCATGCTGGAGTCGGCGCTGGCCACACCCTCGTCCAGGTGGGCCGCCTTGCTCCGGCTGGCCTCGATGACGGCCAGGTGCCGCCGGATCTTCAGGTCCAGCGCCTTCTCCCGGATCTCCAGTCCCACCAGCTCCTCGCGCTGGCGCTCGATGTCCAGGTTCAGCAGGTCGCGTTTGACCTCGATGTCCTGGCGCTCGTTGTCGAGCTGGGCGATCTGGTTGCGCAGGCTCTCGCGGGCCAGGGAGATGTTGTTCCCGACGGAGTTGATCTCGGCGTACTCGTTGAAGGCGGTGATGGCCGCATCGAGGATCTGCTCCGCCTCGCCAGGCGAGGTGCTGAGGGTCGAGAGGGTGACGACGTCGCCGCCCTGGACTCCCACGCCCCGGGGGATGAACTCGGCCATGATGACCGGTGCCGGGCGATCCTGCCAGCCCAGCTTCTCCTTGACCCCGTCGGCGTACATGGCGCGCTTGTACCAGCGGACGACGTCCTTGATCCGCCACGTCCGCTGGGGGGTTCCCCGGTCGTCGTAGTTGGTGATGCCGGGCCGGACCGTGGCCATGGCGCGGTAGAGGGGAGGATGGACGAGGAGGTAGACGATCCCCGCGACCAGCCCCAGGACGGTCATCAACACGATGGTGAGCCGGCGCCGCCACAGGATGTTCAGCAGCTGCGCCAGGGTGATGACGCCCTGGGAGGACGTCGCACCGGCTGTGTTGACGGGGACCTGCTCCAATGCGCCAGCGCTCCTTCGCGTGGGCTACCGCCCGCCCAGGATCTTCTTCAGGACAGCGGCCGATTCCTTCTCGACGACCTCGTGCAGCGAATTGCCGTGCGCGTCCATGGTGACGACGACGGGGAAACGGTCCACCTCGAACTCCCAGATCGCCTCGGGAGAGCCGAAGCGGTCCATCAGGTGGACACCGCGGACGTTGACGATCCGCTCGGCCAGCACCTGCGCCGCGCCCCCGACGGCGTGGAAGTAGCAGGCACCCACCTTCTTGCAGGCCGCCAGGGTCTTGGGCCCCATCCCGCCCTTGCCGATGACGCCGCGCAGGCGGTACTTCTCCATCAGGTCGCCCTGGTAGGGCTCCTCGCGGATGGAGGTGGTGGGACCGGCCGCCTTGACGACCCACTTCCCGCCCTCCTTCACGACGACCGGGCCGCAGTGGTAGATGATGGCGTCGGTCAGGTCGACCGGCGGCTCCCCCCCGTCGTGCAGGTACTTGTGGACGGCGTCCCGGCCCGTGTAGATCAGGCCGCTGATCTCGACGACGTCGCCGACGTGCAGCTTGCGGATCTTCTCCTCGGTGAACGGTGCTTCCAGGAGCATGACCGGTTCCTTTCCCTGGCTACTCGTAGAGCCAGCGGCTGATCCTGCCCGACTCGCCGAGCCGGAAGCCGTTGCGCCTGTAGGCCCAGCACATGTACGAGACCGACACGAAGAAGGAGGCGGGGACGCGGTTGCGGGCGGTGATCTTCACGCCCAGCAGCGTGGTCTTGCCGCCGAAGCCCATCGGCCCGATCCCCAGCTCGTTCGCCTCCTTCAGGACGCGCTTCTCCAGCGCGGCCAGCTGGCGGTCCGGGTTGACGTCGTCCAGGGAGCGGAAGAAGGTCTCCTTGGAGGCGACGTAGCCCGTGGCCCGGTCGCCGCCGATGCAGACGCCCAGCACGCCGGGCCCGCACCCCTTGCCCTGGGCCCGGAACGCGGCGTCCAGCAGGCAGCGGCGGACCCCCTCGAGATCGCGGCCCGCGCCGAGCTCTGTGTCCGGCAGGCTGTACTGGATCCCCACGTTCTCGCAGCCGCCGCCCTTGAGCATCAGGCGGACCGTCATGCTTTTGCCCGTGGTCTGGGCGAAATGGATGACCGGACTGCCCGGCCCCAGGTTGTTGCCCGAATTGCGCCCGGTGATCGAGTCGACCGAGTTCTGGCGCAGGTATCCCTTGCGCGTCGCCTCGACGACGGCCCGCTCGAAGGCACGGCGGAAGGCACGCTCGGAGATCCAGTCGGGACGGTCGACGTAGCAGATGATCGTGCCGGTGTCCTGGCAGATGGGCAGGGACTTCTCGCTCGCCAGCAGGTAGTTGTCGCGGATGACCCCGAGGGCGTACTTGGCCGTGGTGCCGGCCTTCTCGCGCCGGCGGGCCGCCTCGATGGCCCGCACGACATCCGGCGGGAGCTGACTGGAGGTCCGGCGGATCAATTCCAGCAGCCGGGCCTGGAGCTGCTTGCCGTCCATGTCGTCTCCTTGTCGCTGTTTCGTGCCGTCGTTGTTCCGGGCGCGGGCAATCGTAGCCCGCAACCGTCTTGCCGTCAAAGCATAAGGTTGTGCCCCTGAGATTGTGTTTCCCCGGGCCGCGGTCACCTGACCGCGGCCTT
>CAYTEO010000026.1:28702-37055 GCA_964436825.1 uncultured Fibrobacteraceae bacterium | reverse complement strand
GGGCGGGGGGCGGGCGAGGGGGGGCGGGCCAGAGCGGGGGGCGCGCGGGCAGGGGCGGGAGGGCGGCGCCGGCGGGTAGCCAGGTGTAGTGGACCAGGCGGGAGAGATCCCGTACCGCGGGCAGGAGGGCGGCCCCCGCGCGGCCCAGGGGGGCGAGCCAGAGCGGCGCGCGCACCGCTTCGCGCAGCCAGCCGAGGGCCTCGATCAGGTCCTGGCCGGCCGCGGCGGGATCGTCGCGCCGCTCGCGCAGCGCCGGCGAGGCGAGCACGGGCAGGCGCGGCGTCTTCCCGTCGCCGGTCGGCCGGCCCGTCGTCAGGGCGTCGTGCAGCGCGGTGACGAGCCGGTCGTCGCCCACCAGCACCAGGACCGGCGACCGCCCGGCGGGCGACCAGCCGTCCGGCAACTCCAGGGGACAGGTCGACAGGGTGCCGTCGCCCGCGGTGTAGGCGGCGATGAGGGTGGTCCCGGGCGCCAGGATCGTGCCGGTCCGGGCGAACCGCTCCAGCAGGTCGTCCACCTCGGCGACGGTCGTCAGCAGCGGCGCGGTGCCGGCACGGGGGTCGCGGCCGGACAGGACGCTCTCGATCAGGGAGAGACGGTGTTCCAGGGTCGGGCGGGCCCAGCCGGGCAGGGTGGCGGTCTTCTCCCGGGCGCCGTCCAGCCACGCGGGGCGGAAGCGGAACAGGCCGGTCCGCCAGGCCAGGGCCGTGGAGTTGTCCAGCACCAGGCGGGCGCGCAGCCGGTAGGGGCCGTCCGGCAGGGCCGACAGGTCCGCCCAGCGGGTCCAGTGGTTCAGCCCCACGCGCAGGGTCTCCACGGCGGTCGTCGTGCCGCTGGTGACGACCGAGCGGTCGGTGTTGTCGGTGATCGAGGTCTCCAGGCGGGCCGTCCCGGCGCGGTCCGACCAGGCGGCCAGGTCGATCCGCAGCGGCCGGTCGCCGACGACGGTCGCGGCGACCCTGCCGTGGAAGCGCGGCGCCGCACCCGAGGGGGCCAGGGTCACCGGGGCGAAGCGGCCGGGGACGACCGCCGGGACGACCGCGGCGGGATCGGGCACGAGGCTGTCGACGCGCAACCCGCCGGCGTCGTCGCGGCCGCAGTGGCGGACGTTCAGGCCCCAGAGGGTGTCCACCGGCGGGGCGTAGGGGGCCAGGTAGCTCCAGGGGATGGTGATCCCGATGCGCCGCTGCGCTCCGGCCGGATCCCAGTCGATGGTCGGCGCCAGCTCCAGGACGCGCTGGCCGACCCAGCGGTCGGGCTGCTGCAGCAGCAGGCCCACCGGCTCGCCGTCCCGCTGGCCGAAGCCGAAGCGCCAGGCGCGGCGCGTGTCGAAGGTGTCGGCGCTGTCCGGCACCGCGAGGGTGACGACGACACCGCCGCCGCGGCGCCACGCCTCGGGGCGGTCCTGCCAGGCGCCGGCGGGCATGGCCAGGTCCAGGTGGAAGCCCGCGTCGTCGAAGCGGACGGTGACGGTCACCGGCGACTCGCCCCCGCCGCGCTCCCAGCGCAGGTGCAGGGGCGGCGAGGGTTCCCCGTCGCGCAGCCGCAGGGCGGCGGCCCCGGCCCGCTCCGCCAGGCGGCGGTGCCACTCCTCGAGCAGTGCCGTGAAGTCCGGGTCGTCGCGCAGCGTGGCCAGGTCGGGGTCGGCGGCGGCGCGGCGGACGTCGTCGAAGCCGCGCCGGAACGCCTCGCCCAGGGCGGCGACGGCCCGTCCGGTCTGGCCCAGCCGGGCCGAGACGCAGGCCAGGTTGTACAGCAGCAGCGGGTCGTCGGGGACGAGATGGCGCAGCTCGGTGATCAGCGCCATGGCCCGCGCGTCGTCGCCGCCGCGCAGGGCCTCCGTCAGGCTGGTCTTCAGCGAGGCGATCCGCCGGCGGTCCGGTGCCGCGCCGGCGGTGGCGGCGGCCAGCAGGAGTGCCAGCAGGACCGTCAGCAGCAGGACGGCCGACGGCAGGTCGCCGCGGCGGACGGGGGGACGTCGGCGGTTCATCGGGCGGGGACGGCGGGTCGGGAGGCGAAGACGATCTCCACGGTGTCGCGGGCGATCATCAGCTCCTCGTTGGTGGGGATGATCATGATCAGCACGCGCGAGGCGGCCTTGCTGATGATGGACTCGTCGTGGCGGGTGGCGTTCTTGAACGGGTCGAGCTGGGCACCGAAGGTCTCCAGGCCGCGGCAGGCCCACTCGCGCACCAGGGAGTCGTGCTCGCCGACCCCGGCGGTGAAGACGATGGCGTCCACCCTGCCGAGGGCCGCCGCGTAGGCGCCGATGTACTTGCGGATGTGGTAGCAGTAGACCTCCAGGGCCAGCCGCGCCCGGTCGTCGCCGTTGGCGTAGGCACGCTCGACGTCGCGCAGGTCGCTGCTGATCCCCGAGATGCCCAGCATGCCGCTGCGCTTGTTGAGCATCTTGTCGATCTCGTCAATCGACATCCCCTGGCGGTTGTGCAGGTAGCCGATGATGGCCGGATCGATGTCGCCGCTGCGGGTCCCCATGACCAGTCCCTCCAGCGGCGTGAAGCCCATGGACGTGTCGATGGAGCGGCCGCCCCGGATGGCCGCCACCGAGGCGCCGTTGCCCAGGTGGCAGGTGATCAGGTTCAGCTCCGTCACGTCCCGGTGCAGCAGCTCCGCCGCCCGCAGGGTGACGTAGCGGTGGCTGGTGCCGTGGAAGCCGTAGCGGCGGATCTTGTGCTTCTCGTACAGCTCGTAGGGCAGCGGGTAGATGTAGGCCCGGTCCGGCATCGTCTGGTGGAAGGCCGTGTCGAAGACCCCGACCATCGGCACGTCGGGCAGGACCTGTCGCGCGGCCTCGATTCCGGTGATGTTGGCAGGGTTGTGCAGCGGCGCCAGGGGAATGCACTCGCGCAGGGCGTCCATGACGTCGTCGTCGAGCAGCACGCTGCAGGCGTACTTCTCGCCGGCGTGGACCACGCGGTGGCCGACGGCGGCGATCTGGTCGAAGCTCTCCAGGACGCCGTGGTCGCTGTCCGTCAGCGCCGCCAGGACCAGCGCGATGGCCTCCTTGTGGTCGGGGACGGGCTGCTCGGCGACGACGTCGTCGTGCCCCGGTCGCTGGTAGACGTGGCGGCCCTGCTCCAGGCCGATCCTCTCCACCAGCCCCTTGGCCAGCAGGGTCTCCCGCTCCATCTCCAGGAGCTGGTACTTCAGTGAACTGCTGCCGCAGTTGATGACCAGGACGTTGCGCATCGCCCTCAACCTTCCGCCTGCAGGGCGGTGATGGCGGCCACGTTGACGATGTCGTCGGCGCTGCAGCCGCGGGAGAGATCGTTGATGGGACGGGCCATCCCCTGCATGACCGGTCCGACGGCCTCGGCTCCGGCCAGCCTCTGGACCAGCTTGTAGGCGATGTTGCCGGCGTCCAGGTCCGGGAAGACCAGCACGTTGGCCCGGCCGGCCACGTCGCTGCCGGGGGCCTTGCGCTCGCCGATCGCCGGCACCAGGGCGGCGTCGGCCTGCAGCGTCCCGTCGACCAGCAGTCCGGGCGCGCGCTCGCGGACCAGGGCCACCGCCTGTTCCACCTTCTCGACGTCGGGGCCGCTGCCGCTGCCCTTGGTCGAGTAGCTCAGCAGGGCGACCCGCGGCTCGAAGCCGCAGAGGGCGCGGGCCGTGCCGGCGGTGGCCACGGCGATGTCGGCCAGCTGCTCGGCCGTGGGCTGGGGATTGACGGCGCAGTCGGCGAAGACGAGCATCCCGTCGCTGCCGAACTCCCAGTCGGGGCGGACCATGACGAAGCAGCTCGACACGATGCTGCAGCCCGGGGCGGTGCCGATGACGTGGAACCCGGCCCTCAGGACGTCCCCGGTGGCGTGGGTGGCGCCGGCCACCATGCCGTCGGCGTCGCCGGCGGCCACCAGCAGGGCGCCGCAGTAGAGGGGGTCGACGACCGTCGCGGCCGCCTGCTCGGGGGTCATCCCCTTGGCGCGGCGCCGCTCCAGCAGCCGCTGGGCGAACTCGTCGCGGCGGGGATGGTCTGAGGGATCGAGGATCGTCACCGTGTCGGGGTCGCCCCCGTGCTCGCGCAGCCCGCGGGCCACGGTGTCGGGGTCACCGAGCAGGATGACCCGGGTGATCCTCTCGCGGCGCAGCGTGGCTGCCGCCTGCAGGGTACGGGGATCGTCGCTCTCGGGCAGGACGATGGTCTTGTCGAGGGCGGCCGCCTGCGTCCGGACACGCTGGATGAACTCCATGGCAACCTCCCGGTTGGTGCGCACAGCGGTCCCGTGGGGGATTCGCCGGTAATCTGTGACCGGGCGGAGAGGTTGTCAACGAATCAACGTCCGGAGCGCGGGTCGGCGCCGTCCGGTCGCCGGCGCGGCGTCGCGGCGGCGGATCAGGCGTCGGCGGCCCGCCGGTCGGTGCGATCGGCCTCCAGCCGCTGCTCGATCTCCGGCAGGCGGTCCAGGAGGTCCTGGAGCGTGAACCCCCGCCAGAACTCCTCCAGCCGCGTGTCCAGCAGCTCCCAGATGCTGCGGGTCGTGCAGAAGGCCGAGCGGGAGCAGAGCTCGGGATGGGGGATGCAGTCCACCAGCGGCACGCGGCCCTCCAGGGAGGTGATGACGTCCCAGAGGGAGATCTCGGACGGCTCGCGGACCAGGTAGTAGCCGCCGCGCACGCCCTTGCGGCTCCCCACCAGGTTCGCCTTGCGCAGGGCGCCGACGAGCTGTTCCAGGTACTTGCGGCTGATCTCCTGGGAATCGGAGATGGCGCTCAGGGGGATCGGTTCCCGGTCCTTGGATCGGGTGGCGATTTCCAGCAGGGCGCGCAGGCCGTAGCGGACCTTGGTGGTGATTCTCATGACTGCTCGTCCTTTTCCGGGAGCGGGCACGCAGGGCGATTTCCGAATATGATAACCGTTGTCGTTGCGTTGGCAAGGGCGGACGGTTTCATCGCGAGCCTCACTTGCGGATCTCCGGCACCTCCTCGATCAGCAGCGGCGGCAGCTGCAGCGGCCGCGACGTGGCCCGCTTGCGATCGATGTCGTGGTAGACCCGCTCGACCTGCTCCGGCTGCAGGCCCATGACCGCCGCCGCCTCCTCCACCGGGACCTCGTGGTTCTTCGCCCACAGCAGCAGGTCCATCTGGTGGTAGGGCAGCACGAAGTAGAACTCGTCCTGGCCCTGGGGGAGGCTGTAGGTGTCGGTCGTCGGTGTCGTGGAACAGATCTCCTCCGGCAGTCCCAGGTGGCGGGCCAGGGCGTAGACCTGGGTCTTGTAGAGGTGGGCGATCGGTTTGATGTCCGCCGCCCCGTCGCCGTTCTTGACGAAGAAGCCCTGGTCGTACTCCAGCCGGTTGGGGGTGCCCAGGACCGCGTAGTTCAGCCGGTCGGCATGGTAGTACTCCAGGGTCTTGCGGATCCGCTGCTTGAAGTTCGTCGCCGCGACGATCTGCAGGTAGGCCGACAGCGGCAGCCGCTTCTCGTGGATCTCCCCCTGCGGGTCCTGGACCACCAGCCGGTAGACGTTCAGGCGGTTCGAGTCGGTCAGGTCCTGCGGCAGGACGATCTTGGACTTCCATCCCTCGCCGTAGTCGGGGAACACCGAGCGGATGGCCTCGTCGCGCCGCCGGTAGCAGCCGATGGCCTCCAGCGTCGGCGCGATGTCCTCGACGATGTACTCGATCCCCAGGTGGTTCGCCAGCAGCTCGGCCAGCTCCCGCGAGCGGGGCGACGAGTCGCGCTCCGGCAGCAGCAGGCCGAAGACCTTCTTGGGCCCCAGGGCCTGGACGGCCAGCGCGGCGGTGACGCTGCTGTCGATCCCGCCCGACATGGCGACCACGGCGCCGCGCCGCAGCATGGTGCGGGCGACGAGCTCGCGCAGTCGCCTGGTGATCTGGGTGACCTCGGCGTCTAGGTCTAGGTCCAGGACGTGCTCGTGGAACATGGTGCCTCCGGGCGTGGGGTTGTCTTTCTGGGCTGAGCCGATCCCGGTGGATGGTAACCGGCGGCGGTCGGCGTGTCGATCGGATTCGTCATCGACCGGCCACCCGCCCCGCGCGGGCGGCCCTTTTTCGCCCCCTTTTCGCCCCGCCGGGTGGACAGTCCGCCCTTTCCTGCCTATCGTTCCGCCGGAAAACGGACCCCGTTTTCCCCGGAGGCGCCATGACCCCCCAGCAGCGCGAAGAGATCGTCCGCTCCCTGCCGCTGGCCGAGCTGCACCGCCACTTCGACGGCTCGATCCGGCCGGAGACCCTCTGGGAGCTGTCGGAGAAGTACTACTCGGCCGTGCCGGGCCTGGACTACGAGGAGTTCCGCCACTACCTGCAGTGGGACCCGTCGCGTGACCGGACCCTGATGGACTACCTGGACAAGTTCCACGTCCCGCTGCAGTACACCCAGTTCTACGACAACATCAAGCGGATCAGCCACGAGATCGCCGCCGACGCCTACGCCGACGGCGTGCGGCTGCTGGAGCTGCGCATCAACCCGCTGATCCACCGCCGGGCCGGGCTGACCAGCCGCCAGGTGCTGCACGCCACCCGCAAGGGACTGGTCCAGTTCGCCGACGAGCACCCGGACTTCCGGGCCGGGATCATCGTCATCGCCATGCGCAGCCACGGCGGCAACATGGCCCGGATCCTGTTGCGGGAGATCGTGGGCGAGAAGGAGGAGTTCCACTCCCGGGTCGGGGTCGTCGGCTTCGACATCGCCGGCCCCGAGGCTCCCTTCCCGCCGGTCCTGTTCAAGGACGCCTACGCCCTGGCCGCCCGCATGGGCCTGGGCCGGACCGTCCACGCCGGGGAGAGCGAGGGACCGGAGCGCATCTGGGAGGCGCTGGACAACCTGGGTCCCCAGCGGATCGGCCACGGCACCGCGGCCGGCCGCGACCCGGAGCTGATCCGCCGCCTGGCCCGCGACGGCGTCTACCTGGAGGTCTGCCTCAGCTCGAACCTGCAGACCGGGGCCGTCGACGATCTGGCCGACCACCCGCTGCCCCGCTTCCTGGAGGCCGGGGTGAAGGTGGCCCTCTGCACGGACAACCCCACCGTCTCGGCCACGACCCTGTCGCGGGAGTACCTGCTGGCCATGGAGCTGTTCGGCCTGTCCGAGAACGACGTCCGCGAGCTGGCCCGCATGTCGTGCGAGGGCACCTTCCTGCGCGAGGGCTGCCACTGCCGCTACGGGAACGCACCAACCACCGTCGCCGGTGACGTGAAGGAGGAACAGGTATGAGCGTCAAGAGGATCGGCATCCTGACCGGCGGGGGCGACGTCCCCGGCCTGAACGTGGCCATCAAGGAGGTCGTCCGCCGCGCCCTGGCGGAGGGCTGGGACGTCATCGGGCTGCGCCGCGGCTGGGAGTCGCTGGCGGCCTACCGCATCGGCGAGCCCACCTGGAACAGCCGCTGGGTCATGAAGCTGGACTGGAAGACGGTCCGCACCATCGACCGCACCGGCGGCACGTTCCTGCACTCCTCGCGCACCAACCCGGCCCGGATGCGCGAGAAGGACATGTTCGACCACCTGCGCCGCGAGGGGCAGCAGTACCCGCTCGACATCACCGAGCACGTCCTGGCCGCCCTGGACGACCTGCGCCTGGACGCCCTGATCGCCATCGGCGGCGACGACACCCTCAGCTACGCCGCCCGCCTCCACCAGGAGGACTTCCCGATCATGGCCATCCCCAAGACGATGGACAACGACGTCTTCGGGACCGACTACTGCATCGGCTTCGGGACGGCGGTGACCCGCTCGGTGGACGCCATCACCCAGCTCCGCACGCCCATCGGCAGCCACGAGCGGATCGGGATCATCGAGCTGTTCGGGCGCAACAGCGGCGAGACGGCCCTGATCGTCAGCTACCTGGCCGGCGTGGACCGCTCGATCATCTCCGAGGTCCCGTTCGACATGCAGCGCCTGGCCGAGCTGCTGGCCCGCGACAAGCGGGAGAACCCCAGCAACTACGCCATCCTGACCATCAGCGAGGGCGCCCAGGAGATCGGCGGCACGATCATCGAGAGCGGCGAGGAGGACGCCTACGGCCACAAGAAGCTGGGCGGGATCGGCAAGCACACCGCCGACCGGGTCAAGCAGCTGACCGGCCAGGACATCATGTACCAGTCCCTGGCCTACCTGATGCGCTGCGGCGCCCCCGACTCCCTGGACCGGATGGTGGCCCTCAACTTCGCCAACATGGCCATGGACCACGTCTTCGAGGAGAAGATGGGGCTGATGACGGCGCTGCAGGAAGGCAGGTACACGGCCATCGAGCTGACCGCCGTCTTGGAGGGGACCAAGCGGGTCGACGTGGACCGCTACTACGACACGGCGGAGTACCGGCCGCGGGTGCGGAACGTGGCCGGCATGCCGATGTTCCTGACCTGAGCCGACCGGG
>CAYTEO010000026.1:0-28602 GCA_964436825.1 uncultured Fibrobacteraceae bacterium | reverse complement strand
CGGGGCGGAGCCCGTCCCCGTGCCCTGCGGCCGGGGACATCGGCATTCCCGCGACTCGGTGGTGGTCCGCGTCGACGGCAGGGGATATGCTGCGGGTCGGTCCGGGGAGAGGGAATCACCGGAAGGAGCGGCATGCTGCGCGGAAGGTGGACGGGACTGTTGCTGGCGCTGGCTGTCCTCGCGGCCGGCGCCGTCCTGCTGCGCGACTACCAGACCGACGACACCTGGATCCACCTGCGCTACGCCCGCCACCTGGTGACCCGGGGCGAGTACGCCTTCAACCCGGGCGAACCGACCTACGGCTCCACCTCGCCGCTGTGGGTCTTCTGCCTGGCGCTGCTGCTGGAGCTGGGGGTGGCGCCGCTGCTCGCGGCCAAGCTGCTGGGGCTGGCCGTCGCCGTCCTGGTCCTGGTGACCGCGGACCGGCTGCTGGCACGCCTGCCCGTCCCCGTCGGCTGGCGGACCGGGCTGCTGGTGCTGCTGGCCGCCGATGCCTGGTTCCTGCGCTGGTCGGCCTCGGGGATGGAGACCCCCCTGGCGCGGCTGATGCTGCTGGTCCTGCTGGGACCGGTGGCCGCCACCGGGCCGATCGCCTGGCTGGCCTGGGGCTGCACCTGGGGTCTGGCCACGCTGACCCGTCCCGAGCTGGCCCTGCTGGCGCCGGCGGCGTTGCCGTGGCTGCTCTGGCTGCAGCGGCGGCGCCGGCCGTGGCGCTCGACCGCGCACTCGCTGCTGGCGGTCGCGGCCGGGTGGCTGCTGCTGGTCGGCCCGTGGCTGCTGTACGCCCGCGGCGAGTTCGGACGGATCGTTCCCGGCACGGCCGTGGCCAAGAGCTACGGCCTGAACCTGGCGCCGGACAGCCTGCTGGTCCACCTGCGGCGGTCGCTGGAGCAGATCGGCGCCGTCCAGGGGTGGCTCTGGCCGGCCCTGCTGCTGGTCCTGCTGGTCTACCTGGTGCGCCGCCGGGCCGGCCGGGCGGGCAGCGGTCCCGTCCTCGGGCCGCGCGCCGTGGCGATGGCCGGGATCGCCGTGACCTGGGCCGTCGTCCTGGTGGGGGGCTACGCGGTCAAGCAGGTCTGGACCATCAGCCGCTACCTCTCGCCCCTGCAGGCGCCGCTGTTGCTGGCCGGCGGTGTCGTCGCCGCGGGACTGGTCCGGGTCGTCCCCCGGGCCGACGCGCGCCGCCTGCGCCGGGTCGTGGCCGCATCCGCCCTGCTGGCCGTCCTGGGCAACTCGGCGCTGCTGGTCGGGCGGGTCGTCCCCTACGCCCGCGACTTCTCCCGGGGCATCGACGCCTGCTTCGCCGGCACGGGCCGCTGGTTGCGGGAGAACACGCCGCCGGATGCCGTCGTCGCCGCACTGGACATCGGGGCGCTGGGCTACGCCGGCGAGCGGCGGATCCTGGACCTGGCCGGCCTGGTCAGTCCCCGGGTCCGCGCCCTGGGCCGGGAGATGGGGTTCGAGGCGATGGTCGCCAGCGGGCGCTGGCTCGAGATCGAGACGCCGGACTACCTGTTCGACCGGACCGTCGGGCCTCCCCGCTGGACCGACCGTGTCGTCGGCGGGGTGCGGTTCGAGCTGCTGCGGACCTGCACGATCGCCGGGGTCGGCCTGCGGGAGCAGGGGCCGTGGACGTACGCGCTCTACCGCCTGGAACGCGTCGGGACCGGGCGGGAGGAGCGGCCCTGAGCCGGTCGACGTTCACTCCACCTTCCGCAGCGGGGATCCCTCCCGCCTGGGCACTCGGTCCAGGACCGAGCGGGGATGGAAGGCCTCCTCGGGCAGGCGGCGGACGACCATCAGGGTGACGTCGTCCTCCCACGGCGCGCCGCCCCCGAAGCGGCGGACGTCGTCGACGACCGCTTCCAGGATCGCCCGCGCGTCCCGTTCGCGGTGGGTCTGGATGCAGGCGATCAACCTCTCCAGCCCGTACTGCGGGGCGGCTGTGTCCTCGTCGCGGTCGGTCGTGCCGTCCTGCCGGTGCTCGATCAACCCGTCGGTGTACAGGACCAGGACCTCGCCCGGGTGGAGGCTGGCGAAGCTGCGCCGGTAGCTGACCTCCGGCAACGGACCCAGGACCGGCCCGTTGCTCGGCAGCTCGAAGACGCCCCCGGAGGTGCCGAACAGCAGCGGCGGGCAGTGGCCGGCATTGATGAACGCGATCGTCCCTGTCTCCTCCAGCTCGCCGTAGAAGAGGGAGACGAAGCGGCTGGTCAGGCCGCTCTGGTAGATGACCCGGTTCAGCTTCTGGATGATCGTGGAGATCTTGTGCTCGCTGGCGATGCCCATGCGCAGGCCGGTCATCACGTCGCGCGCCTGCAGGGCCGCCGGCAGGCCGTGACCGCTGGCGTCGGCGATCATGATGCCGACGACGCCGTCCTCGATGGGCTGGGCGTCGTAGACGTCGCCGCCCACCTCCTCGGCGGGGTAGGAGACGGCCGCCAGCTCGAAGCCGGGCAGCGACGGCATCTCCCGGGGCAGCAGTCCCTGCTGGATGGTCTGGGCCTGGCGGAGCTGGTCCTCCAGGACGCTCTGGCGCAGCTTGAGCTGGACGGCGGCGCGGATGGTCTCGAGGATGAAGTGGAGGTCCTCCTCGGTGTTCTCGTCCCGCCGCCGCACGCCGAAGCTCATGATGTAGGAGGGGTTCTGTCCGACCAGGAAGGCGGCGTAGCCGAGCCGGGTGAACTGCTGCTCGACGTCGGGGTCGAAGCCGGGGGTCTCGGGGGTGATCATCACCAGGCGGCGGTCGGCCATCTCCTGGATGATGGGGTAGTCCTTGGGGACCGTCTTGCCGATGATCTCGTCCCCGTACTCGCCGATGCTCTCGATCAGGACGTAGTCGCCGGCCCGCTCCCTGTAGAGCCGGCCGCTCTCGATGCCGTACTCCTCGGCGCAGCAGCCGACGATCTCCAGCAGGGTCTCGCGCAGCATCGGCTCGGCGCCGCGGGCGTCGTCGATCTGGCGCAGGACGTTCTCGATGTTGCGGTAGAATCGCTTGTACACTGTGGTGCTCCCCCTGGTCTCTGTGCGCGGGTAGGATCGGCCAGGGCGCTGCGGGGGGCAAGTGAAAACGGTGGAATGGTGCACGGCTCCGGTGGGAGGTGCTATAATGTAGTGACCACGACTTGATCTGACAGCTACCCTTTCCGGACCTCCTTTGTCAGACTAACCCACGACTGTCAGCTGACTCTCCTGGCGGTCGATGATCTTCTCTCGGGCCGCCGGCAGATTCTCCAGGAACGTCTCCATGGGAGTCCGCCCCTGGCAACGCTTCTCCTGGTGGGGACGGTGATGATTATACCGCTCCAGCCAGGCGTCCAGATCCGATTGCAGCTCCTCCAGCGGCACGGTCGAGGAGCTGTCTTACGTCGTCGTCCCGGGCCCCGCCGGCGGCACCGACCGCTTCGCGCCGCTGGGGCTGACGTTCCTGGAGATCACCGGTACCATCGCGGTGCCGCCCGACGCGGTGGCGGGACCGCTGTTGCTGGGACGGCCCTACCCCAACCCCTTCAACCCGCGAGTGCGGATCCCGTTCACGCTGCCGCGGCGGCAGGGCGTGCGGCTGCGGATCTACGATCTGGCCGGCCGCTGCGTCGCCGAGCTGCTGCTGCTGCGATAGGCCCCGCCGCGGAGAGGCACGAGCCGGCGGGACGCGGTGTCGCCCCGCCGGCCCTGCCATTGCCCTGTTGTCTCCCGTCACCCCCTCGCCTAGATTGACCGGGCACCGAATACCATCCACAGGGGAGAAGACCGTGAACGATCCCGTTCCGAACGACATCGACCTGGAGGCCCTGCAGCGCGCCGGCGCGGCCATGCGCGCCGAGATCGGCAAGGTGATCGTCGGGCAGCGGCGGGTCATCGACGAGCTGCTGATCACGCTGTTCGCCGGCGGGCACGTCCTGCTGGAGGGGGTGCCCGGGCTGGCCAAGACGCTGCTGATCTCGACCCTGGCGCGGGTGCTGGACCTGAGCTTTTCCCGCATCCAGTTCACCCCCGACCTGATGCCCAGCGACATCACCGGCTCGGAGGTCCTCGAGCAGGACCAGACGACCGGGCGGCGCGCCTTCCGCTTCATCCACGGCCCGGTGTTCGCCAACGTCCTGCTGGCCGACGAGATCAACCGCACCCCGCCCAAGACCCAGGCCGCCCTGCTGCAGGCCATGCAGGAGCGGACCGTCACCGCCGGCGGCGGGACGCACGAGCTGCCGCAGCCGTTCTTCGTCCTGGCGACCCAGAACCCCATCGAGCAGGAGGGGACCTACCCGCTGCCCGAGGCGCAGCTGGACCGCTTCTTCCTGAACGTCCTGATCGACTACCCGTCGCCGGAGGAGGAGGTGGCCATCGTCGAGAGCACGACCGGCGCCACGGCCGGCGAGCCGGCGCGTGTCCTGGACGCGGAGCAGGTCCTCGGGTTCCAGGACCTGGTCCGGCGGGTCCCGGCTGCGGAGAACGTCGTCCGCCATGCCGTGGCCCTGGCGCGCGCGACCCGGCCCGGCGGAACGGAGACGGCGCCGGTGGCCGCCGAGTTCCTGGCCTGGGGCGCCGGACCGCGGGCGGCCCAGTGCCTGCTGCTGGGGGCCAAGGCGCGGGCCCTGCTGGACGGCCGGCCCACGCCGTCGCCCGACGACGTGCGGGCCCTGGCCCACCCGGTCCTGCGCCACCGCCTGGTGACGAACTTCCACGCCGAGGCGGAGGAGATGTCCAAGGACGCCATCATCGACCGGCTTCTGGACGAGGTCCCGGTGTGAGCCCGACCCTGCTGACTCCCGAGCAGGTCGGCCGGCTGGGACGGCTGGACCTGATCGCCCGCCAGGTCGTCGAGGGGTTCCTCGTCGGGCTGCACCGCAGTCCCTACCACGGCTTCTCGGTGGAGTTCGCCGAGTACCGCCAGTACATCCCCGGCGAGCCGGCCGAGCACGTCGACTGGCGCCTGTTCGCCAAGACCGACCGTCACTACGTCAAGGTCTTCGCCGAGGAGACGAACCTGCGGGCGATGCTGCTGGTCGACGCCTCGGCCAGCATGGCCTACGCCGGCGCGCCCGGCCGCCCGACCAAGTTCGACTACGCCCGGATGCTGGCGGCGGCGCTGGCCTACCTGCTGCTGCGCCAGAACGACGCCGTCGGCCTGGAGCTGTTCGCCGACCGGCCCCTGGCCGCGGTTCCGCCCCGGGCGGTGCGGCGGCAGCTCTTCCCGGTCCTGGCCCGGCTCGAGCGGGCCGAGCCGGCGGGGGGGACGGCCGTCGCGGCGGCCCTGCACCGGACGGCCGAGCGCTCCGCCCGCCGCGGCCTGATGCTGCTGCTGTCGGACCTGCACGACGATCCCGTGTCCGTCCTCGACGGCCTGAAGCACCTGCGCCACCGCGGCCACGAGGTCGTCGTCTTCCACGTCCTCGATCCCCGCGAGATCGACCTGGGCTTCCGCCACGACGTCCGCCTCGAGGACCTGGAGCGACCGGGGCTCTCGGCCGAGGTGACACCGGCCCAGGTCCGGGGCGAGTACCGGCGGCGCGTGGCCGCCTGGCGGGACGAGCTGCGACGCGGCTGCCGGCGCCAGGGGGTCGACCTGGTGGAACTGACCACCGACACGCCGTTCGACCGGGCCCTGCTGGCGTACCTGCTCAAGCGGCGCCGGCTGGGATAGGGAGGGGGCATGCCGGTATCGTTCCTCAATCCGGGGCTGCTGGTCGGGGCGCTGGGGGCGCTGGTACCCCTGCTGCTGCACCTCTGGCGCCGTCGCCGGGTCCGCCGCGAGCCGTTTCCCGACCTGACGTTCCTGGAGGAGATCCAGGCCACGCGCTCCCGTTCCCTGGGGCTGCGGCGCTGGCTGCTGCTGCTGCTGCGGATGCTGGCCATCCTGCTGGTCGTGCTGGCGGCCGCGCGGCCGCGCTCGAACGGTCCCCTGGAGCGGGGGGACGGGCTGGTGGTGATCCTGGACGCCAGCGCCAGCATGCAGGCCGTCGACGACGGCGCCTCGCGGGCGGTCCGGGCCGAGCGCCTGCTGCGCGACCTGCTGGCGGCGGCCTCCCCGGACCTGCCGTGCCAGGTCATCGTGGCGGGGAGCGTGCCCCACGCCCTGTTCGACGACTGGCTGCCCGCCGGAACGGCCGTCGCCGCCCTGCCCGCCTCCCTGCCGCCGGCGGACACGGCCTGCGACATGGCCGCCGCCATCGCTCTCGCCGGTGACCTGGTCGACGAGACCGTCTCCCGCCCGGTGGTCGCCCTGGTCACCGACGGCCAGCTGCCGACCGCCGGGGCCGACAGCCTGGCCGCGGCCCTCGCCCGGCTGCACCGCCGCGGGAGCGGTCCCGTCGTCGTCCAGCGCATCGGCCGTCCCGTCGACGACGGGGCCGTCCTCGCCGTTGCGGTCCCGGAGCTGGTCCTGCGTCCCGGCGAGACGGTGACCCTCGCGGCCGAGGTCCTCCCGCGACAGCCCGACCAGCGGTTCTGGCTGGAGCTGGACGGGGAGCGGGTCGCCGAGGCCACGGTCGCGACACCCGGCCGGCGGACGACCGTGGAGCTGACCTTCACCGCGCCGCCGGAGGGACTGCACCGGGGAACCGTCCGCACGACGCCGGACCGGGTCCCCTTCGACGATGCCGTCCCCTTCTGGCTGCCGGTCCGCGGGGAGGTCCGGATCCTGCTGGCCCACGGACCGGACCGTGACGAGCCGGGAGAGGGCGGTTGGCGGTTCCTGGCCGCGGCCCTCTCGCCTCCGGACAGCGAGGCGGTGTCCGGATCCCCGTTCCGGCTCCGGGAACGGTCCTCCGAGACGCTCGTTCCCGGCGATCTCGACGGCGTGGACCTGGTCGTCCTGGTCGATCCCGTCCGTCCCCGGGGCGGCCTGGTCGAGGGGCTGCGGGGGCACCTGACGGCGGGAGGCGGCCTCTGGCTGCTGTGCGGGCGGCAGCAGCGCGGCGAGGACCTGCGCCGGCGCTGGCTGCCGCTGTTCGGGCTGCCGCCGACGGCGACGTGGCGCTCCCTGGCGCCGGCCGCCGCCGAGGGCTGGCGGATCGATCTGCCCGCCCACCCGCTGCTGGCCGGACTGCCGCGCGGCGCCCTGGCGACGCTGACCGGCGTCCGCTGGCGGCGGTTCTGGGAGCTGGCGGCGTCGGACTCCTGCGAGGTCCCGGTGTCGTTCGAGGGGGGCGGCCCCGCGCTCCTGCTGGGGAGGCTCGGCCGGGGACGCTGGGCGCTGGCGCCGTGGGACCTCTCGCGGGACGCCGGCGACCTGTCCGCCAACCCCATGTTCCCCCCCCTGGCCCAGCGCCTGGCCGGCCTGCTGGTGCGGGGCGCGGTGCCCGCCTTCGCGGTCGCGGCCGGAGAGCCGCTGACCTTCATCGTCCCGCCCGAGGGCCCTTCCGGCGAGGGGGAGGCGCTCGAGGTGGTGAGGGCGGACACCGAGGGGCGGGTCCTGGAGCGGCTGCCGGCGACCGTCTCCTGGCGGGGAGGGTTGCCGGTCGTCGCGGCGGGAACGGCCGATCACCGCGGGATCGTCACCCTGGAGCGGGAGGGGCGGGTCCTGGCCGCGGCGGCCGTCGCCGCGCCGCCGGCCGAGGCGACGGCACCGCTGCTGGATCGCCGCGGCTGGTCGGACCTGCTCGGCCGGGGGATCGCCTGGCACGAGGAGGGGTCGGCGGGACAGGCGTGGGCCGGCTGGCGGGGCCGGGAGCTGTCGTCCTGGCTGCTGCTGGCGGCGGTGCTGGTCCTGCTGCTGGAGACGGCCCTCTCCCGCGGCGACCCGGATGGGGCTTGATTCCCCGCCCCGCCGGCGTTAACTCTGCAGCTGGATGGTCCGACTCCCCTTTTCCCGGCCCCGGGAAGGAGATCCGCGATGTGGGACTACACCGACAAGGTGATGGATCATTTCCTCAACCCGCGCAACGTCGGTTTCGTCGAGGACGCCGACGGCGTGGGCGAGGTGGGCTCGATGGCCTGCGGCGACGCCCTGCGCCTGTCGTTCAAGCTGGACGCGGAGGGGCGGATCGCGGAGGCGAAGTTCCAGACCTTCGGCTGCGGCAGCGCCATCGCCTCCTCGTCGGTGCTGACCGAGATGCTCATCGGCAAGACGCTGGAGGAGGCGGCCCGGATCACCAACGACGACATCGTCCGGGAGCTGGGGGGACTGCCGCGCCAGAAGATGCACTGCTCGGTCATGGGCCGGGAGGCCCTCGAGGCCGCCATCCTGGACTACTATCGCCGTCGCGGCCAGGAGCCGCCCTGCGCCCTGATCCACCAGGACCGCGAGATCTGCCACTGCTACCAGGTCAGCGAGCACACCATCCGCGAGGCCATCGCCCGCCACGAGCTGACCGAGGTCGAGGAGGTCACCCACTACACCAAGGCCGGCGGCGGCTGCACCCAGTGCCACGACGAGATCCGCGCCCTGATCGCCGAGCACCGGCAGCAGAAGGGGGAGCCGATCGTCGTCGACCTGGCCGATGCCGTCGCCGCGCGGAAGGAGGCCGACGGGAGGGAGCCCGACGACGAGTTCGTCGCCAGGGTCCGGGACCTGCTGGCCAACGACGTTGCCCCGGCCCTGCGGACCGACGGCGGGGACATCGAGCTGGTGGCCGTCCACGGGCGGCGGATCCACGTCCGGCTGGTGGGGGCCTGCGCAGCCTGTCCCGCCTCCGGCGCCACCATCGAGCAGTGGGTCGAGGCGCGCCTGCGCGAGCACCTGGGCGAGGACATCACCGTCGTGGAGGAGCGGTCATGACCGATCTGTTCGCCGGCCTGCCCCCCTGCCCGGAGGGGGGCGTCTACCTCGACAACAACGCCACCACGAGGGTCGCGCCGGAGATCGTCGACGAGATCCTGCCCTTCCTGCGCGATGTCTACGGCAACCCCTCGAGCATGCACCGGTTCGGTGCCGAGGCGGGGCGGGCCGTCGACCGGGCCAGGGACGAGGTGGCCGCGCTGCTGCAGGTCCGGCCCGAGGAGATCGTCTTCACCGCCGGCGGCTCGGAGAGCGACAACCTGGCCATCGTCGGGACCCTGCGGGCCTTCCCCGAGCGCAGGCACATCGTCACCACCAGCGTCGAGCATCCCGCCGTCCTGGGGCTGTGTCGCGAGCTGGAGAGCCGGATGGGGTACGAGGTCACCTACCTGTCGGTGGACGGGGAGGGGCACCTGGACCTGGACGAGCTGCGCGCCGCCCTGCGTCCCGACACGGCCATCGTCTCGATCATGGCCGCCAACAACGAGACCGGGGTCGTCTTCCCCTTCCTGGAGGCGGGCCGGATCGTCAAGGAGGCCGGGGTCGTCTTCCACGTGGACGCGGTGCAGGCCGTGGGCAAGCTGCCGCTGGACCTGCGCGATGCCCCCATCGACCTGCTCTCGCTCTCCGGCCACAAGCTCCACGCCTGCAAGGGGGTGGGCGCCCTGTTCGTCAGGCGCGGGACACGGCTGCGCCCGCTGATCGTCGGCGGGCACCAGGAGCGGGGCCGCCGGGCCGGGACCGAGAACGTGGCGGGGATCGTCTCCCTGGGCGCCGCCTGCCGCCTGGCCGCCGCTGCGCTGGAGCGGGAGCGGACGGAGGTCCGCGCCCTGCGCGACCGGCTGGAGGAGGCCATCCTGGCCGCCGTCCCCGACTGTCGCGTCAACGGGGACCGCGAGCAGCGCCTGCCCAACACGACGAACATCAGCTTCGACTACATCGAGGGGGAGGGGATCCTGCTGCTGCTGGACCGGGCCGGGATCGCCGCCTCCAGCGGTTCGGCCTGTACCTCCGGCAGCCTGGAGCCGTCCCACGTCCTGCGGGCCATGGGGGTGCCGTTCATCGCCGCCCACGGCTCGGTCCGCTTCTCCCTGAGCCGCTACACGACGCAGGAGGAGGTCGACTACGCGGCGGCCGCCGTCCCGCGGATCGTCGAGCGGCTGCGCGCCATCACGCCCTTCGACAAGGAGCACGCGACCTTCTGAGGGACGGCCGTCCCTCGCCAGCGCTGCCATGGCCACCACCCACCACCCATCCCACCCCGACGCCGGTTCGCCACTGCTGGACCGCCTGCTCGCGGCCCCGGTCGTCGCGTCCGCCGCGGCGCCGCTCGACGACGCCCTCGCGGCGGCCTCCACCGGCACCGCCGGGGTCGTCCACGGCCTGCACGGTTCGGCGACGTCGCTGCTGGTGGCGGCCTGGTACCGGCGTCGCCCGCGGACGGCGCTGCTGGTGGCCCCGACGCGCCAGACCGCCCTCCAGCTGGCCGACGACCTGGAGGTCTGGCTCGGCGAGCGGCACGTGGTCTACCTGCCCCAGCCGGAGGTCCTGCCCTTCGACCGCCAGTCGCCGGATCCCGAGCTGGTGGGGTCGCTCCTGTGGGGACTGACCCGGCTGGCCGGGGGGGAGGCGCTGATCGGTGTGACCTCCCTGGCCGGGGTGCGCCAGCGCATCCTGGCGCCGCGGCGCCTCGCGGAGGCGACGGTCACCCTCCGGGTCGGGGACCGCCTCGAGCGGGACGAACTGTGCCGCCGCCTGGACAGGATGGGGTACGCGGCCTGCGGGATGACGGCCCGGGTCGGCGAGTACGCCCGCCGCGGCAGCCTGGTCGACGTCTTCGCCCCCGGCGGCGACCCGGTGCGCATCGAGTACTTCGACGACGAGATCCTCTCGCTGCGCCGATTCGATCCCGCCAGCCAGCGCTCGGTCGGCAAGCTGGAGAGCGTGACGATCCTGCCGGTCAGCCACCTCTACCTGGACGACGATGCCGTCCTGTCGGCCCTGGCCGCCGTCGAGGAGGCGGCCGCCGCCGGCGCACTGCCCGAGGACGAGCGGATCGAGCTGGAGGAGCGGATCGAGGACCGCCTCCACGGCACCGGCCTGGAGGCGTGGCTGCCCCTGTTCGGCCCCACGGCCCTGCCGCTGGACTACCTGCCGGAGGGGGCGCCGTTGCTGTGGTGGGACCCCGAGGGGCTGGCCGAGCAGGCAGTCCTGCAGGAGCGCGAGCTGCCCGCGTCGCGGTCCACCCGCCTGGAACGCGACCCGTGGCTGCCGGCCGTCGAGGAGCTCGTCGCGCCCCTGCCCGAGCTTGCTGCCGGGGCCGGCCCCCATGTCCTGCTGGCCGGCGGCTGGCTGGGCGACGATCCGGCGCGCCGCTGGCTGGACCTGGCGCCGGCGACCGTGCACGACGCCGGGACCCGCCGGCCCGACCTGAAGGGGGGGGACGTCGCCGCCCTGGCCGGCCGGCTCTGCGGGTGGGAGAAGGAGGGCTGGACGTCCGTCGTCCTCTGCGACAATGCCGGGCAGGCGGACCGTCTGGCCGACCTGCTGCTGGAACAGGAGGGTCCGGTCCCCTCCCGGCGGCCCGAGGTGGGCCGGCTGGCCGAGGGGTTCCTCTGGCCGGCGCTGCCGCTGGCCGTGGTCACGGACCACGAGTTCTTCCAGCGCTACCAGCGGGTTCCCCGCCGTCGCCACCGCGGGGCGGCGGTCGTCCGCGAGGCGGTCGATCTGCAGCCTGGGGACTACGTCGTCCACGTGGAGTACGGGATCGGGCGCTACCACGGCCTGCGGCGGGTCACCGCGGAGGGGGTGGAGCGCGAGTGCCTCTACCTGGAGTACGACGGCGGCGACAAGGTCTACGTCCCGGTGGAGAAGATCGACCTGGTCGAACGCTACAGCAGCGACCAGGACTCGGCGCCGGCCCTCAGCCGGCTCGGCAGCGCCGCCTGGGCGCGGGTCACCAAGCGGGCCCGCAAGGCGATCCGGGCCATGGCGGCCGAGCTGCTGGAGCTCTACGCCGCACGCCGCAGCCATCCCGGGTTCGCCTTCCCGCCCGACGGGGAGCTGATGCGCTCGCTCGAGGCGTCGTTCATCCACGAGGAGACCCCCGACCAGCTGCAGGCCATCGCCGACGTCAAGCAGGACATGGAGTCGCCGGTGCCCATGGACCGGCTCGTCTGCGGCGACGTCGGGTTCGGCAAGACCGAGGTGGCCATGCGGGCCGCCTTCAAGGCCGTCGAGAGCGGCAAGCAGGTCGTCGTCCTCTGTCCCACGACGCTGCTGGCCCACCAGCACGGCGAGACCTTCGCCGAGCGGTTCCGCGACTTCCCCGTGCGGCTGGCGGTCCTGAGCCGCTTCCAGTCCCCGGCGCGGCAGCGGGAGATCGTCCGCCAGGCCCGCGAGGGGGAACTGGACATCCTGATCGGGACCCACAGGCTGCTGTCGCGCGACGTCAAGCTGAAGGACCTGGGACTGCTGATCATCGACGAGGAGCACCGTTTCGGGGTCCGCCACAAGGAGCGCCTGAAGCGGCTGCGCCGCGAGGTGGACGTCCTGTCGCTGAGCGCCACCCCGATCCCGCGGACCCTCTACCTGTCGCTGATGGGGGCGCGGGACATGTCGCTGATCACCACCCCGCCCCGCAACCGCCTGCCCGTCCAGACCGAGATCTGCTCCTTCGACGAGCGGATCCTCAAGGAGGCGATCCTGCGGGAGCTGCACCGGGGCGGGCAGGTCTTCTTCGTCCACAACCGGATCGAGACGATCGAGGGCGTGGCCGCGCTGCTGCGCCGGCTGCTGCCGGAGGTGCGCGTCTGCGTCGCCCACGGGCGGCTGCCGGAGGAGAAGCTCGAGGAGGTCATGCGCCGCTTCCTGGCCCACGAGTACGACGTCCTGGTGACGACGACGATCATCGAGTCGGGCCTGGACATGCCGCGGGTCAACACCATCATCATCGACCGGGCCGACCGCTTCGGCCTGGCCCAGCTCTACCAGATCCGGGGCCGGGTGGGCCGTTCCAGCCAGCGGGCCTTCGCCTACCTGATGACGCCGCCGGGGGAGCGCCTGACGCGCGACGCCCGTCGCCGCCTCGCCGCCCTGCAGGAGTTCCAGGCCCTCGGCTCGGGCTACCACGTCGCCGTGCGCGACCTGGAGATCCGCGGGGCGGGGAACATCCTGGGGGAGGAGCAGTCCGGGCACCTGGAGGCCATCGGCTTCGACCTCTACTGCCGCCTGCTGGAGGAGGCCGTCGCCGAGCTGAAGGGCGGCGCCCGCCAGCCGCTGCTGGACATCCGGGTCGACCTGAAGCTGCCGGCCTACCTGCCCGACGACTACGTCGGCGATGCCCAGCAGAAGATGGAGCTCTACCGGCGGCTGAACCGGATCACCGAGCTGCGCGGGTTCCGGTTGCTGCGGGACGAGCTCCACGACCGGTTCGGCCCGCCGCCGCCACCGGTGCTCGGATTGCTGGACACCTACCGGGTCCGCCTGCTCGCGGCCCGCAACGGGGTGGAGGAGGTCCGTTGCACGCGGCGGGGCGTGGAACTGTTTTTCGCTAGCGGTCGGGAACCGTCGCCTGCTATCATTCGCAGTTTGATGGGAACCGGGCCCAAAGGGCTCATGTTCAAGGCCGTCGATCAACTGGTGATGCAGGTGCCGGCCTCCCGCGAGCAGGCACCGGCGGCCGCCGTCGCCATGCTGGACCTGCTGGAACGCCTCCGGGAGGCGACGCAGGACGATCCCCCTGCCGCGCCCGGACAACGGACTAAGGAGTCGTGATGAGTGCGAGTGTGCTTTCCCGAGTCGGTCGACTGCTGACGCTGACCGCGCTGCTGGCAGCCCTGTTGGCCCTGACGGGTTGTGGCGGCGGGGGCGGGGAGAAGGTCGTGGCCACCGTCGGTGACCACCGGATCACCCTGGACGATTACGAGAACTACCTCAAGCGCCTGGAGAAGGAGAACCTGCCCCGCGACGAACAGGGCCAGACGATCGACACCGCGACCCTCGAGGGGAAGAAGCGCTTCCTGGATGTCGTCATCGACAAGGAGGTGATGGCACTCAAGGCCAAGGAGCTGGGCTTCGACGCCGACCAGCAGGTGTCCAGCTTCCGCAACGCCTTCACCGACTACCGGGCCTCCGAGGTCATGCACCAGGACCTGATCGACACGCCGGCCAGCCAGGTGACCGAACAGGAGATCCTCGACTACTACGACAAGCTCAAGCAGAAGCGGAAGTTCCACTTCCTGATCTGCAACTTCGAGGACGACGCCCTGGAGGCCCGCCAGAAGATCATCGACGGTGCCCTGTGGGAGGACGTGGCCGACGAGTACAACGTGGGCTCGCGCGGTCCCAAGGACGACTACACGTTCACCATCGAGTACGGTCGCCAGGAGAAGAACTTCGAGGACACCCTGTTCAACATGGAGATCGGCGAGATCAGCCAGCCGCTCCAGACGATGTACGGCTACTGGATCGTCCGCCTCGACGAGATCCTGCCCAACAAGGTCAAGCCGCTGGACGACGAGTACAAGGAGCTGATCCGTCGCTCCATCGTCGCCCACAAGAAGAAGCGCCTGGAGACGCAGTTCGTCGAGGAGAGCCGCAAGAAGCACGACTTCAAGCTGGACGAGACGGCGCTCTGGATCATCTACCAGGGCATGCCAGAGAATGAGGCCTACCTCGACACGGTGACCAACAAGCCGATCCCCCGCGAGCAGCTCCAGCCCCTGGACGTCCCCGTCGAGGACCTGGACCGGTTCTTCATGTCCTGCCGCTTCGACCTGGACAAGGACCCCGACACCTGGACGATCGGCGACTACAAGGCCCTGTACGACAACATGAGCACCTTCGCCCGGCCCAAGAAGTTCCAGCTGCTGGGCGGTGTCCGGAACAAGATCCTCCACGACATGATCGACCGGCGGCTGATGGTCTCGGAGGCGCGGGAGCGCGGCTACTACGAGGATCCGCGCGTCGTCGGGGACGCCCGGATGCGGGTCGAGGAGATGATGGTCACCAAGCTCCACGACGAGGTCGTCAAGGTCGACGAGCACGTCACGCCGGCCCAGATCGACTCCTTCTGGCAGGAGCACCAGGACGACTACGTCAGGCCCGAGCAGCGCCAGGGGCACATCGTCTACTGCCCCGACGAGGAGACCGCGCGCAAGGCGCTGGCCGACGCCAGGGACGGCAAGCAGTGGCCGGAGCTGCTGAAGAGCTACGGCGTCAAGATGACCGGCGCCGCCGAGGACGGCGGTTTCACGCTCAAGGCGACCGACGCCGCGACCCCCGAGAAGGAGGCGCTGTTCGCCCTCTCGAAGGCGGGCGAGCTGAGCGAGCCGTTCCAGTCCCAGGGGAAGTGGGTCGTCGTCCGGCTCGACGCGGTCATCCCCGAGAAGCGGATGACCCTCGACGAGGTGCGCGACGAGATCGGCAAGCGGATCCTGGCCAAGCGCCGTGACGATGCCCTGCGCAAGCTGCTCGACCAGTGGCGGGACGAGTTCGGCGTGACCGTCCACGAGGACGTCCTGGCGCGGGCCCGCAGCTGGGAGCAGCTCCGGCAGGCGGAATCGGCCGAAAGCATCTGAGGCACCGGACCGCCCGGCCCCCACGACCCGGAAGGACTGTCCATGATGATGGCCCCATTCCATCGCCGCGGCGGCGCGCCGGTCCCCGGACCGGCCGCCGTCGCGGTCCTCTTCCTGCTGGCGTGCGCCGCGTGCGGAGCGGCGACCGCCGCTCCCTCGCCTGCCGCGGCGACGGCCGACTCGGCCGCGTCCGTCCCGGCTGCCGGGGACGGCCAGCAACCGCCGGGGCCGGTTCCCGTGCTGGTCGACCGCATCGTCGCCATCGTCGACGAGGAGCCGATCCTCCAGAGCGAGGTGGAGCGGGAGATCTCCCTCTACCTGCTGGACGCCCGCAGTCGCGGCGAGAAGGTCACCGAGACGCGCGAGCAGATCCGCAAGCGGGTCCTGGACCGCCTGGTGGAGAGCAAGCTGATGATCGCCGCCGCCCGCCAGGAGGAGATCGAGGTCAGCGACCAGCAGATCGAGCAGGAGGTGCAGCGGAACATCGACCAGCTGATCCGCTACTACGGCAGCCGGCAGAAGCTGGAGCAGGAGCTGGCCCGCAACGGCCTGACCCTGGAGGACTACCGCCTCCGGTCGCGCAGCCAGCTGCGGGACCAGCAGTACATGCGGGCCGTCATCGGCCGGTTCATCAGGCCCAAGATCGTCGTCACCGAGGACGAGATCGAGGCCTACTACCGCGAGCACCAGGACCAGGTCCCCGCCACCCCGGACAGCGTGACCCTGGCGGACATCCTGATTCCCGTCGAGCCCGATTCCGCCTTCCAGCAACAGCTCCAGCGCCGGCTGGGGGAGGCCCTGGCGGCGCTCGGCAAGGGAGAGCCGTTCGCCGACGTCGCCCGCCGCCTGTCGCAGGGGCCGGCGGCCCCCAAGGGCGGGCTGATCGGCACGGTCCGGCGGGGGGACCTGTTCAGCGAGCAGCTGGAGCAGGTCGTCTTCTCCCTGCGGGAGGGCGAGACGAGCCAGCCCGTCGTCTCCGAGCGCGGGGTCCACATCCTCCACGTCGACGCCGTCACCCCGGAGGGACGGGTCGTGCGCCAGATCTTCTTCCCCGTCCAGGTGGGCCAGGCCGACATCGACCGGGCCCGCCAGCGGGCGGAACAGGCGCGCCGGCGGCTGCTGGCCGGCGAGCCGTTCGCCAGGGTGGCCGGCGAGATGAGCGCCGATCCGGCCTCGGCGGACCGGGGCGGCAACCTGGGGACCTTCTCCCTGGACGACCTGGCCCCCGCCATCCGCGATGCCGTCGCCCCGCTGGCGCCGGGCGAGCTGACCGAGCCGATCGCCACGCCGGCGGGCTTCTACGTCATGCTCGTCAAGGATCGCGTCTACGGACGTCGCCTGAGCCTGGAGGAGGTCCACGACCAGATCCGCCAGGCCATCGAGTCCCGGAAGATCGAGCAGGAGCTCGACGAGTACGTCCGGCAGCTGCGCCAACGGTTCGCCGTCGACATCAAGGACTGATCTGCGGAGGGGGAGATGGCGGAGCGGTTCCCGGCCCGGACCCGACAGCTGGACCGCCTGCTGGAGCTGGACGCCCGGGGCCGGCTGGGGCAGGCCTATCTCTTCGTCGGCCCCGACGGCAGCGGCAAGGAGCTGACCGCCCTGGAGCTGGGGCGGCTGCTCAACTGCCGGGACCCGCGGCGCTGCCGCGAGGAGGCTGCCTGCGAGAGCTGTCGCAAGGCGCTGGACTACCAGCATCCCGATCTGCGCTGGTTCTGCCCCGCGCCCGCCTCGTTCGGCGAGGCCCAGACGGCGGAACTGCTCGCGGCCAAGGCCGCCGATCCGTTGCTGCGTCCCCTGTTCGCCCGCTCGGGCGAGGTCCTGCTCGGCAACCCGGAACACCCGGCTCCCCTGACCGTGCGGGCGCTGCTGCAGTTCCTGCGGTTGCGTCCCTACCAGGGACGGCGCAAGGTGGCGGTCGTCGACCAGGCGCATCGGTTGCGCGCCGGGGCCGCCAACGCCCTGCTGAAGATGCTCGAGGAGCCGCCCGCGGACTCGGTGATCATCCTGCTGAGCGCCTCCCGCGAGGCGTTGCTGCCGACGATCCAGTCGCGCTGTCTCCAGGTGCGCTTCGCCCCGTACGGCGAGCCGGAGCTGGCGGCGCTGTTGCGGGAACTGTACGATCTGGACGAGGACGCGGCGCGCGAGCTGGCCCGCCTCGGCGACGGGGATGCCCGGCGGGCCGCCGAGCTGCGGCAGCCGGAGGCCCAGGCGATGCGCCGGTGGGGGCGGCAGGTCCTGGCCGCCATCGCGCGCCGGCAGCGGGGCGTCTGCCTGGTCGTGGCCGAGCAGCTCCACAAGGGGCAGCTGCCCGAGGACGTCGCCGAGGCCGCGGGTGTCCCCCGCGCGGGACGGCAGGCCCGCGAGCTGCTGGAACGCCGCGAGCGGGCCCTGCGCCTGTGCGAGGTCCTGCAGCGCGGGTACCGAGAGATGCTGCGCTGCCTGCTGCTGGGATCGGCGTGGGAACCGGCCTCTCCCGAGGAGGGCTCCCTGCTGAGCGACCTGGTCGCCGGTCGGTCCCCCGGCGGGCTGTTGCTGGACATAGAGGCGGTGGAGCGGGTTCGCCAGGACCTCCATCGCAACCTCAACATCGGCCTGATGATGTCGGTGTTGTTCCAGGAGTTGATCCGTCATGCGGAACGGGACGGGGCAGCGGTCGCGACCTGATCACCGGCGGCCGTGTCGCAGTGCCGGCGGGAACGCCTGTGGCCGCCGGCCGGCCGGGACCGGTGGCGGCGAGCCGCACCGCAACCGGGCCGCCGGCAATGGCGACCGGCAGCGCCAGCTCGTCGTCGTCCAGTTCAAGGGGCACCGGAAGTCCTACTATCACAACGACGTCGGGGCCGATCTCAGGGTGGGCGACTACTGCCTGGTGGAGGCCGACCGGGGGAAGGACCTGGGCCGGGTGTGCTACATCGGTCCGGGCGAGGCCCGCTGGTGGCGGATCGCCGACCGGCAGGGCGTGATCCGCAAGGCGACCGCCCAGGAGCTGGCCCGTCTCCACGACATCCGCGCCGACGAGTGGGGCGACTACGACGTCTGCCTGGAGAAGATCCAGGCCCGCAAGCTGGAGATGAACCTGGTGACGGTCGAGCGCCAGTTCGACCGCAACAAGATCACCTTCTACTTCACGGCCGAGCACCGGGTCGACTTCCGGCAGCTGGTCAAGGACCTGGCGGCCGTCTTCCGGACCCGCATCGAGCTGCGCCAGATCGGGGTGCGGGACGAGGCGAAGATCAAGGGGGGCCTGGGGATCTGCGGCCGGGAACTGTGCTGCAGCAGCTTCCTCCACGAGTTCAATCCCGTGACCCTCAAGATGGCCAAGGCCCAGCAGCTCCCCCTGAGCCCCTCCAAGCTCTCCGGCCTCTGCGGCCGTCTGCGTTGCTGCCTGGCCTACGAGGTGGAGGGCTACCGGCGGGCGCTGGAGCGGCTGCCCAAGGTCGGGACGCGCGTCCGCTGCCCCGCCGGGGCGGGGATCGTCCGCAAGGTCGACCTGCTGCTGGAGACGGTGACGGTCGCCGTGGCCGATCGCGACGAGACGGTCGCCTGCACCGCCGACCAGCTCGAGTGGAACAGGGACCAGGACCTGCCGGCCCCCCGCGGCGGCCGACGCCGGGGCGGGGGAGGGCGGAGCAACCAGCGCGGCACGCGCCACCGCTGAGGATGCGGGACGAGGGACGAGCATGCTCACCGACACCCACCTGCACCTCTCCCGCCGGGAGTTCGACCCGGACCGCCCCGACGTCCTGGCCAGGGCGTCGGCGGCCGGGGTCGCCCGTTTCCTCGAGGTCGGCTACGACCTCGCCAGCAGTCGTGCCGCCGTGGCACAGGCCCGCCGCGACCCCCGCTTCCGTGCGGCCGTGGGCATCCACCCCCACGACGCGGACAGCCTGGCCGACGCCCAGGGCAGGCTGACCGCCGGGGGGGAGGAGTTGCTGGCCGGGCTCCGGGAGCTGGCCGGCCGGCCGGAGGTCGTGGCCATCGGGGAGATCGGCCTGGACCACTACCGGGATCTCTCGCCCCGACCGGCCCAGCGGACGGCCTTCGCGGCCCAGCTCGCCCTGGCCCGCGAGCTCGACCTGCCGGTCGTCCTGCACATCCGTGACGCCTACCCCGAGGCGCTGGCGCTCCTCCGGCAGGAGGGGCTGCCGGCCCCCGGCGGCGTCATGCACAGCTTCGCCGGCGACGCGGCCGTGGCGCGGCAGGGGCTGGCGCTGGGGTTGCACCTGGGGATCGGGGGGCCGGTGACCTACCGCAACAGCCGGTTGCCCGCCGTCGTGGCCGAGGTGCCGGTCGAGCGTCTCCTGCTGGAGACGGACGCCCCCTGGCTGCCCCCGGTGCCCCATCGCGGCAAGCGGAACGAGCCGGCGTTTCTGGCTCAAACAGCCGCGCGGGTGGCCGACATCAAGGGAGTCACCGTGGAACGACTCGCCCGGATCACCGAGCAGAGCGTCGAGGCCCTGTTCCGCTGGGAGCGCGCCGATGCCCGCTGACCAGGGAGGCCCCCCCAGCCAGCGCGAGCTGCTGCGCCGGTTCGGTATCCGTCCCGTCAAGCGACGGGGGCAGAACTTCCTGGTGGACGGCAACCTGGCGCGGGCCATCGCGGCCGCCGTGGTGGCCGAGGGGGACGCGGTCCTGGAGCTGGGCGCCGGCGCGGGGGCGTTGACCGCTCCCCTGCTGGGGGCCGGTGCCCGGGTGACCGCCGTCGAGGTGGACCGCCGCCTCTGCGAGCTGCTGCGCGAGGTCCACGGCGATGAACCGCGATTCCGGCTCCTGGAGGCGGATCTGGCCGAGCTGGACTGGGACGCCGCCCTGGCCGCGGCGGGGGACCGGCCCGTCGTCGCCGGCAACCTGCCGTACGTGCTGACCAGCCTGATCCTGTTCGCCCTGGCCGACCGCAGCGACCGGCTGGCGGCCGTCGTCTGCATGGTCCAGCGGGAGGTGGCACAGCGCTTGACGGCGACGGTCGGCCGACGGGATCATGGCATCCTGTCCGTCCTGATCGGCTCCCGCTTCAGCGTGGAGCTCTTGCATCGCGTGCCGCCGGAGGTCTTCTGGCCGCGTCCCGACGTCCAGTCGGCTGTCGTCCGTCTGCGCCCCCGCCGGGAGGAGGCGTGGACGCCGCAGGAATGGGAGCGTTTCCGCCGGATCGTCCGGCGACTCTTCGGCCAGCGGCGCAAGACGCTGGGCCGGCTGCTGCGGACGGTGGGACGGCTGTCCGACACGGCGGCGCAGGCCCTGCTGGCGGACACGGGGATCGATCCCGCCTGGCGGCCCGAGCGGGTGTCGCGGCAGCAGTGGCGTCTGCTGGCACGGCGGTGGCCGGACGAGGAAGGGGAGGAATGAGCCCGCGAGCGTGGCAGGGAATCCGGCTGGTGCTGGTCGCGGTCCTGGCGATGGCGGCGTGGCCCGCCGCGGGCAGCGTCACCGGCGGCGGCGATCCCGGGCCCGCCGGCGCGGATTCCGTCGCCGCCGACAGTACCGCCACCGTCGCCGCAGCCGACAGTACCACCGCCAGCGTCGCTGCCGACACGACCGGCGCGGGAGGACTGGCCGGGCTGTTGAACGTCGTCACCGACCAGCCACAGCCCGCGCTGCCCCTGGTCACGGCCTGGACACGGCTTGCCAAGGGATCGCTGAAGGCGGGGGCCCAGAAGGTGACCTACGGCGCGGAGCTCTCCAGCAGGATCACCCTGCGCGACCAGTCGGGGATCGACCTGAAGGGGACCGAGAGCTACGACGACTACCGGGTCCAGAAGAAGTCCGTGGAGCGCCGCTCCGGCTCGCTGACCTACCGGGCCGGCGGCCAGGAGGCGCTGCAGGCGCAGCTCGCCCTGACCGACGACTGGTCCCTGGACAAGACGATCAACTCCCTGGGCGCCACCAACGCCAACCGCCGGGAGAACCGGACGGCCACCGCCTCGCTGCGGCGCTCGCAGCTGCTGTGGGCCGGCATCGAGCACGACCTGCTCCTCTCCGGGAGCGTCATCGACCAGAAGGGGATCCAGCTCGGGCAGCGGAACGACCACTCGGAGCGGGAGCTCGCCGGCGCCTGGCGTGCCGTCTTCAGCCCCGACGACGGGTTGAAGGTGGCGGCGGGGATCTACGGCATGACCAACAGCGGCGACCGCGTCCTGGCCAACCAGACCAGTCCCTCCTCGACCAGCGGCGACACGCTGCGCGCCGGGCTCTTCTACGACCGCGGGCCGGTCAGCGGGTCGTTCAGCGTCCGCAGTTCCTCGTTCGACAAGCGCTACCTGGACTACCGGCGCAACAACAACGGCATCATCGACACGATCAACACGACCGAGAAGATCGTCCAGGAGCTGGAGCGGAACGACGCCGTCACCCTGGAGTGGATGAACAAGCTGCGGCTGGGGAGGCTGACCCTGGAGACGAAGCTCGGCCGGGACGTGGGGGAGAACGTCTTCCGGGCCAGCGGCGTGGGGACCCGCAAGCGGCACCAGGACGCCGCCAGGATCGCCCTGGGCCTGCGGGTCACCCGGCTCGACTCCGTCCAGGCGGGGTTCGACTACCTCTGGAAGTGGGACGACCAGATCTACAGGGGAGCCACGGCCCCCCGCGGCCGGCAGATCTCCCGCAACCGGGCGGTCACCTTCTCCTGGTACCACGACCTGTTCCCCGGTACCAGGCTGGCCTGCCTGATGAAGGAGTCCCTGCAGCAGGAGATTGCCGAGCACCAGTTCAACCAGAACGACCGCGACCGCCTGGAACGCTCCCTGCGCGTGGAGAGTGCCACCGCCTGGGGGCAGGGCAACGTCAAGCTCGTCTTCGAGTACCGGCAGCTCCAGGACATCGCCATCCGCCGGGAGCGGTCCAGCAACAACAACATCAAGGATTCCTACGAGATCTCCCCGTCGTTCCTGTGGCCCATCGCCCCGTGGCTGACCCTCAACCAGCTCTACAGCCTCTGGATCCAGTACACCGACTACGTCTATTCCGACCTGCCCTCGGTCTCCCGCACCGACAACTACAACAAGCGCGGCAACGTCACCACGAAGGTGACCATCAAGCCCAACAAGCGGCTCTCCCTCAGCGTGCGCCACGACTACAGCGCCAAGTTCAACGCGGACAAGAGCGACGTCGATGCCACGGGACACGCCTTCTACGACCGGCAGCTGGAACAGCGGGTGTCCAAGATCAACTTCGACCTGTCCTACAAGGTGACCGACTGGCTCACCCTGGACGGGACGACCTACCAGTCCCGCGACCTGAAGGACACCTACGGCGCCCGGGTCAACACGACCGAGCGGTTCAGCGGCCAGGTGGGCGTGGGCGGCTCGATCCGCAAGACCTTCGGCAGCAACCGCAAGCTGGAGGCGGGGTTGCGCAAGTTCTTCTCCCACGGTCCCAATGTCCAGGAGGCCATGCGGGAGTACTGGGACGCGGACATCCAGCTGACCTGGGGGTTCTGATGCGACGGCTCGGTGCTGGCCTGGTCCTTGCTTCGCTGTTGCTCGGCGGCTGCCTGTTCGAGCCGCGGGAAGCGGAGTCGCCGGCGGGGGAGATCATCAACTACCTGCCGCAGGCGAATCCCATCAACGTCCTGGAGAACCTCCAGACCGCCCTGCAGCACACCGACGCGGGCGGTTACGACCGGATGATCGCCGACGACTTCACCTACGTCCCGGACAGCGACACCGAGGCGTCCTACCCGACGGTCGACTGGTCGGGCTGGAACCGCGAGAAGGAGATTGCATTCATCACCGATTTCTTCAATAATGTGGAGGGGATCGACGCGAACCTGCGCGAGGAGGCGATCTTCACGGACTGGAGCGGGACCGAGGCGGAGCTGCGCTACATCTACCGCATCGACGTCCACGAGAGCGGCGGGATCGTTCCCTATCGCGCGAGCGTCACGTTCAACCTCAGGCTGGAAGGGACGTACTGGGTCCTGACGCGCTGGTACGACGAGCAGGGCGAGCAGGATCCGGACAGCGGTGCCCAGCTGCCCTCGCTGGGGCAGCGCCGTGGCGCCTTCGCCGTGGCGGGAGGTGGTTGAGAGGCCGTCATTGATACCCACATCACCGTGAGCGTTCAGCCATGACGGAGACCGGCGGCGGCCGGTCGCGGAATCGATCCCTCTGGGGAGGTTGACGATGAACACCAGACGATCCCTCTGGAGCCTGATGCTGGTGCTGGCCCTGGTGGCCCTGGCGGCCCCCGGCTGCATCTTCTCGCCCGACGACAGCACGGGCGACGGCGGTGGCGGTGGCGGTGCCGAGCCCTATCCCTGGCCGTCCACCCAGGACCAGCTGATGGCCAACTTCCAGCGCGCCTACGACGAGATGGACATCGACGCGTACCGCGACGAGATCCTGCACCCCGACTACAAGTTCGTCTTCATCGAGGGGAGCGACCTGGGCGGCCCCACCGGCTACTGGACGCGCGAGGACGAGCTGCTGTCGGCCCAGGCCATGTTCTCCGGGGAGCCCCACACCAACAGCAACGGCGAGGTGGCGCCCGGGATCTCGGACATCACCTTCGACGTCCTCGACCGGGTCGATCCCTGGCAGCCGGTGCCGCCGGACGATCCCTATTTTGCCGGTCCTGGTGCCTGGAAGGCGCTGTTCAACGTCCACCTCGTCCTGAGACACGACGGCGGAACGTACACCATCAGCTCGCCGCAGTTCTTCGTCGTCATTCCCGTGGAAGTGGACGACGGGACCGGTGCGACCCGCACGAGGTGGATGCTCTACGGTCAGCAGGACCTGGAGAGCGGCGGCAAGTGATCCTGCCGTTCCGCTGAACCTCCGGGCGGGCCGGCGCGGCCCGCCCCTTCCGCGTTTCCGGGACTTTGCAATCGGGCGGCCGCGTCTTATCGTGGCCACCATGTCACGTCGCCGACGACAGCGTCGCCTCACGCGGCGCCGCCTCGCCCTCTGGCTGGGCGGTGCGGCCGTCCTGCTCGCCGTGGCCGGTCTGGGCCTGCTGCACTGGAGCAGGACGCCGGCGGCGCGGGCGCTCCTGCTCGAGCACGGGGTCCAGCGGTACCGGGAACCGGTCCAGGCCGCCGTCGACAGTGTCCTGGCCGCCACCCTGGCTCCTGCCGCCCACGGGTCCTCGTGGGGCGAGCAGGAGGCCGACTGGCCCCTGGTCGCGCCCCCGGGAGCCTTCATCCGCTGCCGCGCGGTGCGGGTCGACACGAGCCTGACCCTCTGGGAGTGGGAGGAGCGGGTCGCGGCCGCCCTGCGCCCGGCGGGGGCCGGGATCCTCTGGGGAGAGCGGCTCCACGCGCCCCGCGGCTACAGGGGGCTGGAACTGCTGCGGCTGGACGTGGGCGTCCCCGGTCACCCGACCCACACCCTGGTCCTCGGCCGCGGTGAGGGAGGTCTGCCCCGGATCCACTGGGGGACGGGTGAGGCCGAATCGGTGGAGGATCTCCTCGGCTCCCTGGACCAGCCCACCGTCGCCCTGGTCATCGACGACTGGGGCAACAGCGACAACGATGTCACGCGCAGCCTGTTGCGGCTGGACGTGCCGCTGACCCTGTCGATCCTGCCCGGGCTCTCCTACAGCCGCCACTTCGCCCTGCAGGCCACCGACCTGGCCGTCCCCCGCCGGGGCGGCGAACCGGTCGCCGGCGGCCTGGTCGAGCGGCGCCGGCGGGCGGGGTGCCCCGTCACCCTGACCCTGGGCCGTCGCGGCCGCGTCCTGCCGAGGCGGCGGCGCGAGGTCATGCTCCACCTGCCCATGGAACCGGTCGGCTATCCCGGGGTGAACCCGGGGCGGGATCCCGTCATGGTGGGCATGTCCCGTGACGAGATCGCCGCCATCCTGGACCGCGACCTGCGGGGACTGCCGGGGGTCAGCGGCGTCAACAACCACATGGGCAGCGCCGCCACGGCCGACCGCGAGACGATGGAGCGCCTGGTCTCGATCCTGCGGGAGCGCGGCCTCTTCTTCCTGGACAGCATGACGACCAGCCGGAGCGTCGCCGCCGAGGTCGCCGCGGCGGCGGGGCTGCCGCTGCTGCGCAACAGGCTCTTCCTGGACCAGAAGGATCCCCACGAGGAGAGCATCCGGCGCCGGCTGGACCACCTCGTCGAGGTGGCCCGGCGCACCGGCTCGGTCATCGGCATCGGACACCCCTATCCCCAGACCCTGGCCGTCCTGCAACGGGAGCTGCCCCGCTACCGGCGGGAGGGGATCCGGTTCGTCACCGTCTCGGAGCTGATCGCCCTGCGCGAGGCGGCGGCGACATCTCGGGTTGACCGGAAAACGCCAGGATAGTATCATCTCTGTTGCTCGAAGGCGTCCGTTGACGCCGGGCCCGCGGGGGCCCCTCGACGCTCTCAAGCGCTCTTTTTTTGTGTCCGAGTCGGCGCCGGACGGCGCGGGTGGCCCGTCGGCGCTTCCCACCGGAGAGGTACCATGAACCGTTCCCTGAACATCAGGGCCGGGCTCGTGATCGTCGTCGTGCTCCTGTCCCTCGTGGGGCTGTACCCCACCTGGCGGGTGTCGCGCGTCACCGACGAGATGCGCCAGCAGGCCCTGACCGATCCCGAACTGGCGGCCAAGATCGAGAAGTGGGAGTCCAAGGCGATCCGCAAGGGGCTGGATCTGTCCGGCGGCATGTACATCGTCCTGGAGGTCGATACCGAGGGGATGTCGACCGCCGAGGCCAAGGACGCCCTGGACCGGGTCGTGGAGATCCTGCGCAACCGCGTCGACCAGTTCGGTGTCAGCGAGCCGGACATCAAGCCCATGGGGACGAAGCGGATCATCGTCCAGCTGCCCGGCCTGCAGGACGTCGAACGGGCCAAGAAGCTGATCGGTTCGACGGCGCGGCTCGAGTTCCGCCTGGTGCGGACCGACGACGAGATCGAGTCGGTCCTGAAGAAGCTGGACGACGCCTTCCGGGTGACCCTGCCCGACAGCATCCTCCAGGCCGCGGCGGACCAGGAGGCGGCCGCCGACGCCGACACGTCGCTCGTCCCCGGTGCCGACGACACCCTGGCCCTGGCCGACCTGCCGGGGGAGACGGAGGCGGACGACGGCTTCGCGCCCACGCCCGAGGAGATCAGGGAGCACCCGTTCAGCTCCTACGTCATCTACGACCGGAACCTGAAGCGCTATACCGGCTCCTCGCTGATCGTTCCCGCCCCCTACGTGGAGAAGGTCCAGCAGATGCTGGCCTCGCCCGAGGCGCGGGTCATCCCCCGCTCGATGGCCTTCCAGTTCGGGATGGACGAGGTCGACCTGGGCAACGGCACCATGGGCCGGCCGCTCTTCCTGCTGAGCAGCCGCCCCGGCCTGACCGGCGACCGGCTGACGACGGCCCGCTCCGCGCCCGACCAGGACCACCCGGGCAACTTCATCGTCAACATGTCCATGGACCGCAAGGGGGCGCGCCTGTTCGCCCGGTTGACGGCCGAGAACGTGGGCCGGCAGATGGCCATCTCCCTGGACGGCAAGGTCAAGTCGGCGCCGACGATCCAGGAGAAGATCCCCGGCGGCCATGCCCGGATCACCGGCCGGTTCACCAGCGCCGAGGCCCAGGACCTGGCCCTGCTGCTGCGGGCCGGCGCCCTGCCCGTCGACGTCCACATCGAGCAGGAGCGGACCGTCGGCCCGAGCCTCGGCTCGGACTCGATCCGCCAGGGGATGCGGGCCGGTCTCTACGGCCTGGTGTTCGTGGTGATCTTCGTGCTGTTCTACTACCGGTTCTCCGGGCTGATCGTCAACCTGGCCCTGATCGTCAACATGCTGATCCTGCTGGCGGTCCTGGCCCAGTTCGGCCTGGTGCTGACCCTGCCGGGCATCGCGGGCATCATCCTGACGATCGGCATGGCCGTCGATGCCAACGTGCTGATCAACGAGCGGATCCGCGAGGAGCTGCGGCACGGCAAGACGGCCCGGGCCGCCGTCGACGCCGGCTACCAGAACGCCACGCGGACGATCGTCGACGCCAACGTGACGACCCTGATCGCGGCGGCCGTGCTGCTCTGGTTCGGGACGGGGCCGATCCTCGGCTTCGCCGTCACCCTGAGCATCGGCATCCTGTCGAGCATGTTCACCGCCCTGGTCATGACCCGGGTGATCATGGAAGCGCTGACCCGCAACCGCCCCACCGCGAAGCTGAGCATCTAGGGGCGCGCGCCTGCGGCCGCCCGCGGCGGCCGCGAGAGGTAAGACATGGAACTGCTGACCAACAAGAACTACCGCTTCGTCGACCGCTGGAACATCGCGATCGGCATCTCCCTGCTGCTGGTCCTGGTGGGGATCGGATCCCTGATCGTCCACGGGGGACCGCGGCTGAGCATCGATTTCACCGGCGGGACGATCCTGCAGGTGCGGATCGACCCGGCGCCGCAGATCGCCCGGGTGCGCTCCGCCGTGGAGGCGGCCGGCTTCGAGGGGGTCCTGATCCAGCAGTTCGGGGCCACCGACGAGTTCCTGCTGACCTTCCCGAAGCTGGAGAGGGAGGGGCTGGACGTGGCCGAGGCCATGAAGACGGCCCTGCGCGAAGCCCTGCCCGACGCCACGGTCGAGATGCGGCGGGAGGAATCGGTGGGGCCGAAGATCGGCGGCGAGCTGAAGACCGCCGCGATCAACTCGATCGTCGTGGCCCTGGTGCTGATCGTCCTCTACATCACCGTGCGGTTCGTCTTCCGCTACGGGATCGCCGCCATCATCGCCCTGGTCCACGACGTGACGATCACCCTGGGAGCCTTCTCCCTGCTGAACAAGGAGATCTCCCTGACGATCATCGCGGCCTTCCTGACGATCATCGGCTACTCGCTGAACGACACGATCGTCGTCTTCGACCGGATCCGGGAGAACATGGCCCTGCGGCGCAAGGAGAGCTACCGCGAGGTCGTCAACCGCTCCATCAACGAGACCCTCAGCCGGACGATCATCACCTCGCTGACGACGCTCTTCGTGGCCGCCAGCCTCTACTTCCTGGGCGGACCCGTCATCCACGACTTCGCCTTCGCCCTGACCTTCGGCGTCATCATCGGTACCTACTCGTCGATCTTCATCGCCAGCCCCGTGCTGGTCTGGTGGAACGAGCGGAACCGTGTCGATCCGCGGCGTCTGCGCAAGGCCAAGGCGATGTGAGAGGAGCGGCGAGCAGAGCAGCGACAGGGAACGCCCGCCCCACGGCGGGCGTTTCAGCATGAGATCATGACGACCAGACGCGAGAGAGTCCTCATCCCGCTGGCGACCGCGGCCGTCCTGCTGCAGGGGCTGCTGGTCGTCGCGATGCCGTCCGGTCCCGTGGCGGCCCTGGCGGTGCTGCCGGCCGTCCTGGCGGTGGCCGCGGCCCTGGGGCGGGTG
>CAYTEO010000025.1:0-38972 GCA_964436825.1 uncultured Fibrobacteraceae bacterium | reverse complement strand
GGCCGGGGGGGGGGGGGGCGGGCGGCGGGGGGGAGGCGGCGCCGGGGGCGCGCGGCGCGGGGGGCGGGGGCCGGGGCGCGGTGGGGGGCGGAGCGGGGAGGGGCGGGGCCGGCGGGAGGGGCAGGGGCGGCGGGGGCGATCGCTGGGGGAGGAGCGGCAGAGCGCCGCGCGGCGGCGCGCCGAACGCGAGGCGGCGGCGGACACCGCCGCGAGCGACAGCACCGCCGGTCTGGGGGAACCCGCCGGCGGCGGGCGCCGCTTCAAGCTGCGCCTGCCCAACCCCCTGCGGCCGCTGCTGGCCCTGGGACGCTCGCTGGAACCCATCCAGGTCACCTGGACCCGTTCGCGGCAGAGCTCCTACAGCCGCTTCCGGGAGGAGGCCCCCTTCTGGTACAAGGTCGGCTTCTGGCAGCGGATCGACGTCCCCGATTCCCTCTTCGTCAACCACGGGGAGACCTACAAGCGGAACCTCTCGCTCTCCACCAACGCCAAGCTCACCAGCTCGATCGCCATCGCGGCCAAGTACAACCGCAGCGAGGACGAGCGGGAGTCGGCAGGCCTGCTGACGCGGGCCGAGAACGAGACCTGGCCCGACCTGCGCCTGACCCTCTCGGGACTCGAGCGCTGGGGAATCTTCGGCGGCCCGTCCCACGGGGTGTTCCGCAGCGCCATGCTGGACGTGACCTACAAGGAGACCACCAACATCCCCAGCAGCAACGCCGCCAACCGGCAGGAGAGCACCAGCAAGCAGTTCGCACCCCGGCTGACCTTCACCTTCCAGAGCGGGCTGACGACGACCCTCAACGTCAGCACCAAGAACGACCGGCAGGACCAGAACGGTATCCTGAGCCTGGGCCGGCAGCTGGCCGTCGGGCTCCAGGTCCGCCACTCCTTCAACGCGGAGACGCTGCTGGCGAGGCTGGGGCTCTACAAGCCGGGCAGCTCGCCCCTGATCACCATGGATGTCGACATCAGCTACGCGCGCAACGTCACGGACCGCTGGTTCGCCGGCATCGACCGCGACGGCGAGCCGAGCACCCAGACCGGCACGACCCGCCTGAACGTCAATCCCCGCTTCAGCTACCAGATCAACCGGAACCTGTCCGGCGCGCTGAGGTTCATCTACAGTCGCAACAAGACCCTCGAGACGGACCTGGTCACCCAGCGTTTCGGCCTCGGACTGGAGGCGACCTTTGTCTTCTAGAATCAAGCTGCTGATCCTGCTGCTCGCCCTGGGCGCCGCCGGCGCCGCCGGTGCCGCCGTGCCGTCCTTCTCCGGCGACCGTGCCCTGTGGTGGGTGGAGCGCCAGTGTGCCCTCGGCCCCCGCGTTCCCGGCAGCGAGGCCCACGCCGCCCTGGAGCGGATCGTCGCCCAGCTGTGCGATTCCCTGGGGCTGCGGCTGACGGTCCTGCCCGCCGAGGCGGAGGATCCCCTGCGCGGCGGGACGGTGTCCCTGCGCAACCTCGTCATCAGCGCGGGCGGGGACGACGGCGACCCGGTCTGGCTGGGGGCGCACTACGACTCCCGCCCCATCTGCGACCGCGAGAGCGACCCCGGACGGGCCGCCCGCCCCCTGCCGGGAGCCAACGACGGCGCCAGCGGCGTGGCCGTCCTGCTCCACCTGGCCGAGCTGATGGCCGCCAGCCCCCCGCCGCGGCCGGTCCGGCTGCTGCTGCTCGACGGCGAGGACCTGGGCCGGGCCCACGAGCCGGAGACCTTCTGCCTGGGCTCCCGGGACCTGGCGGCCCGCTGGGACGCCTTCGGCTCCCCGCTGGCGGGGCGGCCGCCCGTCGCGGTCGTCATCCTCGACATGGTCGGCAGGCGCGGACTGCAGATCCGGCGCGAGGGGATCTCGCAGCGGTACCAGCCGCGGCTGATGGACCTGCTCTTCAGCCGCGCCGCGCAGCTGGGCCTGGCGGTCTTCCTGGACGAGCCGGGGCGACCCATGTACGACGACCACGTGCCGCTGCTGCGGGCCGGTCTGCCCGCCGTCGACCTGATCGATCCTGACGATCCTCACTGGCACACCCTGGCCGACGTTCCCGGCAACTGCTCGGCGGGGAGTCTCGAGCAGGTGGGCAGGCTGGTGACCGACCTGGTCTACGACCCGGCGGCCCCCTGATTTTCCGCTTGCTCCCGATGCCGCGTTGGGTTTATATTGGCCCGGCGTCGATTCGACACTGCGCAGCTCGACGCTGCCGGAGTGGGCGTTAAGTCCACTTTTTTTCTTGTCCCCCGATGTTGCCGAAGCGGGGGGGCCGAGGAGGGACGACGATGTCCCTGGACCGCTACCGACTCGCCGAAACCATCATCACGGTCCTCGAGACTCCCCTTGCTGAAGAGGGATACGAGTTGCTCGACGTGCGTGTCTTCCGCGGCGGCGGTAGGTTGACCTTGCGCATCTACCTGGACCGGCCGGGCGGGATCTCCCTGGACGACTGTGCCAGTGCCTCCCGGAGCATTGGCCTGCTGCTGGAGGAGGCCGATCCCGTCGAGGGCGCCTACGTGCTGGAGGTCTCCTCGCCGGGGGTCCGCCGCCCCCTGCGCACGCCTGCCCACTTCGCGGCGGCCGTGGGCCGGGACGTGGTGCTGCGTACCGGCCGGACCGGCGATCTGCGCACGGTCAAGGGGCGCCTGCTGGCCTGTGACGGGCAGAGGCTCTCGGTGTCGGTCGTCCGGGGGGAGGAGCACGCGCGGCAGACGGTGGACATCCCCCTGGCCGAGGTGCGGGAAGCGAACCTGGATCCCGAGTTCGACGCCGCGGCCCTGATCAGGGCCGACCGGCGCCGGCGCAAGGAGGAGCGTCGCCAGCGGCGGGCCCGACGGCGGGCCGGCGGCGGCGCCGAGGACACGGAACAGTAACGGGAGAACGACGACGATGGACTACAACGTCCTGGACGCCCTCGCCATGATCACGAGGGAGAAGAACCTCGACCGCCGGGTCGTCATCGAGTCGCTGGTGGCCGGCCTGCAGTCGGCCGCCCGCAAGAAGCTCGGCGCGGAGGCCCTCATCGACGCGCGGGTCGACGAGACGACGGGCGAGATGATCGTCGAGCAGGTCAAGAACGTCGTGGCCGAGGTGGAGGACCCCGACACGGAGATCTCCCTGGCCGAGGCGCGGGAGCAGTTCGGCGACGACGTCCAGGTGGGGGACGAACTGCGCTGGACCCTGCCCCTGGAGGAGTTCGGCCGCAACGCCATCCTGGTGGCCAAGCAGATCCTGGTCCAGAAGGTGCGCGAGGCGGAGCGGGCCAAGGTCTACGAGCAGTACAAGGACAAGGTGGGGCAGGTCATCACCGGCACCGTCCAGCAGGTGGACCGGGGCAACGTCCTGGTCAGCCTCGGCAGGGTGGAGGCGCTGCTGCCCTACCGGGAGCAGATCCGCGGCGAGAAGCACCACCAGGGACAGCCGGTCCAGGCGCTGATCATCGAGGTCCTGGACAACGCCAAGGGCCCCCAGATCATCCTCTCGCGCTCCCACCCCGACTTCCTGCGCGTCCTGTTCGAGCAGGAGGTCCCGGAGATCCAGGAGGGGATCGTCGAGATCAAGGCCGTGGCGCGCGAGCCGGGATCGCGGTCCAAGATCGCCGTGCTGTCGCACGACGACCGCGTCGACGCCGTCGGCTCCTGCGTCGGGATGAAGGGGAGCCGGGTGCAGGCCGTCTCGCGGGCCCTGGCCGGGGAACGCATCGACATCGTGCCCTGGAGCGCCGACCCGGCCCTGCTGATCAGCCGGGCGCTCAGCCCCGCCGAGGTCAACCAGATCCTGCTGGACGACGAGCAGCGCATCGCCACGGTCGTCGTCTCCGAGGACCAGCTGTCCAAGGCCATCGGCAAGGAGGGCAAGAACGTCCGCCTGGCCGCCAAGCTGACCGACTGGAAGATCGACCTGATCTCCTCCCGCGAGTTCCACATCCGCCAGCGGGTGCTCCAGGAGGTCTCCATGGATCTCGAGGAGATGAACGGCGTCACCCCGCGGCTGGCGGCCAGCCTGCGTTCGGTGGGCCTCAGCACGATCGAGGACGTGGCCAACGCCGAGCTGGAGGAGCTGCAGGCGGCGCCGGGGATCGGCCCGAAGACGGCCGAGGCCCTGCGCGAGACCGCCATCGCCACGATCGACGAGCTGAACCGGATCATCGAGTCGACCGTCGCGGAGGAACTCGCCCGGCTGCAGGCCGAGGAGAAGCCGCTGTTCGACGAGAGCCTCCTGGAGGAGGCGGATGCCGGCGAGGAGGAGGCGGAAGGTCAGCCGGCCGCGCCCGTGACCGAATCCGCCGGCCCCGAGGACGTGACCGTCAATGAGGAGCTGTTCCGGGACTTCGACGACCGGCTCAGCAAGCTGGAGGATGAGCAGGACGAACGGGAAGAGGACGGCTAGCGGGAGGGCCGCTCCCGCCCGCGAGGCCCCGGTCGGGTCGCCGCCCCCGGCACCGCGCCTGCTGGCCCTGCTGGGCCTGGCCTGCCGGGCGGGGCGGCTGGCCATGGGGCTGACCGCCGTCCAGCGACAGGTATCCGCCGGGCGCAGGCCGCTGGTCATCGTGGCCCGCGGCGCCGGACGGAGCCTGCGCCACCGGATCGCCGCGCTGGCGCCGGTGCACGGCGTGTGGTGGGATTGCCTGGACCGACAGGAGCTGTCGGACGCGCTGGGGCGCCGGGATCTGGTCGTGGTCGGCGTCAGCGATCCGGCCTTCATCCGGGGATTGACCGGGGACGGAAACGGTGGGGATTGACGTGCGGCGCGGGACGCCGGCGATGGATGCTTGAGGGAGGTTCGCAGGTTGGCCAGGAAAATCAGAGTCTACGAGCTCGCGAAGCACTACGGGACGGACAGCACGACCCTGCTCAAGATGCTCCGTGACATGCACGCCGAGGTGAAGAGTCACATGAGCATCGTCGAGGACGAGATGGTCGACAAGATCCATGCCGTCTTCCAGCACCGTCGCGACCAGATGCGGCTCCAGTACGCCCGGATGCACAACATGGATCCGGAGAAGCTGAAGCACGTGGCCAGCTTCCGTCCCCTCGAACGGCCGCAGCCTCCCGAGGAGCCGGAGAAGGAGAAGAAGGCGACCAAGAAGAAGGCGACCAAGAAGAAGACCACGAAGAAGAAGGCGGCCAAGAAGACGACCAAGAAGGCCGCGAAGAAGGCCACCAAGGAGGCGGCACCCGAGCCTGCCGGCAAGGACGAGGAGGCCGCGGCGACCGTCGCCGCCGCCGAGTCCCGGGAGACGGAGGCGGCCGAGCCGACCGTGAAGAAGGCGCCGCCGCGCCGCCGGGCGCGCATCGTCCGCAAGGCGCAGGTGCGGACCGAGCCGGCGGCCGAGGAGGCCAGGGATACGGAACCTGCCGGCGACGAGTCGCCGGCCGCGCCGGCCCCGGCCGCCGAGACGGCCCAGGCGGAGCCGGCCCCGGCCGCCGAGACGACCGCCGCCCCCGCCGAGAAGGAAGCGCCCGCGAGCGGAAAGGAGGACGAGGCCGCCGCCGACACCGCGCCGGCCCCGGCCGAGAAGCCGGCACCCGAGCCCGTACCGGTCAACAAGCGCCCGCGGCGGACGGCCCGGATCATCCGCATGGGCAACGGTGTCGTCCAGACGACCACGGGCAAGCCCCAGCCGGAACAGCCGGCCGCGGGGGAGAAGTGGGACTGGAACGAGCTGCTTCCCGGTGGCCGCCAGGTCAGCAGCAGCGTCAAGGAGTCGGTCCGCGACTCCATCCAGGCCGCCCTGCAGCGTCGCCAGGGTGCCGGCCGGCCCGCCCTGGCCGAGAGCGGCCGGCGGAAGCGCCGCCGCAAGAAGCGCCAGGAGGTCGACCAGGCCGCCGTCGACGCCAGCCTCAGGGAGACCCTGGCCCAGATGGACGGCAGCCGGGGCAAGAAGCGCTACCGCCGCAGCGGCGGCGCGGCCACCGAGGAACAGGCGGCGGCTGTCGGCGACGTGCTGCGCGTCACGGAGTTCATCACCGTCCAGGAACTGGCCGAAAAGTTCGAGGTGCCGGCGCGGGAGATCATCGCCAAGCTGTTCTCCCTGGGTGTGCTCGCCACCATGAACCAGCGCCTGGAGCGCGACCAGATCGAGCTGCTGGCCGAGGAGTTCGAGAAGCAGGTGGAGTTCCTCGAGGAGTACGGCGAGGACGAGTTCGAGACGCCGCAGGTCTCCGAGGAGGATCTCGAGCCGCGGCCGCCGGTCGTGACGGTCATGGGCCACGTCGACCACGGCAAGACCTCGCTGCTGGACTACATCCGCAAGACGAACGTCATCGCCGGCGAGGCGGGCGGGATCACCCAGCACATCGGCGCCTACAAGGTGGAGACCGCCGGCGGTCCCATCACCTTCCTGGACACGCCGGGACACGAGGCCTTCAGCGCCATGCGGGCCCGCGGCGCCCAGGTCACCGACATCGTCATCCTGGTCGTGGCGGCCGACGACCGGATCATGCCCCAGACGATCGAGGCCATCAACCACGCCAAGGCGGCCGGCGCTCCCATCATCGTCGCCATCAACAAGATCGACCTGCCCGGCGCCCGCCCGGACCTGGTCAAGCAGGACCTGCTGAACCACGGCGTCGTCGTCGAGGAGTTCGGCGGCGAGGTCCTCTGCGCCGAGATCTCCGCCAAGCACGGGACGAACATCGACAAGCTGCTCGAGCTGGTCCACCTCCAGGCCGAGATCCTGGACCTGAAGGCCACGCCCAAGGGGCCGGCCCACGGCGTGGTCATCGAGGCCTCCAAGGAGCCGGGCCGCGGCGTCGTCTTCACCGTCCTGGTGCAGCAGGGGACCCTGAAGCTGCAGGACTGCTTCGTCGCCGGCCTGCAGGCCGGGCGCGTGCGGGCGCTGCTGGACGAGCGCGGCGACCACGTGGAGGCGGTCCATCCCGGCGAGCCGGCCGTCGTCCTCGGCGCCGAGGACGTGCCGACGGCGGGCGACAGGCTGCACGTCGTCGAGAGCGAGCGCGAGGCGCGGGAGATCGCCGCCAAGCGCCGCCACCTGCAGCGCATCCAGCAGTTCTCGGCCCCCAAGAAGGCCATCTCCCTGGACAACCTCGCCGAGCTGATGACCGACAGCGAGATGAAGGAGCTGCCGATCATCGTCAAGGGCGACGTCTCCGGCTCGGTCGAGGCCATCTGCGACTCCCTGCTGCAGCTGAACACCGACGAGGTCCAGGTGAAGATCGTCCACAAGGGCGTGGGTGCCATCAGCGAGTCGGACGTCCTGCTGGCCGCCAACACCGGGGCGATGATCATCGGCTTCCACATGCGCCCCGGCGCGGCCATCCTGGAGAAGGCCAAGCAGGAGGGCGTCACCATCGAGGTCTTCGACATCATCTACGAGGTCGTCGACACGATGAAGAAGGCCATGGCCGGCCTGCTGGGATCCATCTCCCGCGAGGTCGCCACCGGCCGCGCCGAGATCCGCCAGGTCTTCCGCATCCCGAAGATCGGCACCGTCGCCGGCGCCTACGTCCTGGAGGGGACGATCCTGCGCAATTCCCTGGCCCGCCTCGTCCGCGACGAGGTCATGATCTACGAGGGCAAGATCAGCTCCCTGAAGCGGTTCAAGGAGGACGTGCGCGAGGTGCAGGCCGGCTACGAGTGCGGCATCGGCCTGGAGAACTTCCACGACCTCCAGGAGGGCGATGTCATCGAGACCTTCCGCATCGAGGAAGAGGAGCGGACCGAGCTGTAGCGCCGGTCGCCCGACCGGTCGCCACGAGGAGGGGCGCGGGTGGAGAGCCACATCCGACAGCGTCAGAGCGCCGCGATCCGCCGGGTCCTGGGGGAGCTGCTGCTGGCCGAGGTCAAGGATCCCCACGTGGGCCTGGCCCAGATCAACGGGGTCGAGCTGAACCGCGACCAGAGCGTGGCCGACGTCTACGTCTCCTTCCCGCCCACGGACCAGGATCCCCGCCGGAGCCTGCGCGCCCTGCGCCGCGCCCGCGGCTTCCTGCAGCGGCGCCTGGCCGACACCCTGCGCATGCGCCAGACCCCCGAGCTGCGCTTCCACCTGGACGAGGCCGTCGTGCGCAGCGAGTCCGTCGAGAGGATCCTGGCCGAGCTGCGCGAGCGGGGCGAGCTGACGGGGGAACGCGAACGCCGCCTGCGCCTGCGGCTGGAGGACCTCGTACCGCCCGCCGACCTGGTGGACGCCCTGCGCCGGCACCACAGCTTCTGGATCGTCCCCCACTGGAACCCCGATCCCGACGCCATGGGCGGCTGCCTGGCCCTGGCGGCGGCCCTGGACGCCGCCGGCAGGGAGGCTGTCGTCTTCCGCTATCCCGACCCGCCGGTGGGCCTGGTGGGCCTGCCCGGCTTCGACGACGCCGTTCCCGCCGACCAGGCCGCGGACCTGCTGGCCGAGCAGCCCCCCGAGGTCCTGGTCATGGTCGACTGCCATCGGCGGGAGCGGGCGGGAGAGCTGGCCGACGTCCTGGCCCGGATCCCCGAGGCCTGGTGCATCGACCACCACCTGATCACCCGGCGCCAGACCCCCCTGCCCGGGTGGGTCGAGCCGCTGGCCAGCTCGGCGACCCTGCTCGTCCTGCGGGTCATCGAGGAACTGGCGGCAGACCCGGGACCCGGCGGCGAGCCGTTCGACCTGGACGAGGCGATGGCCGCCAACCTCTTCGCCGGCCTCTACGCCGACACGGGCGGTTTCCGCTTCCCCAACACCCTGCCGTTGACCTTCGCCGCGGCGGAGATGCTGACGGCCCGGGGGATCGATACCGCCGCCATCGCCGAGCAGGTGCTGCACCGCCGCCGCCCGACCGCCGTCCGGCTGTTGCGGTCGGTCCTGGACACCTTCCGCTATCACGCCGACGGCCGGATCCTGGCCCTGCGCGCCACCCAGGCGATGCTGCGGGAGACCGGCGCCGGCCTGGCCGACACCGAGGGGATGGTCGGTTTCGCCACCGGCATCGAGGGCGTGCGCTTCGTCGTCTTCCTGAAGGAGCTGCCCGACGGACGCTGGCGCATCTCGCTGCGCGGCACCGGCGACGGCGACGTCCAGCAGGTGGCGGCCCGCCACGGCGGCGGCGGGCATCGCCAGGCCGCCGGTTGCACCCTCGAGGGGGACCCCGACCTGCTGGAGGCGGAACTCGTGTCCGCCCTCGCCGCGCAGCTGTGAGGCCATGAAGCGCCCGCCGGACGGAGTGCTGCTGGTCGACAAGCCCGCCGGGGAGAGCTCCCACGCCGTCGTGGCCCGGGTGGGCCGCCTGCTGGGGGTCTACCCGCCCCGCCGGGGCCGCCGCTTCCGCGTGGGACACGCCGGCGCCCTGGACCCCGCCGCCACGGGCCTGCTGGTCCTGCTGCTGGGCAAGGCGACCCGCCTCTCCGGCGCCCTGCTCGGCCACGACAAGGTCTACCTGGCACGGATCGCCTTCGGCCGCGAGACATCGACACTGGATGCCGAGGGGGAGACGACGGCGACCGCGCCACGGCCGCGGGACGTCTCGGCGCTCACCGCCGCCCTGGACGGACTGACCGGCGAGCAGCTCCAGACGCCGCCGCTGTACTCCTCCCTCAAGCGCCGGGGCGTGGCGTTGCACCGCCGGGCCAGGGCGGGGGAGGAGATCGAGGAGCCGGCTCCCCGGCGCGTCGTCGTCCACTCCCTGGAGCTGGTGGAGGTGGCCGAGGCCGCGGAGGGACAGGGGATCGCGGCGGTCACCGTGCGGGTCCACTGCAGCGGCGGGACGTACGTCCGCTCGCTGGCGCGCGACCTGGGCCGGCGGCTCGACTCCGCGGCCCACCTGGCGGGTCTCCGCCGGGAGGCGGTCGGCGCACTCCGGCTGGAGGGGGCCGTGCCGCTGGACGCCCTGACCGGCCGTGACGAGGTCCTGGCGCGGCTGCTGCCGGCCGCCGACGCGCTGCCCGACTGGCCCCGCCTGCTGCTGAGCGACGCGGAGGCGGTGGCCGTCGCCCGGGGCGGTCAGCCCGCTGCGGCGTGGCTCTCGCGCCTGACCGGCCCGCCGGCGCCGGCCGGCGACGGGACCGGGCGGTTCCTCATGCACGACGCCGACGGGACCCTGCTGGCCACCGGGGTCGTGCCGGTCGACCGCGCGGGACTGCCCGTCGGGCCGCCGCGTCTGCAGTCCGTCCTGGCCGATCTCGCACCGCCCCCCGCCGCCGCGGGACAGGAGGGAGTACCGTGAGGGTCATCAACCTGGACGTGGCGACCCTGACCCGGCTCTGCCGCGGCGAGGAACCGTTCCCGGCCGGCCTGGTCGCCGACGCGGCCGTGGCGATCGGGACCTTCGACGGCGTCCACCTGGGACACCGCCACCTGATCCGCACCGTCCGGGAGATCGCCGCCCGCGACGGCCTGGCCGCGAGCTGCCTGTTCACCTTCCGCAACCATCCCCGCACCGTCGTGGGCCGCCGCCCGCCCGGGCTGTTGACGACCTGGCCGGAGAAGTTCAACCTCCTGCAGCGGACGGGCGTCGACGTCGTCGTGGCGGCGGAGTTCTGTCCCGCCCTGGCGGTCCTGCCGTACGACGTCTTCGTCTCGCGCTTCCTGGTGGGGATGCTGGGGATGCGCCACCTGGTGGGCGGCTACGACGTCCACCTGGGGGCCGGACGCGGCGGCAGCGCCGAGACCCTGACCGACCTGGCCGGCGAGCTCGGCTTCACCTTCACCATCGTCCCGCCGCTGAAGCTGGACGACGGGACCGTCGTCAGCAGCTCGGCCGTCCGCTCCCTGCTTGCCGCCGGCCGCGTCGACGCTGCCGCGTGCCTGCTGGGACGGTGGTACAGCTGCCGCGGACAGGTCGTCCCGGGCGACGGGGTCGGGACGACCCTCGGCTTCCCCACGGCGAACCTGACTCCCCTGTCGGCGGACAAGCTCCTGCCGGCGCCGGGGGTCTACGCCGTCTGGATCACCGCCCCCGCGGACGTGGCGGGGCCGGGGGATCGGGGGGGGATCGTCGCCGAGACCGTGGCCCCGGGAGCCGAACTGGGCCCCGACGGTCAACCCATCGGCCCCTGGGACCGCCGCTGGATCGTCCTGCGCGGCGTGGCCAACTACGGGCGGGCGCCGACGATCCACGCAGGGGGCCTGCCGCGGGACCGCCTGGAGGTTCACGCCCTCGACTTCGGCGGCCACCTGCGGGGGCGGGTCCTGAAAGTGGCCTGGGTCCGTCGGCTCCGCGACGAGCGCCGCTTCGCCGACCGCGACGCGCTGCGGGCCCAGCTCGATGCCGACTGCGCGGCCGCGCGCCGCATCCTGACCGACCCGCCGGCGGAGGAGAGCGCCGGGGAAGGAGCAGCGACCGATGCCGATCCGTAAGGGAATCATCCTGGCCGGCGGAGCCGGCAGCCGCCTCTACCCTTTGACCCGGGTGGCGAGCAAGCAGCTGCAGCCGGTCTACGACAAGCCGATGATCTACTACCCGCTCTCGACCCTGATGATGGCGGGGATCCGCGACATCCTGCTGATCTCCACGCCCGACGACGTGCCGCGCTTCCGCTCCCTGCTGGGGGACGGGTCCCGCTGGGGTGTCTCCCTGGCCTACGCCGTCCAGGAGGCTCCGCGGGGGATCGCCGAGGCGCTGCTGATCGGCGAGGAGTTCCTGGCCGGCGAGCCCGTCTGCCTCATCCTCGGCGACAACATCTTCTACGGCCGGATCGGCCTGGACCGGCTGGTGCGGGAGTTCACCGGCGGCGCCTTGATCTTCGGCTATCCCGTCCACGATCCCGAGCGCTACGGGGTCGTCGAGTTCGCACCCGACGGCCGTGTCCTGGGCATCGAGGAGAAGCCGGCCCGGCCCCGGTCCCGCTACGCCGTCCCCGGCCTCTACCTGTTCGACGGCAAGGCGCCCGAGCTGACCCGGCAGCTCTCCCCGTCGGGCCGCGGCGAGCTGGAGATCACCGATCTCAACCTGGCCTACCTGGCCCGCGGCGAGCTGCGGGTCGAGCGGCTGGGGCGGGGCATCGCCTGGCTCGACACCGGCACCCACGACAGCCTGCTGGAGGCCAGCCAGTTCATCGGCGTCGTCGAGGCCCGCCAGGGACTGAAGATCGCCTGCCTGGAGGAGGTGGCCTTCAACTGCGGCTTCATCGACCGCCCGCAGCTCCAGGCCGTGGTGGAGGACATGCCGCGCAGCAGCTACCGCGCCTACCTGGAGCGGCTCCTGGAGGAGGCGGCGTCGTGAAGGTCCTGCCCACCGCGTTGCCGGAGGTCCTGATCCTCGAACCGGTCGTCCACCGGGACGAACGCGGCTTCTTCATGGAGAGCTTCAACGCCCGCACCTGGCGCGAGGCGACCGGCCTGGAGCGGACCTTCGTCCAGGACAACCACTCCCGTTCCCGCCTGGGGGTCGTGCGGGGGATCCACTACCAGATCCGCCAGGTCCAGGGGAAGCTGGTCCGGGTCGTCCGCGGGGCCGTCTTCGACGTCGCCGTCGACCTGCGCCGCAGCTCGCCCACCTGCGGCCGCTGGGTAGGGGTCCGGCTGGACGAGGAGAACATGCGCCAGCTCTGGATCCCCGAGGGCTTCGGCCATGCCTTCGTGGCGCTGACAGATGGAGCTGAAGTCCTCTACAAGACGACCGATTACTATGCCCGGGAACACGAGCGCTGCATCCGCTGGGACGATCCCGACCTGGGAATCGCCTGGCCGGAAGTGCCGGGGACCGTCCTGTCGGAGAAGGACCGTCGGGCCCTGCCGCTGCGGGAGGCCGAGCTGTTCCCCTGAGATGGCACTTGCGAATGTCGCATCCGTACTGTTCCTTGGGGGGCTCGCACGGGTGCGGTGAAGGATAACGGAAGGAAGGACGACGATGGACATCCCCAAGAGTCGCAATATCACCTGGTCCCACTCCGAGATCAAGCGCAACGACCGCGAGCAGCGCAACGGCCACAAGAGCGCGATCCTCTGGTTCACCGGCCTGTCCGGTTCGGGCAAGTCGACCCTGGCCAAGCGTGTCGAGAAGGCCCTCTTCAACCGGGGCTGCCAGGTCTACGTCCTCGACGGCGACAACATCCGCTTCGGCCTGAACCGGGACCTGGGTTTCAGTCCCGAGGACCGGACCGAGAACATCCGGCGCATCGGCGAGGTGGCCAAGCTGATGATGGACGCGGGGATGATCACGATCACCGCCTTCATCTCTCCCTACCGGACCGACCGCGACGCCAACCGCGAGCTGGTGGGGGAGGGGGATTTCCTGGAGATCTTCTGCAAGTGCGACCTGGCGGAGTGCGAGCGGCGCGATCCCAAGGGGCTCTACAAGAAGGCCCGGGCGGGGGAGATCAAGGAGTTCACCGGCATCAGCGCCCCCTACGAGGAACCGCTCAATCCGGAGCTGGTCGTCGAGACGGACCAGCACTCGCCCGACGAGTGCGTCCAGATCGTCCTGGACGAGCTGGCCAGGCGGGGGATCATCCCGGCGGAGACGGGGGCGCGGCAGGCCTGAAAGACCGCCCAGTGAACAGGGAATGGCGCTTGCCAGTTTCCTGGCGGACGTGTATATTGGCGCGGCGTTCGCGGGGCGCGGTGCCCTGCGTATCGTCGTACTATCAGTCTGGCGGGTCGATCCCTGCCCCGGAAGGGGATCCCGACGGCGTGAACCGCGGGCGACTGCGCGCTGCCGGGGTGTCGACCTGCTGCCATCGTGACGTCGACGGATGAGGAGGTTCTCGACGATGGCTCTCGACAAGGACCTGAAGAACGAGGTCATTGCCAGGTTCCGCAAGCACGAGCACGACTCCGGTTCCCCCGAGGTCCAGATCGCGCTGCTGACCGCAAGGATCAACCACCTGACGGATCATTTCCGGACCCACAAGAAGGACTATCATTCCCGGCGTGGGTTGCTGAAGATGGTCGGCCAGCGCAAGCGATTGCTGAACTACCTCAAGAAGAAGGATCTGGACAGCTATCGTGCCCTGATCAAGGAGCTGGGGATCCGCGGCTGAGCCGCGGTGATCACCTTCCATGGGATCAGACGGCCAATCCAGTGGATGGCGGCGTGAGACGGGACGCCGGGGGCAGTGGTTGCCCGTGGCGGTTTCGTGCTGCCCCGCGGACCGGGCAGGCGGATCGAGCGGCGGCTGACGCGCGGGAAGAAGAGACACTGCAGCGGAGCGGGAAAAAAAGCTGGGAAGAAGGAAGAAGGAAGAAGGTTGAAGATGCAGAAGCACAGAGTCAGCATGGAGATGAACGGTGTCGAGTATATCCTCGAGACTGGCAAGATGGCCAAGCAGGCCAACGGATCGGTCCTGGTCGGCATGGGGGACACCCGCGCCCTGGTGACCGTCACGGCGGACCCCAAGCCCACGGATCGCGACTTCCTGCCGCTGTTCGTCGAGTACCGCAACAAGACCTACGCCGCGGGCAAGATCCCGGGCGGGTTCTTCAAGCGGGAGGCGCGCCCCAGCGAGCGCGAGACCCTCTCGGCGCGGCTGATCGACCGGCCGCTGCGCCCCCAGTTCCCCGACGGCTACCGGCATTCGACCGACGTCGTCTCGTTCGTCATCAGCGCCGACACCGATTTCCACGCCGACGTGCTGAGCATCACGGCCGCCTCCTGCGCCCTGAACCTGTCGGACATCCCGTTCTCGACGGTCCTCTCGGGCGTCCGGGTGGCCCAGGTTGACGGGGAGTTCATCCCCAACCCGACCTTCACCCAGCTGGACGAATCGACCCTGGACCTGGTCGTGGCCGGTACCGACGACATCGTCTGCATGATCGAGGGCGGCAACTGCCAGGAGATCAGCGAGGAGACGCTGCTCGACGCCATCGACTTCGCCCACGGCTGGATCCGCAAGCTGAACGCCCTGCAGCGCGAGCTGATGGCCAAGGCCGGCGTCAAGGAGAAGTGGCCGTTCGAGTCGCCCCAGCCCGATCCCGAGCTGGAGGCCGCCGTCGCCGAGAAGTTCGGTGCCGGCGTGGACCGGGCCCTGCGCATCACCGAGAAGATGCAGCGCCAGGACGCCCTGAAGGCGATCAAGGAGCAGGTCAAGGAGACCTTCCTGGACGAGGAGGGCCAGCCGCGGCCCCAGGCCGTCGACGCCTTCGGCAAGCTGGTCAAGAAGACCATGCGCCGCATGATCCTCTCCGAGGGGATCCGCTGCGACGGCCGGGATCTCAAGACGGTCCGGCCCATCGACATCGAGCTGGGCCTACTGCCCCGCGCCCACGGCTCGGCCCTGTTCACCCGGGGCGAGACCCAGGCCCTGGGCACGGTGACCCTCGGCACCAAGATGGACGAGCAGAAGATCGACGCCCTGGAGGGCGAGTGGTGGTCGCCGTACTACCTCCACTACAACTTCCCGCCGTTCAGCGTGGGCGAGACGGGACGCTACTCGGGCACCGGCCGGCGCGAGATCGGCCACGGCAAGCTGGCCGAGCGGGCCATCCAGCCGGTCCTGCCGCCCCAGGAGGACTTCCCCTACACCATCCGGATAGTCTCGGACATCCTGGAGTCCAACGGGTCGAGCTCCATGGCGACGGTCTGCGCCGGTTCGCTGGCGCTGATGCAGGCCGGCGTGCCGATCCGCAAGGCCGTGGCCGGCGTGGCCATGGGCCTGATCAAGGAGGGTGACCAGCTCGCCATCCTGACCGACATCCTCGGCGACGAGGACCACATGGGCGACATGGACTTCAAGGTCACCGGCACCCGCGACGGGATCACCGGCTTCCAGATGGACACCAAGATCGACGGCATCAGCCGCCAGGTCATGGCCCAGGCCCTCGAGGACGCCCGGCGCGCGCGACTGCACATCCTGGACATCATGCACGAGGCCATCCCGGAGCCGCGCAAGGAGCTGTGCGCCTACGCGCCCAAGATCACGACCGTCCAGATCCCGCCGTCGAAGATCGGCGAACTGATCGGCCCGGGCGGCAAGGTCATCAAGAAGCTCCAGGAGGAGACCGGCACCAACATCGAGATCAACGACGACGGCCTGGTCTTCGTCTCCGCTCCCGACCAGGAGTCGGGCAACGCCTGCGTCGAGCGGATCCGGCTGATGATGGCCGAGCCCGAGATCGGTGCCGTCTACAAGGGCACCGTCAAGTCGGTCGTCGAGTTCGGCGCCTTCGTCGAGTACCTGCCGGGCAAGGAAGGCCTGCTGCACATCTCCGAGATCGAGCACTTCCGCATCGGCAACGTCGAGGACGTCCTGAGCGTCGGCGACGAGGTCGACGTCAAGCTCATCGAGGTCGACTCGCGCACCGGCAAGGTCCGGCTGAGCCGCAAGGCCCTGTTGCCCAAGCCCGAGGGCGTGGAGGTTTCCGACAGCGGTCGCGGCAGCAACCGGGGCGGGGGTCGCGGCGGCCGCAGCGGTGGTGGCCGCCGGCGCCGCTAGCGGACCATGAACATCGGCCCCTACGCCGAGGAAAGACCGCCCCGTCGGATGGAGACCGCCGACGGGGCGGTCCTGCTCGCCGTCCCCGTCCGGTCGGCCCACTCCATCTCGCTCGGCTTCTGGCTGCGCCACGGCAGCGAGGCCGAACCGGCGGGCTGGGAGGGGATCACCCACTTCCTGGAGCACATCGTCTTCAAGGGGACCCGTCGGCTCGACGCCCAGGCCCTGGCGCGCGAGTTCGACCGCCTCGGCACCTCGCTCGACGCCTTCACCACCAAGGACCACGTCGCCTTCACCCTGCGGGTGTTGCCCGAGTACTTCCCCGCGGCGGCGGACCTGCTGCTGGAGATGGTCCTGCAGCCGGCGCTCGCTCCCGAGACGATCGTCCTGGAGCAGGGGGTCGTCTGCGCCGAGATCCAGGAGGCGGACGACACTCCCGAGGACAAGCTCCACGACGCCTTCGTGGCCGCCCTCTACGGCGACCATCCCCGCGCGCGTCCCATCCTGGGCACGGCCGACCGGGTCCGCGCCCTCGACGTCCGCGCCGTGGCGGCGGCCCACCGGGTCGTCTTCGCGCCGCACGAACGGGTCCTGGCCGTGGCCGGCCGCGCCGCCGGGAAACTGCTGCCCCGGCTGGCCGAGCGGCTGGAGGAGCTGTCGCCCCCGCCGGCCGAAGCCCTGCCGCCCGCCGGCCCGGCGCTGACGGCCGACCAGATGCTGGCCGGCGCCAGGCGGGAGCCGGGGCGCCTGCTCCTGGAGGCCGATCTCCAGCAGGTCTACTTCGAGCTGGGCTGCCGCGGCATCTCGTTCCACGATCCGGACCGGATCGCCCTGGCGACCCTGACGCTGCTGATGGGGGGGACCATGTCCAGCCGGCTGTTCCAGGCCGTACGGGAGCGGGAGGGACTGGCCTATTCCATCTATACCTACACGGACATGGGTCGCGACACGGGCCTGGTCAGCTGCACCGGCAGCTGCGAACCCGCCCGCCTGGAGCGGGTCCTGGAGATCGTCCTGGACGAGTACCGCCGCCTGCTGCGCGACGGCGTGAGCGAGGACGAGCTGGAGAACCACCGGGCCCAGGTGAAATCCCAGTTGATTTTCTCCCTGGAGGGGGTCTCCAATCAGATGACGCGCGCGGCGCGGGACGAGATCATGTTCGGCCGCTGCCAGACGGTGCGCGACCTGGTGGCCCGCGTCGACGCCGTCACCCGCGACGACCTGATGCGCTGCGCCGAGCGCTACTTCGCGCCGGACCGCCTCCTGCTGGCCGTCCACGGACCGGTCGGCGCCGTCCCGTCGGTCAGGGAGTGACGCCGTGTCGCCTCGCAAGCCCTTGCACCTGCGCTCGATCCGTCCCGGCCTGGCCTTCGTGCTCGGCATGCTGGCCGTGATCGTGATGGGGACGGTCGCCCTGGCCGTCCTGGACACCGTGCCGCGGGACCGGCCGCTGTCGTGGCTGGACGCCCTGTTCACCGCCACCAGTTCCGTCTGCGTCACCGGGCTGATCGTCCGGGACACGGCCACGGCCTTCAATCCCCTCGGCCAGTGGATCATCCTGGCCCTGATCCAGATCGGCGGCCTGGGGGTCATGCTCTTCTCGGGGACGGTCTCGCTGCTGCTGGGCCGGGGCGTCAGCCTGCGCGACGCCAGCATGGTCCGCGAGCTGTTCCAGGGGGAGGTGCTCCGGGAGACGCGCCGGATCATCGGGTTCGTCCTGGGGATGACGGCCACCACCGAGCTGCTGGGGACGGTCCTGCTCTACGTCGGCCTGCAGGGGAGCATCGCCGAGCCGCTGCTGCGGCTGCGCTTCGCCCTGTTCCACAGTGTCTCGGCCTTCTGCAACGCCGGGTTCAGCCTGTTCAGCGATTCGCTCGTCTCCCAGGTCGACCGGCCGCTGGTGACCACGACCGTGGCGGGACTGTTCATCGTCGGCGGACTGGGCTTCCCGGTGGTGGCCAACGTCCTGGCGTGGGTGCGGGGGCGGGCCCTGGCCAACCGCCAGGTCCGCTTGTTCGTGGCCGCCAGGATCGTGCTGACCATGACGGCGCTGCTGCTGGGCGCCGGGACGGTCCTGCTGGCGGTCCTGGAGTGGCACGGTGCCCTGGCCGGCCACCCGCCGCTGCAGAAGCTGTCGCTGGCCTTTTTCCAGGCCGCGACGACCCGTACGGCCGGCTTCAACACCATGGACCTGTCCCTGCTCTCGCCGGCCTCGGTCCTGATGATGATCCTACTGATGGGGATCGGGGCGGGCCCGGCCTCCACCGCCGGCGGCATCAAGGTGACGACCCTGGCGGTCCTGTGGGGCAACCTGCGCTCGATCGCCCAGGGACGGATGGGGGTCCACCTCTTCGACCGGGAGATCGACCTGCTGACCGTCCGGCGGGCCTTCATGGTCTTCTTCGCCTGGTTCGCCACGGCCATGCTCGGCACGTTCCTGCTGCTGCTCAGCGAGCACCAAGGCTACCTGCCGACGGTCTTCGAGGTCGTCTCGGCCATGGGGACCGTCGGTCTCTCGCTGGGCCTGACGCCCGAGCTGACGTCGTTCGGACGGGTCGTCATCATCCTGCTGATGTTCCTCGGCCGGCTCGGACCGCTGACCATCGCCTACGGCCTGGTCCGGCCGACCCGGGAGCGCAACGTCCACTATCCGCGGGCCCAGGTCATCGTCGGTTGATCGGTGAGCGGCCCGCGCGGGAGGTATGAGATGAGACGCGTCGCCGTGTTCGGACTGGGGCGCTTCGGTTCCGGCGTCGCCGTGACCCTGGCCCGCGAGGGGGTCGAGGTCCTGGCCGTCGACCGCAACCGCAACCTCGTGGAGCAGGTCAAGGACGAGGTGGCCGTGGCCGTCGCCTTCGACGCCACCGAGTTGCAGAACCTCAAGCGGTTCGACGTCGACCAGATGGACGCCGTCGTCGTCGGCATCGGGGACAACTTCGAGGCCAACGTCACCGTGACCCTGCTGTGCCGGGAGCTGGGGGTGAAGAAGATCATCTGCAAGGCCCTCAACGCCCAGCAGAAACGCGTGCTGGAGCTGGTCGGTGCCGACCAGGTGGTCCAGCCGGAGGAGCAGATGGGGCACTGGCTGGCCGAGAACCTGGTCCACGACTCGTCGGTGGTGAACTTCGTGGAGCTGCCCGACGGGTTCAGCCTGATGCGGATCCACACCCCGCCGGCCTGGTGCGGGAAGACCCTGGGCGAGCTGCGGCTGCTGACCAAGGAGCGGCTGAACCTGGTGCAGGTGGTCCGTCCGCGCGTGGACGAGGAGGAGCCGGAGAAGGTCGTCCTGCCGGCGGGCGATTTCCGGCTGCAGGAGGGGGACCGGCTGGACGTCATCGGACCGCTGGAGGTGCTGCGCGGCTACCAGTCGGCGCAGTGAACCGGGACCACGGCGGGAAAAAGTGCTTTCCCTGCAACGGCTCGACCGTTAGATTCACGGCCAGGCGCGACATGGTATGCCGCTTGCAACGGCTGTCGCGTCGCATGACCCCGCGACTGCGCGGGCGCGAACGGAGTGCGCCCGCGTGCGAGCAAACAAGGAGAATCGGCATGACCACGTCTCGCAAGGTGATCCTGCTGGCGGTGCTGGCCGTCGCGTTCGGCCTGCTGTGGGGCTGCGCCCCCTGCAAGGACTGGAAGGCCATCGTCGCCCAGCGGAACGCGACCATCGACTCGCTGATGACCAAGGTCACGCAGCGCGACTCGACCATCGCGGAGGCCAAGCGGCTGGAGGCCACCCTGCGCCGGAACATCGATGAGTGCCAGCAGGAGAAGCAGGTCCTGGTGGACCGTCTCAACGAGAAGGTCGTCGTGACGATCCCCGACCAGATCCTGTTCGCCTCCGGCCAGGTGATGATCCTCGACACGATGGTCCCCACCCTGGAAGCCATCCGGGACGCCTGCAACGAGTACCCCGACTGGGAGATCTACGTCGAGGGGTACACCGACAGCCAGAAGATCTGGCCCGACTTCCAGGAGATCTGGCCCACGAACTGGGAACTGGGCGCGGCGCGTGCCGCGGCGGTGACCCGCTACCTGACCAACCAGCTGGACATGGACGCCAAGCGTTTCGCCGTGGTCAGCTACGGTCCGTTCCGGCCGGTGGCCGACAACAGCACGCCCGAGGGGCGGAAGCAGAACCGGTTCGTGCGGATCGTCCTGCACAAGCCGAACCCGCGGTAGCCAGCGCGGAGAGCGGAGAAAGAGAGACGGAGGCGCGGCCTGCCCGGCCGCGGCTCCGTCTCTCTTTCTCCACCACCGGCGTTGCTAGCGGCGGATGCGGCTGCCGAGAGCGGCGATGGCCTCCAGGGCGGTGTCGATCTCGGCCTCGGTGGTGAAGGGGCCGGGGGAGAGGCGGACCGTGCCCTCCGGGGCCGTGCCCAGGGCCGCGTGGGCCAGCGGCGCGCAGTGCAGGCCGGTGCGGCAGACGATGCCCCACTCCACGTCCAGGCGGATCCCCGCCTCTTCCGGCGACATGCCGGCCAGGGTGAACGAGACCACCGGGACGGTCGCCTCCGCCGGCACTCCGGCCGGGTGGAGGGTCACCCCGGCGATGGCGTCCAGGCCCTCGCGCAGTCGCCACGTCAGTTCCCGCTCCCTGTCGCGCAGGGCCTGCTCGCCCCGCTGCTCCCGCCAGCGCAGCGCCGCCCGCAGCCCGGCCAGGCCGGTGGTGTTCAGGGTGCCTGCCTCCAGCCGGTGGGGGAACTCCGCCAGGTGCTCCAGCTGCGCCGAGCGCACCCCGGTGCCGCCCCAGCGGGTGCTCTCGATCGGCACGCCCGGCGCCACCAGCAGGGCACCGATCCCGGTGGGACCGAGCAGCCCCTTGTGGCCGGTCAGGGCCAGCAGGTCGATTCCCGCGGCCGCCATGTCCAGCGGCACGTGACCCGCCGCCTGGGCCGCGTCCACCAGCAGCATGATCCCGCGCTCGTGGCACAGCGCGCCCACGGCGGCCACGTCCTGGATGACACCGGTGACGTTGGATGCGGCGGTCATCACGACCAGGCGCGTCGCGGGGCGCAGCAGGCGCCGCACCGCGTCGGGATCGACCCGCCCGTCGCCACCGCAGGGTGCCAGGTCGAAGGCCACCTCTCGCCGCCGGTGCAGCTCGTGCAGCGGGCGCAGCACCGAGTTGTGCTCCAGCACGGTGGCCACCACGTGGTCGCCCGGCCGCAGCATCCCCTGCAGGGCCAGGTTCAGGGCGTCGGTGGCGTTGGCGGTGAAGGCCACGCGGCGCCGGTCGCCGCCCGGCAGGCCGAAGCGGTGGGCCAGCCGCGTGCGCAGGTCGTCCACCGCCTGGGCGGCCCGGGCAGCCAGGTCGGCCCCGCTGCGGCCGGGGTTGACCGCCAGGGTGCGGGTGAAGTCTGCCAGCGCCTCGGCCACCGGCTCCGGCTTGGGGAAGCTGGTGGCGGCGTTGTCCAGGTAGATGAAGTCGCGGGGTTGCATGCGAGGATTGTCGGTGCTGGGGAGAGGATGCGCAAGGCCCCTCCTTGCTGCCCCCGGGAACCCGTGCTATGAATCAATGTTCCACGTCCGGTTCGATCGACCGCCCGGCGCCGTCCGGTCGGGGCGGTCGCGCGTCCGCGATTCCGCAGAAAGGAACCGTCCCATGCGCAAGCGACTCCTGCCGACCGTCCTGCTGCTGGCGGGACTGCTCCTGGGGACCACTGCCGCCACGGCCGCCGGTCCCTTCGTCCAGCTCACCACCGAGGCGGGGGACATCCTGCTGGAGCTCCAGCCGGAGCTGGCTCCCCACCACGTCGACAACTTCGTCCGGCTCTGCCGGGGCGGGTTCTACGTGGGGACCTACTTCCACCGGGTCATCCCCGGCTTCATGATCCAGGGAGGCGATCCCAACACGAAGAACGACGACCCCCGCGACGACGGGCAGGGCAGTCCCACCTGGGCCGACGTCCTGCCGCCGGAGCTGCTGGCAAAGGTCCAGGCCGTGGACAAGGCCCTGGCCGACCTGGGCTACGCCGGCCTGGGCCAGCAGGCGCGCCTGAAGGCCGAGTTCAACAAGACCCACCACGCGCGCGGCGTCCTCTCCATGGCCCGGGCCCAGGATCCCGACTCGGCCGGCAGCCAGTTCTTCATCTGCGTGGCCGACGCCGGGTTCCTGGACGGCAAGTACACCGTCTTCGGCCGCGTGGTGTCGGGCATGGAGGTGGCAGACGAGATCGTCGAGGCGCCGCGGGACCGCAACGACCGGCCCCACGCGCCGGTCCACATCACCGCCGTCCAGGTCATCGACGACGAGAACGGCCTCAACGACGAGCAGCGGAAGGCGTGGGAGAGTGCCACCCAGCAGTAGCGCCGCCGGCGTGATCCGCATCCAGGGGGCGCGGGTCCACAACCTCAAGGGGATCAGCCTCGATCTGCCGCGACGGGCCCTGGTCGTCATGACCGGGCCCAGCGGCTCGGGCAAGTCGTCGCTGGCCTACGACACCCTCTACGCCGAGGGGCAGCGCCGCTACATCGAGAGTCTCTCCAGCTTCGCCCACCAGTTCCTGGAACAGCTCCCCAAGCCGGAGGTGGATCGCATCGAGGGGCTCTCGCCCGCCCTGGCCATCGACCAGCGCGGCCTGGGGAGCAACCCCCGTTCCACCGTCGGCACGATCACCGAGATCGCCAGCTACCTGCGCCTGCTGTTCGCCCGCTGCGGCGAGCAGACCTGTCCCGACTGCGGCGTGCCGGTGACCGCCCAGCCGGTCGACGCCATCCGCGACGCCATCGCCGCCCGGGCCGAGGGGAGCCGCTTCTGGCTGCTGGCGCCGGTGGTCCGCGGACGCAAGGGGGCCCACCGGAAGCTCCTCGAGGACCTGCTGAAGCAGGGGTTCGTCCGCGCCGAGATCGACGGCGAGCTGGTGGACCTGGAGGAGTCTCCGGCCCTCTCGCCCGGGAAGCGGCACGAGATCGCCGTGGTCGTCGACGGCTTCGTCAAGCGCGACGGCGTGCTGGCGCGGCTGGAGGACTCCCTGGCCCGGGCCCTGGAGCTGGGCCGCGGCACGGTGGTCGTCCGCGACGACGGCGGGCGGACCCTGTTCAGCCGCGAGGCCGCCTGCCCCGGCTGCGGGCGTGGCTTCCCGCCGCTGGAGCCGCGCCTGTTCTCCTTCAACTCGCCGGCCGGGTCGTGCCCCACCTGCCAGGGACTGGGCCACCTGCCCTCGATCACCGCCGAGGCCCTGGTCCCCGATCCCGACCTCTCCCTGGCCGACGGGGCGGTGGCCTACCTCAAGGGGAAGGAGCGGGGCTGGCTGTTCACCCAGATCGAGGCGCTGGCCGGCGCCCTGGACGTTCCCCTGGACCTGCCGGCCCGCGACTGGCCGGACGACTTCCGCCGCGCCCTGATCGACGGGCCCGACGCGGCGCTACGCGAGAGGCTGCGGTCGCATCCCCACTTCGACGCCTTCCTGGCCGACTGGCAAGGACTGGCGTCTGAGCTGCTGCGCCGTCACCGGGAGACGAAGGCCGAGCGGGTCCGCGCCGGCATCGAGGCACTGATCACCCCGCGGACCTGCCCGGACTGCGACGGCTACCGGCTGCGGCCCGAGGCGCTGGCCGTCCTGGTGGGGGGACTGCACATCGGGCAGGTGGGCGACCTCTCCCTGGAGGAGCTGCGGGAGTGGGTGGCGGGGCTGTCGTTCGTCGACACCCTGCGCCGGACCGTCGCCGCGCCGATCCTGGACCGGATCGGCGAGCGGGCGGAGTTCCTCTGCCGGGCCGGCGTCGGCTACCTGTCGCTGAACCGGCCGGTGGCCACCCTCTCGGGAGGCGAGGGCCAGCGGGTGCGGCTGGCCACCCAGGTGGGGTCGCGGCTGACCGGCGTCCTGTACGTGCTGGACGAGCCGAGCGTGGGGCTGCACCACCGCGACATCCACCGCCTCATCGACATCCTCCGCCGCCTGCGCGACCGGGGCAACACCGTCATCGTCGTCGAGCACGACCTGGACATCATGCGGGCCGCCGACCACCTAGTCGACCTGGGGCCGGGGGCCGGGCGGCACGGCGGGGAGATCGTGGCCCAGGGGACGCCCGCGGAGGTGGCCGCGGTGACCGGGAGCGTCACCGGGCAGTGGCTGTCCGCCCGCGAGCGGCGCCAGCAGCCCGCGCCGCTGAGCAGGGGGCGCGAGCCGCGGCAGTGGCTCGTGATGCGCGGTCTGAGCGGACGCAACCTCCGGGGGATCGACCTGCGCCTGCCGCTGGGGCAGCTGACCGTCGTCACCGGGGTGAGCGGTTCGGGCAAGAGCACGGCCGTGCACGACACCCTCTACCGGGAGCTGGCCCGGCGGCTGAACCACGCCACGACCCAGCGGCCGGAGCCGTTCGCCGTCCTGGAGGGGGAGGAGCACCTCCGCTCGGTCATCCTGGTGAACCAGTCGCCCATCGGCCGCAGTCCCCGCTCCACGCCCGCCACCTACACCGGGCTGTGGAACCACGTCCGCAAGCTGCTGGCGGCCGTGCCGCTGGCCCGGCTGCGCGGCTACGGGCCGGGACGGTTCAGCTTCAACACGGGTCCTGGGCGCTGCCCGGCGTGCGAGGGGGCGGGGGTGCGGAAGCTGAGCATGGACTTCCTGCCCAGCGTCGACATCCCGTGCGAGGAGTGCGGCGGGAGGCGCTTCAACGCCGAGACCCTGGAGGTCCGCTTCAAGGGCCTGTCGGCCGCCGACCTGCTGGCCCTCTCGGTGGAGGAGGCCCGTGCGACGCTGGAGCACATCCCGGCCTGCAGCAAGATCCTGGAGGTGATGGACGGGGTCGGCCTGGGGTACGTCACCCTCGGCCAGACCGGCGTCACCCTCTCCGGCGGCGAGTCCCAGCGGCTGAAGCTGTCGCGGGAGCTGGCCCGGGGCGGGCGGGGCAACAGTCTCTTCGTCCTGGACGAGCCGACCACCGGCCTGCACTTCTGTGACGTGGAGAAGCTGCTGGAGATCTTCCGGCGCCTGCTCGGCCGGGGACACACGATCGTCGTCATCGAGCACAATCCCGAGATCATCCGCCACGCCGACTGGGTCGTCGACCTGGGCCCCGAGGGGGGCGGTGGCGGCGGGCGGATCGTCGCCGAGGGGAGTGTCGCCGAGGTGGCCGCGGTCGCGGGTTCCCACACCGGCGCCATGCTGCGGGAGCTGCTCGGCTGACCGGGGGGCGGGTGCCGGTCCGAATCGCCCTTGGCGCCGCGGCGGTGGCGGCATAGATTAGGCGCGCACCGCGGTCGCGATCCGTCCAGGCGGTGGCGCCTGGCCGCGGCGGCCGCACCTCCGAGGAGACGATCGTGGCCAAACCCGATTCCGGCCAGCTCCGCACCACCCCCCTGACCGCGTGGCACCGCGACCACGGCGGCCGCATGGTCCCGTTCGCCGGCTACGAGATGCCCGTCCAGTACGAGGGCGTCATCGCCGAGCACCACCGGGTCCGCGAGCACGTCGGCCTGTTCGACATCACCCACATGGGGGAGATCGAGGTCGTCGGCCCCGGCGCCGAGACCTGGCTCGACCGCCTGACGACCAACCGCGTCGCCGGCATCCCGGTCGGCAAGGTCGTCTACACGGCCATGTGCCGTCCCGACGGGGGCGTCCTGGACGACATGCTCGTCTACCGGCTGGCCCGGGAGAACTGGCTGGTGGTCTGCAACGCCGCCAACCACGACAAGATCGACCGCTGGCTCCACGACCAGGCGGCCCGCGCCGACGGCGTCACCCTGGCCGACGTCAGCTTCCGCACCGCGCTGATCGCCGTCCAGGGGCCCGACAGCCTGACGCTGCTGGAGCGGGTCGCGGCCCTGGCCGGCCACCGGGAGACGATCCGCGGACTCGACTTCTACACCGCCTGCTGCCTGGACGGGCCCGGGGGCGACTGGATCGTCTCGCGGACCGGATACACCGGTGAGCGCGGCTACGAGATCTACCTGCCCAACGAGGACGCCCTGCCGCTGTGGGAGGAGCTGCTGGCCGCCGGACAGGACCTGCAGGTCGGCCCCATCGGTCTGGGTGCCCGCGACACCCTCCGCTTCGAGGTGGGCTACTGTCTCTACGGCCACGAGCTGAGCGAGCAGTGGACCCCCCTGGAGGCCGGCATCGGCTGGGCCGTACGCTTCAAGGACCGGGAGTTCATCGGCCGCGACGTCCTGCTGGCCCAGAAGGAGGCCGGAGTTCCGCGGCGGATCGTCGGCCTGGAGGTCCTGCCCCCGGCCGGCGACGGACCGGCCCGCCCGGTGCCCATCGCCCGCCCGGAGACCGAGGTCCTGGCCGGCGACGAGGTCGTCGGCCACGTGACCAGCGGCACCAAGAGCCCCACCCTCGGCCGCTCCCTGGCCCTCGCCCTGGTCCGCAGCGAGGCCGCCGACGCCGTCTCCAGCGTGCGCATCCGCGGGCGGGAGTTCCCCGCCCGGCGTGTCCCGTATCCCTTCCTCCCGGCGCGGGTCAAGGGCGATCCCCACGCCCCCCGGGACGTCACCCCAGCAGAAGGAGCCTGAGATGGTGGCCGACGATCGCAAGTACACGCGCGAGCACGAGTGGATCATGGTCGAGGGGGACGAGGGAACCGTCGGCGTCACCGAGTACGCCGCCAACGAGCTGGGCGACGTCGTCTACCTGGAGCTGCCCGAGGTCGGCGGCCACGTCGGCCAGGGACAGCCGGTCGGGACCATCGAGACGGTCAAGTCGGTGGAGGACCTCTACAGCCCGGTCGACGGGGAGGTCGTCGCCGTCAACGAGGCGGTCCTGGCCGCCCCCGAGACGGTCAACAGCGATCCCCTGGGCGACGGCTGGCTGTTCCGCATCCGCCTGACCGACACCTCGCAGCTGGACGAGCTGCTGTCGGCCGCCGAGTACGACGCCCTGATCGGGAGCTGACCGGATGCCTTATGTGCCGCACACCGACCGGGACGTCCGGGAAATGCTGGACGTGCTGGGCCTGCAGGACGTGGACGAGCTGTTCGCGTCCCTGCCGCCCGAGGTCCGCTGCGAGGGACCGCTCGATCTGCCCGACGGGCTGAGCGAGCAGGAGGTCTGGCGGGCCCTGCGCAACCTGGCCGCCCTGAACGCCGGCGTCGACGACCTGCTCTGCTTCCTGGGGGGCGGGGTCTACGACACGGCCATCCCCGCGGCCGTGGACACCATCGCCTCGCGCAGCGAGTTCCTGACCGCGTACACCCCCTACCAGGCCGAGGTCTCCCAGGGGACCCTGCAGGTCATCTACGACTGGCAGACCTGCATCGCGCGGTTGACCGGCCTGCCGGTCAGCAACGCCAGCATGTACGACGGCGCCTCGGCCCTGGCCGAGGCCGTCCTGATGGCGCTGACCCGGACGCGGCGGTCGCGGGTCGTGCTGCCGGCGGCCCTGCTGCCGCGCTGGCGTCGCGTCGTGGAGAGCTACCTGGAGGGGCGCGAGGTCGAGCTGGCGACCGTGCCGACGGCCGCCGACGGGACGACCGACCCGGCCGTCCTGGCGGACCTGCTGGACGAGACGGTGGCCTGCGTCGTCGTCCAGGACCCCAACGGCTTCGGCTGCCTGGAACCGGCGGCGGAGCTGGCCGCGGCGGCGACGGCGGTCGGCGCCCTGACGATCGCGGCCGTCAATCCGGTGGCCCTCGGCCTGGTCACCCCGCCCGGGGAGTACGGCGCCGCCATCGCCGTCGGCGAGGCCCAGCCCCTGGGCGTGCCCCTCTCCTGGGGCGGTCCCCTGCTCGGCTTCATGGCCTGCCGCGAGGACCTGCTGCGGCTGCTGCCGGGGCGGGTCGTCGGCCGCACCGTCGACGGCCAGGGACGCACCGGGTGCGTCCTGACCCTCCAGACGCGCGAGCAGCACATCCGCCGCGAGCGGGCCACCTCGAACATCTGCTCCAACCAGGGGCTGAACGTCGTGCGGGCGGTCGTCCACCTCTCGCTGCTGGGCGGGGAGGGGCTGCGCGAGCTGGCCCTGGCCTGGCACACCAGGGCCGTGGCCCTCGCCGACCGCCTGGCGGCCCTCGACGGGGTGGTCCTGCCCCACGCCGCCGCCTTCTTCAACGAGTTCGTCGTCCGGCTGCCGCGCCCGGCCCGCGACTTCCGCGCCTATGCCCGCGATCGTGGCCTGCTGGCCGGGATCGTCGCGGCCGACTGGTGGGACACGGCCGATCCCGGCGACCTGCTGGTGGCCGTCACCGAGAAGCGCTCGGCGGCCGACCTGGACCGTTACGTCCAGGTCCTGTCGGCGTGGCTGGCCGCAGAGGAGAGTGACGATGCGTGAACCCACCGTCCAGCCCGGTCGCTGGGGCGCGACGCCCCCGGTCAGCCTGTTCGCCGTCGGCCGCCGGGAGCAGCACGGCGCCGACCTGCCCGCCTGGCGGGGCGAGGAGGTCGCGCCCCGGATCCCGCCGCAGCGCCTCCGCGCCGAGGCGCCGGCGATCCCCGTCCTGTCCGAGCCCGAGGGCATGCGCCACTTCACGCGGCTGTCGCTGCTGAACCACCACATCGAGCGGGGGATGTACCCGCTGGGCAGCTGCACCATGAAGTACAACCCGCGGCTGGACGAGAAGGTGGCCGCCCTGCCCGGCTTCGCCGGCCTGCACCCGGCCCAGGACCCCGACGACCTCCAGGGGCTGCTCTGCGCCCTGAAGCTGCTGGAGGACGCCCTGTGCCGGATCACCGGCTTCGCCGCCTGTTCCCTGCAGCCGGCGGCCGGCGCCCACGGCGAGCTGCTGGGGATGAAGATCATCCGCGCCTTCCACGTCTCCCGCGGCGAGCCGCAGCGCACGCGCGTGCTGATCCCCGACTCGGCCCACGGCACCAACCCGGCCTCGGTCGTCATCGCCGGCCTGCAGCCGGTGACGATCCCGTCGGGACCGGACGGACGGCTCGATCCCGAGGCCGTGGCCGCCGCCGTGGGGCCGGAGACGGCGGGGATGATGATCACCAACCCCAACACCCTGGGCCTGTTCGAGACGCGGATCACGGAGGTGGCGGAGATCGTCCACGCCGCCGGCGGTCGGCTCTACATGGACGGCGCCAACATGAACGCCATCCTGGGCAAGGCGCTGCCGGCCCGCATGGGCTTCGACGTCGTCCACCTGAACCTGCACAAGACGTTCGCCACGCCCCACGGCGGGGGCGGTCCCGGCGCCGGGCCGATCTGCGTCACCGAGGAGCTGGCGTCCTTCCTGCCGGCCCCGACGATCGTCGAGCGGGACGGCCGGTTCGACCTGGAGTGGCACGAGGGAGAGCGGCGTCCCCAGCTCCACGGCTGGTTCGGCAACGTGGGGGTCTGCCTGCGGGCCCTGGCCTACATCCTGCGCCTGGGCGCGGACGGGCTGCCGCGGGTCGCCGAGCGGGCGGTCCTGAACGCCAACTACCTGCGCCACCTCGTCGAGCCGCTGCTGCCGGTGCCCAGGGGCGACCGCACCCTGCACGAGTTCGTGGCCAGCGGCGAGAGCTGGAAACAGGAATTCGGGGTGCGGACCCTGGACATCGCCAAGCGGCTGCTCGACTACGGCTTCCACGCCCCGACGATCTACTTCCCGCTGATCGTCAACGAGGCGCTGATGATCGAGCCGACCGAGACCGAGTCCCGCGCCGTCCTCGACGCGTTCGCCGCAGCCCTGCGGGCCATCCACGAGGAGGCCGGGCGCGATCCCGACCTGCTCCACGGCGCGCCGCACACGACCCCCGTCGGTCGCCTGGACGAGGCGCGGGCGGCCCGTCAACCCGACCTGGCCTGGCCCGCCGAAGCGCGGGAGTGACCATGGCACGGGGCGTCCTGCGGGTGCGGCTCGATCCGCCGCGACCGGGCGCGGAGAACATGGCCGTCGACGCGGCCCTGCTCGCGGCCCAGCGGCCGGACGACCCGCCGCTGCTGCGCGTCTACCGCTGGTCGCCCCCGGCGGTCACCTACGGCTACCACCAGTCCCCCGACGCCTTCGACCGCACGGTCCTGGCCGCCCGCGGCTGGGACCTCGTCCGCCGGCCCACCGGCGGACGCGCCATCCTCCACGCCGACGAGCTGACCTATGCCGTCGTCGGCGCCTCGCCCTCGTCCCTCTTCGGCGGAACGCTCCACCAGACCTACGCCGTCATCAACGCGGCGCTGCTGCGCTTCCTGCGCGACCTGGGACTGGAACCCGATGTCGTCGAGGAGGGGGAGGACCTGGCGGCTGCCCGCGATACCGTCTGCTTCCAGTCCGCGGGGCGCCACGAGGTGTCGCTCGGCGGCCGCAAGCTCATCGGCTCCGCCCAGCGTCGGACCGAGGGGGTCTTCCTCCAGCACGGCGCCATCCTGACCGGGCCGCGCCACCTGGAGCTGCTGGACTGCCTGGCGCCGGCGGAGGCGGCCCGCTTCGACCGCGCGGCGCTGGCGGCGGGAACGACCGATCTCTCGCGGGAACTGGGCCGGCCCCTGGACGGGGACGACCTGGACGGCCTGGCGCGGCGGCTGGTCGACGCCTTCGCCGCCGCCTGGGACCTGGAGCCGGTCCCGGCCGCCTGACCCGCGCGCGGCGGTCAGAACCTCAGCGCCACCCCCGAGGCGAAGGCCAGTCCCTTGGTGTCGTCGGGGACCAGCTCGCCGTGGTTGGCGACGGCCAGGTCCCAGCGCAGCGGCCCCAGCAGCAGGCCCAGCCCGGCGGCGCTGCGGTTGCCGTCGCCGCCGAACCCCACGCCCCAGCGCGGCCGCAGCCACCCGGTCAGCTCCCACTCCATCCCGATGCTCAGGTCGAGGTCGTCGCTCCGCCCGCTGACGTCGCGCAGCCCCTTGTGCAGGTCGATGTCGAACAGCAGCGCGCCCAGCCGGTTGGAGACGCCCAGCCGCAGGACCGGGGTCAGCGAGTCGGTGTAGGGGGCGGCGGCGACGGTCGAGTCGCCGCTGTCGACGTGGGCGTCGAGGTCGTCGGTCGTGGCGGTCAGCGAGTCGCCCGCGGCGTACCAGAGGTGGCGCTCGACGTTGCTGTCCCAGCGCAGGTGGCTGCCGACGTTGTCGACGGCCAGCCCCAGGACCCAGCCCCGCGGTGCCTGGAGGGTCAGTCCCAGGTCGACGGCGTAGCCGCTGCCGCCCTCGGCGGTCAGGTAGCTGGCCTCGGCCTTGCCGAAGACCCGGTCCGGAGCGAAGGTCAATCCGCCCTCGGCCCGCTCGACGCGCAGGTCGTAGAGGCCGTGCAGGTACCGCACGTTGATTCCCGCCGAGAGGCGGTGGGTCCGCGAGGTGTGCAGCGGCGTGGCCCAGCTGAGCGTCACCGCGCCGAAGGCCCGGGCCTCGCCGTCGGTGTCGGTGAAGTCGAAGCTCTGGCCGATCTCGTTGCCCATCAGGATCAGGTCGAAGAAGTCGCGGTCGACGACCCCCCGGCCGGCGGCGCTGCCCTGGACGGTCAGGGCGAAGGGGCCGACGCAGAGGCCCAGGGCCCCGGCATGGACGTCGGCGTCGACGATCAGCCCCTCGACCGGGATGTCCGACAGCAGCAGCGCCTTGTCGGCGTCGGTCAGCGTCGCGCCGGTGTAGGCGTTGTACCGGGAGAGGGAGAAGGAGTTGTTGTGCAGGTCCACGGCGAAGGAGACGAGGTTCAGCTCGACGCCGCTGGAACGGTGCAGCGCCAGGTTGGCCGGGTTCCAGGCGACGGCGTCCAGGCCGCGGGCGGCGGCCGTGTAGGCGCCGGCCAGGCCGAGGGAGCGGACCTCGCCCTGGGCGACGGCGGCGGCCGGGGCGAGGCAGGCCGCCGCCAGCAGGGCGCAGGCGAGCAGGAAGAGCGGGGGCGGTTGCTGTCCGGTCCGTTTCACTGGTCCTCCTCCACCAGCAGTTCCACGCGCACGGCGCCGGTGACGGTGACCCCGTCGCCGAGGCGCAGGGCCACCGCCTGGCCGCCGCTGCCGGGCAGCAGCGCCGCGACGGCCAGGTGGGCGTCGGGGCGCAGGAAGGCCCGGATCTGGTCGTGGTCCAGCGGGACGACGAGGCGGGTGCGCCGTGCGGCGACCGTCGTGCCGGTCGCCGGGTCCACGTCGCCCTCGGCCACGTCCAGGGGACCGATGACCAGCTCGGGCGCCGTCAGCGTCCCCAGCGAGTCGGGCCCCACCAGCAGGCGGATCCCCACCCCGAACGGGAAGTGGTTGTCGACGTCCGCCACGAGCTCGCCGGCCACGACGTGGCGGTCGATGTCGTCGCGGACGTCGGCGTCGATGGCGATCCGCTCGGGATGGTGGTTGATCTCGGTGCCGTCGGCGATGACGACCCGCACCGGCGCCGCCACGCGCCAGCTCACCAGGGCGCTGTCGCCCGGGCGGATCGTCCCGATGCGGTCGTCCCCGCCCACGCTCAGCCGGCCGGCGAAGGACAGCTCCTGCGGCAGGCTGCTGAGCAGCTCGGCGATGTTGCTGTTGCCCTGGTCCAGGACGATCGTCGTGCGGGTGCCGCCGCTGCGGTCGGCGGCGATCTCGGCGGCCGCGGACAGGACGGTCGTCTCGCCGCGGGCGTTGATCGCCGTCAGGGTGAAATCGAGCAGGCCGTCGATCCCCGTCCGGTTGACGATGTCGATGGCCAGGGTCGCCTCCGGCAGGGTCAGCCCGTCCAGCTCCTCGGGCAGGTCGATCGTCTCGACGACCGGATCGAGCGGGAAGACCTGTTCGGGGATCCGGCCCGTGATCTCGCCGAAGGCCAGGGTGGTCGGGGCAACGACGGCGCCGATGCGTGAACCTGAGGTGATGGTGACCATGGCGCCGTCGCTGCCCGGGGAAACGACCTCGGTGCGGACGGTCAACGAGTCGAGGGGAGCGCCGTCGGTGGCGGCGATCCGGCAGCCGGCCAGCGGCACCGTCGTGCGGGTCGAGGCACCCGCGGCCAGCTCGATCGGGACGACCAGCGTGTCGCCGTCGGCGGTGGTGATCTCGTCGAAGCGGACCGTCGCCGTGCAGGGGATGGGCAGCTCGTTGGTGGTCGTCAATTCGAGGACCCCGCCGGTCAGCTCGGCGGCGATGATCCCCACCGAGTCGGGCAGGGCGATGCCGCTGCGGGACGCGAAGCCCTGGGCGCCGATCACGGCCGTCGCCGCGTCGACGACGATGTCGCGGGGCGTCACCGTCACCGTCAGCTCGGCCGCGGGATCGACGACGACCCCGTCGGCGCCGGCCGAGCCGCCCGCCACCCGGAACCGGACGTCGCCCGGCAGGTCGGCACCGGCCAGGTCCATGACCCCGGTGGCCGACGCCCCGCTGGCGATCGGGGTCGGGAAGCTCACCTCGCCCACCAGCCGTCCGTCGCCGGCGGCCAGCAGCTGCAGGGTCAGCAGCTCCGGCGGCGCGTCGCCGGAGACCGGGACGGCCAGTCCGTTGGTGAGCGTCACCTCCAGGACGCCGCTGCTGACGTGGGCGCTCTCCAGCTCGCCCAGGCTCGTGGGGTCGCTGGTGTCGTCGAAGGTGAACGGCGGCACGTCCACCGGCGTCGACGGCAGGTCGGCGGCGTCGGGGTAGAGGTCGACCAGGGAGAAGCCGACCGTCGCCCCGGAGACGGCGTCCAGGGTGATCTCGCCGATCTCGGTGGCGAACTCGGTGCCGGCCACGTCGGCGGTCAGGTCCACGTCCAGCTCGACGACCGTCGTGTCGCCCCGGACGTCGAAGGCCAGCGACGAGTCGGGGCGGGCCGCCAGGTAGTCGCCGTGGTCGTCGAGGATCTCCGCGACGGTGACGTCCTGGGTTCCCAGGGGCACGGCCAGGTGGGTCGAGAAGGTGGGCAGCGACGGCTCCTCGATGGTGCAGCCGCCCAGCGCGAGCGCGGCCAGCAGCACCGCGACGAACGGGGCGGGAACGTGTCGGCGGCGGGTGGGATCCGGCTGTGTGCGAGGGTATGTCATCGTTGTCGTTCCGGGTTGCGGGTCCAGCTGCTCGTCCGTCCCCATGAAAGAGTCGTACCGGAACCGCACGGCGACGGTCGCCGGGACCGTCACGGGGAAGGATGGGCGTATCCGGGGCCCTACGCGGCTCCTGGCGGGGGGACGGGGAAGGCGCGGGCAGCCCGGGAACGCCGGCGACGCCGTCGGGACGTTGCGAGCTGCAAGTCCGCCGCTGCATCGTGCAGCGCGGACAGGCCTTGCTTGACCGGTCCGGGGCGGGCTCCCTACACTCAGCCGCCGGCGGATGTCACGGCAGAACGGGAGACGACGCGGTGCGCACGATGCGAAGAATCGCCTGGCGGACGACGACCCTGGCGCTGCTGGTGCTGTGCGTGCTGAGCGTCGTCTTCTTCGTCGCCCACCTCGTTCCCGGCGACCCGGTCGGGCGGATCCAGGACCAGGACCTGGGAGAGGCCCAGCGCGCCCTGCTGCGCCACCGCCTGGGACTGGACGAGCCGCTCGGCCGCCGCTACCTCCACTGGCTGGCCGGTGCCGTGCGCGGCGACCTGGGCACGAGCCTCAGGCAGCAGCGCCCCGTCACCGCCATCCTGGCCGAGGCGCTGCCGCGCACGCTCCTGCTGACGGTCACCGCCTATCTGGTCCACCTGCTGCTGGCCCTGCCGCTGGGGGTCTGGCTGGCGCGGCACTACGGGACGCGGCGCGAGCGGCTGGTGGACCTGGCCGGCCTGGTCGCCTGGTCGCTGCCGTCGTTCTGGCTGGGGCTGATCCTGATCCTGCTGTTCGCGCGCGGTCTCGGCTGGCTGCCCAGCGGCGGGATGACCTCCCTGGACGCGGCCCGGCTCGGCTGGCCGGCGCAGCTCGGGGACCTGGCGCGGCACATGGTCCTGCCGGTCGTCGTCCTGGGCGCCTCCACGGCGGCCGGGACGGCCCGCTACCTGCGCAACAGCCTGCTGGAGGTCCTCGACGCCGACTTCATCGTGGCCGCGCGGGCGCGGGGGCTGCCCGAGCGGACCGTCGTCTGGCGCCACGCGGTGCGCAACGCCCTGCTGCCGGTCGTCACCCTCGTGGGACTGAACCTGCCGTTCCTGCTGGGAGGGGCCGTCGTCACCGAGACGGTCTTCGCCTGGCCGGGGATGGGGCGGGTCACCGTCGAGGCCATCTTCGCCCGCGACTACCCGGTCGTCATCGGGGCGACGGCCCTGGCCGGCGTGCTCGTCGTCGTGGGCAACGCCCTGGCCGACGCCCTCTACGCCGTCGTCGATCCGCGCGTCGGCCGTGGCAGCGGGGGCGGGCCGTGAGCGGACCGGCCACGCCGACGCTTCTCAGCCGCCTGGGCACCGGCCGGTTGCGGGCCGGCCTGCTGTTGGTCGGGGCGGGGCTCCTGCTGGCGCTGGCGGCCCCCCTGATCGTCCCTTGCGATCCCCGCGCGCTGGCCCCGGTGACGGGCCGCCTGCTGCCGCCCTCGCTGGCGCACCCGTGCGGGACCGACGCCCTCGGCCGTGACGTGTTCAGCCGCATCCTGGTGGGGGCGAGGGCCTCGCTGCTGGTGGGGTGGGCCAGCGTCCTGCTGGCCCTGGTGCTGGGCACGGTCGTCGGCACGACGGCGGGGCTGGGGCCACGCTGGCTGGACCGGCTGCTGATGGGGCTGACGGATCTCTTCCTGGCCCTGCCCCGGATCTTCCTCGTGCTGCTGCTGTCGGCCCTGCTGGAACCGTCGCTGCTGCTGGTCGTCGTCGTGCTGGGAATGACCGGCTGGATGGGGATCGCCCGGCTGGTCCGCGCGGAGATCCTCACGCTGCGCCGGCGGGAGTTCGTCCTGGCGGCGCGGGGCCTGGGCCTACGGTCCTGGACGCTGGCGCGCCGCCACATCCTGCCCCACGTGGTGCCGACCCTGCTGGTGGCGGCCGCCCTGCGGATCGGCAACACGATCCTGCTGGAGTCGTTCCTCAGCTACCTGGGCCTCGGCGCCCAGGAGCCGACGATCACCTGGGGAGCGATGATCGAGCACGGCCGTGGCCACCTGGTGGACGGGTGGTGGGTGGCCACGTTCCCGGGGGTGGCGCTGACGCTGACCGTCGTCGCCTACAACCTGCTGGGGGACGGGCTGCGCGACCGGGCCGACCCGCGTCGCTTCGAACGGGAGGTCGAGGGTGACGAAGCCACCGCTGTGCACCCTTGAGGGAGTGACCCTTCGCCACGCCGGTGCCCGCCGCGCCGCCGTCGACGGCGTCGACCTCGCCCTGCGGTCGGGGCGCGTGACGGCCCTGGTCGGCCCCTCCGGGAGCGGCAAGACCTCCCTGGCCCTGGCCCTGCTGGGGCTGGTGCCGCCGGGAGCGGTGGTGAGGGGGGTCGTGCGCTGGCGCGGGGAGTCCCTGGACGCGGCCGGGCGGCGCCGGCTGCTGGGGCGGGAGCTGGCGCTGCTGCCCCAGGACCCGGTGGCCTCCCTGGACCCGGTCTGGCGGGTGGGGGACCAGCTCCGCGAGACGCTCCGCTGTCACGGCGTCCCGCGCGGGGAACTGGACGCGCGCGTCGCCTCGCTGCTGCGGGACGTCCAGCTGCCCGGCGGCCGGGACATCCTGCGCCGCTACCCCCATCAGCTCAGTGGCGGCCAGTGCCAGCGCCTCCTGCTGGCCCTGGCCCTGGCCGGGGAGCCGTCCCTGCTGCTGGCCGACGAACCGACGACGAACCTGGACCGGCCCACCGCCGACGCCCTGCTGGCGACCCTGCGCCGGCTGGTGGAGGAACGCGGGCTGGCGCTGCTGCTGATCACCCACGACCTGGCCGTCGCCGCCGCGATGGCCGACGAGGTCGTCGTCCTGGACGGAGGCCGGATCGTCGAGCGCGGCGCGCCGGACCGCCTGCTCGGGGCACCGCGGGCGGCGCTGACCAGGGAGCTCGTGACGGCCCTCGGGGCGCCCGTCCCGCCGCCGTCCGCCCGTCCGGACGACGCCGCGCCGGTCCTGACGGCCCGCGGCCTGCGCTGGCGTCCGCCCGGGGCGCGGCACGACGTCGTCCGCGGGGTCGACCTGACGGTGGCGGCGGCCGAGAGGGTCGCCCTGGTGGGTGAGTCCGGCGGCGGGAAGACCTCGCTGGCGCTCCTGCTGGCCGGTCTGGCCAGGCCCCGGGAGGGCCGGGTCGAGATTGCCGGCCAGCCGCGGCGCGGGCCCCATCCGGTCCAGCTGGTCTTCCAGAACCCGTACCGCTCGCTCGACCCCCGCCAACGCTGTCTCGACACGGTCCGGGAGGCGGTGCTGGCGGCCGGTGTGCCGCCCGGCAGGGCGGACGAGGCGACGGCGGCGTGGCTCCGGGACGTGGAGTTGCCCGAGTCCCTCTGGTCGCGCCGACCCCACGCCCTCAGCGGCGGCCAGCGCCAGCGGGTGGCCCTGGCACGGGCCCTGGCGGCGAGGCCGCTGGTCCTGGTGGCCGACGAGCCGACCAGTTCCCAGGACCTGCTGACGCGCCACCGGCTCCTCTCCCTGCTGCTCCGTCTCCAGGAGCGCCACCGCCTGGCGCTGCTGCTGGTGACCCACGACCTGGAACTGGCCCGTCGCCACGGCGAGCGGCTGCTGGTCGTCTACGGCGGCGTCGTCGTCGAGGAGTGTCCCGCGTCGGTCGAGCCACGGCACCCGTACAGCCGCTATCTGTGGGGAGAGGGGACGCCGGATGCGGACCGGCAGGTCGCCGCTCCCGCTACCGGGTTCGTCTCCCCGGGATGCCCCTATCTCGCCCGCTGTCCCCGGCGCCGGGACGACTGCGGGCGCCGCCTGCCGGACCTGGCGACGGTCTCCCCGGGGCATCGGCTCCGCTGCCCCGTCGTCCGCGAGGAGCGGCCGGGGACATTAGGTTGACACCCCCTAGGGCAATCTCTATATTCAGCCGAAAGTTGCCGGTTGAGCTTGTTTTCCCCATCCCCACGGAGCGTTCCACGGTCGTCGACGGTGCCGAGGTTCACCCGGGGGGACTCTGTCGTGAGAGCGGCTGTGCCCGCACAGTGGATCATACCCGTTTCCCGCGCGCTGCACCCGGAACGCGGCGGTCGTCCGGGATGCGCAACGCGTGAAAGGAGCAGCGCGATGCTCCGGTTCCCCGGTTTGCAGCGACGCACTGTCACGATCCTCCTCTCGGCTCTCCTGCTCCTGGTCCTGGGGCACACCCTCGCGGTGGCCCAGGCCCCCGGCGCCATCAAGGGGATCATCCGCGACTCCGAGACTGGCGAGTACCTGGACTACGCCAACGTCCTGCTCAAGGGGACGAACCGCGGGACCATGTCCCTGGGCGGCGGCGTCTTCTACTTCCAGAACCTGCGTCCGGGCACCTACACCGTCCAGGTCCTCTACCTCGGGTACGCCCCGGAGGAGAGGACCGTCGAGGTCAAGGCCGGCGAGACGGTCGAGCTGCGCTTCGACATGAAGGTCGTCATCGTCGAGACCCTCCAGGCGATCAGCGTCGATGCCGACCGCTACATGGTCGAGGTCAAGAACGCCGCCAGCGAGCAGAAGATCGACTCGGACCGCCTGCAGAAGTACGCCATCGACTCGGTGGAGCAGGCCGTCGCCAAGCAGGCCGGCGTGCAGATGCGCGACGGCCAGCTCTACGTCCGCGGCGGCCGCAGCGGCGAGGTCTCCATGCGGATCGACGGCGTGCCGGTGGACAACGTGGCCGGCGGCGGCGCCCTGTCGGTCTCCAGCCTCGCCGTCGAGGCGGTCAAGACGGTGACCGGCGGCATGGACCCCGAGTACGGGTCGGCCATGTCCGGCGTCATCAACGTGACCACGCGCATCGGCAGTGACGACCACTTCGAGGGCCGGATGCGCTACATGACCGACGACTTCGGCCGCCAGGACAAGACCTACACCAACTACGACCGGTTCGAGTTCGGCTTCGGC
>CAYTEO010000024.1:0-39181 GCA_964436825.1 uncultured Fibrobacteraceae bacterium | reverse complement strand
TCTGAGTGCTGGATCAGCATAACACCTGTCCAGCTCGGGAGGGGGACGCTATAATAGTCTTCGCCCATCATATAGAAGGAGCTACAGATCTAGTGAACTGACTCCAAACTCCTACATCCGATACACCCCGTACCGCACCTCCGGGATCGGCGCCTGCAGGCTCATGGCGATGGCCAGCCCCAGCACGTCGCGGGTCTGGACCGGGTCCAGCACGCCGTCGTCCCACAGGCGGGCGCTGCTGTAGTAGGCGTGGCCCTCGCGCTCGTACTTGGCCAGGATCGGCTCGACGATCTCGCGCTCCTGCTCCGGCGTGAGGGTCTCGCCGCGGCGGGCGAGCTGGTCCCTCTTGACCTGCAGCAGGACGCTGGCGGCCTGCTCGCCGCCCATGACCGAGATCTTGGCGTTGGGCCACATCCACAGCAGGCGCGGCTGGTAGGCGCGGCCGCACATGCCGTAGTTGCCGGCGCCGAAGCTGCCGCCGACGATGACGGTGAACTTGGGCACGGTGCTGTTGCTGACCGCGTTGACCAGCTTGGCGCCGTCCTTGGCGATGCCGCCGTGCTCGTACGCCTTGCCGATCATGAAGCCGGTGATGTTCTGCAGGAACAGCAGCGGGATGCGCCGCGCGTTGCACAGCTCGATGAAGTGGGTCCCCTTCAGGGCCGACTCGCTGAACAGGATGCCGTTGTTGGCCAGGATCCCCACGGCGAAGCCGTGGATGCGGGCGAAGCCGCAGACCAGCGTGGGGCCGTAGCGCGGCTTGAACTCGTGGAAGCGGCTGCCGTCCACCAGGCGGGCGATGACCTCGCGGATCTCGAACGGCACCTTGGGGTCGGGCGAGACGATCCCGTACAGTTCCTCGGGGTCGTAGGCGGGATCCTCGGGCTCGGCGCGGGGGATGGTGGCCGTCTCGACCGGGCCCAGGTTCTCCACGATGTCCCGCAGCAGCCGCAGGGCGTGCTCGTCATCGTCGGCCAGGTGGTCCGCCACGCCGCTGATGCGGGTGTGGACGTCGCCGCCGCCCAGCTCCTCGGCGGTCACCTCCTCGCCCGTGGCCGCCTTGACCAGGGGCGGGCCGCCCAGGAAGATCGTTCCCTGCTCCTTGACGATGACCACCTCGTCGCTCATGGCCGGCACGTACGCGCCGCCGGCGGTGCAGCTGCCCAGCACGGCGCTGATCTGGGGGATCCCCATGGCCGACAGGGTGGCCTGGTTGTAGAAGATCCGACCGAAGTGCTCCCTGTCCGGGAAGACCTCCGCCTGCATCGGCAGGAACGCCCCGCCGCTGTCCACCAGGTACAGGCACGGCAGCCGGTTCTCGCGGGCGATCTCCTGGGCCCGCAGGTGCTTCTTGACCGTCAGGGGGAAGTAGGTGCCACCCTTGACCGTGGCGTCGTTGGCCACGATCATCACCGGCCGCCCGTGGATCGTGCCGATCCCCGTCACCAGGCCCGCCGCCGGCACCGGCTCGTCGTAGACCTCGTGCGCCGCCAGGGGCGAGAGTTCCAGGAAGGGCGAGCCGGGATCCAGCAACCGCTCGATCCGGTCACGCACGAGCAGCTTCCCCTGCGACAGGTGCCGCTCGCGGGCCCGCTCGCTGCCGCCCTGGCGGATGCGGGCCAGCAGCTCGGCCAGCTCGGCGGCCATCCGCCGGTTCTGCTCCATGTTGGCCTGGAAGGTGGAATCCTGGGGCTTGACCTTGGTGGGCAACCGTCTCATGGCGTCTCCTCGGGATGTCGGCGATCACACGGAGCCGCGCGCCGGCGGCGCGCGACCGCCTGCCATGATAGTCCCGGGGAGGTGCCGCGGTCCAGCGGGGAGTGACGCCGATCAGCGGCCGGCGGCGGTGTCGGCGGGGGCCGCGTCGGCGGCGCTGCTGTCCACCGGCGCCGGGCCGGCCTCCTCCGACCGTGCCGCGGCCAGGGAGTCGGCCCGGGCCCGGGCGTCGCGGGCGGCGGCGCTGTCGCCCAGGGCGGCATGGACCTCGGCCAGGAGGACCTGGGCGGCGGGTTCGTCGGGGTACCTGGCGACGGCCTTCTCGGCGAGGGAGAGCGCCTTGTCCGGCTTGCCGCGTTCCAGCAGCAGACGGGCCAGCTTGAGGCTGCGCTCCACGGACGCGGCGGCGCTGTCGTGGACGCGACGGCGGGGCGGGGAGAGGATCCGCGCCAGCGCGGCGGCGTCGATCTCGCCCAGCAGGTGCCGGACGTGGCCGGCGATCACGGCCTCGTAGTTGACCTTGCGGTAGGGCAGGTAGGCCCGCAGGACGCCCAGCGAGTCGGCCACCCCCACCACCGGGGTCAGCGGGACGCCCAGGGTGCCGTACAGGGCGTCGCCCTCGTCCAGCAACGCCGGCACGCCGGGACAGACCGCCGCCACGGTGTCGGCCCAGGCGGCGCTGTCGCGATCGGTGACGATCAGGCACCAGTGGACCGGTCGGTCGGCGAACCGCTGGTGCAGGCGGGCGAAGATCCGCAGCAGGCTCGTCGACCGCTCGCTCCCCTCGCCCACGAAGGCGAAGACGCGGACCCGGTCGGTGCCCCCGCCCAGGTAGTCGAGCCGCGCCTGCCGGCCCACCGCCGGCAGGCGCATCCGCGGCAGGCGATCGCCCACCGCCACGTACTTGAAGGCCAGCGAGTCGCCGGGTGCGGCACCCCAGGCCAGGGTGGCCAGCACCAGGAACAGGCAACAGCGGGTCAATGTCCTCATCGGGCTCCCGCCGGCCGGCGATCGTAGACGCGGGTCGTGTGGCACGTCTTGGCGCAGAGACCGCCGTGGTCGGTGGCCTCGAAGTTGATCTTCAGGATCCAACCGCTGGTCCCGTACGGCACGCCGTCACGGATCATGTGATCGTGGGGCGCCGCGTGCACGTCGTGGCAGGCGCGGCAGGTCCTTCCCCGCCGCTTCTTGTGGACGTGGACGAAGTGGAGGTTGCGGTCGCCGTCGCGGAACCCGGTCAGGGTCGTCGTCCGCTCCGCGTCGAACACGTCGGACTCGTGGCAGGAGAAGCACAGCGCGTAGTCCTGCGGTTCGTACGGCGCGTAGAACCGGGCGGGATACTCGCTGAGCAGCAGCCGGAAATGCTCGCTGCCGTGCACCTCGTGGCAGGCGGAGCAGTCCTTGTCCTCCACCGGACCGTGGCGCATGTGACTCTTCTCGAACATCGTCTCCAGGTTGGGCAGGGCCCGGCCTTGGTCGTCGGTCAGGCCGTCGGTGCCGTGGCAGTCCATGCAGAGGTCGAACGGCAGGGCCGTCAGCAGGTACTGGACGTCTGCCCCGTGGGGATCGTGGCAGTTCAGGCAGGCTCTGCCCTCCACCACCGGCTGGTGCTGGACCGGCGACTTCAGGGCCGTCTCCATGACATCGTCGTGGCACTCGCCGCACAGCTGGGGCACCGGGGCCAGCAGCAGGCGCATCGCGGCGGAGTTGTGCGGGTTGTGGCAGCCGACGCACGACTCCTCGACCGGCGCATGGACGTTGGCCAGGGCGTCGATCTGCTCGGCGAACTGGTCGTGACAGGTGAAGCAGAGCTGGTCGATGGGCTGGGTCACCGCACCCGGGTCGTCGGGATCGCTCCGTTCGTGGCAGATGGCGCACTCCCCCGCCTCGTAGGGTGCATGGGCCCAGACCACCTGGCTCGAATCGGCGAGAGGAGCCGGTGACAGGGTGGCCAGGCAGGCCACCGGCAGAACGGACAGCAGGATGATAGGGATGATCCGGCGCATGGTCCCCTTCCTGGTCGAGGTGGGTGTCGCTGGAAACGCCTGAAGCGATCCTGTTACGATATCGACGGAATAGATTATATCATTAACGTAACATCGACAAGACCCGATCGAGGGCCGGGAGTTGCCGCCCGCAGCGGAGGCTTGTCCCGCAGCGGCGGCCGGCATACCATGCCGTCATGGAACGCTCCCTTTGCCTGATCCACGGCGCACAGCGTGTGGACGCGATTCCGCCTGTGCCCGTCGACCTGCTGATCGAGAACCAGACCATCGCCGAGATCGGGCCGGCCGGCAGTCTGCCGGCACCGCCGGGCGCGACGGTCGTCGATGCCACCGGCCTGTGGCTGCTGCCCGGGGCCGTCGATCCCCACGTCCACTTCGGGATGCCGCTGCGCGACGGGATCGCCAGCCGCGGCTGGCGCGACAGCAGCGCGGCGGCCCTGCTGGGCGGGACGACGACCGTCGTCGACTTCGCCAACCCCGACCGGGACGAGCCGCTGCCGTCCGCGGTCGCCCGCTGGCGCGACGCCGCCGACCGGGACTGCCTCTGCGACTACGGCCTCCACGTCACCATCGCCAGCGCCGCGCCGTCGCGCCTGGACGAGGTCGCCGGCCTGGTCTCGGGCGGGATGCCGACACTGAAGGCCTTCCTGGCCTACAAGGACCGGCTGATGCTCGCCCCTGACGAGATGCGCCGGGTCATGACGACGGTCCGCGACGCCGGGGGCCGGCTGCTGATCCATGCCGAGGACGGCGAGCTGAACGCCGGGCTGGAGCGGCGGCTGCTGGACACGGGCCGCATCGGTCCCGGATGGCACCCGGCGGCCCACCCCCCCGAGTCCGAGGCGCAGGCCATCGAGACGGCCCTCGCCCTGGCCGCCGAGACGGGCTGCCCGCTGACGATCGTCCACCTCTCCACCGCCGAGGGGGTGGCGTCCATCCGTCGCGCCCGCGCCGCCGGCCGGGACGTGCGGACCGAGGTGACGATCCAGCACCTGCTGCTGACCGGCCACTGGTACAAGGCTGGGTTCGACCAGGCCCTGGCGGCGATCATGTCCCCGCCCCTGCGCACCGCCGCCGACAACGCCGCCCTGCTGGAGGGCTTGCGGGACGGAACGATCGGCTGGATCACCACCGACCACTGCGAGTTCCCGCTCGAGGTCAAGCGCCAGGCGGCCGCGGCCGGTTTCCCGGCCGTCCCCAACGGCGCCGCGGGGGTCGGAGAGCGGCTCCTGGTCACCTACACGGAGCTGGTCGTCCCCGGCCACCTGTCACCGGCCGACTGGGTCCGCCTCTGCTGCGAGGAGCCGGCCCGCAGCGCAGGCCTGGACGATCGCAAGGGCCGCCTGGCCCCCGGTCTGGACGCCGACCTGGTCCTGTTCGATCCCGACGCCACCGGAACCCGCCTACCCTTCAACGCCGACCACAGCCTCTGGGCGGGGGACCGCTGGCGGGGAGCCGTCCGGCACGTCTGGCGCCGCGGCGAGCAGGTCGTCCGTGACGGCTGGCTGATGGAGGGAATCGGACCGGGGCGGTTCCTGGAGCGCTCGCTGCACCGGTAGATTACAATACATCAAAAGCCGGCAACGCCGCCCGTTCCTCGCAAAACAGGCTCATTTTGTGTTATAATCCTCCCTGTATTTGATGATTTGTTTTGCCGGAGGCCGCCATGGCACGTTCGCGCTACTACCTGTCGTTCGCCCTGATGCTGCTGGGCTGCCTGGCCCTCGGCACCGTCTTCGTCACCTGGGCCACGGCGGCCACGGCACCGACCCCACCCGGGCCAGTCACCCGGGCGACGGAGCACCTCCCGCTCCCGGCAACCATCTCCAAGCGACTGCCGCTGCCCACGCAGGCACCCCGCCTCGACGGCCACCGGCGCACCGGTCGCGGCGCCGTCGTCGCCGGACACCGGCTCCCCGACCTCCCGGACGTCGACCTCACCGGCCAGGCCCGCCTGCCGGTGCCCGGTTCGCTGCGCCCCGACGCCGCCAACCTGCCGCGCCCGGCACCTCCGGCTCGCGCCCTCTCCCACCGCCGCTCGCCGCTGCCGGATGCCGCCCCGGCCAGGACCACCGGCGCCGACAAGCTCGCCCCCTGGTCGAGCGACCACCTGCTGGCCGACCCGACGCACATGGACGACTCCTACGTCTCGCTGGCCGTCAGCCCGGTCAGCGGCGACCTCTACGCCGTCTTCGCGGCCGTGGACCTGGGCGGCACCGACCACGACATCCACATCGCCCGCAGCCAGGACGGCGGCGCCACCTGGACCGTCTGGGAGATGCCGTCGTTCACCCAGGACGAGACCATGCCCGACATCGCCATCGACGGCGGCGGCTACATCCACGTGGTCTGGCTGCGCGACGACGGCTACATCGTCCGCACCCGCAGCAGCAGTCCCGACGATCCCACCCAGTGGGCCTGGATCAAGGGCCTGTTCACCGACTCGGTCAACGCCACCCCCAGCGTCGCGGTCAGCGGCGCCGGGGACTTCGCCACCCTGTTCATCGCCGCCAGCTACCAGGAGATCAACTGGGACCTCTACCAGTACGAATGGACCCTGGTCTGGATGTACTCCTCCAACGGCGGCCAGACGGTCAGCTACCAGACCCTGGTCCCGGACGGCTACCCCGACCTGTGGCCCGACGTGGCCATCGACGGCGGTACCGTCCACATGGTCAACGGCGAGACGGACCCCTACACCGGCATGAACCGCATCCTGCTGGCCACCGACGGGGTGGGGGGCACGTTCAACGAGGTGGAGGACCTCTCCGCCTGGACGAGTTTCAACTGCAGCTTCCCGCGGGTGGCCTGCGAGGGACAGGACGTCTTCGTCGTCTACCAGCACGACTACGACAACGGACCGGCGGGGATCGACGGGGACATCGTCTACCACTTCAGCTGGGACGGCGGCGCCACCGTCTACGGGCCGTACGAGATGATCGCCGACGAGTACGACAGCGTCGGCCCCACCGTCTACACCCGCGACGGGCGGGTGGGCTGCCTCTGGCTGGAGGCGCCGTTCGGCGGCGACGAGTTCGCCGTGATGGCCCGCCAGGCCGGCGGCCACGGCCACCCCGACAACTGGGGCGACCTGGAACAGGTCTCGGACGCGTCGCTGGCCGAGCCGCGCTACCACTACCTGGACGGCGCGGCCGCGGCGGGACGGCTGCACGCCGCCTGGATCGACCGGCGCGACTATCCCACCCAGGGCTGGAACGTCTACACCAGCGAGCGGGAGCTGCGACCGAACCTGGCCGGCTACCAGCCTGCCGGCTGGGCCGACGCTCTGGTTGTGGCCATGACCCCGGGCGAGAGGACCAGCGGCTACCTGAAGGCCGGTGCCCCGGCCTACGTCAGCTTCGCCGCGGCCAACTTGGGACTGGCCGACGCGACGGCGACCTTCCGCCTCCGCCTGGACGTGGACGGATTGCCCGCGGCGGCCTGGGACGTGGTCGGCGGGCTGCCGGTCTCCACCTACACGGCCGTCGAGGACTACACCCTGACCCTGGACGCGGGGACCCACACGCTGACCGTGACCATCGACCCGCTGGACGCCGTTGCCGAGGACGACGAGACCGACAACGTCGTCACGCGGTCGCTGACCTGGATCGACGGCGATCCGCAGCTCCAGCTTGCGCCCAACCACGTCACCTTCTTTGCCGACCCGCCGGCCGCAGCGGTGGCCCTGGACGAGGCACCGCCGCTGATCGGCCGCGCCTCCGTCCCGGTCGTGGCACCGGAGCTGGCCGCCGCCCTGCAGGACAAGGCGGCCGGCACGTTGCTGCCGGTGGTCATCGAACCGGCCCGGCGCCTGGACACCGGTGCCGTGCTGGGCGCCCTCGCCGGCGTCGACCGGCGGCAGCGGCGCGCGCTGGCGGAACGGGCCCTGCACCGCGCCCTGGCGACGGCCACCGCTGACCTGCGACCGGTCCTGGACGGGCTGGTCGCCGCCGGGCAGGCCGCGGACGTGCGCGAGCTCTGGGCGGCCGGTGCCCTCTCGGCCAGGCTCTCCCCCGCGGCCGTCGCCGCCCTGGCCGGCCGTGTCGACGTGGGCCGGCTCTGGCTGGACGACCGGCTCTGCCGGCCGCTGGCGGCCCCGCAGGCGACCCTCGCCCCGCCTGCCGGGCACGCCGCCGGCGCCGGCGGCACCGACGCCGTGGCCGACCGGCTGGCGACGATCCCCTGGCACCTGACCCGCATCGGCGCAGACCTGGTCTGGCAGCAGGGCTACGACGGGACGGGTGTCCTGGTGGGCCACCTGGACACCGGCGCCTGCTACGACCATCCCGACCTGGCCGGCCACCTCTGGGACGGCGGCGCGGCCTGGCCCCACCACGGCTACGACAGCGTGGACGACGACGACGATCCCTACGACGGCGACACGTCGTCCTGGCACGGCACCCACACCGCCGGCCTGGTGGTGGGCGACGGGACCGGCGGGACGGCCACCGGTGCCGCGCCGGGCGCCACGCTGATGATCCTGCGGACCATCCCGGGCACCTTCACCGACGTCACCGAGGCCATCCAGTTCGCCATCGACCAGGGGCCGGTGGACCTGCTGACCATGAGCGCCGGCTGGAGCGACCCGCCCGACGACCTCAAGCGCCTGAACCGCGACCTGGCCGCCGACCTGCTGGCCCTGGGCATCCCCTGGTTCTGCGCCGCCGGCAACGGCGACAACCTGGGCAACCACTACCCTGTCCCCAGGGACATCAGCAGCCCCGGCGACTGCCCCGATCCCTGGTACGGCGACGCCGGCCACAGCGCCGTGATCACCGTCGGCGCCACCGACGGCGGCGACGCCGTCTGGACCTACTCCTCCATCGGCCCGACGGTCTGGGACATCGCCGGCACCGACTACGCCGACTACCCCTGGCCGCCCGGCCTGCTCAAGCCCGACATCTGCGCGCCCGGCGACGGCGTGACCTCCACCTACCACACGTCCGGCTACATCGCCTACAGCGGCACCAGCATGGCCACGCCGCTGGCCGCCGGCGGGGCGGCCCTGCTGCTGCAGGCCTCCCCCGGCGCCGACCCCGCGACCCTGGCCCGGGCCCTCGAGACGACGGCCGTGGACGTGGGCGACCCCGGCCGCGACGCCCGCGGCGGGGCCGGGCGGATCGACCTGCCTGCCGCCCTGGCCGCGCTGCCGCGCATCGGCGAGCAGCGGGTGGTCCTGCGCAACACCGGAGTCCTGCCGCTGCACGTCACGGGGATCGCCTGGGAGTCGGGGTGGTTGTCGGTCGTCCCGGGGACGGCGACCATCGACCCGGGCGACAGCCTCTCGCTGCGCCTGACGGCCGACCCCACCGGCCTGCCCACCGGCCTGCACTTCGACGTCGTGACCATCACCAGCGACGACCCGGCCTCGCCCCACACCCTCGGCGTGACCCTGGCCGTGGGCGACGTGACCGGCGCGCCCGACACGCCGCCCGTCACCGCCCGCACTGTGCTGGCCGGCCACCCGAACCCGTTCAACCCGCGCACGACCCTGGCCTTCACCCTGCCCCGCGACGGCCGCGTCCGGCTGACCATTCACGACCTAGCCGGTCGGCGGGTGCGCGTGCTGGCGAACGGCCCACTGACGGCCGGGCGGCACGAGATCGTATGGGACGGTACCGATGACACGGGTCGGGCAGTGCCCAGCGGGACGTATCTGGCGCGTCTGGAGGGGGAGGGAATCGCCTCGGCGACGCGGAAGCTGGCACTGGTGAGGTAGGAACGGCAGTCAGTCCGCCGCCTCATCGGCGGCGTCGGTGCCGGGCACGTCGGGCAGGGCGGCCAGCAGGCGTTCCAGCACGGCCGTGGGCAACCGGCCGTCCTGCAGCTCCCGGTAGACGGCGGCCACGACGCGGGCCCGCAAGTCGGCCCGATCCAGGACGGGGCGCTCGTCCAGGTACCCTTCCGCCAGCAGGTACTCCCGCAGGGTCTCCGTCTTGGCCCGCCGCCACTTGGGGACGCGCCCGGCGTCCAGGGCCGCCAGCAGGCGCCGGGCGTCCCCCTCCACCTCCGCCGCTAGACCGCTCACCGTGTCCAGGAACGTGCCGCTGACGGCACCGGATTCCCGCAGCACGCCACGATCCACCGGCCGGCCGCGCCCCTCGCGCCAGGCGGTCAGGGCGGCGTCGAGAACCCGGGCGGCGGCCGCGGCGGCCGCTCCGGCGGCGGTGTCCGGCAGGTTCCCCGTCATGCGCAGCGTCCGGAGCTGGCCCCAGGTCGTGATCCCCAGCCCGAGCAGACGGTGCAGGGTGGCGGGGTCGTCCAGCAGGTAGAAGAGGTGGGCGCGCTCCGGCGGGGCGAGGGGATTCAGCCGGGGGACGGCCCAGCGCGTGCCGGCCAGGCGCGCGGCGTAGGCGGCCATGTCCTCGCCGGGGGTGGGCGCAGGGACGGCCGGTGGCGCGGTCACCTGCAGGTCCGCCGCCGCCGCCCGGGCCCGGCCGCGGACGTCCGCCAGGTCGATGACCTTCGGCGCCGCCAGGCCCGCTTCCCGCAGTCCGCGCTCCCAGCGGGCCACCTCCTCCGGCTGGGCGGTGAAGACCAGCACCTGGCGCTCCCGGGCCACCGTGGCCACGGCGGCCACCACGGCCGCGGCGCGCTCCGGGTCGCTGGTGCCCAGCACCTCGTCCAGCAGCAGCGGCAGCGGCACCGGCTCGTGCTCCTGCAGGTAGGCCAGGCGCACGGCCAGCAGGAGCTGGGCCCGTTCGCCGGCCGACAGGGTGTCCAGGGGCCGGACCGTGCCGGCGGCGTCGCGCACCAGGAAGCCGTCCCCGTCGGTGGCCAGCTCCAGGCGCAGCGTGCCCGCCGTGACGCGGGCCAGCAACTCGGCCGCCCGGCGGAACACGGCGGGCCGGGAGCGCTCCACGGTCCGCCGGTGCAGCCAGTCCAGCAGGACGGCGCCCGCGGTGCCGGCGGCGGCCCGGTCCCGCGCGGCGCGCAGGTCGGCCTTGGCCTGGTCGCGCCGGGCCAGGGCGTCGGCCAGGGCGTGGCCGCGCTTGGCCTCGTTGATGCGGGTCTCGATCTGAGTGATCTTGGTCTGCAACGCTTCCTTCCGCTTCTGGGCCGACTCGATGCGCTCGACGAGCGCGGCGAGGGTAGTCGCGTCGGCGTCGCGCAGGTCGGAGCGGTCGGCCAGATTCGCCGCGAGATCGGCGACGGTCCGCGCGAGGTGGTCGCGCTCCTTCTCGTGCTCCCGGTAATCCGGCAGGTCGGCGAGCCACTCCGCGAGCCGCTCCGTGCGGCCGGGTTTCAGTTCCAGGGGCTCCAGCAGCTCGTCCCGGTCCTTCTCGGCCCGTGCCTGGTCGGTTGCGGCCTTCTCCAGCTCCCGCCGCGCGGCGTCGCGCCGGGTCGTGGCGTCCTGGACGGAGGCGAGGCGGGCCTTCAGGTCCTCCTCGGCCTTCTCTGCCGTGGCCACCGAGTCGACCGTGATCGTGTCGAACGGCTCGAGGAGGGTGGCGATCTTCTCCAGCAGCGCGTCGCGCTCCCCCTGCCAGCGCGCCACCTCGGCGTCGGCGGCCGTCAGGTCCACGTGGGCCTGTTGCCAGGTGACCAGGTTGTCCACCACTACCGGCAGCCAGGGATCACGCTCCGGAAGGGTGAGCCCGAGGGCCGCCTCCAGGCCCTGGCGGCGTTTCTGGTGGTTCGTTTCGTCGGCCGCCAGCCGCTCCTCCTCCCGGTCCAGCAGGGCGCGCTCTTGCCGGGTCCGCTCCCGCGCCGCGGCCCGCGCGGCCAGGTCGGCCAGCTCGCCCAGACGCTTGGTCACCGCCTCGACGGTCCAAGCGGCGGGCGGCTCCAGGCCGGTGGCCAGGAAGGCGTCGCGGTGGGCCGTGCGGTGGCCTTGGTCTCCGCCGCGGCGGGCCAGCCACCAGCCGAGGACGCCGCCCAGCACCGCGGCCGCCAGCGCCACCGGCCACGACCGCGCCCAGCCCCACGCGCCCAGCCCGGCGGCCAGGGCCGCGCCCAGGATCGTGGCCCGGCGTCTCCCCGCCGGGCGCGGCGGCGCGGCGAGCCAGCCGGCCAGGGCGTTCAGACCTCGCTGCACCGTGGCGGGATCCGGCACCGCGGTCCCGTCCTCCGCCGCGTCCAGGCGGGCGCGCCACCGCTCCAGGTCGTGGCGACGGGCCGCCAGCTCCACGGCGGTGCGGTGCAGCTCGTCCAGGGCCGGGGGCTCGCCGGCGGCCAGGCGGGCCAGGACGTCCGGCGTGGCCAGGTCGCCCAGGCGGGCGCGGAGTTCAGCCTCGCGGGCCGCGGCCTGCTGCCGGCGGGTCGTGGCGCCGGCCAGCGCCTGGTCGGCCGCTCGCAGCTCCCGGAGCCGGGCGGTGAGGGTCTGGACCGCCGCCGTCGCCGCATCGGAGTCGGGCAGGCGGGCCGCGGCCAGGTCAGCCCCGGCCTTCCGGAGCCGTTGTTCCGCCTCCGCGCGCTGCTGCTTCAGCTCCGCGATCTTCCCGTCCAGCTTCTCCAGGACGGTGAGCTCGTCGCCCTGGAGCCGGGCCATGACGTCGGGGTACGACGCCAGGGTGCGCTCCGTCTCCGCCAGCTCCCGGCGCTTCTCCTGCAGCTCGACCGCGATGACCACCGGTCCAGCGTCCGCCAGCTCCGCCTCCAGGCTCTCCAGCTCGCGACGGAGCTCGGCCAAGGAACGTTCCTCCGCCAGCAGCGCCTGCTGGCGGGCCGTGGCCTCCCGGACGGCGGCCTCCGCGTCCCGCAGGTCCTTCAGCTTACCGCGGGGACGGGAGGGGGCACGGAAGGCGTCGTCCTCCCGCAGCGCCGCCAGGTCGAACCCGCCCTGGGAGGCGGCGGCCATGGCGCGGGCGAAGTCCTTATCCTCGGCGGCCAGCAGGTCCGGCAGCGCCACCAGGTAGCGACGCGCCAGGTCGGCGGGCACGGGCACGTCCTCGGCCGCCGGCCGGCCGTCGCGCCGGACCGTGCGGGCGTCGTGGTCGCGGTGGATGGTCCAGGTGACCCCGTCCAGCCGGAACCGGCCCTCCAGCTCCGCCGCCGGCCACGGCACGGCGTCCGGCGCCAGCAGGGCGAGCAGGGCGCGGGCCGTGGTGGTCTTGCCGGAGGCGTTGGGGCCGTGGATCACCACCACCGCGGCGTCCAGGTCCGCCAGGGTGAACCCCTCGCCGCGCGGCACGCCGGGGGCGCGGTGGATCGCCAGGCGGGTGCAGGTCAGGCGCCGGTCGCTCATGGCTGCGCCTCCAGCAGGCGGGCCAGCAACCGCTCGGCGGCATCGTGCAGCAGCGTGCGGGTAGCGGCGGGATCGAAAGCAGGATCGCCAGTGGCCTCGTACTCCGGGGTGGCCAGCTCGTCCCGGACGGCCGTGGCCACCGCCTGCAACAGGGCGCGCTGGTCGTCGTCCAGCTCGTCCTGCTCCAGGGCCAGCAGCAGGCGGGCCAGCTCGGCGGGCGGCGTGGTGGCGCGGGCCAGCTCCGCCAGGTCCACTGGTGGCAGGACGGTGCCGGTGACCCGTTCCACCACCAGGGTCACGCCGCCGGCGCCCTCCTGGCGGTAGCGTGCCATCTCCGCGGTCACCTCCGGCACCGCGGCCGCGGCGGGAGAACGCCCCGCCAGGGCCACGCGCGCCACCACCACGCGCAGCGCGTCACCACCCGCGGCGACGGCCTCCTCCCGCAGCCGGCGCAGCGCGTCCAGCACGGAGACACGGACCGCGTCCCCATCGGCGCAGCCGGAGAGATCGGGCCGGATGGTCTCGTAGCAGACCGTGGAGAGCGGCACCGGCTCCGGCGGCGAGAGCGTGCCGCCCTCGACGGTCAGCAGCCAGGCGCCGTGGACGCCGGTCTCGCCCGGATCCAGGGCCTGCACCGAGCCGGGGCAGAGCACCCAGGGCGCACCGCCGGGCGCGTCCAGCCGGGGGCGGTGCCGGTGGCCCACCACCCAGCCGCGCGGCGGCAGGCGGCGCAGGGCCGCGACATCCAAGGGACCGTACAAGGAGGCGGGATCGTCCAGGTCGCCGTGGACCAGGCCCAGCAGCGGCAGATCGGCGGCGTCACCGGCCAGGTTGTACCCCGCCAGCGGCGAGGTAGTGACCCGCCACTGCGGGAACGACCAGCCGTGCAGCCGCAGCAGGGGCCGACCAGCGTGGTGCAGGGTCATCGCCTCCCAGCGGCCGCCGCGGCCCAGGAGCATGAAGTGCTCCGGCGGCAGGGTGTCCGCCAGGCGGGCCAGCACGGCGTGGTCGTGGTTGCCGGCCACGGCAACGGTGACGATGCCGGCGTCCGCCAGCCGGGCGATCCCCCGTTCCAGCACCCCCTGGGCCTCCCAGAAGGCGTTCTCCCGGTCCACCACGTCGCCGGCCAGGCAGACTGCCGCCACCCGGCGCTGCAGCGCCAGGTCCACCAGCCGCTCCCAGGCGGCCGCGGCCGTGTCGGCGGCTCCGCCGGAAACCGTCTCCGGCAGCGCCGACGCGCGCCCGATGTGCAGATCACTGGCGAGCAGCAACAGGGCCACGGTACGGGTTCCTTTCGGGGCGAGGATGGAGACCGAACCCCGAGTCTAGGCCAGCGCTTCCCCGGCGGCAAGTCCGCGAGTCCGTTTCCTGTGCGGTGACAGGTTGGCACCACGACACTGACAGTGCCGACGGCCTCTGTCGGTGCTGTCATGGCGGTCCGTCAGCCCGCCGTCACACCGTGACCATGGAATTGCAACTCTCACGCTGATACTCAGTTACAGAACCAGCGACCCGGTGGGAACCGGCACGCTCCTTGATTGTTCTTCGGTGCCGGAATGCATCCCGAACCCGGAATCATCAGCCAGCGAAAGGAGGTCTGGGAAATGTGGCAGCGACGTGACCTGTGGCAGGAGATGGACGCCCTGCGCCGGGAGATCGACCGCGTCTTCTCGGACTTCTGGCCCGGCGGCCGCGGCTGGCGCACGCCCTGGCTGGCCATGGGCAGTGCCCGCTACCCGCTGGTGAACATCCGCGAGGGACGCGACGAGTACGTCGTCGAGGCGCTGGTCCCCGGCCTGTCCAGCGACGACCTGGAGGTGACGACCAGCGGCCGCAACCTGACCATCAGCGGCACGCGTCACGGCCTGCCGGAGGACAGGGGGATCACCATCCACCGCAACGAGCGCGGCAGCGGGCGCTTCGTGCGGACCATCGAGCTGGGCACCGACATCGACGAGCGCAACGTCAAGGCCGAGTACCGCCACGGTGTCCTGCACATCACGCTGCCGAAGGCCGAGTACGCGCGTCCGCGGCAGATCAGCGTGACCGTCCAGTGATCCGGGAGGAAAGGAGGGTTGACCATGGCAGAGAAGAATCTGACCAAGGTGGACGTGACCGAACCGACCCGGACCGAGCAGCAGCTTCCCGAGACCCGCGACACCAGCCGCTTCCTGGTGCCGGCCGTCGACATCTACGAGACCGAGGACGGCCTGCACGTCATCGCCGACGTGCCGGGGGTCCGCGAGGAGGACCTGGACATCCGCGTGGAGGACCGGGTGCTGACCATCAGCGGCAAGCCGTCGCTGGAGACCGCGGACGACCTGCTGCTGCAGGAGTACGAGATGATGCCGTACTTCCGGCAGTTCCGGCTGGGCGACGACGTGGACCAGGACCGGATCGAGGCCAGGCTGCGCCACGGCGTGCTGACCCTGCACCTGCCCAAGGCCGAGGCGGCCAGGCCGCGGAAGATCAAGGTCCAGGGTCTGTGACCCGGTCACGATCGAGGCAGCACGGGAAAGGGGGCGCCAGCGAGGGCGCCCCCGTTCACGCATCCGCAATCCTCAGAAGAGCCGACGGCTGACCCAGGTCCAGTCGCCTTCCCGCACGACCACGCCCGGCAACAGGTCGCTGTCCACCGTCCGCCCCCTGGCGTCGGTCCACTCCACCCGCAGGTCGTACTCCCCGGGCGGCAGCGTGAGCCGCGCCATCAGGATCGTGTGGGGCAGGGTCAGCCAGGAGCGCGTGTCGGCCTGCTCGGTGGCCGCGCCCAGGAGGTTGGCCAGGAAGCCGGCCACCTTCCCCTGCTCGTCGGCCTTCTTCTTCATCCCGTACTTGGCCAGGGCGCGCGCGATGGTCTTCAGGACGATCTTCCCCTGGGCCTGCTCGAAGAAGAGCCTGGCGCGGCCGGCCACGTCCTCCACCGGGACGGCCACGGCGTGGGCGCCGACGACACCGGCGGTGACACGCGCGCCGCGGGCGGGCGGCGGCGTCTCCTCCAGCTCCGGCAGGGCGAACCGCAGCCAGTAGGCGATCTTGGTCCCGCTGCTCCAGCCCGAGAAGTACCGCCCGCGCAGGGCGACGGCGAAGGTGAGATCGTTGTCGTAGCGGTCGGTCTTGAAGATGGGCACGTCCACCGGGACGGAGATCTTCCGCGGCACGAAGCCGCTCTCCAGCAGGAGGACGACCCGGCCGCCCGGCTCGTCCCGCGGCAGGTGCTCGGGCAGCAGGCCGGGATCCTCGCGGCGCAGCTCCTCCAGCTCCTCGGCGAACCCCCCGGCCAGCCCCACCCGCAGCAGGTCCTCCCCCAGCCAGGGCGGAGTGACGACGGCCAGCCTGCCGGCCGTGGCCCTGTAGGCCCGGGCGGCGTCGCGGTAGGCGATGAAGGCGTCGTCCAGCTCGCCGCCCCACTCGAAGAGCATCCCCTGCAGGTAGTGCAGGAAGGCGTGGTCCTCCAGGGGCGCGTCGGAGAGCGCGGTGTCCCCCTCGGCCAGGGCGGCCCGGACCAGGTCCTTGTAGTCGCGCAGCAGCAGGGTCGCCTTGCGCGCCTCGACCACGGCCTCGTCCCGCTCGCCCAGGGCGGCGTAGTTGAGGGCCCGGTAGTAGGGAACCAGGGCCAGCTCGTAGGGGGCCGCCCGGTAGGCGATCTGCTCGTCGTTGCTCACCAGCGAGAGGGCCGCCTCGCTGACGCTGCGGGTGTAGAGGTCGGCCGACAGCCGCTCCGCCTGCTCGAAGACGGCGTTCGACTCCCGCCAGCGACCGTCCAGGTGCAGGATCAGGGCGCGCTCGAGCAGGTTCAGGAGGCGGTCCTTGCCCCGGGACGCCTTCTCCACGTCGCGCAGGGCCGCGGACAGCCGGCCCGAGGCGACGTCGTCGCGCAGGCGGGCGTTGCGGGCCGAGTAGTTGGAGCAGCCGCCCAGCAGCAGGGCACCGCCCACCCAGAGCAGGGCGGACGCGACGACCACGCGCCGCGACCGCCGCACGGACGGTCTCACGGGCGGTAACCGCTGCGGCTGACGTACTTCTTGATCTTCTTCTGACCCGCCCAGACCTTCGTGTTGTCCTGCAGGTCCACCAGGTAGACGTCCACCTGGTAGTACTTGACCTCGTCGCCGTCGTCGCGGTCGATGATCGTGTTGATCTCGCCCAGCAGCATGTAGTCGGCGCCGCGCTCGCGGCCCCACTGCTTCATGCTCTCGGGCGAGGCGTACTGCTGCTGGTCCTCCCGCTCGTCGCGCACGTCCTCCCGCTCGTCGCGCGAGGCCACGACCTTGACCCGGCCCGAGTTGATGAAGGCCCGCTCCAGGTCGGCCACGAAGGTCTTGACCGGGATGTGCTCGTCGCTGCGGTTCTTGATCCGCCCGACGATGACGGCCGGCTTCTGCTGTGCCCGCAGCAGGTGGTCCTCGATCCAGCCGCCGGCGGTGGCCTGCTGAATGAGGGCCTCGGCCGTCAGGCGGCTGTCGGTGTCGTTCCAGTTGCCGGACAGGTCGATCGTCGTGTCGGTCTCGACACGGGTCACCTTCTTGCCGCCGCTGCAGCCGGCCAGCCACAGCGGGGCGGCCAGCAGGACGACGATCGCGATTGCCTTGCGCATGCTCGGTTCCTTTCGCTCCGTGTTCGACCGCGACGGCCCATGCCGGGACCGCTGTCCACGATCGCGGACAGTCGCCGCCGCGAACGACCTCATCCGGGGCCGCCGACGGCCCGCGGACCACAACCGGGATGATCCCTTGCAGGATGCGTGCTAGGTTTCCCGGTGACAAGACAAACACACCGCTTCCCGGGAGTCGCTGCCCATGACCGGACCGGACCTGTTGCTGCTGACCCACGCCTCTCCCCTGGTGACGATGGACCGTGACCGCCGCGTCCTGGACGACGGCTGGCTGGCCGCCCGCGACGGCGTCATCCTGGCCGTCGGCACCGGCACGCCGCCCGACGAGATCGACGGCCACCCGCGAACGGCGTTCCGCGAGATCGACCTGTCCGGCTGCGTGGCCCTGCCCGGCCTGGTCAACACCCATCACCACCTCTACCAGACCCGCACCCGCGCCTGGCCCGGGGCCGTCGACTCGGAGCTGTTCGACTGGCTGGTGACCCTCTACCCCGTCTGGGCCGAGCTGCGGGACGACGACTTCCACCGCGCCGCCCTGGTGGGCTGCCGCGAGCTGCTGCGCACCGGCTGCACGACGACGACCGACCACCACTACCTCTTTCCCCGCGAGGCCTCGCCGGAGCTGATCGACATCACCATCGAGGCCGCCCGCGAGGCCGGCATCCGCTTCCACCCCACCCGCGGCTCCATGTCCCGCTCCCGCAAGGACGGCGGCCTGCCGCCGGACTCGGTCGTCCAGGACCACGCCACGATCCTGCGCGACAGCGAGCGGGTCATCGACCGCTGGCACGACCCGGCGCCCGGCGCCATGGTGCGGATCGCCCTGGCGCCCTGCTCCCCCTTCTCGGTCACCCCGGAGCTGATGCGCGAGACCGCCGCGCTGGCCCGCGACCACGGAGTCCGTCTGCATACCCACCTGGCCGAGACCGAGGACGAGAACCGCTACTGCCAGGAGATCTACGGCTGTCGTCCACTGGAATTCCTGGAACAGGTCGACTGGCTGGCCGACGACGTCTGGCTGGCCCACGGGATCCACTTCACCGACCGGGAGATCCGACGGCTGGGCGAGGCCGGCGTGGCGATCGCCCACTGCCCGACCTCGAACATGCGCCTCGGCTCGGGCGTCTGCCGCGTGCGCGACCTGCGTGCCGCCGGCTGCCCGGTGGGGCTGGGCGTCGACGGCTCGGCCAGCAACGACGGCTCGGACATGCTGGCGGAACTGCGCCAGGCGTTGCTGCTCCACCGCGTCGTGGGCGGCGCGGCGGCCATGACGGTCATGGAAGTGCTGGAGATGGCCACCCTCGGCGGGGCGGGCTGCCTGGGCCGGGACGACATCGGCGCCCTGGAGCCGGGGCGGATGTGCGACGTGGCGGTCTTCGATCTCTCCCGCCCCGAGTACGACCGGGTGGGCGACCCGGTGGCGGCGCTCCTGCTGTGCCGGCCCACCGAGGCGAAGCTGACGATCGTCCAGGGACGGGTGGTCTGGGAGGGGTAGGCGGCGATGCCCCGACGGGAAGGACGTCCGGTGGTCAGATCCCGTGGACGCGCTTCAGGTAGCGCCGCACGGGACAGCGGCAGAGATACCTGTCGCCCCAGGGCAGGGAGTAGCAGCAGCTCTCGGAATCGTCGTCGAGGCACTCGAGATAATCCCGCAACCCGATATCCCTCGCCTCGCAGATCTCCTCCTCAGGCAGGTCGAGACAGCGCAGCTCGTGGTGACACTCCTCGTCACAGAACATCGCCTTGATCTTGTCCTTCAACCTGCCATCGAGCACGATCACCTCCTTAGTGGATAGGTCTACACAGTATTGGTCCACGATGTCGGCCTGTCAATAAAACACAATATGGAAAGACATCAAAAGATCCGCGCTCCCCGCCTGTCGTTTCCGGTCACACCCCCAGCTCACGCAGCAGGGTCCGCCGCACGACACACCTGCACAGGTAACCGTCACCGAACGGGATGGCGTAGCGGCAGTCCATGGCGTGGGGTTCCAGGCACTCGAGGTAGTCCTCCACGCCGATGTCCCTGGCGGGGCAGAGCGATTCGCCGGAGAGATCCAGGTCGAGGATCTCGTGGTGCCGCGAGTCGCTCTCCAGCAGTTCCAGGACACGGGTACGCAGTTCCTCGCTGATCATCATCTCCCCCTCCTGAAGAGCTCCTCCGCTATCACGAGCCTTTCCTTCCTGTCAACTCGAAAGTGCATCATTCTGCTTGATTGACCCGTAATGGCAGCTATATTCGCTTATCCGGATTCAGCAACCAAACGAGGAGCCCGCGATGGACGATCTCTCCCGCTGGCTGAAGGCCCTGGCCGATCCGATCCGGTTGCGCCTGGTCTGGCTGCTGCTGGACGGATGCGAGCACTGCGTCTGCGAGCTGGTCCGTGCCCTGGCCCTGCCCCAGCCCACCGTCTCCCGTCACCTGCGGATCCTGCGCGAGGCCGGACTGGTCGCCGGCCGGCGCGAGGGGACCTGGATGCACTACTCCCTGCTCCCCCAGGACGAGGGGCGGCAGGCGATCCTGGCTGCCCTGCGCGACGCCCTGGCCGCCCTGCCAGGGGCCACCCCGTTGCGGGCCGCCTGTCACACCGGACAGGGAGAATGCCGGCCATGCCGCTAGGGACAGCCGCCCCGGCGGGTACCGGCAGGCGTCTGCCGCTGCTGGACCGTTACCTGACCCTGTGGATCGTCCTGGCCATGCTCGGTGGTGTCCTGCTGGGCTGGCTGGTCCCGCAGGTGCCGGCCGCCCTGGAGGCGATGAGCGTCGGGACGACGTCGCTCCCCCTGGCGGTCGGCCTGATCCTGATGATGTACCCGCCCCTGGCGAAGGTCCGCTACGAGGAGATGGGGCGGGCCTTCAGCGACGGCAGGGTCGTGGCCCTCTCCCTGGTGCAGAACTGGCTCATCGGTCCCCTGCTGATGTTCCTGCTGGCCGTCCTGCTGCTGCCCGACCACCCGGCCTACCGGACCGGCCTGATCCTGATCGGCCTGGCGCGCTGCATCGCCATGGTCATCGTCTGGAACGATCTGGCCGGCGGCGACCGGGAGTTCTGCGCCGGCCTGGTGGCTCTCAATTCCCTGTTCCAGATCGCCCTCTACTCCGTGCTGGCCTACCTCTTCCTGACCGTCGTCCCCGACTGGCTGGGGCTGGAGTCGATCCGGGTGCGGATCACCATCGGGCAGATCGCCCGCAGCGTGTTGATCTACCTGGGAATCCCGTTCGCGGCGGGACTGCTGACGCGGCTGGTCCTGCGTCCGCTCAGGGGACCCGACTGGTACGACCACGTCTTCGGGCCGCGCCTCGGCCGGGTGACCCTGGTGGCGCTGCTGCTGACGATCGTGGTGATGTTCTCCCTCAAGGGCGGCGAGATCGTCCACCTTCCCCTGGACGTCCTGCGTGTCGCGCTGCCGCTGGTCGTCTACTTCGTCGTCATGTTCGCCGTCTCGTTCTGGATGGGCCGCCGGGTCGGGGCTGACTACCCCCGGACGGCCACCCTGAGCTTCACCGCCGCCAGCAACAACTTCGAGCTGGCCATCGCCGTGGCCGTGGCCACGTTCGGGATCGGCAGCGGCGAGGCCTTCGCCGCCGTCATCGGGCCGCTGGTCGAGGTGCCCGTCCTGGTCTCCCTGGTCAACGTGGCGCTGAAGTGGCGGCGGTGGTTCCCGCGGGACGCAGGCGGAACGGGAGGAGGAGTAGCGTGAACTGGCAACGCGAGCGCGGCCCGGCCCTGTGGATCCTGGCCGGGTTCCTGGCCGCCTACTACCTGCCCGTCGACCGGGGGCGCTTCGACACGGCCCTGCTCGAGGCCCTGCGCCTGGTCCGCTGGTACGCCCGCGAGCACGTCCTGCTCTGCCTGGTGCCGGCGTTCTGGATCGCCGGCGCCATCTCGGTGTTCGTCCGCCAGGAGGCGGTCCTGCGCTACCTCGGTCCGCGGGCGCCGCGGCCCACGGCCTACGGCGTCGCCGCGGTCAGCGGGACGATCCTGGCCGTCTGCAGCTGCACCGTCCTGCCCCTGTTCTCGGGGATCTACATGATGGGCGCGGGGCTGGGACCGGCGACGGCGTTCCTCTACAGCGGGCCTGCCATCAACGTGCTGGCCATCGTGCTGACCGCGCGGGTCCTGGGACCGCAACTGGGGATCGCGCGGGCGGTCGGGGCGATCGTCTTCAGCGTCGTGGTCGGCCTGCTGATGGCGCTGATCTTCCGCCGCGACGAGCAGCGGCGGCTGGACGCGGAGATGGCCGCCGCGGACGATACCCCGCCCCGCCGCACCCTCGCCCAGAACGCGGCGACCCTGGCCGCGATGGTCGGCATCCTGGTCTTCGCCAACTGGGGCCGTCCCGCTGGTGAGGGCGGCCTCTTCGCGGCGGTCTGGGGGGTGAAGTGGTGGCTGACCGCCGCCTGCGGGGCGGGCCTGGCCGTGGCGCTCGCGCGATGGTTCGACGCCCCGCGGCGGGACCTCGCGCTGGCGGCGGGGGCGACGCTCGTCGCGGCCCTGGTCGCTCCCGGACACCCCGTGGTCCCCTTCGCCGTCGCGGCGCTCGGCCTGGGAGTCGTCACCGCCGGCAGCGAGGGGGAACTGGGCGACTGGTTCGAGGCGAGCTGGGGCTTCGCCAGGCAGATCCTGCCGCTGCTGCTGGGCGGGGTCTTCGCGGCCGGCCTGCTGCTGGGCCGCCCCGGGCACGAGGGGCTGGTCCCGAGCGCCTGGATCACCGGCGCGGTGGGCGGCGACTCGGTCGGCGCCAACCTGTTCGCCTCGGTCGCGGGCGCGCTGATGTACTTCGCCACCCTGACCGAGATCCCGATCCTGGAAGGGCTGCTGCACAACGGGATGGGCCAGGGACCGGCCCTGGCGCTGCTGCTGGCCGGCCCCGCCCTGAGCCTGCCCAACATGCTGGTCATCCGCAGCGTCCTGGGTACGCGCAAGACCGTGGTGTTCGTCGCCCTGGTCGTCGTCATGGCCACGGTCACCGGCCTGCTGTTCGGCCGCCTGGCCGGTTGACCGGCACGGAGGAGGAACGATGAAGAGTGTCAAGGTCCTGGGGACCGGCTGCCCCAAGTGCCGGAAGCTGGAGGAACACGTCCGCGAGGCGGCCAGCCGCCTGGGCACGGAGATGGCGATCGAGAAGGTGACCGGGGTGGCGGACATCGTGCGCTACGGCGTCATGATCACCCCCGCCCTGGTCGTCGACGGGAAGGTGGTCTCGGTGGGCAAGGTCCCGTCCGTCGAGGAGCTGGTGGAGCTGCTCTCATGATCGCCATCGACGTGCTGACCTTCGCGGGCTGTCCCCACGCCGACGCGGCCCTCGCGCTGGCCCGCGAGGTGGCCGCCGCCCTGGCCCCCGGTGTCCCGGTGCGCCACCTGGACGTCGACTCGCCAGCCCGCGCCGCGGAACTTGCCTTCCCCGGCTCGCCGACGATCCGCGTCGACGGGCGCGACGTCACCGGGCAGGAGGATCTCCCGGTGGCCTTCTCCTGCCGCGTCTACGCGGACGGCCGGGGCGTACCGCCCCGCTGGCAGGTGGAGGCGGCTCTGCTGCGCGCGCTGGCGCCGCGCCGGTGGCTCTTCCTCTGCGTCGCCAACTCGGCCCGCAGCCAGATGGCCGAGGGACTGGCCCGGGCCCTGGCGCCGGCCGGGGTCGAGGTCGCCTCCGCCGGTTCGCAGCCCACGGCGGTCCGCCCCGAGGCGATCGCCGTCCTGCGCGAGATCGGGATCGACATCGCGTCCCACCGCAGCAGGAGCGTCGCCGGCATCGATCCCGCCGGCGTCGACGCCGTCGTCACCCTCTGCGCCGAGGAGGTCTGCCCGTCCTTCCTGGGCGACGCCCTGCGCGTCCACTGGCCGCTGCCCGATCCCGCGGCGGTCACCGACCCGCGGCAACGGCTGGAGGCCTTCCGGTCCGTGCGCGACGAGCTGCGCCGGCGGCTGTCGCTTCTCTGGCCTTGACGGGAAATATCGCCGAAGGGTGGATCCGGAGAGCGGAACCGGGTATCCTGAATGGTGATCCGACTGCACCGATAGTCGGTCATTCCCGGAAAGGCCGACGATGCCACGACTGCTCGGCACCCTGTGCGCTCTCCTGCTGCTGACGGCCGCGCCCGCCCGTGGCTGGCACATCCTGCTGGACATCGACACCGACGGGGACCCCGCGACGATCCGGACCGAGACGCCAGACACCGCCTGCCTGGCGGCGGTCGTCCTGGTCCCGGACTACGCGGGCGAGGTGGTCACCGGGATCGCCTTCGGCCTGGGCGGCAGCTGCAGCGAGTGCGGCGTCGTGGCGCTGTTCGGAACGGAGAACAAGCTGGCACCGCCCGATCTGGGGAACTGGCTGCAGGACCCGGCCTACACCGGCTGGGTGGAAAGCCTGCTGGGGGTTGGCTGCCCGGGCGATCCCGGCTACCTGACCGTCTTCCACGCCGTTCCCGTCGACGGACACGTGACGCTCGCCGGTCGTGTCGTCCTGGCCCGCTTCTGGGTCCAGATCGCCCACCCCGTCTGCGACGAGGGCCACTTCCGCCCGCCGGCGCCCGACCTCTCCGTCTTCGACACCGCCACCGGCGGAATCTGGAACACGCTGCAGCTGGCCGTCGAGATGACCGCGGGGCGGGAGACGGGCTGGGGAACGCTCAAGGCCCGCTACCGGTGAGTCGTGTCGCGAGGATCGCGGTCGGCTCGGCCCCCCGCATCGTCCTGCTCCCGCGCGGCCGGCGGCCCCCCGTCCTCTCCCAGGACGCGCCTCCGTAGTTCCCGCTCGGCCCGGTCGATCTTGCCCAGGTAGACGGCCACCTGGGAGCCGAAGGAGCGTCCCCGGTTGCTGACCTTGTAGCCGGCCTGCATCTGCTCCAGCCAGGAGCGCATCACCCCGGGGTCGGCCTCGCGATAGCGGCCGGCGAACGTGACCGTCTCCGGCGGCAGCTTGGGGGGCATGGCCGGCCGCGGGCCGCGGGGATAGCCCAGGACGATCGTCAGCAGCGGCACGACCCGCTCCGGCAGCCCCAGCCGCGCGGCCAGGTGGTCGGTGTCGAGGAAACCGCCGCGGCCCGTCTCCGACAGCATGACCGTGCCCAGGCCCAGCGCCTCGGCGGCCAGGGTCATGTTCATGGCCGCCAGCGAGGCGTTGACCACGCCCAGGGTGTACTCGACCAGCGGCGCGTCGGGGAAGACGTCCAGGACCGACCGGACACGGTGGGTGTCGGCCATGACGACGATGGCCCGCTGTCCGCCCAGCGGCAGCGGCTGGCCGAGGGTCTCCCGCCAGGTCTCCCGGTCGAAGGCGGCGAAGGACCAGGTCTGGAGGTTGACCGTCGAGGGCGCCAGCCGCCCGGCCTCCAGGACGGCCTCCATGACCTCGTCGGGCACGGGCGTGTCGCGGAAGCTGCGGCGGCTGCGTCGCGACAGGATCGTCGTCAGCAGGGGCCGGTCCCGCAGGCGGCGCGGCAGCCGCGGCTTGCCGGCCAGGATCCTCGCGATCCCCCGCAGCATTCCCGCCAGGCCGGGATCCCGCAGCGTCGCCAACCCGGTTCCCGTGTCCCGCTCGTTCATCGTCGCCACCCCCTCGCGCGGCGGACCACGCCGCCGCCGGTTGTCCCCGTCCCCCGTCCGGGTTATCTTGCCCCCGTTTTCACGGAGAGACACGTCGGAGGGTCCGGCGTCCCCCCTCCCCTGTCAACCCGAAGCCGCCGGCCGCCTCCGCGCGGCGGGAGGGATCCCATGCAACGCGTCCGCGCCGTCCTCGCCGCCCTGCTCGAACGTCACCTGACGGCAGTGGCCCTGGTGGCCCTGAACGCGCCGCTGGTGGCCCTGGTCCTGCTGCGTGACCTGGGCGAGGCCGACCGGGGCTGGCTGACGGTCGCCTACACCGCCGGCGCCATCGTCGGCTGGTACCTGCTGCCGGCCCTGCTGGTCTGTGCCGTCGTGACGCTGCTGCTGGCGGCATGGCGCCGCCTCGCCGCCGGGGCGTGCGTCGTCCTGCTGTCGCTCTACGTCTTCTACCTGCTGCTGGACAGCTTCGTCTTCGCCATCTACAAGTTCCACATCGACTTCTTCTGGCTCGACTTCCTGATCCACGACTTCCAGGGCCTGGGCATCCCCGCGACGATGGTCCTGCTGGCGGCCGGTACCCTGGTCGTCATCCTGCTGGTGGAACGGGGGCTGCTGGCGCTGGCCGTCCGCTGGCGCCGCCGCCGCCTGCTGACGGTGGGCTTCCCGCTCGTGGCGGTGCTCGGCCTGGTCCTCAGCCAGGTCATCCACGTCGTCGCCTACGAGAAGGAGGACGTCCGCATCACGCGCGTGACGCCCATGCTCCCGTTCTACATGCCGCTGCGCTCCCACAAGCACGCCGTCAAGTACGGCGACCGCCTCGGGATGATCGCGCAGGGGGACGAGCTGGCCCGCCGGGGCGAGGGACAGGGAGTCATCCGCTACCCCCTGGCGACGATCACCCGCGACAGCATCCCCCGCGACCGGCTGCCGAACATCGTCATGATCCTGCTGGAGAGCTGGCGGGCCGACACGATGAACGACGAGGTGAGCCCGCGCATCGCCGCCCTGGGCCGGCGCTCCACCGTCTGCCTGAACCATTTCAGCACGGGCAACTCCACCGTGGCCGGCGTCTTCGGCCTCTTCTACGGCCTCTACCCCACCTACTGGGAGGCCGTCAAGGCGAGCGCCGTGCAGATCGACAACCCGCTGCTGATCGACATCCTGCGCGAGGAGGGCTACGACTTCGGCATCTTCGCCCGCTCCCACTTCAAGCGGCACAAGATCGAGGACACGATCTTCCGCGGGATCCCCATCCACGAGAAGTTCGCCGGCAGGTCTGCGGACCAGTGGGACAGGGACCTGACCGACCAGATGCTCGCCTTCCTGGACCGCCACCGCGACGGACGGCGTCCCTTCTTCCTGTTCGGCTTCTACAAGGCGTCCCACTTCAACTACAACTACGACGAGGCCCATGCGAGGTTCAGGCCGTCGCGCAAGCTGAACATCGCCCTGGTGGGCAAGAAGAAGGACCCCCAGCTCTACCTGAACGACTACCGCAACGCCGTCCTGTTCGACGACGACCAGGTGGGCCGGCTCCTCGACCGGCTCGAGGCACTGGGGATGATGGACAACACGATCATCATCGTCACCACCGACCACGCCGAGGAGTTCGACGACGACGGCGCCAACTACTGGGGCCACGGCAGCAACTTCACCCGCTGGCAGACCCAGGTCCCGCTGGTCCTCTACCTGCCCGATCGACCGCCGCGGCGGATCACCGCCCGCACGTCGCACCTGGACCTCCCGCCCACGCTGCTGCGCGAGTACTTCGGGGTGCGCAACGACGTGCGCGACTACAGCGACGGGCTGGACCTGCTGGGCGAGGTGCCGCCGCTGCGGCCGCTGGTCGTCTCCAGCTACTTCAACCACGCCTTCGTCATCGGCGACGACGTCTACGTCGTCCTCCCGCTGGGGACGAAGAAGCACCGGCTGGACGACATCACCGCACCCGCCGGTCGGCCGCGGATGGACCTGTTGCAGACGATCATGCGGGACATCTCCCGCTTCTACGACGCGGGGGCGAGTGGCCGTCCCCCCGCTCCCGGTCCCGCCGTCGCCCCGGCGCCGGGCGCGTACTGAGCCGAAGGCCCGGGGAACCCCTCGTCGCGCCGTCCCGTCGCATGGCACGGCCCGGAACGCTGCGGCGGGCACGGACACGTTTTCCGCGGCACAACCAGCTGGAACTCGAGCGGGACCGGTGTGTATATTGCGCGATCATATGTTGCACGCATCCGGCAGGTCGTCCCGGCCGCCGGCACCCTGTCGTGCCGTCATGATCGTTCACCAACAACCATACACCGCGGAGGATCCGGCATGATCGAGGTACGTGAGGTCTCGAAGCGGTTCGGACCGACCGTCGCCCTCGACGGCGTCTCGTTCCGCCTCGACCAGGGCGAGATCCTCGGTTTCCTGGGGCCCAACGGTGCGGGGAAGAGCACGGCGATGAAGATCATCACCACCTTCCTGGCGCCCGACGCCGGTACCGTCACCGTCGACGGGATCGACGTCCAGGAGCAGCCCCTCGAGGTCCGGGGACGGATCGGCTACCTGCCCGAGAACAATCCCCTCTACGACGACATGCTCGTGCGGGAGTACCTGGAGTTCATCGGCAGCGCGCGTGCCCTGTCCGGCGCCAGGTTGCGGGAGCGCCTCGACTGGGTCGTCGACGCCTGCGGGATCGGCGGCGTCTACCACAAGCCCATCCGCGAGCTCTCCAAGGGCTACAAGCAGCGTACCGGTCTGGCCCAGGCCCTGCTCCACGACCCCGACATCCTGATCCTCGACGAGCCGACCAGCGGCCTGGACCCGTTGCAGATCATCGGGATCCGGGAGCTGATCCTGGGGTTGGCGCGGCAGAAGACGATCATCTTCTCCACCCACATCCTGCAGGAGGTCTCTCCGGTCACCGACCGCGTCGTCATCATCAACGACGGGCGGATCATCGCCGACGGCCGGATCAGCGAGCTGGCCCGCGACGCCATGGGCGAGAACCGGCTCTACGTCACCTTCCGGGCCGACGCCGGCGAGGTGGAGCGCGCGCTGCGGGACCTGTCGGGGCTGACCTCGGTCCAGCTGCTGAGCCGCGACGACGGTCGCAGCCGGTTCGAGCTGCGCGCCCCCTTCGACCGGGACCCCCTCCCCGAGCTGGGCAAGGTGGCCTGCGACCGCGGCTGGGACCTGCTCGAGCTGCGGGAGGCCCGCTTCTCCCTGGAGGACACCTTCATCGCCCTGACCAAGCGGTCCCGGGCGCCGCGGGAGGTGAGCCATGTCTAACGTCAAGACGATCTTCGACCGGGAGTTCGCGGCGTACTTCAACAGCCCCATCGCCTACATCTTCATCATCGTCTTCCTGATCCTCAACTGCGGGCTGTTCATGACGCCGTTCTTCCTGCAGGGCATGGCCGACATGCGGGACTTCTTCGGGAACCTCCCCCTGTTCCTGATCTTCTTCATCCCCGCGATCAGCATGCGCCTGTGGGCCGAGGACAAGCGCAGCGGCACCTTCGAGCTGCTGATGACCCTGCCGATGAAGACCAGCGAGGTCATGCTGGGCAAGTACCTGGCCGCCATGGCGTTCTACCTGGTCGCCCTGGTCGGGACGCTGCCCATCCCGCTGATGCTCGCGGTGCTCGGCAATCCGGACCTGGGCGCCGTCCTGGGCGGCTACCTGGGGGCGATCCTGCTGGGCGGCCTGTACATGAGCGTCGGGATCTTCACCAGCGGCCTGCTGCGGGACCAGATCACCGCCTTCATCCTGGGGATGCTGGCCTGCTTCGCCCTGTTCCTGCTGGGGATCCCGGCCGTCTCGGCGACGGTCGACGGCTGGATCGGCGGGCTGGGCTCGTTCCTGCAGAACGCGTTCGGGCTGATGCCCCACTACCAGTCCCTGGTGCGCGGTGTGCTGCAGCTGGGTGACCTGGCCTACTTCCTCACCCTGACGGGGGTCTTCCTGGCCCTGAACACCCTCTGGCTGGAAGGGAGGAAGTACTGATGAGCAGCAAGCGTCGGAACTTCCGCATCTCCTTCGCCGCGGCGACGGTCCTGCTGGCGGCCCTGGCCGTCCTGCTGACCGGTGTCCTGGGACGTCTCAGCGGCGCCAGGGTCGACCTGACCAGCGACAAGCTCTACACGATGTCGCCGTCGGCCCGGAAGATCCTGTCGGAGCTGAAGGTTCCCGTCCAGGTCAAGCTCTACATCACCGGCACCGACAAGATGCCGACCGAGCTGAAGACCCTCGAGCGGGACATCACCGACAAGCTGGAGGACTACCGGCGGGCCTCGGGCGGCATGCTCGAGTACGCCGTCTACGATCCCCAGGACAACGACCAGATGCAGTCTGACCTGACGTCGCGGGGCATCCGGCCGTTCCAGGTCCAGTCCATCGACAAGGACGAGATCGGTGTCAAGCTGATCTGGAGCGCCATCACCATCGCCTACAAGGACTATCCCGAGGAGATCATCCCGCAGGTCCTGCCCCAGAGCCTCTCGACGCTGGAGTACGACCTCATCTCGCGGATCTACCGGCTGACCCGGGAGCGGAATCCCAAGGTGGCCCTGGTGGCCCCCAAGCAGGAGGTCGATCCCCAGCTGGCGATGATGTACCTCCAGCAGGGGATGCAGCCCCCCGAGCCCCAGGACGTCTACACCCAGGTCTCGGAGCTGCTGCGGCAGGAGCACTACGACGTCCAGCGCGTCGACCTGACGGCCGATTCGCGGATCCCCGACGACGCGGACGTCCTGCTGGTGCTCAACCCCACCCGCTTCAACGAGCGGCAGGCGTTCGAGATCAACCGCGCCCTGAGCAACGGCCTGGGGACGATCATCGCCGTCCAGCAGCACACCTACGACTACCAGCCCGGGATGCGGGGCGGCTTCACCATCAGCGGCATCGCCAACGAGACCGGCCTGGACTCGCTGCTGGCGGCCTTCGGCGTGCCGGTGAGCAAGGACCACCTCTTCGACACCAGCGTCCAGGTCCTGAGCGTGCCGCGCACCCAGACGATCGCCGGCCTGCGCTTCCAGACCAACGAGCCGGTCCGGCTGCCCATGCAGATCCTGGTCACCAGCGAACAGATGAACGACGACTCGCCGCTGACCAACCGCATCGGCAGCCTGCTCTACCTGTGGGGCACGGCCATCGAGCCCAACGACGCGGCGCTGGACCGGCTGGACCTGAAGCGGACCGTCCTGTTCACCTCCAGCCCCCAGACCTGGACGGCGGAGTTCACGCCCTCGATCGTCCCGGGGAGCTACTTCAACCCCAGCGGCAAGGAGATGGTCGGTCCCCGGCCGCTGGCGATCATGCTGGAGGGACAGTTCCCCGACGCCTGGCAGGGCAAGCCGGTGCCGGCCTGGCCCGACTCGGCCGCGGATGACCAGGTGGCCCCCCTGGCGGAGCAGCCGGCGAAGCTGATCCTGGTGGGCTGCGCCAAGATGTTCGACGACATGGCGCTCCAGGCCGGCCAGAACGGCCTGCTGCTGCTGAACTGCGTCGATGCCCTGGCCCACGGCGAGGACCTGATCTCGATCCGCTCCAAGGCGCTGACCCAGCGGCTCATCCGGCCGGTCAGCGACAGCGAGAAGCTGCTGTTCCGACTGTTCACCGTCGTGCTGGTGCCGGTCCTGCTGGCCGTCTACGGGCTGGTCCGGGCCGGTCGCCGGCGGAAGGAGGCGGCGTGATGAGCAAGAAGAACCTCATCGTCCTGGCGGGGGCCGTCGTCGTGCTGCTGGTGATCAGCATCCTCCAGAACACCAGCCACGAGCGGCGGGTCCGCGCCTCGGACACCAAGCCGGTCCTGGCGGTCGACTTCCAGCAGGACGACATCAACCGCGTGACGATCGCCTACGGCGCCGACACGACGCGCGTCGTCCTCGAAAGGCTGCCCGACAGGTGGGTCGTCCGCTCGGCCTGGAACCACAAGGCCGACAAGAAGAAGATCGACGACCTGCTGAAGGAGCTGCAGGGACTGCGGGGCGAGTTCCGTTCCGACGCCGCGTCGGTCCTGCCCGACTACGGATTCACCGACTCGACGGCCGTCCGGATCACCCTCTACGGGAAGGAGTGGGAACCGCTCTTCACCCTCCAGATCGGTGACCGGCCCAAGCGGGGCGGCGGCGCCTTCGTCCGCCTCGAGGGCCAGGACACCGTCTACCTGACCCGGGCCAACCTCCTGGGCCGGATGGGCCTGTACAGCGGGCCGGCCGCGCCCAAGAACCGCCACTTCCTGGACCTCCAGGTCTGGAAGGGAGACAGGCTGGACGTCGACGCCATCACCCTCTACCATGACGGCAGCGAGATGCGGATGGAGAAGGTCTTCACCGCCAGGGCCCCGGCCGACAGCGCGGCTGCCGACTCGACGGCCACGGAGCCCGACCGCACCACCTGGGAGTGGGTCCTGGTCTCGGGCCGGGAGCGCAAGCCGCTGGCCAAGACCAAGTGTGATGCCGTGCTCAACGCCGTGGTCAACGTCCAGGCCGCCGACATCGCCGATCCGGACGCGCCGCTGGAGGACTACGACCTGTGGAAGGCGCCGCGACGGGTCGTCGTCTCGCTGCACGACGGCAGCGAGTTCGAGATGCGGTTCGGCAAGAAGCGTCCCCAGCAGGACGACCTGCCGGGCGGCACCTACATGATGACATCGCAGGACCGGACCGTCTGGGTCGTCCGGGACTACAAGATCAACCAGATCTTCAAGAGCGAGAAGGACCTCCTGCCGGAGTCCTGACCCCCTCTCCGGCAGGGGTCCAGGCCCGGGCGGTCTCGTCCGCCCGGGCCATTCTCGTCCTTGCGCAACGGGTCCGCAGCGTCCATTCTCGACCCTGTCAAGTGGGTAACGACGAACGGGAGGAGCGGACGTGAGCGAATCGACACGCGGCCCGGGTCTGTTGCTGCGCAACGCCCGCGTGCTGGATTACTTCCCCGTCGCCCTGGACGCCGCGCCGTCGCCACGCGTCGAGACGGTCGACCTGCGCATCCGCGGTGAGCGCATCGTCGAGCGGGGCGCCGACCTCGCCCCCGCTCCCGAGGAGGAAGTCCGCGACCTGGCCGGTTGCACCGTCATGCCCGGCCACGTCAACGCCCATCACCACCTCTACTCCACCCTGGCCCCCGGCATGCCGCCGCCCCGCCACCAGCCCCAGAACTTCCAGGAGATCCTGACCGAGATCTGGTGGAAGCTGGACCGGGCCATCGATACCGATGCCGTCCGCCTGAGCGCCCTGGCCGGGGCCTGGGACGCCGTGCGCTGCGGGACGACCCTGCTGATCGATCACCACTCCAGCCTGACCTGCGTCGGCGGCTCCCTGGACCTGGTCGAGGAGGGCATGGCGACCATCGGCCTGCGCGGCTGCCTCTGCTACGAGGTGACCGACCGTGGCGGCCCCGGCACCCGCGATACGGCCCTGGCCGAGAACGAGCGCTACCTGCAGAAGTGCCGGGACCGCCGGGACGACGTCCCCCGTTTCCGCGGCCTGGTGGGCGCCCACGCCAGCTTCACCCTGGAGGACCATACCCTGACCGAGCTGGCCGACCTGTGCGAGCGGTTCGACTGCGGCGTCCACATCCACCTGGCCGAGGGCGATACCGACCGGCAGATCTGCCAGGAGCGCGGCTGGCCCGATCCGCTGGAGCGTCTCGACGGGTTCGGCCTGGTCCGCCCCCTCTCCCTGCTGGCCCACGGCGTCGACCTGACGCCGCTGGACCTGCAGACGATCGAGCAGCGCGGGGCCTGGCTGGTCCACAACGGCCGGTCCAACATGAACAACGGCGTGGGCCGGGCGCCGGTGGACCGGTTCCCCGAGCGCAGCTGCCTGGGAACCGACGGGCTGGACAGCAACATGTGGGGCGAGCTGCGGACGACCTTCTACCGCGGCAACGAGCCGGGCCGCGGCCCGGTGGGGATGGCGGGAGCGGAGCGCCTCTGGCTGGGCGGGTACCGCCTGGCGCGCGAGCTGTTCGGCGAGCCGTTCGGCTCCCTGGACGCCGGCGCCCCCGCGGACCTGATCGTCTGCAGCGCGGAACAGAAGACGCCGCTGCACGCGGACAACTGGCTGGGGCTGACCCTGTTCGGCTTCCACCCCTGGGACATCGCCGAGGTCCTGGTGGGAGGGCGGACCGTCTGGCGCGTCGGCATGACGGCGCCGTTCGACGCGGCGGCCTGCCGCGAGGCGGCCCGGCGCATCTGGGACTCCCTGCAGCGCCACTGAACGACACCGAGGAGGAGACCGTGGCCACCGACAGCGAACGCATCATCGGGCGCGCCGCCGACCTGCGCGACGAGACCGCCCGCTTCCTGGGCGACATCGTCGCCATCGAGAGCCTCTCCGGCGGCGAGGAGGCCGTCGTCCGCCGCATCGCCGAGGAGATGGAGAAGGTCGGCTTCGACGAGGTCCGCATCGACCCGCTGGGGAACGTCCTGGGCCGGGTGGGCGACGGTCCCCGCGTGCTGGCCTTCGACGCCCACATCGATACCGTCGACGTCGGCGATCCCGCCCTGTGGGAGTTCGACCCCCACGCCGGCGAGGTGACGGCCGACCGGGTCCTGGGCCGCGGCACCGCGGACCAGAAGGCCGGCATGGCGTCGATGGTCTACGCCGGCAAGCTCATCAAGGAGCTGGATCTGGCCGGCGAGTTCCAGGTCTGGATGGTCGGATCGGTCATGGAGGAGGATTGCGACGGCCTCTGCTGGCACTACATCCTCCAGGAGGGGGTGCTGCGGCCCGAGCTGGTCGTCTCCACCGAGCCCACCGGCCTGCGCCTCCACCGCGGCCACCGCGGCCGGATGGAGATCCGCGTCACCGCCCACGGCGTCTCCTGCCACGGTTCGGCGCCGGAGCGCGGCGACAACGCGGTGGTCAAGCTGGCGCCGGCCTGCACGGCGATCGCCGCCCTGAACGACCGGCTGCCCCCGGAGCCGACCCTGGGCAAGGGGAGCGCAGCGGTCACCTGGTTCGGCTGCGAGACCCCCAGCCTCTGCGCCGTGCCGGACAAGGCCGAGCTGCACATCGACCGCCGTCTGACCCTGGGCGAGACGAAGGAGTCGGCCGTCGCGGAGGTCGAGCAGGCCCTGGCCGACGCCGGCGTCGACGCCGAGGTCTGGATCCTGACCTACGAGCGGCCCTCGTGGACCGGCCTGACCTATCCCATGGAGAAGTACTACCCCACCTGGCTGCTGCCGGACGATCATCCCGCCCTGGTCGCCGGCCGGCGCGCCGGCAGCGCCCTGTTCGGCCGCGAGCCCGAGGTGGGGGTCTGGACCTTCAGCACCAACGGGGTGGCCATCAACGGCCTGCACGGCGTCCCGTGCATCGGCTTCGGCCCCGGCCACGAGGAGCAGGCCCACGCTCCCAACGAGTTCGTCGCCATCGACGAGCTGGTCCAGGCCTGTGCCTTCTACGCCGCCTATCCCCGTTTCCTGAGCAACCCCGGAGACTGAACGATGAGCAAGATCCTGCAAGGCAAGCATTTCATCAGCACCCAGGACTGGAGCGACGACGAGCTGGAACTGCTGCTGGAGACGGCGTTCGATCTCAAGCGCAAGTTCTACCGCGACGAGCCCCACGCCCTGCTGCGCGACCGGACCCTGTTCGCCCTGTTCTTCGAGCAGAGCACCCGGACGCGCAACTCGGTGGAGGCCGGCATGACCCAGCTGGGCGGGCACTGCCACATCCTGACCCCCGACAAGCTGCAGCTGAGCCACGGCGAGACGGTCCTGGACACGGCGCGCGTCCTGAGCCGCATGGGCCACGGGATCGCCGTCCGCAACTGCGACTGGCAGGTGGGCAACGCCTTCATGCGCCAGATCGCCGAGATCAGCCGGGTGCCGATCATCAACCTCCAGTGCGACCTCTACCACCCGTGCCAGGCCCTGGCCGACATCATGACCGTCCGCGAGAAGTTCCGCGACACGGTCCGCGGGCGGAAGATCGTCGTCAGCTGGACCTACGCCCCCAGCTACGTGCGGCCCATCTCGGTCCCCCAGTCCGAGATCCTGATCATGAGCCGCATGGGCCTGGACGTCACCCTGGCCCATCCGCCGGAGTTCAAGCTGCTGCCCGAGATCGTCGAGCAGGCCAGGGCCAACGCGGCGCGCCAGGGGGCGAGGTTCGAGATCGTCGACGACATGGACGCCGCCTTCGAGGGCGCCCACGTCGTCTACGCCAAGTCGTGGGGCTGCCTGGTCCACGAGCCGGACCGGGAGGCCGCCGTCCAGCACATCGAGAAGTACCCCGACTGGGTCTGCGACGAGCGCCGCATGTCCCTGGCCGCCCCCGACGCCATCTACATGCACCCCCTGCCGGCCTCCCGGGGGCAGGAGGTGACCGACGCGGTCATCGACGGGCCGCAGAGCGTCGTCTGGGACCAGGCCGAGAATCGGCTGCACACGGCCAAGGCGCTCATGGCCCTGACGATGTAGGCCGAGGCGGGGACGATGCGCGCGTCCGCCCCCGCCTCATGCGCTGCGCGAAATCGGCGGGGGCGGACGCGCGCATCGTCCCCGTCTCACCTGGTACGGTCAGGGCCATGAGCACCCTGACCGGGTGGTGCGTATGATGGAGCTGCCTGGCGTAGAGAAGAATCCGTACTGGACGGGGATGACCTGCGTCCGGTGCGGGCGGGAATACGACACCGACTACCGCGGGTTCGTCTGCGAGGAGTGCGGGGTGGCCGGGATCCTGGATCCCGAGTACGACCTGGCGGCCGTCGCCGGGGAGATCGACGCCGCCCGCGCGCGGACGGGCGAGCCGTTCCCGGCGCCGTGGCGGCCCGACCTGTGGCGCTTCGCGCCGCTGCTGCCGCTGCGACCGGTCGCCCCGCACGGCGCCTGGGCCGTCGGCGACACGCCGCTGCACGCCCCCGCGCCGCTGCGCGACGAGCTGGGGATGCCGCGCCTGTGGCTGAAGGACGATACGGGCCTGCCGTCGGCCAGTCTCAAGGACCGGGCCGCGGCGATGGCCCTGGCCGACGCGGCCAGACTGGGGATCGACCACGTGTCCTGCGCCTCGACCGGCAACGCGGCGGCCAGCCTGGCCGTCCTGGCGGCGCGGGCCGGGATCCACTCCACCATCTACGTGCCGGCCGCCGCCCCGCAGGCCAAGCTGCTCCAGATGGAACTGCACGGGGCGCGCGTCATCCGCGTGGACGGGACCTACGACGAGGCGTTCGACCTCTCGGTCCAGGAGCAGCGCGCCCGCGGCTGGTACTCCCGCAACTGCGCCTACAATCCCCTGCTGGTGGAGGGCAAGAAGACGGCCATCCTGGAGACCTGCCTCGCGCTGGGGTGGCGCGCTCCCGATGCCGTCTTCGTCCCGGTGGGCGACGGCTGCATCGTCTCCTCGGTGGCCAAGGGGCTGGCCGAGCTGCACGCCGTGGGCCTGATCGAGCGGCTGCCGCGGGTCTTCGGTGTCCAGGCCGCCGGAGCGTCCCCCCTGGCGACGGCCTGGCAACAGGCCGGCGGGACGGCCGCGGCCCTCTCCCCCCTGGAGATCGACGCCGCCGTCCGACCGGTCGCCTCCCCGCGCACGGTGGCCGACTCGATCAGCGTCGGGGTGCCCCGCAACCGGATCAAGGCGTGGCGGAAGGTGGCGGCCACCGGTGGCGGCTTCCTGGGCGTCGAGGACGCGGAGATCGTCGCCGCCATCCGCCGGCTGGCCGCCCGCGCCGGTGTCTGGGCCGAACCGTCGGGCGCTGCCGGCCTGGCGGGACTGGTCAAGGCGCTGGAGACGGGGCTGGTCGAGCGCGACGACGAGGTCGTCGTGCTGGTCACGGGGCACGGGTTGAAGGATCCGCGGGCGGGTGCCGCCTCCCCGCCTGCGTGAGCGGCGTCGCTCAACCGCCGCAGCAAAACCAGTAGACCGCCATGTAGCCGACGGTGGCTCCCAGGTGTCCCAGCAGGGCCGGCCAGACGTTGCCGTAGCGCTCCCGCAGCCATCCCCAGAGCAGGCCGGCCGCGAAGACGACCGCCAGCAATGCCAGCGCGATCCCCGGCTCACCGAACAGGGCCAGCAACGTCACGCCGTGGTAGGAGGCGTAGGCCAGGGCCGCCGCGGCGATCGCCGTGCGGCGCGGCCAGCGGTGCAGGCGCCGGTGCACGTCGCCGCGCCAGTACAGCTCCTCGGCCGGCCCGTTCAGCAGGAGCATGGCCAGCAGCAACAGGCCGCCGCGCTGCGGGACGACGTCCCAGCGGGAGAGGGCGGCCGCGATCCTCTGCCCGTCCAGCAGCAGGTTGCCCGTCACGGCGAACCCCAACCACTGCCCGAGGGCCAGCACGCACCCCAGCGCCACGCCGGCCACGACCCCCGCCCCCGTCCTGCCGCCGGTCAACCCCACCCGCCGCAGATGCCCGCGCACGGTCAGGCCGCGGCGGTGGCTGTCGAAGGCCGGCCAGAGCAGGCAGATGCCGAGGTGATAGCACAGGAAGGTGGCCCAGACGTTGTGCAGCCCCACCAGGGTGACCACGACACACGCTGGAGGAACGACCAACGACAGGATCCGGTCCCCGGCGAGGTGGCGGATCATCGCAGCCCCCGGTCGATGGCGGACGGTGACAGCGCTGCGCGGGCGAAGCTACACGGCAGTATCGACCCCTCCGGTCCCGGACACCCCGGCCGTCCCCCGGGGCAGCGCCTGCGGCGGGTCGTTCCCCGCGGACATCATACCAGGACCTCCCGGTCGGCCGCTGCCCGCTCCCTGATATAAGTGCCGTACTGTGCATCCACCTTCTGGATGTGCGTGACCAGCCAATCGAGCAGGAAGCTGGCAACCTCGGAAGTCGTCGCCAGCGGGGCCGCCTCCAGGTCGTTGAGGAACATCTCCGTCTTCCTGATGAACCCCTGGTGCTGCCGGACGTGGGCTTCCAGATCGGGGTACCCGTACTGCTTCATCAACTCCTCTTCCTCGGCGAAGTGCACCTCGGTATAGGACTTCATGTCGAGGATGGTCTCGACGGTCGCCTTGGGGTCGAACCGCTCGATGGCCTCGTGGATCCTGTTGATCAGGTTGATGAGGTACATGTGCTGTCTGTCGATGTAGTCCACACCCACGGAGAACGACTCGTCCCAGCCCAGGGTCGCACTCTCCACCGGCACCTGCACCAGCCGTTCCTTCCCGCGCCCGTCGCCCCTGCTGTCGTTGTAGATCTCCTTGATCTGCAGGATCTCCGGGAGGCCGTCCATGAACGCGGCCACGAGTTCCGGGTCGAAGTGGGTCCCCGTGTTGTCCCTGATCCAGGACAGAGCCTTCTCCAGGGGCCACGCCTTCTTGTAGGGTCGTTCCATGGTCAGCGCGTCGAAGACATCGGCCAGTGCGCAGATGCGACCGAACAGGGGGATCTCCTCGCCCTTGAGCCCCCTGGGATAACCGCTGCCGTCCCACTTCTCGTGATGTGTCAGCGCGATCGCCCGGCCGGCCTCGATCAACGGGTGGGTGCCCGACAGGATGCTCGCCCCGATCACCGTGTGCTGCTGCATGATGGCGACCTCCTCCTCCGTCAGCCGGCCGGGCTTGAGGAGGATCTGGTCGGGTATTCCCATCTTCCCGATATCGTGCATCGGCGCCGCCTGTTCGAGCAGCTCGAGCTGGTCCTCCCCCAGCCCGTACTTCCTGCCGATGACCACCGCATACTGGCTCATCCTCTTGATGTGTTCACCCGTCTCGCTGTCCCGGAATTCGGAGGCGGCCACGAGCTTGTGCAGGACGTCCAACTGGGCACGCTGCCACCGGATGCGGTTGATCCTCGCCTGGAGCTGGAGGTTCCGGTTCAGCAGGATGCCGGACACGGCACGCCCCAGCATCTCCATGAGGTTCGCTTCTTCCCGGTGTGGCTGGTGACCGGCCTGGAGGTACAGGACGATGACGCCGATGACCTCATTCTTGTTGTCCAGCAACGGGATGTTGTAGTGGCCGTGGTCGATGGCCCCATCACAGTGGATGTCGTGATCCCCATCCACGCAGTCCCGGAACAGGATGGTCTTGGCCTCGGCCGCCTTGCCGCACAGGCACAGGCCGAACGGGACCTTGGAACACTGCACCTTCAATCCAGGCCCCAGGCCATGCTGCGCGACCAGCACCAGTTCCCGGTGGTTGTTGGCGACGAAGATCGCCCCTTTATGCACC
>CAYTEO010000023.1:0-40257 GCA_964436825.1 uncultured Fibrobacteraceae bacterium | reverse complement strand
GCGGTAGTCACCGCATCACCTCTCCTGATCACGGACACAGTCTTCGTGACACAACCAAAGCAGCAGGGCGCGGCCAGCGGCCGCGCCCCTCCTGCGATGGCGATTCCAGGCTGCGCTCAGCCCCGCAGCAGCCTGCTCGCCGCGATGGCCGCATCCGCCATGTCCTTCAGCGGCGCCCAGTAGATCGCCAGCAGCAGTGTCGGCAGGGCCGTCACCGCCAGGGTCAGGTGGTGGAGGCGTGGCACCGGCATCGCCGGCGCACCCTCGGGAGGCGGCGTGAAGTACATGGCACGGGCGATCTGGAAGTAGTAGTAGAGGCTGATGACGCTGTTGAGCACGCCGAGGATCGCCAGCCAGTAGTAGCCCTTCCGGATGACCTCGGCGAACAGGTAGAACTTCCCGATGAACCCGGCGCTGGGCGGCACGCCGGCCAGCGAGACCAGGAAGACGACCATCATCGCCGACGCCCAGGGAATCCGGTAGCCGAGGCCGGCGTAGTCCGCCAGCTCCTCGCTGCCCAGGCTGTTGTTGACAGCCACGACGAAGATGAACGCGCCCAGGTTCATCAGGGCGTAGACGAACAGGTAGAAGAGGATGGCCTGCAGGCCGGGCTCCGAGAGCATCAGGAAGCCCATCAACAGGTAGCCGACGTGGGCGATGCTCGAGTAGGCCAGCATCCGCTTGACGTTCGTCTGCCGGACCGCGACGACGTTGCCGTAGGTCATCGTCACAGCCGAGAGGATGGCGATCAGGGCCGGCCAGTCGACCTGCCCGATGACCGGCGCCAGGCAGGTGTAGAAGAAGCGGATCATCAGGGCGAAACCGGCCGCCTTGGGGGCCACCGAGAAGAAGGCCGTGATGGGCGTGGGCGCCCCCTCGTAGACGTCGGGGCACCAGAAGTGGAACGGCACCATGGCGATCTTGTAGCCCAGCCCCGCCAGCACCAGGATCGTCACCGTCAGCAGGGTCAGCGACGGCACCGAGCCCGCGGCCAGGGCGGTGCGGATCCCCTCGAGCGCCAGCGTCCCGGTCACGCCGTAGAGCAGCGACAGGCCGTAGAGCATGATCCCCGAGCTGACCGCGCCGAAGATCAGGTACTTCAGCGAGGCCTCGGTGGAGCGCAGCGTCGAACGCAGGTAGCCGGCCAGGACGTAGCTGGTGATGCTGACCGTCTCCAGCGACAGGTAGAGCATCAGCAGGTCGCGCGCCTCCGCCATGACCATCATGGCGGCGCTGGCCAGCACGACCAGGGCGTAGTACTCGCCCTTGTTCTCCCGTGTCGGCCCCATGATCTCCTCGCTGGACCAGGAGAACAGGATCGTCAGGACCGCGACCAGGGAGAAGAGGACCCGGAAGTAGCCGGCCATCCCGTCGATTGCCACCAGGTTGCCCAGCACCGTCTGCTCGGGTGCGCCCAGGGCCGCCACCGAAAAGACCAGGGCCAGGACCGCACCGAGCAACGAGATCGTGAACGGGACCGCGACGCGGCGCCGGGCGATCAGGTCGCCGAGCAGGGCCAGCAGGAAGGCGACACAGAGGACCGTCTCGGGCAGGAAGTGCCCCAGATCGGACCAGGTCGGGGTCATCAGAATGTGCGGCGTCACCAGTTCATCCCCCTGTCACTAGACGAACGACTCTCAGCCCGCCACGACCTTGACGAGGTGGTTCAGCGAGACCTTCATCAGGTCCAGCACCAGCATCGGCTTGACACCCAGCGCCAGCACGATGATGCCGATGGGCACCAGGGTGAACATCTCCCGGGCGTTGATCTCGGGGAGGGTGTCGTACTTCTCGTTGCGCGGTCCCAGGAAGACGCGCTGCAGCATCCACAGCACGTAGGCCGCACCCAGGACGATGCCCAGGGCACTGATGATCGCGATCGTCCGGTGGACCGGGAAGGCGCCCAGGAAGACCATCGCCTCGCTGACGAAACCGCTCAGGCCCGGCAGGCCGATGGCGGCGAACAGGGCGAAGGAGAAGACCGTGGTGTAGACCGGCATCTGCAGGCCCAGGCCGCCGAAACCGTCGATCTGGCGGTGATGTGCCCTGTCGTAGATGACGCCCACGCAGAGGAACATCATGGCCGTGATCGTGCCGTGGTTGAACATCTGCAGGACGGCGCCGTTGATGCCGATCGAGTTCATGGCCGCCATGCCCAGCAGGACGTAGCCCATGTGGCTGATGGACGAGTAGGCCACCAGCTTCTTCATGTCCGACTGGGCCATGGCGCACAGGGCCCCGTAGATGATGTTGATGGCGCCCAGGACCGCCATCGGGATCATGAACTTCACGGCCATGTCCGGCAGGATCGGGTAGCTGATCCGCAGCAGCCCGTAGGTCCCCATCTTCAGCAGGACGCCGGCCAGGATGACCGACACGGCGGTGGGCGCCTCGACGTGGGCGTCGGGCAGCCAGGTGTGGAACGGGAAGATGGGCACCTTGATGGCGAAGCCGATGAACAGGCCCAGCCAGATCAGCCAGCGCACGTTGGCCAGCGCCAGGATCCCGCCGTGGTTGGCCTGGTCCATCATGTAGAGCATGTTGAACGTGTGGCCGCCGGTCACGGGATCGGTGACGTTGTAGTAGAAGACGATCATGGCCAGCAGCATCAGGACCGAGCCGGCCAGGGTGTAGAGGAAGAACTTGATGGCCGCGTACTCCTTGCGCGGACCGCCCCAGATGCCGATCAGGAAGTACATCGGCAGAAGCATCACTTCCCAGAACACGTAGAACAGGAAGAAGTCCAGCGCGCAGAAGACGCCCATCATCGCCGCCTCGAGCAGCAGGAACAGGGCGAAGTAGCCCTTGGTCGCCTTCTCGATGTTCCACGAGGCGATGATGCTCAGGAACGACAGCAGCGCCGTCAGCAGGACCATGGGCATGCTCAGACCGTCGACGCCCATGAAGTACTCGATGTGGAACCGCTTGATCCAGGCGTAGTGCTCCACGAACTGGAAGCCGGCCGTGGTGCGATCGAAGCTGAAGAACAGCTGTACCGCCAGGATCAGGGGCACCGCCGCGGCAGCCGCGGCGACGGTCTTGATGATCTCCTTCCGGTCCCTGGGCACGAAGGCGATCACGACCGCCCCAATCACCGGGAAGAAGGTCATCCAGGAAAGGATGTGGTCACCCATCGAGGCGCTCCTCTCGCGTTGACTGCCCCCTAGAGGGCACGGAACACGAACACAAGCAACAGGATCGAGAAGCTCACGTAGACGAGGTAGGTCTGCACCTTCCCCGTCTGCAGGCGCCGCGCGCCCTCGCCGACACCCTGGATCGCGGCACCCACGCCGTTGACCAGGCCATCCACGACGTAACGATCGAACAGACCCCCGGAGACCCAGCTGGCCACCCTGGTCAGGTAGCCGAAGCCGTTGACGATGCCGTCGACGACCAGCCGGTCGAAGGCGCCGTTCAGCCAGCTGAACCACAGCACGAACCGGTAGACCGTGGCCGCGTAGAGCTGGTCGAAGAAGTACATGTTCTGCAGGACGTGATGGACGCCGCGCAACCGCTCCATGACAGCGGCCGCGCTGATCGTCCTGCGGATGTAGGTCAGCCAGGAGAGCAGGATGCCCAGACCGGCGATGGTGATCGACATGACCATCGCCAGCTGGTGGGCCCTGTGGTGGACGGCCTCGTGGCCGCCCTCGTGGCCGGCGGCATGGCCCTCCGTCACCGCCGCGTGCCCGGTCGCGTGGGCCTCCGCGTGCCCGGCGGCGTGCTCTGCCTCGTGCCCGGCGGCGGCCTGGCCGACCTCTGCGGCCGCATCACCGGCCGTCGCCAGGTGGTAGCCGGCGGGCATGTGCTCGGCGGCGATCTGCTGCAGGTCGTAGGGGGCGACGAAGCGGGCGAACCAGCTGTCGGCGGGCCCCTTCCAGCCGGCGGAAACGATCGCCAGCAGTGCCAGGATCAGCAGGGGCAGGGTCATGTTCAGGGGCGACTCGTGTGCGTGCTCGTAGCGCTCGCGGTCGCGCGGCTCACCCATGAAGGTCAGGAAGACCATCCGGAACATGTAGAAGGCCGTGAAGCCGGCGGCGAGCAGGCCCAGGACGTACGGCAGGTAGTCGGTGCGGGTCATGCCGTAGGCCAGGGCGCCGCCCAGGATGGCGTCCTTGGAGTAGAACCCCGAGAAGAAGGGGACGCCGCTGATGGCCAGGGTGGCGATCAGGAAGGTCCAGAAGGTGATCGGCATCTTGTGGCGCAGGCCGCCCATCAGCGGCATCTCCTGGGTGTGGACGGCGTGGATGACCGAACCGGAGCCCAGGAACAGCAGCGCCTTGAAGAAGGCGTGGGTCGTCAGGTGGAACATGCCGGCGGCCGAGGCGCCGACGCCGATGGCCATGACCATGTAGCCGAGCTGGCTGATCGTCGAGTAGGCCAGCGACTTCTTGATGTCGGTCTTGACCACGGCGATGGTCGCGGCCAGGAAGGCGGTGATCGCGCCGACGTAGGCCACCACGTGCAGGGCCGTCGGATCGAACAGCGGCAGCAGGCGGGCCACCATGTAGACGCCGGCGGCCACCATCGTCGCCGCGTGGATCAGGGCGCTGACCGGCGTGGGGCCCTCCATGGCGTCGGGCAGCCAGATGTGCAGCGGCACCTGGGCCGACTTGCCGATGCAGCCCATGAACAGCCCGACCCCGGCCAGGGTCAGCAGGGTCCCTCCCAGGGTGTGGGTCTGCATCCCGGCGAACAGCTGCAGGTAGTTCATGGTCCCGAAATGGGTGAACAGGATCAGGATGCCCATGAAGAACCCGAAGTCGCCGACGCGGTTGGTCAGGAAGGCCTTCTTGTTGGCGGCGGCCGCGGACGGCTTGTCGAAGAAGAAGCCGATCAGCAGGTAGCTGGACAGGCCCACCAGTTCCCAGAAGACGTAGAGGAACAGCAGGTTGTTCGACAGGACGATCCCCACCATGGAGAAGGTGAAGAAGCCCAGGAAGGCGAAGTACCGCTCGTAGCGCCGGTCGCCGTGCATGTAGCCGCAGGAGTAGAGATGGACCAGGAAACTGACCGTCGTCACCACCACCAGCATGACCGAGGTCACCCCGTCCACGAGCATCCCGGCCTCGAGCCGGAACGAGCCCAGGTCGACCCAGGGCACCGAAGCCTGGAGCCGCAGGCCGGGATCGGCCACGCGCCAGAAGTGGTGGAAGATCCGCAGCGCCTGGATCCAGCTGATCCCCAGCAGGCCGACGGCCACCCAGTCCCCCTTGCGGGGCAGCTTCCTGCCGAAGAAGAAGAGGATGGCGTACGACAGCAGCGGCAGCACCAGGATGGACAGCGCGCTCCAGAGGACGGCGTTCTCGCTCATCGCGTGACTGCTCCCTTATCGCTTCAGGCGGTTGACGGTGTCCACGTGCACCGTGCCGAAGTTGCGGAACATGGCCAGGACGATCGCCAGTCCCACGGCGGCCTCCGCGGCGGCCAGGACGATGACGAAGGCCGCCATGACCTGCCCCTCGACGCCCCCCTCGACGAAGCGGGAGAAGGCGACCAGGTTGACGTTGGCGGCGTTGAGGATCAGCTCGACGCCCATCAGCAGGGCGACGGCGTTGCGCCTGGTCATCACGGCGAAGACGCCCAGGGCGAACAGGATGGCCGCCACCGTCAGGTAGTGTTCCAGACCCACGCTCATGCCTGCTCCTCCGGTTCGGCGGTGGCGGGGGTGTCGTCGTCGTTCCCCGGCTCCGACGGGACGCTGCGCCGCTCGCGCACCAGGATGGCGGCGCCGATCATCGCCACCAGCAACAGCAGCGAGACGAACTCGAACGGGAAGACGTAGTCGGTCAGCAGGTGGGCCCCCAGCCGGGCCGTCGTCGGCGCGGGGGCGTCCACGGCCTTCTGCGGCCAGTCGGTGGACGTGATGACGCGGTACAGCAGGGCGAACAGGGCGAGGGCGAAGGCGCCGGCCGGCACCATCCGGTCCAGGCCCCGCCGCGGCGCCCCGCGCGGGATGCGCGTCATCATCACCGCGAAGATGACCAGCACCAGGATGCCGCCGATGTAGACGATGACCTGGGCCGTGGCCAGGAAGTCGGCCCCGAGCTGCGCGTACAGCCCCGCCACGCCGAACAGGGTGAACAGCAGGCTGAAGCCGGCGTGCACGACGTTGCGGCTGAAGGCCACGAAACAGGCCGACACCACCGTCAGCAGGGCGAACCCGTAGAAGACCAGATCTCCGCTCACGTCACTCACCCTTCCTGTCGTCGCCGCCGGCCGGCGGGGCGGGCTGGTCGTCGTCGGCAGCGGGCGCGGGTCCGGCCTTCTGCTGCTCGGCCTTCTCCTGCGCGGCCTTGCGCGCCGCGTCCTTCCTGGCGGCGAGCTTGGCCTTCTCCTGCTCCATGTTGGGCACGTAGTAGCCCATCTCCAGCCGGCGTTCCTTGTGGCACGGGATCGGATGCTTGGGATCGACGAACTCGTAGACCAGCCGCTTGCGGTCGTAGAGGGCGTGGTCGTAGTCGTGGCTGTGCTGGCAGGCGTTGGTGGGACACTCCTGGGTGCACAGCCCGCACCAGATGCACTTGTTGTAGTCGACGGCGTAGCGGTGCATGAAGCGGTCCTTGCCCTTGCCCACCGTCTCGATGTAGATGCAGTCCACCGGGCAGACCTTGGCGCAGCGCAGGCAGGCGTCGCAGCGCCAGGTGTCGTTGATGATGAAGCCCTTGAAGCGCTCCGGCAGCACCCACCGCTCGTCGGGGTACTGGAGGGTGACCGGCTTCTTCCAGAGATGGCGGACGGTGATCCGCATCCCCTTCATGGCGGTCACGACGGCGTCGTAGATGTCACGCACGTACTGCGTCATGGATCACTCCGGGGTTGCGCCCCTGGGGGCGACTCAGCCCAGCTCTCCGCTCGTCAGCAGCCAGATCCCCGTGCCGAGGACGCAGACCAGCGTCAGCGGCACCATCACCTTCCAGCTCGTGTGCATCAGCTGGTCGACGCGCAGGCGCGGCAGCGTCCAGCGCACCCACATCTGCAGGAAGACCAGCAGGACCGCCTTGATGACGAACACCAGCCCGGGCAGCAGGACCGGCCCGGCGACCGGGTGCCAGCCGCCCAGGAACAGGGCGGTGGCGATGCAGGAGACCAGGAACAGGTTCGCGTACTCCGCCAGGAAGAAGAAGGCGAAGCGCATACCGGTGTACTCGGTGTGGTAGCCGGCCACCAGCTCGGACTCCGTCTCCGGCAGATCGAACGGTCCGCGGTTCACCTCGGCGATGGAGGCAACGAAGTAGAGCCAGAACGCCACGAACAGGAAGGGGTCGTGCAGCAGGTTCCAGTGCCACAACCCGCCTTGCTGGGCGATGACGATGTCGTTCATGTTCAGCGACCCGGTCCGCAGGACGACCGGGATGGCGGCCAGGGCCAGCGGGATCTCATAGCTGACCGCCTGGGCCGCGCCGCGGGCTGCGCCGTAGAGGGACCACTTGTTGGCCGAGGCCCAGCCGGCCATCAGCACGCCGATGGTCACGGCGCTGCTGACGGCGAAGATGTAGAACAGCCCCAGGTCCAGGTCGCTGGCGATGAAGCCGGGCGCGAAGGGGATGGCCGCCCAGGCCATCAGGGAGCCGACGAAGATCACGAACGGCGCCATCTTGAAGAGCGTGGCGTCCGCCTCGGCGGGGATGATGTCCTCCTTGCCGAGGATCTTGATCATGTCGGCGACCGGCTGCAGGACGCCGTGCCAGCGCCCCACGCGCATGGGGCCGTAGCGGCTCTGGATGAAGCCCGCCACCTTCCGCTCGCCCCAGGTGAAGACGATGGCGCACAGGGCCATGACCGTGGCCATGAGCAGGGCCATGGTCAGCCCGCCCGCGATCAGCAGCGCCGTGGGCGACAGGGCGTCGCCGAAGAGGTCTCGCAGCAGTCCGGTGATCAGTTCCATGGCTACCTGTCAATCTCCCCGAGAACGATGTCCAGCGACCCCACCAGCGCCACCAGGTCGGAGATCATCAGGCCGGGGCCGACCTTCTCCACGACGCTGAGGTTGCAGAACGACGGCGAACGGACCTTCAGGCGGAACGGCTTCGACCCGCCGTCGGCGAAGACGTGGAAGCCGATCTCCCCCTTGCTGCTCTCGGTCCGCGTGTAGAGCGAACCGGCGGGCACCTTGACCAGCTTCTTCAGCTCCGGCGCCATGATCGGCCCCTCGGGGATCCCGTCCAGCGCCTGGCGGATGATGCGGCACGACTCGTAGATCTCGCGGATGCGGACCATGTAGCGGTCCCAGCAGTCGCCCACGGTCCCCATCTCCCCCTCGCCGTAGGGGATGTCGAACTCGAAGCGGTCGTAGACGGAGTAGGGATCGTCCTTGCGGCAGTCGAAGGGCTGGCCGCTGCCGCGCAGGACCGGGCCGGTGCAGCCGTAGGCGTGGGCCACGTCCAGGGGGATGACGCCCACGTCGGCGGTCCGCTCGATGAAGATCTTGTTGTAGGAGAGCAGCGTGTTGTACTCGTCGAGCTTCTGCTCCATGATGCCGACGAAGTCCAGGACCTCCTCCTTGAACCCGTCGGGCAGATCGAAGCGCACCCCGCCGATGTCGAAGAAGTTGTAGAGCATCCGGCCGCCGCTGAGCCGCTCGAAGATGTTGAGGATCACCTCGCGCTCGCGGAAGCAGTAGAGCAGCGGCGTCCAGGCGCCCATGTCCAGGCCGAAGGTGCCGACGGCGATCAGGTGGCTGGCGATGCGCTGCAGCTCGGCGCAGATGACGCGGATGTACTCGGCCCGCTCGGGCACCTCGATCCCCAGCATTCTCTCGACGGCCACGGCGTAGCCGAAGTTCATGTTCATGGGGGCCAGGTAGTCGAAGCGGTCCGTGTAGACCATCCACTGGCGCCAGTCGTTCCCCTCGGCCGCCTTCTCGGCGCAGCGGTGCAGGTAGCCGATGTAGGGAATCACCTCGCGGACGACCTCGCCCTCGGCCTTGACCAGCAGGCGCAGGACGCCGTGGGTGGCCGGGTGCTGGGGCCCCATGTTGATCTCGAGCAGCTCGGAGTGCAGCTCACGCGGCACGTCCTCGCTGCGCCAGCCGCCAGTAGTGAACGTCGTCTGGTTCATCGTCGCGTCCTTGGTCACTCGTTGCCGCCCAGATCCGGGAGGACGACGTCGTCCTCGCCCCACTTCGACTTGGCGTAGTCCTCGCCCAGCAGCGGCACGCCCTGCCACGTCTCCGGCATGACGTAGTCCTTGCGCAGGGGATGGCCTTCCCACGCGTCGTCCAGCAGGATGCGGCGCAGGTCCGGATGGCCCGTGAAACGGATCCCCACCAGGTCGTAGGCCTCCCGCTCGTGCCAGCCGGCGGTGGGCCAGACACCGCTGACGGTCGGCACCTCGGGGTTGCCGCGCGGCACCCGGACGAAGAGGCAGTACTTGTGGCCGTGGGTGTAGGAGTAGAGGGCGTAGGCCACGCCCAGGTCACCCTCGGCGACCCGGTCGGTGGTCTCGGGGCGGCCCTCCTCGTCGTAGCCGAGGATGGCCACGCTCTTGCCCTTGCCGCTCTCGTCGTAGCCGTCCCAGTCGATCCCGCTGAGGCACATCAGCAGGTCGAACGCCAGCTCGGGGGTGTCGCGCAGGAAGGCCGCGATCTCGGCGACCTTCGCCGCCGCGACCAGCGACCCCTTGTCGAAGCTGTCGACGTAGTCCAGGACCGCGTCGCCGAACTCCTGCTGCAACCGCTCGTGGATGGCCGTCGCTTCCATGGCTCTCCGTCCCGCTCAGCGTTTCACGTAGGGAATCTTGCTCGCGTAGTCGGCGACCCACTTGGGCGGCTTGAACTTGCCCTTGCGGCCGCGGATCTTGTCCTGCAGGCGCATCAGCCCGTCCAGCAGCACCTCGGGCCGCGGCGGGCAGCCGGGGATGTAGACGTCCACCGGCACCAGCAGGTCCACCCCCTTGACCACGTGGTAGCCGTACTTGAAGTACGGCCCGCCCCCGATGGCGCACGAGCCCATGGCCACGACCCAGCGCGGCTCGGGCATCTGGTCGTAGATGCGGCGCAGCCGGGTGGCCATCTTGGCCGTCACCGTGCCGGAGACGATCATCAGGTCCGCCTGGCGCGGCGTGGCGCGGAAGGCGCCGGCGCCGAACCGGTCGATGTCGTAGCGGGTGGCGCTGGCGGCCATCATCTCGATGGCGCAGCAGGCCAGCCCGAACGTCACCGGCCAGATGCTGGACAGGCGGGCCCAGTTGAACAGCTCGTCGACCGTGGTCAGGATGAAGTTCTTGCGGTCCGACGCGGTCAGCGCCGCCAGGTCCTCGTCGGTGTGGAAGTCGAGCATGTGCTCCCGCTCGACGTCGTAGCCCGCCGGCGGCGTGGTGCTCTCGCGGTAGCCGTCGTACTTCATGCGCCGCCCACCTCCGTCTCGGTGGTGCCCGGGTGCAGGCTCTTGAACCAGTTCAGGTCGCCCTTGGCCCAGACGTAGGCCAGCCCCACCGCCAGGATCCCGATGAAAAGGGCCATCTCCGTGAAGACGAACATCCCCAGCTCCGGCGCCAGGTGCCGGAAGACGACCGCCCAGGGGTAGAGGAACATGACCTCGACGTCGAAGATGATGAAGAACAGGGCGATCAGGTAGAAGCGGAAGTTGAAGCGGACCCAGGCGCTGCCCCGCGGCAGCTCGCCGCACTCGTAGGGGATCCGTTTCTCGGGATAGGGATTCTTGGGTCGGACCAGCCAGGCGATGCCCAGGGCCAGGCCGCCGAAGAAGATGCCGAACAGCAGGAACAGCAGGACGACCGTGTAGTTGGCCTGCAGGCCCGCCGCGGCGAGGACCGGGTGGATCGTCATCGGACACCTGCCCTCGTTGCCAGTGATCCGTCAGGATCGGAAGGATCTGCTCGCGAAACCGCGCCCCGGCGGACAGGTCGTCCCCGGGAGGAGAATCCCGACAAATACAGGACACGACGGCGGGGCTGTCAAGGGATCATCAATCCTGGCCGGGAATGACGGACCGCCTGCGCGCCACCAGGACCCAGATCAGCGGCGCCGGCCGGCTGTCGCTGTCGAAACGACCCGCCGTCAGCGACGCGATGCGGAAGAAGGGTTCGACGGCGCCGATGACCTCGCGCGCCGTCCGGCGGGGCGGGCCGTGCTCCCCGTCCCGCGGCTCGTCGGCGTTACCGATCAGCGAGAGCCAGACGCCGCCGTCGCTGAGGACCGCCGCGGCGCGGGCGGCGAAGCGGCGCCGCTGGTCGGGATCGTCGAAGCCGTGGAAGCAGCCGCGATCGAACAGGAAGCCGAAGGGGGCGCCGGGGACCGGATCGGCCAGGAAGTCCAGCGCCGCGAAGCGGCAGCGCCGCTCCGGCACGCATGCCTCCCGCCGGTGCCGCTCGGCCAGGTCCACGGCCGCCGGGGAGAGATCGACCCCCACGACGTCGAACCCCCTGCCGGCCAGCCAGACGGCGTTGCGGCCGGTGCCGCAGCCGATGTCCAGGGCCCGGCAGGGCGCCACGCCGCCCCCCTCGACGAAGGCGGTCAGGTTGTGGTCCGGGCGACCCGTCTCCCACGGCAGGTCGCCCTCGCGGTAGCGGCGGTCGAAGTCCGGGGCCACGCTCATCCGTCCAGGTCCAGGCCGTAGCCGTCGCTCACGTCCAGGGGCGGCAGGCCGCCGTCGCGCGGGTGCCCGTCGTGCAGGTACCAGTCGAACCAGGCGACCGTGCGCAGCAGGAAGTCCACCCGGCCGGGCCGCTTGCGGTTGCCGTGCCCCTCGCCGGGATAGTAGACCAGGCGCACGTGGGGCCAGCCGGCCATCTTCAGGGCCCGGTACATCTCCTGGCTCTGGGAGGGGTGGACCCGGGTGTCGCTGTCACCGTGGCAGATCAGCAGCGGGGTGCGGCACCTGTCGGCCCAGCGCACGGGGCTGCGCTCGCGCATCAGGTCCCACGTCTCCCGGACCGGCGCCCCCATGTGGACGTATTCGTCCTCGTAGGGGATGTCGGTCAGGAAGCGCTTGCTGACCAGGTCGCTGACCCCCACGAAGGCGACCGCGGCGCGGAAGGTCTCCGTCTCGCGGGTGGCCAGCCAGTTGGCGGCGTAGCCGCCGTAGGAACCGCCCATGACGCCCACGCGGTCGGGATCGGCCAGCCCGCGTTCCACCAGGGCCCGCACGCCGTCGACGATGTCGGTGAACTCGGCCCCGGCCGGGTCGCCGAAGGCCAGGGCGGCGAAGGCCACGCCGCGGCCGGTGCTGCCGCGGTAGTTGGGGAAGAAGACACCGTACCCCCTGCCGGCCAGCAGCTGGCCCGGGGTCGAGTAGCGGCCCAGCCAACCGTGGCTGTAGTTGCTCTCGGGCCCGCCGTGGACCTGGACGACCAGCGGGAACGGCCGTCCGGCGCTGTGGTCCACCGGCAGGATCAGCAGCCCCTGCAGCTCCAGTCCGTCGCGGGCGGTCCAGGTGACGACCTCCTGGCGGCCCAGGTCGACCTCGTCCAGCCAGGGGTTCGAGACGGTCAACCGCTCGGGCTGCCCCTTGCCGTTCCAGAGGAACAGCTCGCGGGGATGGGTCGGCGCGTGGGCCGTCAGCAGCAGGGTCCGGACGCCGGGACGGCGGACGGGACTGCCGAAGACCAGCCCCGTTCCCTCGGTGGAGAGCACGATCCGCCGCTCCTGCGGCCGCTTGCCCAGGCGCTGCCGGCCGAGGGTGGTCCAGACCCCCTCGTCGGCACGGGTCAGCAGGGTCCGTTCGTCGAGCCAGACGGCGTCGCGGACGTGGCCGGGAAAGTCGTCGGGCGTCAGCTCGACGACGGCGCCGCCATCGAGGTCGACCACGTAGGCGCGGCTGACGGCGTGGTCACTGCGCGAGGCCGCCGCCGTCCAGGCCAGCCGCCGGCCGTCGGGAGAAAAGCGGAAGCCGCCCAGCTTGCCGGGCGGATCGACCAGGACGCGCCGCTGCCTGCTGGCCAGGTCCAACAGCTCGATCCGCTGGAACATGTACCTGTGGTCCACGAGGTTGCGATCGCTGACCCCCAGCGCCAGGTAGCGGCCCTGCGGATCGACGGCCAGCGACCAGACCGCCCTGCCGGCCAGGAGCGTCTCCGCCGGCGCCGGCGCGCCGGGGCGGAAGGCGACGCGGTAGAGATCGCGGGAGCGCAGGTCCTCCTCGTAGAAGCGCGGCAGGTAGCCCTTCTCCCGGAGGGCCTTCTCGCGGGGAGTCCGGTCGGCCACGGCCACGTAGTAGATCGCCGTGCCGTCGGAGCTCCAGTCCCAGGCGGCCACCCCGGTGGGGCTGTCGGTGACGACGCGGGCCTCGCCGCCGGCCAGCGGCAGGGCCCAGACCTGGCGCTTCGCCTCCTCCCCGCGCACGAGGGTGAAGGCGAGCCACCGGCCGTCCGGGGAGAAGCGGGGCGAGCCGACCGAGACCTCGCCGGTCACGAAGGGCCGGTCCTCGCCGCTGCCCAGGTCGCGGATCCGGAGCTCGTGCCAGTCCTCGCCGACGGGATCATCGGCGTCGCGTGGCACGCTCACCGTGTAGGCGGCCAACCGACCGTCCGGGCTCAGGTCGACCCCGCCGACCTGCTGCAGGGAGAGCAGCTGGTCGGTGGTCAGGCCGGCGCCGAGGGCGACGATGGGCAGCAGGACGCAGAGAACGAGCGGAAGGAACGTGACGACAGGACGGGCTCTCACGCTGGCAACCTCCGGGCTGATGTCGGGAATCGCGTCCCAGCACGATACACGCGCCCGACGGGACTGGCCAGTCCGACGTCGCTTCCACGGTCGGCCGAAGTGGCGTCCGGCCAAAGAACGTGGTAGGCTGGTCGTGCAAGCGCGGCCTCGCCCCAGACGATCACCGGAGGGAATCGGCATGTCGTGCGATCACGGACACCTGCGCCGCCGCGCCGTCCCGGGGCTCGTCCTGCTGGCCGTCGTGACGGCGGGATCGCTCCTGCACGCGACCGTCCTGCTGCAGGCCGACTTCGAGAACCAGACCGTGGGCCAGCCGGTCGGGACCCGCGGCGCCGCCTACGGCGAGCCGGCCTGGGTGAACCAGTTCTGCCACGACGTCATCCGCGACGACGTCTCCGGTTCCCTCTCCCTGGAGATGTTCGACGGGGAAACGGCGCCGCTGGCCATGGGGATGGCCCGGTTCGACCTGCCCGACACCACGGGCCTCGGCTCCGCCACGGTGGTCTTCGCCCTGGATCTCCACCCCCGCGAGGCCGACGACTGGTTCGTCCTGGTCACCGAGCTGGCCGACGCGGACAACGGCGCCGGTTTCCAGTTCTGCAAGCTCATCTTCCATTCCGACGGCCGCATCACCGTCACCGACCAGGCGCACACGGCCGAGACGACGATCGGGTCCTACGCGGTGGACACGCCCCTGCACCTGGAGCTGGAGTTCGACCATCCCGGAGGCACCTACACCGTCCGGCTGGACGGTGAGGTCGCGCTGGCCGACCGAGGCAACGGCGCCGCCGGCTTGGCCGTCGGGAGCCTCTGGCTGGGTATGAGCTTCGACGAGGACCTGCTGGGGGTCTACGACGTCGACGACCTGGTGGTCAGCTCCGCCACGGTACCGGTCGACCGGACGAGCTGGGGCGAGGTCAAGGCACGGTACCGGTAGCCCGGGACTGCACACGGGCGCCCCCTACCCGCCGGCGAACCACCGCTCGCGCAGCCAGGCCGCCGTCTCCGCCAGGGGTACCCGCCGGGCGAAGTCGATCATGAAGGGGATCTTCCGCACGTCGTCCAGGGCGACCTTCCTGCCCGGCGGGAAGACCGGTGCCAGTCGATGGTACCGCCCGCGGAGGAACCGCCGGCACTGGTAGTCCGCGATTCCGGCCGTCCCGTCCAGGATCAGCTGCACCAGCGGCTTGAGCCACTGACCGTAGCCCCAGTCGTGGATCCGTCCCTTGATGTAGTGGAGGGTCGTGCCGGTCCCCAGCGAGAGCAGGTGCACCTCGCCGAGGTCCGGTGTCGGCCGGTAGCGCCTGTCCCGGACCTGGGCCAGGGCGCACATGGCCGGGTTGCCGGCATAGACCCCGCCGTCGATGAAACCGTCCACCGACGGGAAGTAGGTGGGCGCCGCGCTCGTGTAGAGGCCGACCTTCCAGGCCAGGGCTTCCCGGTCGTCCCCCGGGCCGGACAGATTGTGGAACAGCTTCGGCTTCCAGCTGCGGCGCCCGGGGTCGGGATCCTCGTTGTCCAGGTCGAAGGCGGTGATCAGGACATGCTTGTCCAGGTCGCCGAGGGTCGTTTCCCGGCCCAGCAGCCGCTGCAGCTCCCGGCGCAGGTTCGCGATGCCGTAATCGGCCCCGCGCAGCTTGCCCAGGTCGACGAGATCGTCCAGCCAGGAGTCGTCGAAGATCCGGTGGCCGCGGCGCACGTAGACGTTGCGAATCCGTTCCAGCGGCAGGCCGCGCGCCAGGGCCAGGGCGATCAGCCCGCCGGTGGAGGTCCCCGCCAGCAGGTCGACCGAGTCCAGCAGGTCCTCGCAGCCCGGCTCGCGAAGGAGCCGCTGCAGCAGGGTGACGGTGACGATGCCGCGGATGCCGCCGCCGTCGAGGGACAGGATGCGATAAGCTTTCACGGTCTTCCCCTTTCCGCCTCGATCCCGGGAGAAGGCGACAGGGGCGGCGTCACCTGCTGGAGGGCGCGGCCATCCTATCACGGACCGCCGCCGGTGACCATCTGACCACAACGAGACCGCCCGCGGCCGTGACGCGAGGAGCCGCCGGTCTGCCGGCGGCTCCCACGGCGATCCCGCGGCGGAGCGGGTGCTCCGCTGTATCCCGCGAGGGGACTAGAACAGGGCGTTGGCGAAGCGCGGTCGCCACGCCTGCGTGAGGGGATGCTCCTCCCCCAGCAGCTGGAACAGCGCCACGCAGGCCCTGCGGGCGCCGTCGTCGTCCAGCTCGCGGTTGCGGGGCAGCAGCTCGATCCAGTCCTGCAGCGCGGCGGCCAGCTCGCCGCGACGCCACGCCTCGGCGGCGCGGCGGTAGAGGGCCAGGTGTTCCGGCCTGGCCTTCTCCGCCCCGGGAATCCCGATCTGCTCGCCGTCGACCCAGCGGGAAAGCCGGGCCAGGTGCATCAGCCCCGCCGCCTCGGCGGCCCGTGGGTCGTCCTTGGGGATCCGCTCGGCATACGCCGCGGCCTGGGCCGGCGCATCCCCCAGCAGGATCTTGGTCAGGGTCAGCAGCACCTCGGAGTCGGCGTCGTCGGCAGCGGCGGCCTGCTCCAGCAGAGCGCGAGCCTCGTCCACGCGTCCGGCCTGGAGCAGGGCCAGGGCCTGCTGCACCTCCTGCGCCTGCTCCGGCGCCAGGTGTCGTGAGAGCCACTGGCGGATCTGGGGCTCTGGCAACGCGCCCACGAACTCGTCGACCACCTGGCCGTCCCGGAACATCTTGACGGCCGGGATGCTGCGGATCCCGTACTGCATCGCCAGCTCGGGGTGCCGCTCCGTGTCGACCTTGACCAGCTTCCAGGCGCCGTTCGCCTCGGCGGCCAGGCGCTCCAGGATCGGCCCGAGCATCCGGCACGGGCCGCACCACTCGGCCCAGAAGTCGACGACGACCGGCCTCCCGTGGCTGGCCTCCAGGACCTCGGCGGCGAAATCGCCTTGCAGCTCGTGTCCGTTCATCTCACAGGCGCTCCATTGCGGTTGATCGTTGACGACCCCAGCCTAGCGCCCGCCCAGCACTTCGGCCAGGAATTCGTCGTCGGCCCTGCCGACCTGACCCATGATGGAACCGACCAGGCCGGAGAACATCTTGCTCATCAGGCCCACGTTCATCTTGGAGAGCCAGACCGAACCGTCCTCCAGCTCGTAGACGGCCCAGCTGCACGGCATCATCCCCACGAACGAGGGGGTGTGCGACAGCATCTTGCTGGCCAGTCCGGCATTGCAGACGAAATAGACCTTCAGCTTGCGGAACCCCTTGGGGACGAGATCCTTCTTGAGGAACGTCTCGTAGAAGTTCCAGGTCTCGATGGGGAATCCCCAGCCCGGCGCGGCGGGAACGATTCGCTCGATGGCCTCGCACGTCTCCTCGAAGCTGCGATGGCTGCGGTGGGCGACGACCATCCGGGTGCGCATGACCTGGACCACGAGGCTGAGGGCCAGGGCCATGCCGACGACGATACCGACGATGACAGCGGCGGTCGGGCTCATCGGGCTTCCTCCTTCTGCGGGGAAACGGCCTGCGCCCCCAGCCGCAGCAGCAGCGGCTCGGTGGCCCAGACCCAGAACGGTTTGCTCGTCTTGGGAGTCAACTCCGGATGTGAAGAGTAGGGCATGGTGACGATATCGGCCAGCGTGGCGCGTCGCTCGATGAGCTGGGCCAGCGCCTCGACGAAGCCCGCGGGGTTGAACCGCCCCAGCAGCTCCCCGCCGACGACGGTCCGGTCCTCGGCCCGGAAGACGATCTTGACCTCCACCGGTCCCACGCCCGGCATGTTGTCGTAGCGATCGGTCGAGGTGTTGCGGGAGACGAGCACCTCCATCCCGATCCGCTGCGCGTCGACCTCGCTCAGGCCCACGCCCCCGTAGGCCAGCTCGCCGACGCGGGTCACCGCCGCGTTGACGACGCCCTGGTAGGGGCGCCGGACCAGACCGGCCAGGTTCAGGGCGAGGGTGCGGGCCATCTGCCCGGCGTTGGAGCCCAGCTTGCCCGGAATGATCCGGCCGGTGACGGCGCAGCGGGAGATGGCGCAGTCGCCCATGGCGAAGATATCGGGCTGGCTGGTGCGGAAGTACTCGTCGACGACGATCCCCTCGCGCCTGGTCTCCAGGCCCAGCCCGGGAGCGTAGTCGATCAGCGGACGCACCCCGACGGCCGACAGGACGGCGTCGGTCTCCACGACCCGGCCGCCGGCAAGGACGACCCGGCCGACCCGGCCGTCGTCCCCCTCCAGCCTCTCGGCCGCCGTCCCGGTCACGACCTCGATGCCCATGCCGCGCAGCTCGTCCTCGACGGCGGTGGCCATCGCCGCGTCGACCCGCCCGCCCATGACGTGGTCGAGCAGCTCGACCAGCAGGACCTCCTTGCCCAGTTTGCGCAGGGCGACGGCGAACTCCAGGCCGATGTACCCTCCGCCCAGGACGGTGACGTGCCGGACCTCCCCCAGGGTGGCCAGCGTCCGCTGGACGTCCTCGGTGCGCCGGACCTTCAGCACCCCATCCAGCTCGACGCCCGGGATCGGCGGCAGGACCTGGTCGGTCCCGGTGGCCAGGACCAGCTTGCCGTACCGGAGGCGCCGGCCCGAGGCCAGCTCGATCTCGTGCGCCTGCGGGTCGCCGCCGACCAGGGGATCGACGACGATCTCCGTGTCGAACCGGGTGACCAGCTCCTCCTTGATCAGTCCCTTCTCCCAGGGGATGACCCCCTCGACGATGTAGGGGGTCCCGCAGTGGTTGACGATCCTCTCCTCGTCGCGGATGACGACCGTCCGGATCCCGGGCTGCAGCTTGTGCAGGTACTTGTTGAGAATGCGGGTGGAAGGCCCGCCGCCGACCAGGATGACATCGTAGCTTTCCGTCGTGGCCATCGTCGCCTCCTCCCCGGCCCGCGTGCGGGGCCCGTGCGAGGGATTCTCAAGTTCAATAGCTCTGAAGAAAGATAGTCCCTGGCGTCCTCCTGCCAAATTATGGGTTGTTGCATGGCCAAATCGCACCGTCGGACACCGTTGCAAGCAACAACACTCAATGACTCTCCTTTTTCTTGCTCATCTGTCACTTGGTATGATCTTTGCGGGCCCGTTGGGTCGTGCATACGGGAACCCCCACGAACCAGGAGATCGATCGCCCATGATGCTCAAGAAACGGCTCCGCGCCCTCCGGAAACCGATCACCCCTGCGTTTCTGCTCGTCGCGGCGATGGTGCTGTCGCTCACCGCGGCCGGCGGCGCCTCGGCCGTGGAGATGGAGAACCTCTTCTTCCTCCACCACTCCACGGGACGCAACATCATCCAGGAGGGCGACGTCCGCGCCTGGCTGGCCGACTACGACGCCCAGCACGCCCGCAACTACGTGCTGTGGGACCACGACTACAACTACATCGGCCTGACCGATCCCGACGGGAACCTGACGGGCACGAGCTACAACATCCCCGACGACAACACCGATCCCGACGGGCTGTACGTCCTGTGGACGACCGACAACCCGGCCCGGGCGGCGATCCTGGCCAACCACGATGTCATCGCCTTCAAGTCGTGCTTCCCCGCCTCCCACATCGCCACGGACGAGGAACTGGCCCAGCGGCAGCAGTGGTATCTGGAGATGCGCGACTTCTTCGACCAGCACCCGGAGAAGGTCTTCGTCGTCGTCTCCCAGCCGCCGCTGCACCGCCTGGCGACGAACCTCGCGGAGGCCGACCGGGCCCGGGCCTTCGCCAACTGGCTCAAGAGCGACGCCTACCTGGCGGGACACCCCAACCTGGCCTGCATCGACCTGTTCGACATGCTGGCCGCCCCCGACGACGGCAGCGACACGCGGAACATGCTCCGCTACGAGTACGAGCTGAGCCACTACGGCACCGATTCCCACCCCAACACCCTGGCCAACCAGACGGTGGGGCCGCTGCTGATCGAGCAGCTCGTCCTGGCGGCGCAGACCCGTACCCAGTCGTCGACCGGGGTCGCCGGCGACGCGCCCGCACCGGTCGTACCCGTGCTCGGGTATCCCAATCCTTTCAACCCGCGCACGACGATCGCCTTCGACCTGCCCGCAGCCGGTCCGTGCCGGGTCACGATCCACGCCCTGGACGGGACCCTGGTGCGGACCCTCGTTGACGGGATCCTGCCGGCAGGCCCCCGCCGCCTCGCCTGGGACGGCACCGACCGCAGCGGGCGCGCCGTCCCCTCGGGGGTCTACCTGGTCCGCCTCGACGGCAGTGTCCAGGGAGGACAGCGGCTGACGCTCGTCCGCTGACGGGCGGCGACACTGGCAGTCACAGGAACGGGGCGGCCGCCGGGGCCGCCCCGTTCCTTGGGACACGCTGTCAGGGGCACGACCGTCAGCGCACCCGCTCTCCGCCGACGACCACCCCCACGACCCGGGCCGCCAGCCACTGGCCCGCGTGCCCACGCGGATCGCGATCCAGCAGGGTCACGTCGAAGAGGCAACCCCTGCGCAGCCGTCCCAGCTCCGCCTCGCGGTGGACGGCGTAGGCGGCACCGCTGGTGAAGGCGGCGATGGCCTCCCCATCGGTCAGCCGCTGTTGCGGGAACCAGCCGCCGGGCGGCCAGCCGCTCTTGTCCTGGCGGGTGACCGCCGCGTAGATCCCCGGCAGGGGAGCGTGGTCCTCGACGGGCGCATCGCTGCCGAAGGCCAGCGGCACGCCCAGGTCCAGCAGCGTCCGCCAGGCGTAGGCGCCGGGGATCCTGTCCGACCCGAGGCGCCGCTCGGCCCAGCGCATGTCGCTGGTGGCGTGGGTCGGCTGCATCGAGGCGACGACTCCCAGCTGCCGGAAACGGGGAAAGTCGTCGGGGGCGACGACCTGGGCGTGCTCGACGCGGTGGCGGCGGCTGGTGTCGCCGTCCTGGGCGGCGGCGATGGCGTCCAGGACCAGGCGGTTGGCCCGGTCCCCGATGGCGTGGACGGCCACCTGGAAGCCGCGGCGATGGACGGCGGCGATGCGTGCGGCCAGGGTGTCGGGGTCGGTGACCAGCAGACCGCGATTGCCGGGATCGTCGCTGTAGTCGGCCAGCAGCGCCGCTCCCCGGCTGCCCAGCGCGCCGTCGGCATAATACTTGACACCCACGACAGAGAACCGGTCGGTGTCGTGGTAGCGCCCCAGGGCGGCCAGGGTCCCGGGGTCGCTCCCCTCCAGGTAGACGAACAGGCGGATCGGCAGCCGGCCCTGGTCGGCCAGTTCCTGGGCGGCGTCGGCCGTCTCCGGTGTCTCGCCCATGTCGTGGACGGCCGTCAGCCCGGCGTCGGCGCAGGCGGCCAGCCCGGCCAGCAGCCAGCGCTTGCGATCGGCGAATGTCGGCGCGGGCAGGACCGGCGCCAGCAGGTCGAGGGCGTTGTCCACCAGGATCCCCGTCGGCTCCCCGTGCGCGTCGCGCACGATCCGCCCGCCCTCGGGGTCCGGGGTGGCGGCGGTGATGCCGGCGGCGGCCAGCGCCGCCGCGTTGACCCACGCGGCATGGCCGTCGACCCGCCGCAGGACGACAGGCCGGTCGGCGACGTCCGCCAGGTCGGCGGCGGTGGGGAACGCCTGGCCCGGGAAGAGGGACTGGTCCCAGCCCCGCCCCCGGATGACCGGCAGGTCCGGGTTGGCGGCGGCGAACTCCCGCACCCGGGCCGCCGCCTCCGCGGCACTGCGGCAGCCGTTCAGGACGACCTGTTCCCGCAACCGGCCGATGCCGCTGACGTGCAGGTGGGCGTCGACCAGCCCCGGCAGGGCCAGCCGACCGGGCAGCCGGCGCACCGGCCACGGGGTGTCGCGGGGGACCTCGCCGTAGGTCTCGACGATCCGTCCGGTGTGGTCGACGGCGATGGCGACGGCCTCGGGCAGGTCGGGATCGCCGGTGACGATGACCGGCCCGGTGTAGATGGTCACGGCGACGCGGCTCTCCTCCAAGGGCACCTCCCCCCCACGGGCGACGACGGCGATCAGCGCGACGACCAGCGCGGCGGCGCGCGCCGGCACGCGGCCGGTACGGTCTCGGTTCCTCATCGTCCTCCTCCTAGTACGGCAACACCGTGGCGGCACTGTCGGCGGCGGCCGGCAACCGCAGCGCCTCGCCGCGCCGGTCGACCACCTCGCGCAGCCACTCCTGCGGGTAGCCGGGCGAGGTCGGCCTACCCGGCTCGCGCTGGACGAAACCGTCGTTGTAGCGGGTCACCAGCAGGTCGGCCAGCTCGCGCCAGCGCTCCGCGACCCGCTCCCCCCAGGCGACCGACGTGCGGGTCAGGTAGGAGCGCGCCAGCGCCGGATCGAACCGGCAGAGCTCGACGGCGATCCCCTCCACCTCGTCCCGCCCGGAGAGGAATCCCCCCTCCAGTTCCTTCTGGACGGTCCGGATGTCGTCGATCATGTCCCGGTAGCGCAGGTTGGCGTAGTTGCCGACCAGGTTGAAGACCCACCACGCCGACCCGCGGTCGAACCGGGCCAGGGAACCGGTGGCGAACGACGGGGGCACGTCGGTCACGCCGCACCAGACGGGGAACCAGCAGGTGACGTCGGTGTCGTCGACGCCGTACCACATGACCCCGCCGACCGGGTCGGGCAGCCAGCCGCGCAGCTCGCAGATCATCGAGAAGCCGGTCTGCTGGGTCGAGACGGGACGCTCCCAGGTGTACTGCTCCCCGTCCGACGTCCAGGCCAGGGGCCGGTAGCGGACCGGGCAGCCGAAGGGACCGGCGGCCGGGCCGGTCGTCATGTCGTAGTCCGTGCCCTCGTAGTGGTCGCGGTTCAGGGCCATGACGTCCGCGACGGTCAGCTTGCGGTCCGGGGCGATGAACAGCGGGTTGTCCGGCGCGGCGAGGTCGCCGCGGGCGAAGGCCACCGGGAAGTCCCGCGACGGGGCGGCGCGGCGGTAGACGCTCCAGACCCGCATGGCGCAGTTGCGGCACTTCTGGGGCGTGGGCGGGTCGTAGACGGCGCGGAAGTCCAGCGGCCCGCCGGCGGCGGGATCGAACCAGCCGTGGGCCGCCGCGACGCTCTCGACGTTGTCGCTGAACAGGCAGTTGTCGGGATCGTCCCGCGGGAAGACGCCGATGCGCGCCATGTTGGCGTGGACGGTCAGCATCCCGTCGGGAACGCGCCGGGCCACCCAGACGGCCGTCCCGCTGCCGGGTCCGGCGCCGATCATCTCCAGCAGCCACACCTCCTGCGGGTCGGCGATGGAGAACGACTCCCCGGTGCTGCGGTAACCGTACCGCTCGGCCAGACCGGTCATGACGGCGATGGCCTCGCGGGCCGTCCGCGCCCGCTGCAAAGCCAGCTGCATCAGGTCCCAGTAGTGGAACAGGCCGTCGGGATCGCGCAGCTCGGGCCGGCCGCCGAAGGTCGACTCGCCGATGGCCAGCTGGTGCTCGTTGATCAGCCCGACGACGGCGTAGGTGTGGGGCGGCTGGGGGATCTCGCCGCGGACCTTCCCCCCCCGGCCGGTGATCGGGAGCGTCTCGCCGGGTGCGTGGTCGGCGGCGGGCGTGTAGCGCAGGTGCGGGTGGAACTCGCCGTCGCAGTTGTAGGTGACGATGGCCGCGCCGGTGGCGCTGGCGCCGGGGGTGACCAGGATGTCCGTGCAGGCGACCGCGGCGGCGGCCGGCAGCAGGCACAGCAGGGCAAGCAGGCGACGCATGGGAACCTCCGGGGCTGACGGGAACCAGGAGGTTACACGATCGCGGCGAGGCGGGAAAGTCCCACCCGTCGCCACCCGCTGGCCTTTCCGCCCGCTCCCCGCTAGACTGGTGGCGCCCGGCGTCGACGACGCCGCGCCCGCCGAGGACACGACCACGGGATCCGTCCACCCCGGGAGAGACCGCGCCATGCTCCGCCTGCTCGCCGTCGGCCGTCTCAAGAACGCACACCTGGCCGCGCTGGCCGACGACTACCTGCGCCGGATCCGCCCCTGGGCCGCCGTGGAGGTCGTCGAGGTGCGCGACAGCGATCCGCGGCGGGAGGGCGCCGCCCTGCTGGCCGCCGTGGAGAGGAAAGGGGCCCGCGCCCCCCTGATCGTCCTGGACGAGCGGGGGGAGCAGTTCACCTCCCGCGGCTTCGCCGACCTGCTCTCGCGCCACGGCTCGCTGACCTTCGTCATCGGCGGACCCGACGGGGTGAGCGACCCCGTCCGCGCCCGGGCCGACCGCCTGCTCGGGCTCTCGCGGATGACCCTGCCCCACGAGCTGGCCCGGATCGTCCTGCTGGAGCAGATCTACCGCGGCCTGTCCATCAACAGGGGACACGGCTACCACCGGGAGTGAAGGACCGGGACGCTCGCCCGGGCGCCCGGGCAATCCCCGCTTTCGGACCCGGTGCGGGTTCCGTATACTGGTGCCCGTTTCCGCCCGCCCCCCGGGGACGGGCCGTTCCCTGGCGAAAGGACACCGGGACGATGCAACGGCGATTCCTGCTGCTGACCCTGATGGCGGGCGGCCTGCTGCTGGCCGCGGTCGCTCCGGCCGCCACCGTGGAACTGACCGGCCCGGCCGGGGCGCGGATCGAGCTGGACGGCCGCAGCGTCGGGACCCTGCCGCTGGCCGCTCCCCTGGAGGTGTCCTCCGGCGAGCACACGCTGGTGGCCACCCTGCGAGGCATGCAAGACTGGCGGCACGCCTTCCAGATCGGCGCACACGAGACGATCCGTCTCCACGTCCGGGTCATCCCCCTGAGCCGCAAGGACGCCGTCGTCGGCAGCCTGCTGCTGGCGGGCAGCGGCCAGCGCTACGAGGGCCGCAACCGCCTGGGCTGGATCCTGACGGGCGCGGAGATCGTCGGCGGCGTGACGGCCCTGCTGGCGGAGATCGCCTACCAGAACAACCGTGACGACTACCTGGCGGCCATGGCCGACTACCGGGCCGCCGTCAACCAGGACGAGATCGCCCGGCTGCGCGCCCAGGCCGCCGACAAGTACACCAGCATGGACGACGCGGCCTCGCTGCGGGACGCGGCGGTGGCCGTGGCCGTCGCGGCCGTCGCCGTCAGCGTCCTGGACGCCTGGCTGCGCTTCCCCCGGCTGGAGGCGGGCGACGGCGTGCTGCCGGTCGCGCCCCGGCCGGAGAGCGAGGACGCCGACGGGCCGGTCCACTGGTCCGCCGCCGCCCGACCGGGAGTCCACCTGGGCCTGCGCCTGTCCTTCTGAGGAGCCGTGATGAACCGAGTCCACCGCGTCATCGCCGCCCGCCCCTGGAGCGTCGCCGCCATCTGCGCCGCGCTGGCGGCACTGCTCGGCCTGCTGGCCTGCAGCACCGAGCCCTCGGCTCCCGTGTTCGACAACCCCCTGGATCCGGCCGGCCCCGACGGCGGCGACCCCTTCCAGGTCAACGCCGTCTACCTGAACGAGACCGTCCTGGTCACCTGGCACGATCCCGGCCTGGACGGGATCACCGGCTACGAGGTCCTGCGCTCCCTCTCCCAGGCGGGCCCCTACGAGATCCTCGGCACGGCGACGGTCACCACCTACACCGACACGTCGTACGTGCCCGACGCGGTCAACTGGTACAAGGTCCGCGCCCTGGACGCCAACGGCGTACCGACCGCCATCTCCCTGGTCACCCCGGCCGAGCTGCCCGTCCCGCCGACCATCCGCATCGCTCCCGGCCGTGACACCGCCACGCGGTTCATCTCCATCTGGGTCCGCAGCGCGACGGGCGACAGCGCCGCCGTCGACTCGACCGAGGCCTTCGCCACCGCCGCCGGCGCCGGTTTCGCCGGCACCGACACGACCAGGATCGACTGGGACCTGGGTCCCGCCGACAGCAACGGCGTCGTCAAGAGGTTCTACGTGCGGGTGTTCGCCGGCGGGATCCCCACCTCGACGGTCCTCGACAGCGTCACCGTCTCCTTCCGGCCGTCGCTCCACCTGGCCGGCGACCCGGCCACGGTCGGCTCGCGCCGCCTGGACCTGGTCGTCACCGGTGACGGCGTCCAGCAGATGCGCTTCGCCCCCTCCCGCGCCGGGCTGGAGGACGCCGCCTGGCTGCCGGCCGCGGCGACGTACGACCAGTACCAACTGGACGCGACACCGGACACCCAGGTCGTCTTCGGGGAGTTCGCCGGCGATTTCGGCTTCTCGGTCGTCGACAGCGTGGCGGCGATCCCGGACAGCCTGGCCCATGTGGAGCTGGTCATCAACGGCGGCAGCGCCGCCACGGGCGACACCGTCCTGACCCTGCGGGCCGTGACCGCGGCCACGGAGATGCGCTACGCCGAGAGCCCGGCCGAGCTGGCCGCCACGCCGTGGCAGCCCTACGCCGAGACGACGACCTTCGTCCACTCCGGTTGCGCGGGCGACCTGCTCAAGACCGTCTACGGGCAGTTCCGCAACGACTGGTTCTCCCCCGACCCGGTCAGCAGCAGCATCCAGTGGCTGCCGCCGGAGGTCCTGACGGTGACGATCGACGCCCCCGACACGGTCGGCGGGGGGACGACGGTCACCCTGGCCGGCACGGCCCACGCCGGGACCTGCGACGAGCCGCTCTCGGCGGTGGAGGTGGACACGGGAACGGGCTGGCAGGCGGCGACGGGGCTGGAGACCTGGAGCTTCGCCTGGAGCATCCCCTCCGTGGCGGCCGACAGCAGCGTCACCATCCAGGCCCGGGCGCTGGCGGGAGCCGCTGCCGAGACGACGGCCGTCACGGTCGTCGTCACGCCCTAGACCGCTCCATCCCCGGCGGCCCGAGGGGAAGGAACGACAGCCGACCCCGGTATGGTGACCGGCCGCGGCGTGACCCGTGCCGTCCCCGCGGACCGGGCAGGACCCGGCTCAGAGCCGGATGACCCGCTCCGCCCGGTTCTGCAGGCCGAGGATCTCCGCCATGTTGGAGGCCCGGCCCACCTGCAGCTTCCCCGTCAGCTCGAACCAGTCCAGGCAGGTGCCGCAGCAGAGCAGCTGCACGCCGTCCTCCTGCAGCGCGCGCAGGTCGTCCAGGGTGTCGGACCCCTCGCAGCAGAGCTGCACGCCGGCGTTCATGAACAGGACGTGGCTGACCGGCCCTCCCTCGATCCTGCCGAGGTTCTTCAGGGCCGACTTCAGCAGGGCGCGACCCAGCTCGTCGTCGCCCCGGCCCAGCCGGTCGGTGGCGACGAAGACGACGGTGCGAGGCTCCACGGCGTCCTCCAGGGTTGAATCGTCCATCACTTCAGCAGGGCCAGCTTGCGGACCAGGACCTGGCCGTCGACGGTCAGGCGGGCGAAGTAGACCCCGCCGGCCACGGCCCGCCCCGCGGCATCGCGGCCGTCCCAACGGGCGGTCCGGCGGCCGGCGCCGGGAGGCGTCGGCAGCACGCGGACCAGCCGCCCGCGCTGGTCGAAGATCTCCAGGCGGACGTCCGCCCCCTCGACGGGGACGGTGTACGCCAGGGTCACCACCGGGTTGAACGGGTTGGGCGACGGCGCCTCCAGCACGGCGACCGGCGGCAACGCGCTCGCCGCGGTGGCGTAGGCCCCGTCGACGGTGACCTCGTCCACCCACCAGCCGATGCCGCAGTAGTAGCCGTCCTGGGCCGACCAGCCGGCGTCGCTCTCCAGCCGCAGGCGCAGGTCGAGCGCGGCGTAGCCGTAGGCGTTCTGGCACTCGGCGACGACGGCCGGGGGGATCAGCCAGGTGTCGGTGACACAGCTGCTGCTGCCGGTCAGCGCGGCGACCTCGTGCCAGGGAGCGTCCGGATCGCCGGCGCAGCGCACCTCGACGTAGGCGAAATCGTAGTCCTGCTCCAGCTCGTAGCGGTGCCGCAGGGTGACGCTGGCGCCGCTGGAGACGCCGACCACCGTCCAGGTGAAATCGTGCCAGCCGTTCCCGTAGCCGGGGGGACAGACGAAGGTCGTGTCGTCCAGGCCGAACCAGAGCCCGGCGCTCCCGCCGCAGCTGCCCGGGTGGGACGTGTCACGGTGGACGCGGCTGCGGCAGAACGACCAGCCATCGGTCCCGCTCTCGAAGTCCCAGGTCAGGGACTTGCCGGTGGCCACGACCTTGGCCGGGAGGTTGATGCGCAGGCTGGCCACGACATCGTCTCCGGACAGGGCGATGTTCTCAACGGCGATGCCGGTGGGATCGCAGTCGTTGTCCTCGGCAGGCGGGATCGTGTCGTCGGCGAAGCGGTCCCGGTCGCGGGGCGCTACCCAGTCGGTCGTGTCGCCGTTGACCTGGCTGAATCCCGGCCAGACGTCACCGTTGTCGCCGCGGTTCCAGCGGTCCAGGCGGGCGCGGTCGGCGTAGCTGTACGGCCCGTCCAGGTGCTCGAACCAGGTCCCGTCGTCGGCGAACCAGGGGCTGGCCTCGACGACGTCGACCATCCGGTGCCGCTCGTCGGCGTTGGTGACGGCAGTGTCGTCGACGTGGGTGATCAACAGGCCCCGCGGCTGCGGCAGGCCCAGGTCCACCTGGCGGCGCACCAGCGACGCGTCGAAGCCCAGGGGCTGGCGGTTCTCCAGCAGGAAGTACTCGTCACCGGTGGTGGCGCCGTGCCGGAACAGGCGGTAGACGGTGGGCGAGGTCTCCACCGGCGGGATCACGACGCTGGGCTTGTCGGCCGTGACGACCGTCGGGACGACCCAGCCGAGACGGATCTTGCTCCAGCCGATCATGTGGGCCGGACTGCTGCCCAGCGGGTCGCCCGCGCGCCGGCTCCACGAGCCGCCGCTCATCAGGCCCCACTCCCCGATGCCGCTGCTGCTGTAGTCGGTGTCGTAGAGGTCGGGCAGGCCCAGCACGTGGCCGAACTCGTGGCAGAAGACGCCGATGGTGATCAGGGAGCCGTCGGCCAGCATCTCGGGTTCCACCGAGTAGCGGCCGATCGAGACGCCGTCGGCGGTGGGCAGCCCGCCGGAGAAGGCCCAGGCGTGGGACCAGATGTCCCCGGGATCGCCCGTCTGCTCCCGGCCGGGGCCGGCGTGGACGAAGAACAGGGCGTCGACGTACCCGTCATCGTCCCCCGAGGCGGGGATGCCGTCGGGGCCGTCATCGTCGAACTGGCTGAAGTCGATCAGCGGATCGAGCTGGGTGATGGCGTCGGCGACCATCTGGCGGACGTCGCTGTAGTTGGTCGGGTCGTAGTCGGCGTAGGCGTGGGTCGAGAGGTGCCAGCCCGAGACCAGGCCCGCGATCCCGAACCGGCCGTAGCTGTTCTCGAGGTAGTAGTCGTTCATGCTCCCGGTGGGGTAGGTCCCCGTCGAGAACATCATCGCGTCGTAGTCACCCGCCGGGTGGTTCACGGCGTCGGCGGAGTGGTCGCTCCACTCCATCAGGATGACCAGGCAACGGCCCGTGCCGGCAACCTTCGCCGCGCCGGACTTGGCCCTCTCCGCTTCGGCCGCGGCGAAGAGCTCCCGCTCCGGCGCCCCGTCCCCCGCCAACCGTGCCACCGCGGCGGGACCGAGTCGCTGCAGCAGCTCCGGCGCGGCCGGCATGGCATGGACCGCGGCCGACGCGGGGCGGGAGAGGACGGCTATGACCAGTGTGAGGGCCGACAGGGCGAGGGCGATCCGTTGCATCGTGTTCCTCCGGACTGCCTTGGGAAAAGCCTGATCACCAGCGGGCACCCGTGTCATCGTAGCACCTCCCTGCTGTGATGCAAGAGCGACACCGTCCGCCATGAACGATCATCAGGATTCATGAATTCATTTTTTGATTGACCACCCAACGAGTGGGATTATCTTTCACCCTGTTGACGCAATAACAGGCGCGAGAATGGCCATTACCGGTTCCGTCAACGCTCCAACACGAAGGAGATGACTATGAGAAGAATCCCGACCCTCCTGCTGGTCGCCGCCCTCGTGGTGGCACTGGGCTCCCTGGCCGTTGCGGGCGACAAGGCGGACGCCAAGGCCAAGAAGCTCGATCCCAAGAAGCTGTTCCGCGACAACTGCAAGGTCTGCCACGGCGAGGACTCCCCCGACGGGCAGTACGCCCCCATGTTCCTGATCCAGGAGCAGTGGGAGCAGTTCTTCGACGAGGACTACGTGGACACCCACAAGGACGTCCAGTGGTCCGAGGACGACACGACCAAGGTCGTCAACAAGATCACCCCCGAGGAGCTGAAGGCCATCCGCGATTTCTGCATCGAGGGAGCCGCCGATTCGGAGCATCCCATGACCTGCGGCTAGGCCGCCGGAACGAAAGGACACCACGATGAAGAGAACACTGGCCATCCTGCTGACCGTGGTCATGGTCCTGACGGTCGCCGCCGCCGCCCTGGCGGACGACCAGAGCGACCTGGCGAAGCTGAAGAAGAAGGTCAAGCGGCTGGAGCAGCAGATGCGGAAGGTCCAGTTCAAGGCGGGGACCGACCGCATGGCCTTCACCGGCGACATGCGCTTCGAGGCCCACAACATCCAGTCGTCCATGCCCGACTACTACGACGGCATGGCGCTGCAGGCCGTCATGGCCCACACGCTGTTCTACTTCGGCGGCACCGGCTCGCTGCCGATGACCGGCGACGGCGGGCTGGACTTCGACGCCCTGAACACCTACATCCAGCAGAACGCCGGCAACTACATGGCCTACGCCAGCAGCCTGACCTTCGAGGGGCTGCAGGGCGGCATGCAGAACCTGCTGGGCGCCATGGCGGTCATGAACGGGCTGGACCCCGCCACGATGACCCCCGAGCAGTGGGCCATGCTCCAGGACCAGGCCATGGGGATGATGATGGCCGCGCCCGGCGTCTACCGTGACGGGTACGACTGGGACAACGACATCCTCTACACCAGCCGCCTGCGCCTGAACATGTCGGCCAAGGTCGCCGAGGACTTCTCGTTCGCCGGCCGGCTGACCATGTACAAGCCGTGGGGCGACTCCTCGGGGATCCAGATCCTCAACGGCCAGAGCAACAGCCTCAACATCGACGGCACCTCGGGCACCGTGCCCAACAGCGACGTCCTGCGCGTCGAGCGGGCCTACATCAACTGGCACCACTTCCTGGGCACCGACGCCTACCTGTCCATCGGCCGCCGGCCCTCCACCGGGGGTCCTCCCTCCCACTTCCGCCGCGACGAGCAGCGGGGCGGCACCCCCATGGGCTCGCTGATCGACTTCCAGTTCGACGGTGCCACGCTGGGCTACCATATCGGCGAGACGATGGCCTTCCGCCTCTGCTACGGCGTGGGCTTCGAGTCGGGCTTCGGCAACGCCGAGCAGCTCAAGACCCCGGCCGACCGGATGAAGGACACCCACCTGTTCGGGATCAACTGGGACATCGTCGACAGCGACGACCTGTTCATCCAGACGACCTGGGCCCATGCCTTCGACATCGCCGACGGCTTCACCGGCCTGGTCGTCCTGCCCAACAACCCGATCACCGGCGATCCCATCGGCGCGCCGATGGTCATGCGCTACACGCCGTCGACGAACCTGGGCGACATGAACCTCTGGGGCTTCGTCGCCCAGAAGCAGGCCGGCCCCCTGGCCGTGTTCGCCAGCTACAACCACATGTGGTCCGACCCCAACGGCCAGACGACGCCCTTCGGCGGCCTGTTCAGCGACCCGTTCGACACGCCGACCGAGCACGACGGCGAGATGTACTGGCTGGGCGCCGTCTACAGCTTCCCCGAGTCCTCGACGAAGCTGGGCGTCGAGTACAACCACGGGTCGAAGTACTGGTTCAGCTTCGTCCAGTCCCAGGACGACCTGATCGCCCCCAAGACGAACACCCGCGGCGACGTCTGGGAGGCGTACCTGCTGCACCGGATCCAGAAGAAGTTCCTGCTGAAGCTGGACTACATCCACTACAGCTTCGACTACTCCGGCTCCGGCTGGCACCTGGGCGCTCCCAAGGATCTGGACACGACACCCGTGCTCGGCTTCCCGACCTACAAGGACGTGGACAAGCTGATGCTGAGTATGACCGCCTACTTCTAGCCGGAGGATGACGATGCGCAGAGCAGTTGCCGTCGTCGTGGCTCTCCTGGCCGCCGGTCCCCTGTGGGCCGGCGGCCGCGCCGAGCCCAGCCACGCCGACATGTTCGAGCACTACGAGGGGACGTCCACCTGTCTGGAGTGCCACCAGGAGGAGGCCGAGGACTTCTTCCGTTCCCAGCACTACCAGTGGCGGGGTGACGCCTCCGCCATCGAGGGCAGCAAGGGCCGCAAGCTGGGCAAGCTGAACACGATGAACGACTTCTGCACGAACCCGCTGCCCAACTGGATCGGGATCGTGCGCAACGAGGACGGCAAGGTCCTGTCCAAGGGCTGCTCCAAGTGCCACGCCGGCTTCGGCAAGCTGCCCGAGGAGGAGATGTCCCGCGAGCAGCTGGAGAACATCGACTGCCTGATCTGCCATGCCGCCGGCTACCAGCGCGATCTGACGCAGGACGAGCAGGGCAACGACATCTGGGCGCCGCAGCTGCTGATCCGGGCGCAGGCCATGGCGGAGAAGAACCCCAAGGTGGCCGCGCGGATGCGCCAGGGGATGGACGCCATCGCCCAGCGGATCAGCCTGCCCAAGCGCCAGATGTGCCTGCGCTGCCACGCCGGCTCGGGCGGCGGGCCCAACTACAAGCGGGGCGACCTGGAGTACGTCATGACCGACTGCGCGGTCGACTTCGACGTCCACATGGCGAGCGACGGCCAGGACATGGCCTGCATCGACTGCCACCGCGGCGAGGGGCACCACATGCGCGGCCGCGGCGCCGACCTGTGGGGCAGCGGGGCCGGCGGCTGGCTGCAGTGCACCCAGTGCCACGACGAGGCACCGCACGGGAAGAAGGTCCTGGACCACCACGCACGGCGGATCGCCTGCCAGACCTGCCACATCCCGACCTTCGCCAACGAGGATCCCACCGACATGGTCCGCGACTGGTCCAAGCCCTTCTTCCACGAGGACAAGAAGAAGTGGACCGCGACCCAGACGATGGAGAAGAACGTCGTGCCGCGCTACCGCTGGTTCAACGGCCGCAGTCGCGGCCAGCTCCTCGGCGAGCCGGTCCGGCGCCGCAAGGACGACGGCGTGGTCGTCATGATGGAGCCGCTGGGCGACAGGAAGGACAAGGACGCACGGATCTACCCGTTCAAGGTCCACCGGGCCACCCTGCCGGTCCTGAGGAAGGAGCAGTGGCTCGTGCCGATCGCCGTCGAGGAGTTCTTCGCCGACGGCGACATGCCCCACGCCGTCGCCGAGGGCGCCAGGGTGACCTACGGCATCGAGGATCCCGACTACGAGTGGGTCTGGGCCGAGCGCTGGATGAGCATCAACCACGAGGTCCAGCCGGCGACCAACGCCCTGCAGTGCCTCGACTGCCACAGCGAGAACGGTCGTCTCGACTGGAAGGCCCTGGGCTACAAGGAGGACCCGGTGCTGAAGCGGATGAGGTAGCCTCCCATCGCGGCACCGGTCGGACGGAGTCCCCGAGCGGGGCTCCGTCCTTTTTTCACCTCGCCACCCCGGCAGACCCACCGTCCGTGCCCGGCGAAGGCAGGGGCCGGACCCGTCGCCGGGGCGCCAGGCGAGCCGCCAATCTGTCCACCAGGGCGCGCAGATGCGCCGGCCCGGCCCCGCAGCAGCCGCCCGCCAGCGCGGCGCCGCACTCCCCGGCGAGCGACGCCGTCGCCGCGGCGAACGGCTCCGGCCCGAGATCCGTCTCGCCGCGGGGCCTCCCCGCCACCGGCAGCCCCGCGCTGGGCATGACGGCCACGGGCACGGGACAGTGGCGCCCCAGCGCCAGCGCGGCCGTCCGCAGCGCCTCCGGTCCCTCGCCGCAGTTGACGCCGACCAGAGCGGGTCGCCGCGGCAGGAGCGCCCGCAGGACGTCCAGGACGTCCTCCCCGGACGGCAGACGCCCCCGGTGGTCGGTCGTCACCAGCACGCCCCACGGCACGTCGCGCCCCGCCGCCGCCAGGGCGCTCCCGATCCCCGCGGCGGCCGCCGCCACCTGGTCCAGGGCGGTCCCCGTCTCCACCAGCAGCAGGTCGCATCCCCCCTCGACGAGGGCGCCGGCGGTCGCGGCATAGGCAGCGACCAGTCCGTCGTCCGGCTCGACGCCCGCCGGCGGCGGCCCCAGGCTCCCGGCCACGAAACGGGGGCGGTCCGCCGTGGACGCCGCGTCGGCCGCCCGGCGGGCCAGGCGGGCGCCGGCCAGGGCCAGCGCACGGGCGCGCTCCGTCGCGTCGGCGCCCTCCAGGTGCGGTGCCAGGGCACGGAAGGTGTTCGTCCGGACCAGGTCGCAGCCGGCGGCGAGGAAGGCGGCGTGGACCTCCGTCACCACGTCGGGGCGCTCCAGGTTCAACCGCTCGCACAGGCCGTCGCGGCCGGCCAGATCGTCCGGCGCGCGGGCCAGCAGCTCGGTACCGGTCCCGCCGTCGCCGATCAGCAGGCGTCGTCCCAGGGCGTCCAGGAAGGTCATGGTCACTTTCCCCCTTGCTCGCGGACCCGGCCCTCTGTCACCCTTCCGGCATCCGGGGTGTCAGCGCCGAGGAGCAACGTCATGCCCGACCGTGCCCGCTACCGTACCGTGACCGAGGAACCGCTGCGCGTCCACCCCGACCTGCTGGGCCGGGGCCGCACGCCCGGCAAGCGGCTGCTGGGGATCCGGGTCGCGCGGCTGGACGGACGGCCCCTGTCGCTGTGGACCTGCTTCAACCGCGCCGGCGGCTACGGCGCCAGCGCGGCGACCCTCGGACTCGGTTTCCTCCTCTCCCGCCGGGATCCCAACCGCCAGGCCGACCACGACAAGATCGTCGGCTCGGTCGTCGTCAGGGAGCGGCGATGACGTCCGAGCGCCGTGCCCTGCTGCTGGGCGGCGGAGCGGTCCTGCTGTGGTCCACCGTCGCGACGGCCTTCAAGATCGCCCTGCGCCACCAGTCGCCGACGACCCTGCTGGCGGGGGCGTCGATCGTCTCGCTGCTGGTCTTCGCCGCGACCGTCACGGTTCGCCGTGGCTGGGGCGAGCTGGCCGCCGCGCCGAGGCGGGAACTCGCGATCGCCGCCGCCCTCGGGCTACTCAACCCGCTGCTCTACTACCTGGTCCTGTTCGTCGCCTACGACCGCCTGCCCGCCCAGGTGGCCCAGCCGCTCAACTACACCTGGGCCCTGACGCTGACCTGGCTGTCGGTCCCGCTGCTGGGCCGTCCCTTGACCCGTCGCGACGCCGTTGCCGGCGTCGTCTGCTACCTGGGGGTCGTCCTGATCGCCACCGGCGGGCGGATCCGGGAGCTGCAGGTGGACGACCCGGCCGGCGTCGCCCTGGCCCTGGGCAGCACCGTGATCTGGGCGCTCTACTGGATCGGCAACACGCGCGGGCGGCTCGACCCGGTGGCCGGCCTGCTGGTCAACTTCGCCGTCGGGGCGCCCCTGGTCTGCGGCGTTGCCCTGGCTACGGGGCAGCCGCTGTGGGCGGCCGGCGCCGCGGGGAGGCTGGCGGCCGCCTACGTCGGCGTCGTGGAGATGGGCGTGACGTTCATCCTCTGGCTCGCGGCCCTGCGCGCGACCCGGCGGACGGCCCGGGTGGCGAACCTGATCTTCCTCTCCCCCTTCCTCTCCCTGCTGCTGATCGGCGGCGTGCTGGGCGAGGCGATCCGCCCGGCGACGGTGGCCGGGCTGGTGTTGATCGTCGGCGGACTGCTCTGGCAGGAACGGGGACGGCGCTGAATGGAGGGCGCGGTGCCAGGAGGGCGGAGCGCACGGAATGTCGAGCCCCACCGCCACACGAGGTGGCGGTGGGGCATCCCCGGAAGAAGGGAAGGGGGGCCGGCTCCCCCTGCTACCTCACCAGCATCATCTTCCTGCTCCGGACGCGTCTCCCGTCCTCGACCTTGACGAAGTAGAGGCCCGAGGGCATCTCGTCGCCGCGGTCGCTGCGGCCGTCCCAGACCACGCTGTGCTCGCCGCCGGCGTAGACGCCGTCGGCCAGGGTGCGGACCAGCCGGCCGTGCAGGTCGTAGACGCCCAGCCGCACCCGGCTCTCCCGGTCCAGGGAGAAGCGGATCGTCGTGCGGGGGTTGAACGGGTTGGGCATGTTCTGGGCCAGGGCGAAGCGAACCGGCAGGGGACCGTCGGCCACCGGTGTTGCGCCGGTCAGGTCGACGGCCAGGGCCGCGTCGACGTTGGCCAGGAAGTCGGCCTCGTCCTCGCCCCAGACCATGGCGAACTCCAGGACGATGGAGTCGCCCGGGGCGAACGTGTACGGACCGCTGGAGGTGACGGCCGACCAGTCGTCGGCGCTGCTCGTCGACGGGGTCGAGTAGGTCCCCTTGATGAAGCGCAGCTTGTCGCCGTCGTCGATGTACTGGTTCGGATAGACGTAGGTGGGATTGTTGATCAGCGACAGGTTGGCCACCGGGGCGGTGCCGCGCAGGGCCACCCCGAAGCACTCGCCGCCACCGGCGGGGGTGATCCAGACCACGCGCCGGGCGGCGTCGCTGTTGCCCACGTTGGCACTGGCGTCACCCACGTCCCAGTCGCAGAAGACCCCCACGTAGTAGTCGGCCAGGGTGGTGCTGCCGTTGTTGCGCAGGGTGTAGCGCAGGACGACGAAGTCGTCGTCGGGGTTGGAGGCGAAGGCGAAGCTCTCCTGCAGGACCTGGACGTTGCGCACCACCTGAGCGCCCGTATCGCCGAAGATGGCCTGGAAATCCTGGTCGCTGACGACGTGTCCCAGGTCCTTGACCCGGCCGTTGGGCGAGGTGACGACCTCCCACTCGGCGGGATTCGCCTCGTCGTAGTCCCTGTTGCAGAAGTAGAGGGTGCTGTTGCCGGCCCACAGCGAGCCGATGAACAGGCCGTTGTCCGCGGGCGGCCCGAAGCCGTCGCCCACGATCTGGTCGCTGGTCATGTAGCCCAGGCTGCCGCGGTCGGTGACCGTGGCCAGGACGCTGCCGACGTCGTGGGTCCGGTACTCGGGCAGGCCGACGTAGTACTGGACATCGATCGTCTTCTCGTAGCCGTTCTGGGCGTGGATGGTCAGGTACATGGTGAAGGTGTCGCCCTGGCTGGCCGCGGCAGAGGCAGTGAACCCGAAGGCGTCGCCGGCGTTGTCGCCGGTCGCCCCCTGGGCGATGTCGCCGAAGGTCCCGGCCGCGTCGGTGACCGTCACCGGGTCGCCGGCCTGGACGACCACGCCGCCCGTGACGCCGAGCGCGTCGGTCGTGACGCTGTTGTTGGCCAGGGTGAAGACGACCTGGAAGTCCTCGCCCGGGTCGACGACACCGTCACCGCCGGCATCGACGATGGTCAGCCCGTCGACCACCAGGTGCGGCACCGTGGCCGTGGGCACGGCACCCACCGCCGCCACGGCGTCGATCCTGCCCGAGCCGAACTGGTTGTCCTTGCCGGCCACCCCCAGCTCGACGGCCGTCTGCTCCAGGATCGAGTCCAGGCCGGCCGGCGAGAGGCTGGGGTTCTTCTCCAGCATCAGGGCCGCCAGGCCCGCCACGTGCGGCGTGGCCATCGAGGTACCGCTCCAGGTGTTGCCGGAGTAGCCGCTGGGGATGACCAGCGAGTTGACGTTGACCGCCGGGGCGCAGACGTCGGGCTTGGTCAGGCCCGGTTCGGGGTTGTAGGGCCAGTCGTACCACGGCGCCACCTGGCCCCAGGTGACGGGGCCGCGCGAGGAGTAGTAGTACCCGCTGTCGCTCAGGTAACCGGTGCCGCCGACGGTGACGACGCCGCCCAGCGACGAGTAGGGCGTCCCGGCGACGGGGTTCCAGGGCGCCGGGACACGGGCCGTCAGGCCGCACTCGTTGGGCGGGACGTAGGTGCCGTGGTCGTTGCCCGCGGCGTTGAAGACGGTGATGCCGGCCGACCGCAGCACGTCGCAGCTGTTCCGCTCGGCCCGCGCCAGGGAGGCCGGGATGTTGTCGCCGGGCACGCCCAGGGACATGGTGATCATCCGGGCGCCGTTCTCCAGGACGTACTGGTAGGCCTCCCAGATCATCCCCAGCGTCCCCGACCCGTCACTGGCGAACACCTTGCAGGCCATGATCTTCGCGCCGGGTGCAACGCCGGTGTTCGTCCCGCCGGTCCCGTCGCCGGCCACCGTCCCGGCGGTGTGGGTGCCGTGGCCCGGGCTGGCCGAGTCGTCGTTGGGGTTGCCGTCGTCGTCGCCGAAGTCGTAGCCGTGGACGTCGTCGACGTAGCCGTTGCCGTCGTCGTCGATGCCGTTGCCGGCGATCTCGCCGGGGTTCGTCCAGAGGTTGTTCGCGATGTCGGGATGGGTCAGGTAGACGCCCGAATCGAGGTGTCCGACGACGATCCCGTCACCGGTATAGCCCATGGTCCAGACCGACGGGGCGCCGATCCAGTCCAGGCTCCAGGCGTTGCCCTTGGCGGGCGAGGGATCGGCGGTCGCCGCCGGTGGCGTGTCGGGGGCCATGACCCCGGCCAGCAGGTCGTAGGGACGGTCGAAGGTGAGCAGTCCCTGCGCCTTGGCCGCGGCCACCTCCTCCACCCCCTGCCGGTCGGCCAGGAAGATGACGGCGTTGGCGACGTAGAGGGGCTTGACGCGCCGGACATGGCCCCGGGCGGCGGCGGCGTACAGGCGGGTCATCACGTCGGCCTGGGACCGGGCGGCGAACTCGCGCAGCCGCGCCAGGACGGCGGCGCGCCGCTGCGACGGGGAGGTCCCCTCCAGGCCGGCCGCCAGGGCGACGGGATCGGGACGCTCGTCCAGCACCAGCAGGACGCGGACCATCCCGCCGTCCTTGGCCGCGGAGAGGGCCTCGGGCAGCGACGGGTCGACGGTCAGGGAGGCCAGCACCGCCCCGGCCGACAGGGTGAGCAACAGACCGGCCACCAGGACCGGCAGCACGCGACGGGCCATGATCGTTCTCCTCGAGAGATGGTCAGTGCTGTCCGCGGCGGGGGAAGGGAGCCGTCATGCGGCCCCGACGGACGTGATCACACGCTTTCACTAGCGACCATATCACAAAGCGCACGGGAAAGACAAGGGAGCCACGGCCCCGCCTTGGCCGGGGGACCATCGTCCGCCGCGCAAGGAAAGGGCCCCGGCAGCGGCCGGGGCCCATCGCTGTCACCGTCGGGGCTCCGTCACTTCAACAGGATCAGCTTCACGGTCCGGGCCGTCCCCCCGGTCTCCAGCCGCGCGAAATAGACGCCACTGGGACGGTCGACGGCGTTCCAGCGCACCACGTGCTCGCCCGCACCGAGGATCCCGTCCACCAGGACGTCGGCCACCCGGCCGCGGACGTCGTAGACGGTCAGCTTGACCGGAGCCGTGCGTGCCAGACCGAACTTCACCTCGGTCAGCGGATTGAACGGGTTGGGCGATGCGCTGAGCCGCGCGATCGCGAGGCCGGCGTCGGCGCCGTAGACGTCGCCGCTCTCGCACGACTTGGTCACCTCGTTGGCGCTGGGGTCGTACGTCAGCGCGGCGTGGGTCACGTCGGTGACCTCGAAGCACCAGCCGGAGGAAGAGCTCCGCGCCGTGCCGAAGGTGACCGTGCCGTCGGTGCCGGTCAGGCCACTGAGCGTGCCGCTGGTCGGACCGGTGTAGGTCACGGACACGGTGGCACCGGAGACGGGAGCGCCGGAATCGTCCACGATGGTGACGATCCCCTTGCCGTAGACCCAGCGGCCCTGCTGATAGCTGTACACGTCGATGTCGTCCACGTGCATGGTGCCGCCGCCGGAGGACGGATCGGAGACGACGATGTAATCGACCTTCGTCTCGGTGTCGGACCCGTCGGCGTTGGTGACGGTCAGCGACACGGTGTAGCTGCCGGCGGCGTCGTAGGTGTGACCCGGGTTCTGCAGGGTGGAGGTGGCACCGTCGCCGAAGTCCCAGCTCCAGCCGGTGGGCGAACCGGTGGACTGGTCGGTGAAGCTCACGGTCAGCGGCGCCGTGCCGCTGGTGGGCGAGGCGGTGAAGGCGGCCACCGGGAGGGTGGGCGTCGTGCCGCCGCCGCCGGCCACGGCCGCCGCGGCGTCGACCATGCCATAGCCCGTGTAGCGATCCCAGCCGCTGCCCGACTCCACGTTGACGATGTCGATGGCCGTGCTGACGAGCTGCTGGCGGATCTCGGCCGGTCCGTAGTCCGGGAAGGCCGACTTGATCAGGGCGCAGACGCCGGCGGCATACGGAGTGGCGCACGAGGTGCCGTTGAAGAACATGTCGTAGTCGCCCGCGTCGTAGCCGGCGCTGCCGCTGATGTCGGTGGTCGGCAGGATGGTCGGGGCGATGACATCGACGGCGCCGCGGTCGTCGGGGGTCGTGGAGCCGTAGTTCGAGCCCCACCAGCGCTCACCGTCGCACGTGTAACCGTTGGGGTCGGGATAGACGCCGGGGTTGAGCTCGGTGTCGTCGCTGCTGCTGCGCTTGCGGTCGCCGCAGGGCGAGGCGGCCCCGACGCCGATCACGTACTGGTTGATGGCCGGGTAGCTGATGACGCTGTTGTTCTCGTTGCCGGTGGCGGCCAGGATCACGCAGCCGGCCGCGTAGGCGTACTGCAGGGCGTCGTCGGTGGCGGCGTCGCTGTCGAGGGCGGCGCCCAGGCTCATGCTGATGACGTCGGCGCCGTGGTCGGCGGCGTAGTAGAGCGCGGCCTGGATGTACGAGAAGTACATGTTGCCCCGCCAGTCGGCGGCCTTCAGGGGCATGATGGTGCAGTTGCCGGCGATCCCGGCCACGCCCAGGCCGTTGCCGGCCACGGCCGCGGCGACGCCGGCGCAGCAGGTCCCGTGACCGGCGCTGCGGCTGTCGTCCATG